>JBBQKJ010000001.1:0-138754 GCA_038326775.1 Candidatus Geothermincolia bacterium
CCTGTTGCCCGGGGCACGTCAGCCGGCCGCGAGCCCCTGGATTCCGGTTGGCCTACGGCCTCCCTCCATCCAGGGGCAACGCCCCACATCCTGCAACCTCTAACACAACTGATGTAGACTAAATATCAATGGTAGACCCCATGATGAATTGACCCCAGGGTGAATTGGAGGTGATGGGACGTGAAAGGTGCGATGCTTGTTGGTGGTTTCGGCACGAGGCTGAGGCCATTGACCATAAACACTCCAAAGCCGATGCTGCCGCTGGTCAATACACCTTTCCTGGAGATAGAGCTCCTGCACCTCAAAGCACATGGTGTGGATGAGGTCGTCCTCTCGACGGGGTACCTGCCGGCGGTGTTCGACGAGTACTTCGGAGACGGGTCGCGCCTTGGCATGAAGCTAATCCACGTGACCGAGGACGAGCCGCTCGGCACCTGCGGGGCGATAAAGAACAGCGCAGAACACCTGGGGACCGATCCGGTCATAGTATGCAACGGTGATATCCTCACCGACCTCGACATCGGAGCGCTGGTCGCTTATCACCGGGAGAAAGGCGCTGCGGTAACGATTGCGCTGACTCCGGTCGAGGACCCGACGGCATACGGCCTGGTCCCGCTGGACTCCGACGGGCGCATAAAGGAGTTTCTGGAGAAGCCCTCCTGGGACCAGGTGGTGACCAACTTCATAAACGCGGGCACTTACGTTCTCGACCCCCGGGTGCTCGAGCAGGTCCCTCCCGGTGAGAACTACTCGTTCGAGAGGCAGCTGTTCCCGGACCTCCTCGAGCAGGGGGAGCCGCTCTACGGCTTTCCCTCGGAGTGCTACTGGCTCGACTTGGGCACTCCCGAGAAGTACCTGGCCGCCCATCACGATATACTGGATGGAAAGATCGAGGTTTCCATGAAGGGCAGCGCCAGGGGGCAAGGGATAATCGTGGGCGAGGGCGCCGAGATAGACGATAGCGCCCATCTCTTCGGCCCCCTGCTTATCGGCGAGGGCGTCAGCATAGGTCCGGGTGCCTGGGTCGGAGGCCGGAGCTGCCTGGGCGACGGGGTGAAGGTGGGCCTGGAATCTCGCGTCGAGGGGTCGATAATCCTGGATGAAGCGGTCATCGGCGAACGTTCGGTGATCGATCGCAGCATAGTCGGAAGAGGCACTTCCCTGGGTCCCTCGGTCCATGTTGCGGAGTGCTCGGTGTTGGGTGATAATATCGAGGCTGGAGGCGAGAACGAGTTCCGCAGGGGGATTCGTATCTGGCCCTCCACTGTTAT
Source organism: Candidatus Geothermincolia bacterium (assembly GCA_038326775.1). Classification (GTDB taxonomy): domain Bacteria; phylum Actinomycetota; class Geothermincolia; order Fen-727; family Anoxymicrobiaceae; genus DYIU01. Next base: position 1,272 of record JBBQKJ010000001.1, read on the forward strand.
TGAGGCCGGAAAGATCAAGTTCTAGCCGCGTGGCGATGAATCGCTCGCGAGCGTTCAGCGGAGGTGCGTGTTGCGGGTATTAATCACTGGGATAACCGGGTTCGCGGGAAGCCATCTGGCCGAGTATTGTCTTGGCCGGGGTGACGCGGAGGTGTTCGGAACCGCCCGCTGGCGCAGCCGCATGGATAACGTCCAGCAAATAGTCAATGACATAACCCTCGTCGACTGCGACCTCAAGGACGCGGTCGCGGTCAGGCACTGCCTCCTGGAGGTCAAGCCTGATTATATCTTCCACCTCGCCGCCCAGAGCTTCGTCCCCACCTCGTGGAAGGCGCCCATCGAGACCATGATGACCAACGTGGTGGGCCAGTTGAATATCTTCGAGGCGATGCGCGAGCTCAAGCTCGAGTCGCGCGTTCAGCTCGCCTGCTCCAGCGAGGAGTACGGCATGGTATACGATGACGAGGTGCCTATCAAGGAGTCGAACCCCCTTAGACCGCTCAGCCCTTATGGGGTCAGCAAGGTGGCCCAGGACCTGCTGGGCTACCAGTATCACCAGAGCTACGGCCTTTTCATCATCAGGACCCGGGGGTTCAACCACACAGGGCCGCGGCGCGGCGACGTTTTCGTCTCCAGCAATTTTTCCAGGCAGATCGCCATGATAGAGAAGGGCAAGCAGGAACCGGTATTGAGCGTTGGCAACCTTGAGGCCCGCCGCGACTTCACCGATGTTCGCGACATGATAAAAGGTTACTGGCTGGCCCTCGAGAAGGGAGAGCCCGGCGACGTCTACAACATCGGCTCCGGCAGCGACGTCACCATCAGAAAGATGCTGGACATCCTCCTGGGTTTCTCGTCCGCGAGCATCGAGGTGCGCCAGGACCCCGAGAGGATGAGGCCTTCGGACGTGGACGTCCTGCGCGCGGACAACACCAAGTTCTGCGCTCTCACCGGTTGGAAGCCGGAGATACCTCTGGAGAAGACGCTCGAGGACCTTCTCAACTACTGGCGCGAACGCGTCTAATAATCGGGATCAGTTTTGATTTCATGTTGGGGTCACCTTGACATGAATTCGCCGCAGCGTCCGGATGTTTCGGATACAAATCATGTGAAGGCGTCACTATTTATTAATCTCATTTGTTATCATTGATAACTCAGGGAGAGTGACGCGTTCAAGGGGAAGACAATGATAAAATTTGGGACTGACGGCTGGCGCGGGGTCATCGCCGACGACTTCACCTTCGACAAGATATGGCTGGTCGCCTGCGCGATTGCCGGGTACGTGGCGCAAAATGCAAAAGCGAGCGAACCGCTCCTGCTTATCGGCTACGACACCCGCTTCAGCTCCGACCGGTTTGCCCAGTTGTGCGCTGTCGCTGCGTCCACCTACCGCATTCGCGTGAAGGTAGCGGACAAATTCGTGCCAACACCCTCAATCTCTTATGCCACGGTTGACCTCGAGGCCGACGGGGCCATCATGATTACCGCCAGCCATAACCCGGCCCGCTACGACGGGATAAAGTTCAAGGCCCCCTACGGTGGCTCGGCCTCCACCACCATAACCGCCGAAATCGAGAGGGAGCTGAGGCGAGTCGAGGCGGAGCCTCCGCCGCGCCCCGACGTTCTTTTCGAGGATGTCATCGAACCAGGCAGAGTCGAGCTCTTCGACCCAGTGCCCCGCTACCTGGACAAGGTCGTGTCTCTCATCAACGCAGATGTTTTTCCGGCGAAGGACATCAAGGTCATGTTCGACCCACTGTACGGTGCCGGGCAGGGCCTCTTCGGCCGGGCCCTTCAGAGACTGGGGATGGAGTGCGGCCAGATACACGGAGTGCACAACCCGCTCTTCCCGGGCCTGATGCCCGAGCCCATAGGCGCAAATCTCGACGAGCTGCGGGAGGCGGTGGTGGCAGGCGGCTATCACGTCGGCATCGCTGTTGACGGCGACGCGGACCGCGTGACCGCCATCGACGCCACTGGAAGGTTCATCAGCTCGCACATGGTTTTCGCCCTCCTGCTCAAACACCTGGTGGAGGTCCGAGGCTGGAGTGGTGGAGTGGTCAAAACGGTCTCCACCACCACCATGATCGACCGGCTTTGCGACAGGTACGGACTCCAGCTCTACCTGGTCCCGGTCGGGTTCAAGTACATCGCCGATCTCATGCTCGCCGAGGACATCCTCATCGGCGGCGAGGAAAGCGGCGGAACCGGCATAAAGAACTATATACCGGAGCGCGACGGTGTTCTCGTCGGCCTCCTGCTCGTGGAGATAATGGCCACCCACAAGAAGACGCTGGGCCAGCTGATCGACGAGTTGATGGAGGAGCTGGGGCAGCGCTTCGTGTTTCTGAGGCGGGATATTGAGCTGACCCAGGCACACAAGGAGGCGCTTCTCGCCAACCTTCACGAGCTTAAGCCAGCCGAGATAGGCGGCCTCAAAGTGGCGAGCGTCGAGACCATCGATGGGCTTAAGTTCCACCGCGAGGACGGCTCCTGGGTGATGCTGCGGGTGTCCGGCACGGAGGCGGTAGTCCGGGTTTATGCCGAGGCCACCAGCGAGCAGGCGGTCGCGGACCTGGTCGAAGAGGGCGTGGAACTAATAGACCAGGTGGCCCCTGAGTGACAGGAGATTGGTATGGAACCCAAAGTTGACCTTGACAAACCGGACGAGCTCGCTCTTTTAGACCCGGCGGGCATGCTGGAGACAGTGGAGCGCTTCCCGGAGCAGATGCGCCAGTCGCTCGTGGCAGGGCGGTCCGAGGTGGCGCTTCCAGATGCCCAGGGCTTAAGAGGTGTGGTCGTGCTTGGTATGGGCGGCTCCGGAATATCCGGCGACGTTGTGGGCGCCCTGGCCCCGGGGGCCGGGTTGAGGCTTCCGGTAATCACAGTCAAGGGCTACAGCCTCCCGTCATACGTCGACTCGCGACACCTGGTTTTTGCGGTCAGCTACTCAGGCAATACGGAGGAGACACTCTACTGTCTCGAGCAGGCACAGAAGGCGGGTGCGCGAATGGTGGCCGTCACCAGCGGCGGGAGATTGGCCGGCATCGCGAGCGAGAGCGGCATCCCGTTGTTCACCATCCCCGGAGGGCTTCAGCCCCGGGCCTCGCTTGGATACCTGTTCGTGCCGATACTCTGTGCGCTCGAGCGAATGGGCCTCACCAGCGGCATGATCGGCCTGCTCGAAGCCGCCGCTGTCATGCTCGAGGAGCGCAGCAAGGAGTTCGGGCGCGAATCGATGTTCGATTCGAACCCCACCAAGAGGCTCGCCAAAGACCTGGTGGGTTACCTGCCGGTGGTCTACGGCTCAGAGGGCCCGCTGTCCGTCGCCGCACTGCGCTGGAAGGCCCAGTTGAACGAGAACGCCAAGGTGCCCGCCTTCTGCAACTCTTTCCCGGAGCTGAACCACAACGAGACAGTGGGGTGGCAGAACCTCGAGGAGATCTGCTCGAGATGTCACCTGGTCGTTCTCCGGGAGAGCGGCGAGAACCCACGGGTGGAGAAAAGGATCGCGATAACGCTCGATCTGCTGAGTGGAAGCATCGGACACAACACCCAGGTGTGCGCACGGGGCTCGAACGCGGTCGAGCGTTTGCTGGACCTGATCTACTTCGGTGACTTCACAAGCGTTTATCTTGCCCTGGCCATGGGGCAGGATCCGACCCCGGTGACCCGTATAGAGGAGCTGAAAAAACGGCTAGCCGGGTAGGCCGGCACCGGAGCGAAGCGACATGCTTGACCCGGGCGAGGTATCCGGTAAAGCGGAAGAAGCGGCACGATTCCTGAAGAGCGCCCTCGGCGTCGAGTTCCTGGTGATGTTCAGCGCGGCCGGAGGCTTGAATCCGGCCTTTATCCCGGGCGACCTGATGATAATCGCGGACCACCTGCTCCTGCTGGTTCCGAACCCGCTGGCAGGCCTGCCGGAGTCACCCGGCAGGACGTCTTTCGTCCACGGGCAGGACATCTACGCCGCGAGGTGGCAGGATGCCCTGAAGGAGTGCCTGCCCGCGGAGGCCAGGTGCGAGCGCGGGGTTTATGCCTGCGTGACCGGGCCCAGCTACGAGACACCCGCGGAGGCGCTCATGCTGCGGGTGGCCGGCGCCGACGCGGTGGGGATGTCGACCGCGCCGGAAGCCCTTGCCGCTCGTTACCTCGGCCTGGAGGTCGCGGCCGTGGCGTGCATATCCAACTGCCTCATCCCGCCCCCGGGGGCGCCGCCTTCTCACGAGCTGGTCCTGGAGATCGTGCGCGGGGCCGCGGCGGGACTGCCCGGTATCCTCGACAGACTCGCCGCCCGCGCGGATATGGTAACCTAATTCATAGCCAATGCTCGAGCCGAAAGGAGTAAAGACTAAATGGATTACGATGTGAAGGACCTTTCCCTGGCGCCGGAGGGCAAAGCGCGTATCGAGTGGGCGGGGTTGGAGATGAAGGTGCTGGAGATCATCCGGCAGCGCTTCGCCGCCGAGAGGCCCCTCGAGGGTGTCAGGATAGGCGCCTGCCTGCACGTGACCACCGAGACCGCCAACCTCATGCTGACCCTGAAGGCCGGTGGCGCCGACGCTTTCCTCTGTGCGAGCAACCCGCTTTCCACCCAGGACGACGTCGCCGCCTCGCTGGTCCAGGATTATGATATCAGCGTGTTCGCCATCAATGGCGAGGACAACGAGACCTACTACAGGCACATCGACAGCGTTCTCTCCAGGGAGCCGCAGATAACCATGGACGACGGCGCCGATCTTGTAACCAGCGTCCATACCAGGCGCAAGGAGCTGGCCGCCAAGGTCATCGCGGGGACGGAGGAGACGACAACCGGTGTCATCCGGCTCAAGAGCATGGAGGAGAACGGGGTCCTGCTCTACCCGGTCGTTGCGGTCAACGACGCCAACACAAAGCACCTCTTCGACAACCGATACGGCACAGGCCAGTCCACCATTGACGGGATCATCAGGGCCACCAACCTGCTGCTTGCCGGCAAGGTGCTGGTCGTCTTCGGGTATGGCTGGTGCGGCCGCGGTATCGCCACGCGCGGCAGGGGCCTAGGCTCCCATGTCGTCGTGGTCGAGGTGGACCCCCTGAGGGCGCTCGAGGCGGCGATGGACGGTTTCCAGGTGACGACCTCCATGGAGGCCGCGGCGCTGGGCGATATATTCGTGACCGCGACCGGCGACACCAGCATTCTGCGAGCGGAGCACTTCGACATGATGAAGGACCGCTCGGTCATGTGCAACTCGGGGCACTTCGACGTGGAGATCGACATCCCAACGCTCGCGAAGATGTCCGCGAACCGGCGGACCGTCCGGCGGTTTGTCGAGGAGTTCGAGATGGCCGATGGCCGAAGGCTGTACCTGCTGGCGGAGGGGCGGCTGGTGAACCTGGCGGCCGCCGAAGGTCACCCGGCGAGCGTAATGGACATGAGTTTCGCCAACCAGGCGCTCATGGCAGAGTACGTTTTCAAACACGCGAGCGAGCTGGAGACGAAGGTCTACGGAGTGCCGGATGACATCGACAGGGAGATAGCCCGGCTGAAGCTGGAGACCATGGGCATGAAGATCGACTCGCTCACCTCCGAGCAGGAGGAGTACCTGAGGAGCTGGACCCTCGGAACGTGATATGGGTTCCATCAGGCCTGGGAAATTGGAGCGGTTGAAAGCCGCGGGGCGGCGGCAACTGTCATCTTCATCTTGAGCGGCAGCGGGGTATGAGTATGCCAGGCGAGGCGCAATGTCCGGTCTACCTGCCAGGTGACTCCATCTTCTTCCAGGATGGCGTCCTCTACCTGCTCGACCAGACGCTGCTTCCCGTGGTGACGATGTATCTCGAGCACACGACCCCCGAAGAGGTGATCGACTCCATAAAGCGCCTTGTGGTCAGGGGAGCCATGGCAATCGGTATCGCCGGCGCCTACGGGGCCCTGCTGGGTGCGCTTGCCGCACGCGCCGGTGACCCCCGGACGGTCGCGGCCGCGGTCCGCGAGGCTATCGAGGCCATAGGCGCTTCCAGGCCGACCGCGCGCAACCTCTTCTGGGCGCTCGAGCGGATGGAGCAGGCGATCCGTGAGGGTTCCGATGACGACGCCGCCGCGCTCATACAGAGGCTACACGCGCGCGCCGATGAGATAGCGCTCGACACCATCAAGACCAACCGTCTGCTGGTCGAGGCCGGGCAGGAGGTCGTGCCGGAGGGGGCCAGGGTGCTGACCCACTGCAACTCGGGGTCGCTCGCGGCGCTCCGCTTCGGCACCGCCCTCGGGGTGCTCATCGAGGCCCACCGTCGCGGCAAGGGGGTCCGCATCTACGTCGACGAGACCCGTCCGCTGCTTCAGGGGTCTCGACTTACCGCCTGGGAGCTCGGCACCGCGGGAGTGCCCTACACCCTGATAACCGATAGCACCGCCGCGTGCCTCATGAAACAGGGCAGTATTGACTCGGTGATGACCGGCGCGGATCGCATAGCGGCTAACGGCGATACCGCTAACAAGATAGGCACCTACGGTGTAGCCGTACTGGCGCGCGCCCACGGAATACCGTTCTATATCGCGGCGCCGGGCTCCACGGTAGACCTCAACTGCCCCGGTGGGGACGATATCGTGATAGAGGAGCGGGACCCGGGTGAGGTGCGCTCCTGCGGAGGGCATCCAACTGCACCCAGGAACGCGCCGGTGTACAACCCGGCGTTCGACGTCACGCCGGCCGGCTTCATCGAAGCGATCGTCACCGAGGCGGGCGTGCTCCGCCCACCGTATGGCGAAAGCCTCAAAACCTTCTCGTGATACATCGGTAAGCCAGCCTGCGCGCAAGCTGGCGCACGCAGGTGCCGGGTACCGGTGTTGCGCATGGCTCTCTTTGGCTCAGGCGATGGAATCGTCATAGACCCGGGTGTTACAATCATGCGGGACGCGGGGGTTGCGGGCGTCAGCGACGAACCGCCTCCCGAGTCAAGCGATTTTCCTGTTCGCCCTCTCCAACTCGCTGGCCCCCTTCCGTTGGGGCGTTGCCGCTCGCGAGTTCAAGAAAGGGAGGAAAACTTAAACCCCATGGCGTTATCCGCGAGAAAAGAGGAGCTGCTCGACCTCATCTACCCGGCCGCGTGCCTTGGCTGCGGGGCCCGGGGGAGGGTGGTCTGCGAACGCTGTCTGGCCGGTCTCGCCGCACGCGCGCCGGCGACAGGCGATACGACCCGGCAGCGGGGCCGGGTGCCGGTCTTCAGCGGCCTGCGCTCGGCCTGCGAATACGGTGGGCTGGCAAAGGACATGGTTTTGCGGCTCAAGTCTTCGGGCAGGCCGTTCGCCCATCCCCTGAGCCGGCTCATGCTCGCCGCGGGAGGAAACGAACCGTCGTACCTGGCACCGGACCTGGTCTGTTTCGTACCCTCGGAAAGGAGAAAGATGGCCCGGAGGGGTTACAACCCGGCGGAGCTGCTGGCCCGCGAGATAGCGCGTTGCATCGGCCGTCCCCTGGTGGAATGCCTTTTGAAGTCCAGGCACACCCCGGACCAGGACCGGGTGAAGGGCGAGGAGCGGTGGGCGAATATCGCCGGCGCTTTCGCCGCGCGGCCGGGCGGAGCCGTCGCCGGTCGGGTGCTGCTCGTCGACGACGTGCTGACCACCGGCGCCACAGCGGACGCTTGCGCGGGCGCGCTCATCGAGGCGGGCGCGTGCTCGGTCCACGTCCTGGTAGCGGCGAGAGCGGTGCTGAGGAATGTGGGGCTGCCGGGGGGCATAAGCGCGAAATAGTACTTTTATCCCCCAAGAAGGCCAAGAGCCCGCCGAATTGAGGCACGCGAGCCACTCCACTCACCCGAACTGGCGATTAATTTGGCAGGTTTTATGTTAAACAGGCAGCGATGGGTGTATTCTACCTTTGCGGTCTTGTTGCAGGCTGTTACAGGTTCATTATTTTGCCGACGATGCTATACTAGACCGTGACGGAGAACGCGTGTAAGCGCGAACTTTTGCAGGTGATGAAGATGCAGTTGTCTGACCGAGAGATTCAGAATACGCTCGACTTGCTCAAGAAGCAGAAGATGATGGGCGAAGAGGCGGTGGCGCCGGTGATGAGCGCCGAGGAGATCGATGGCATCCGGCGGTTCGTCAGGCAGATAGACGAGATGCCGCCAATTCGCCAGGACCGCGTCGAGAAGGTCCGCAAGGCCCTCAAAGCCTCCAGCTACAACGTGACCGGAGACGACGTGGCCAAGAAGCTGATTGGACGGATCATCTCCGACAAGCTCCACTGAGACCTACTGCGCTCCAGGCGGTTTACTTGTCCGAGGCGTTGCTTCACGATAACATCTTCCACGGTGTTTCCCAATTCACCGAACAGGATTGTGCCCTTGCGCCAACCCGGCAGTGCGGTTAAGGGACATTGGCTGAAGAGCGCGGTGGTGAGAGGTTACGGGGGTTTCAAAGGGGGTGTCCCCCTTTGGCAGCCGACGTGCACCGGCCAGACAGGAGGAGTTTAAACGTTAGCGTCCGGGTCCCGGTCTGTGGTTGAAAGTCGATGCCAGTCGCAGGCGAAACGACCCACGTAAGGCAACTAATGGTTGCTGAGCATGGTGCGGCTTAGGGGTAAGTCCTGCCCTCGAAAAGGGGAGAAGACGGCGTGGTCCGGTTTAAACAAACCGGGTTGCAAACTCTCAGCAGGCGAGTGTGGGGCCAAAGACCAGGTCAGCGGGGCTCGGGCTTATTTTTGGGGTCAGATATGATCCCGGTATGCATCTTTCGAGGGGTGTAATTCGGTGGACACTTACCGGCGCCTATGGTAACCTACCGAAAACGGTTCTGGGACTGGGGGATTGCGTTGGAATCAGGAGTTGTCAAGTGGTTCAACCCGGAGAAAGGGTTCGGTTTTATCGAACGCGAGGGCGGGGATGACGTCTTCGTTCACTTCTCCGACATCAAGGCGGATGGATACCGAAGCCTTAACGAAGGCGATGCGGTACAGTTTGAAGTTGCTGAGGGGGACAGAGGTCCGAAGGCGACCAATGTCAGCAGGCAGAACTAAAGGCGAAAAGAGCCAGAATACTGCAGCCCCATTCTTGCCATACGAGTAAGGTGGGGTTGTAATCTTGTTTAGAGGTTTAATGTAGCAGGTTCACCTACAGCCGCGGGTTTTCGGAGGTAAGCAGTTGCAGATAGTCATCAAGGGTAAGAATATAGAGGTTACCGATGCGCTTCGCGACCATGCCCGGCAGAAGGTGGCAAAGATAGAGAAGCTCGATTTGGGCTTCAAGGAGATCGAGGTCAAACTGGTTGTCGAGAAGAACCCCAGCATCCAGGAGAACCAGACCGCCGAGCTCACGCTCTTCGGAAACGGGAAGATCCTTCGCGCCACCGAGCAGGACCGCGACATGTACATAGCCATTGATAAAGCGGTCTCCAAGATGCAGAGGCAGATAAAGAAATTCCACGGCAAGCAGATCAACCGCACTCAAGCACACGAGAGCGCGCTTCGCGGCCTGGCGACACCGGCGGAGACGGTCGAGGGTACGCCGGTGATCGTCAAGTCCAAATCGATTGCCCTGAAGCCCATGACGCCGGAGGAGGCCACCCTCCAGATGGAGATGCTCGGTCACGATTTCTTCGTTTTCACGAACGCGGAATCCGACAACACCAATGTGGTCTATCGTCGAAGCGACGGGAACTACGGCTTGATAGATACCTCTCGTTAGGAGGTAACCGGCAGTGGCTGGGTTAGTCGACATCTCCAAGAAAGTCCTTAAGTTCATCGCCGACGTGTTTCTTGCCGGGGGTGCGGGCGTACGATGGTAACACGTTCCGGGCCGAAACTTGACGACTCGCTGTTGAAGGGCAAAGAACCCAGACAGAAGCACACGAGGCTGCCGCGGGAAAGGGCCGACAACGCCCTCGCTGTGGTGCTGGTTCTCACGATCGCCCTCATAGTCCTGCTTGCCCTGACCGCGAAGAAGGAGAACTGGTGGGCGGTCGCGCTGATCGGCGTCGTCTTCTTCGCCTCCGAGTTCTTCGCCCTGCCCATGAAGGCTGGCGGGCGGCTTTCACTCGCGCTGCTGCCGGTTGTGATGGCAACGATGATATCTGGACCGCTTGGAGCCGCGGTGGTGGCGCTGTTCGGACTCCCCGTTTTCTATATGGAGCGGGGAGAGCGGGGCATCCGCAGAATACTTTACAACACGGCCATGCTGGTGCTGTCCTCCGGAACGGCCGCATGGGTCTTTCGCCACACCGGCGGAGAGACGATAGACGCGGCGCTCAAGAACGGCGGAAAGCTGGTCATCCCCTGGATACTCGCGGTGCTGGTGTTCTTTGTCTTGAACACCATTCTCGCCACATTCGTCCTGGCCCTGGAGGGCGACCGTCTGGCGCGTTTCTGGGAGAGGCGCTTCCTGCCCAGGTTCCCGGGGTACCTCCTCTACGGAGGGATAGGGTTCCTGGCTGCAATCACGTACGTGAAGCTCGAGTACCCGGCGGTGATCCTGCTGGTCTGTCCGCTGCTGGCGGTACGGGTGGTCTACACGCGCTACGGGACCATGCGCGACGTATGCGATAACACCACGTTGGCGGTGATGGAGGCGGTAGAGAGCAGGGGGATGTTCGAGGAAGGCCACAGCACTGGCGTGGCCGACATGGCGGTCGCCATCGCCGAGGAGATGGACTTCGCCGAGGAGGACGTCCACTTCCTGCGGCAGGCAGCGCTGCTGCACGACGTGGGCAAACTCGCGCTGGACGCGGCGCTCGTCAACAAGACCGGACAGCTCACCCCGGAGGAGTACGAAGAGATAAAGCAGCACCCACTGGTGTCGGCCAGCGTCGTTTCCACGGAAGCGTCGTTCGCCCTGGTGGCCCCGACGATCAGGCACCACCACGAGATGACCGACGGCAATGGATACCCCGACGGCCTGGCCGGCGAGACGATACCCCCGGGGGCACGCATACTCGCGGTCGCCGACGCTTTCGATGCCATGCAGCACACCACAGTCTTCAGGACGCCCCTGACCCCGAACCAGGCCGCCGCCGAGGTCATCAGGGCGAAGGGCATCCAGTACGACACCGAGGTGGTGGATGCTTTCATCAAGGTGGTCACGGGCCGGGGCATCTGGTCCGGGGCTCTCAGGGAGAAGGTCAGGATGCCGAGGTCGAAGGCCTCCAATGAACAGCCCAGGCTCATCAACGAACCCGACCAGCCGACCCTGGCCGAGGCCGAGAGCGACGAGGAGGCGCAGCCACAGGTAACGCCGGCAGGCGCCACCCCCGCCGACGGGATCAAGTACACAGAGGTCAGGAGCGAGATAGAGAAAGATATCCGCGAATGGGAGAGGTCCGATAGTGCGAGATCGAGACGACAGGGTCGAGGCGAGCCGAGGAGAAGGCCCGCCTCCCGAAAGAAGAAAGGCGAGGAAGCCAAGGGACCGCGGGACGCGGAAGACGCCTAGGCAGCGGCCTTCTTTCCTTGAAGAGGAAGAGGAACGCACCTGGGAGGACACCGAAACCGAGGCCGACACGGAGGAGGAGCTCGCCTGGGCGGGCACGGTTGCCTCAGCCGAGAAGATAGAGGCCGAGGGGTCGCTTCTCGAGGGGCCGGCCGCCGAGGAACTTGCCGCCCGGGACGCCGAGCTGGAGCGGTTCGAGGGCGGGGCATCGGCGCGGGCGAAGGCCAGGGTGTCCGCACGGTCTTCCGAGCGGGAAACCAGGGCCCCGGTATCCGATGACGAGCTCTCACTGCCCGGCCGGCGCGTTCGCCGCACGTCCGGGGGTGGTGGGGGTACGCGCCAGGGGGCGATGCGGGGCATACCGCTGGCACTGCCCCTGGCCTTGCTCACGGCCGTTATCACCCTGGTGGTCACCATACTCTTCACCAGGGTGGGTAAGATAGACTACAGCAATTTCGTCTTCTGGCTGGTGGTTTTCACTCTGGCTGCCCACCTCAGGCTCGAGCTCAAGGGCGGGGGAGCGATCAACCTGGGCCTGGCTCCCCTGCTGGGCGCGCTGATCGCGCTGCCTGTCTCGCTTTCGAACGTAGATTACAGCAAGATATCGGCCGCCGGGTGCATGCAGGTCGTATGGATATTCCTCTTCGGGACCATCATCACCCTCGTCACCAGGATGTTCGGCGAGTTGTCCAGGGAGGACGTGGTGGGCATGCTGATGGAGTTCACCGGCGTCGGTGTCACCGCGTGGGTTTTCTACGGCCTCATGAACCTGTTCCCCCAGAAGCCGGAACTCCTCGGGCACTACACCCCGTCGCTGCTCGTTTCAGTAGCCATCAGCGCGGGACTGATATACCTGTTCTACCTGGGCAAGTCCTCTTACGTACAGGCCGAGCAGGGGTATTTCTCGCCCGGGCTATACCTGAGGAGCATTCTGCGCAAGTCCTGGTTCCCCTTTCTCATCGTGGGCTTCACCGGTACGCTGATGGGTCTGATATTCGTCGGCATCGGGATGTGGTGGATGCTATTCGCCCTGCCGCTCCTGCTCGTCTTCGCATACGCTTACCACAGGGTCGCCGCCACGGAACTGTACCTCATAGAGACCATCCGCGTGCTCTCCGCGATACCCGAGGAGACCGGCCTGCTGGACAAGGGGCACGGCGAGCGTGTCGCTCGGCTTTCCGAGGGGATCGCACGGGAGCTGGGGCTTTCTCCCGAGGACGTTAAACAGGTCGAGTACGCGGCATACCTGCACGATATCGGTGCCATCACCAGGAAGAGGGGCGAGAAGGAGCAGCAGCAGTTGCTGGAGGTCGAAGGGGTCATAGCCGGCGGGGTGGACATACTCGGCCAGGTGGACTACCTTGGGGTTGCCGCCGAGATACTCCGCGGCCGGGAAGGCCTGCGGGACCGCGTGCCCGATGTGGGCAAGCGCAGGGCAGTAAGCGTAGGGGCGGGCATTCTCAGGGCCGTGGACGACTTCGAGTCGTTGATGCGAGGAGGGAAAGGCCGCGAGCCGCTCTCCGAGAACGCCGCCCTCACCGAGATGAACCTGGAGCGCGGGGTGCGCTACGACAGCAAGGTCCTGCGCGCGATAGCGCGCGTTTATCCGCGTTTGCCGAAGGAGGTATTGACTCCCGTTGTCGGAGGCAGTACAGAAGACTCAGAGTTCTGGTCAGAGCAGTGAGGTGCTGGGCCTCGAAGAGGCCCTTGCGCGCGCCAACAACTTCAAGGGGTTCAAGAAGGCTCTCCACGCCGGCGAAGGCAAGAAGCTCCGCAGTATCGTGGATACAGTCTCCAGCATCAACGATCTCGAGCCTGAGATCGAGAAGCTGTCCGATACCGATCTCGCGGCGAAGACCCCCGATTTCCAGAAGCGCTGTGATGACGGTGAGCCGCTCGACGAGCTGTTGCCCGAGGCGTTCGCCGTGGTGCGTGAAGTGTCCCGCAGGGAACTGGGGCAGCGCCACTTCGACGTCCAGATGGCCGGCGGTATCATCCTTCACCAGGGCATGATCGCCGAGATGGCAACAGGCGAGGGCAAGACCCTCACCGCGACGCTCCCAGTCTACCTCAACCACTTCTCGGGCAAGGGCATCCACGTGGTGACCGTGAACGAGTACCTGGCCAACCGCGACGCGGAGTGGATGGGCGAGATATATCGTTTCCTGGGCATGGCTGTCGGGTGCATACGCTCAATGTACCAATCCTCTTCAGCGGATAAGCGCGAGGCGTACCTGGCAGACGTCACCTACGGCACCAACAACGAGTTCGGTTTCGACTACCTGCGCGACAACCTGGTGACAACCCTCGAAGAGAGGGTCCAGAGGGGCCACAACTACGCCATTGTCGACGAGGTGGACAGCATCCTCGTAGACGAGGCGCGCACGCCACTTATCATCAGCGGTGAGGCGAAGAGCAGGTACAAGGAGTACCTGGAGTTCAGCCGGATCGCCAGGCGCCTGAAGACGGAAGTGGATTACGAGGTTGACGTGAAGGACCGCCTGGTGGTTCCGACGGAGGACGGCGTGCGCAAGGCCGAGCAGCTGCTGGGCATCGACCACCTGTACGACGGCACCCACGGCAGGGAGCTCGAGCTCCTCAGCGTGGCGCTGCAGGCGAGGGAGCTCTTCAAGCGGGACGTCGATTACATCGTCAAAGACGGCAAGGTCGTCATCGTCGATGAGTTCACCGGCCGCCTGATGGAGGGCCGCCGCTACTCCGGGGGCATACACGAGGCAATCGAGGCCAAGGAGGGGGTGCTGGTCGAGAAGCAGAGCCAGACGCTCGCCACCGTCACCTTCCAGAACTACTTCCGCAACTACGAGAAGATGGCCGGCATGACCGGCACCGCGGTCGAGTCGCGTGACGAGTTCAAGCACGTCTACGAGCTCGAGACCCTGGTGGTGCCGACCCACAGCCCGATGATACGCGACGACCAGGCGGACGTCCTCTATAAGACCGAGGAAGCCAAGTTCGATGTGGTGGCTGGCAAGATAGAAGAGTGCTACGAGCGCGGGCAGCCGGTGCTGGTCGGCACGGTCTCGGTGGAGAAGTCCGAGCACCTCTCGAACATGCTCAAGCGCCGGGGCGTCCCCCACGAGGTCCTGAACGCCAAGGAACACGCTCGCGAAGCGGAGATCATATTGTCGGCCGGGGAGCCGGGGAGGGTGACCATCGCGACCAACATGGCGGGGCGAGGCGTGGACATCAAGCTCGGTGAAGGGGTGGTGGACGCGGGAGGCCTGATGGTGATAGGGACGGAGCGTCACGAGTCGCGCCGCATCGACAACCAGCTGCGCGGCCGCTCCGGCCGGCAGGGAGACCCCGGCGCCTCGCGTTTCTACCTTTCGCTGGAGGATGACGTCGTCCGCAGGTTCGCGCCCCAGAGCATCAGCAACCTGATAGAGCGCGTGGAGTGGCCTGACGACCAGCCGCTCTTCGAGCACAGGATACTGTCCCGCGCGGTCGAGAGGGCGCAGGACTCGGTTACCCTCAACAACCTCGAGGCAAGGAAGAACCTGCTCAAGTACGACAACGTGCTCAACAGCCAGCGCAAGATCGTCTACCAGTTCAGGGACCGCCTGCTGGAGGGGGACGACTTCACCGGCGAGATACAGCGATGGACGGAGGAGATAATCGACTCCGTCGTCGAGACGCACACGAACCCCAGGATCTTCCCCGAGGAGTGGGACCTGGAGGGGCTCTTCGCATACCTGGGGATTATCTACCCTGCGGGTGTCAGGCTCGAGGAACTGGAGGTGGAGGGCCTGAGCCAGGGCGAGCTCAGGGGGATGCTGTTGGAAGACATCGAGAGCGCCTACGCCGCCCACGAGGAGGAGATGGGCCCCGAGACCATGCGCTCGCTCGAGAGGCACGTGATACTGCAGCTGCTGGACAACCGCTGGATCGAGATACTCGACGCCCTGGACGAACTGCAGGAGGGTATCGGACTCCGCGGCATCGCCGGACGCGACCCGCTGGTGGAGTACACCGGCGAGGCGTACGACATGTTCAAGCAGATGACCGACACCATCGGCGAGGAGTTCATGCGCTATATCTTTCACGCGCGCGTGATGCAGATGGAGCGGGAGCAAACCCCGCTGCGCATGGTTGGGAGTTCCGGCGCGGACGAGGAATCCGAAGCTCTCGGGCAGAGGCAGACCGGAGACAAGGTCGGGCGTAACGACCCCTGCCCCTGCGGATCCGGAAAGAAGTTCAAGAAGTGCTGTGGAGTCGAATAATAATTGGGGTCTGGCCCCGGTGTGAACGATCCCGGTGTGAACCCGGTGGATTGGAGGAGAGATGGTAGGTGATTTCGCCGGTGAGATTGCGTCAGTGCGCGCCAGGCTCGAGAAGATAGGTGATTACCTTTGACCTGGCTAAAGCGCGCACCGAACTGGAGCGGCTCCGCCGGGAGGCGAACGCTCCCGGCTTCTGGGACGACCAGGAGAGGGCCAGGAAGACCATGGCCCTCCTTTCACGCCGGGAGGAGGAGGTCTCTCGTTACGACGGCGCCGCCGGTCGCGTGTCCGAACTCGAGGAGATGAACCGACTGGGCATCGACGAGGACGACCCGTCGTTCGAGAAGGACATCGAAGAGGGGCTTGGGGCGCTGGAGGCGGAGATCCGAGCCATCGAGGGCGAGTCGCTGCTGCAGGGCGAGTTCGACTCCAGCAACGCGATAATGTCGCTGCACCCCGGCGCGGGCGGGCTCGAGTCCCAGGACTGGGCCGAGATGCTCATGCGCATGTACCTGCGCTGGGCGGAGCGCAGGCGCTTCGATGTGGACCTCAACGACGTGCAACCCGGTGACGGCGGGGGCATCAAGAGCGCCACCTTCACGGTCCGGGGCCTCAACGCCTACGGCCTTATGGCCCCGGAGAAGGGCGTCCACAGGCTGGTGCGGATATCACCGTATGACTTTTCCAAGAGGCGGCATACCTCGTTTGTGTCGCTGGACGTCATACCCGAGGTGGGAGAGGACATCGACATCGAGATAGACCCCAAGGACCTGCGCGTAGACACCTTCCGCTCCTCGGGCGCCGGGGGACAGCACGTTAACGTGACCGACTCCGCGGTGCGGATAACCCACCTGCCGACCGGTACCGTGGCCCAGTGCCAGAACGAGCGCTCGCAGAACAGCAACAGGACCATAGCCATGAAGATCCTCAGGTCGCGTCTCTTCGAGCTCGCTCGAAAGGAAAAGGTCAAGGAGATCGAGGCCTTGCGCGGACAGCGCAAGGACATCGGCTGGGGCTCCCAGATACGCTCCTACGTCCTTCATCCCTACCAGCTGGTGAAAGACCACCGGACCGCCGTCGAGACCGGCAACGTCCAATCGGTCATGGACGGCGATATCGACGAGTTCGTCGAGGAGGGCCTGCGCTGGATGAAGAAGCAGGAATCGGAGCCTTCCACGGGAGGCAGGGCCTGATGGTCGCCCGCAGGATAAAGACCGACCTCCACGTCCATACCATCTCCAGCGGCCACGCTTTCTCCACCATCAGGGAGATATGCGCCGAGGCCGCGGCACGGGGCCTGGAGATGGTCGGTGTGGCCGACCACGGCCCGGCCATGCCAGGCGGGCCACATATCTATCACTTCTCCAACATGGTGGTTATGCCCAGGGTGCTCTGTGGGGTCAAGGTCCTCCGGAGCGCGGAGTGCAACATATTGGACACCGAGGGCCACCTGGACATCAGCGAGCGCGTGCTGGAAGTGCTGGACCTGGTGCACGCGGGCATCCATCCTTACACAGGCTACGACGGGGATTCGGTCGAGGAGCACACGAGGGCGGTGGTGGCCGCCATCAAGAGTGGTCTCGTGGACATACTGGTGCACCCGGGCAACCCCCGGTGGCCCCTCGATTACGGAACCGTGGTCGAGGCGGCCGCGTCAAACAACGTGCTTCTGGAGGTCAACAACTCCTCCTTCACCATCGTGCGAAAGGGGAGCCGCGGCAACTGCCGCGTGATAGCGAATGAGGCCGCCGCGAGGGGTGCGCGGCTCAGCGTCGGGAGCGACGCCCACGACGCTTCCCTTGTCGGCGTGTTCGACGAGGCTCTCAGGCTCATAGAAGAGGCAGGCATAGATGATGAGATGCTCGCTAACCGGGACGCCGACTCGGTTCTCGATTTTCTGCGCTCGAGGGGGAAGAAGGATATAAGGTTCGAGTGAGCCAAGTATATATAGCCCCTGCCCGGCATGAGCCGGGGAGGCATCAGCGGCAGTCAGCGCACGGGGCTTGCCGCCGGGCAAAGTTCTTTGTTCAGAAGCCGGGTAAGGTGTAACGAAGCCTGGAGAAGAAGTATAATATATCAACATCAGTTTACATATACATCATATCTAACACAATCAATAATGGTCAATATATAACAATTGAAGCTATATTCAACAATAATTACCATTAGCAACGTCAGAGGAAGTACCGGAGGGAACTCTTGATCAAGCTCAGGAGAGTAAGCAAGGTGTACCAGGGCAACATCTACGCCATGGACGACGTCACGGTCGACATAGAGAAGAAGGAGTTCGTCTTCATCGTGGGCCCGAGCGGCTCCGGCAAGTCCACCTTCATCAAGTTGATGCTCAAGGAGGAGGAGCCTACCGAAGGACAGATCTATATAGCCGACACCAATCTTTCGGACATCAAGAAGTGGAAGATCCCGTACCTCCGCCGAAAGGTGGGGTGCGTCTTCCAGGACTTCAAGCTGCTGCCCCAGAAGACGGTCTACGAGAACGTGGCCTATGCGCTGGAGGTGACCGGCCGGCCGCGCCGGGTCATCGAGACCTACGTGCCGGAGGTACTCCGGCTGGTCGGCCTATCCCACAAGCTCGATGCCTACCCGGACGAGATGTCCGGAGGCGAGCAGCAGCGCGTCTCCATCGCCAGGGCATTCGTTAACCGCCCACCGATACTGCTCGCCGACGAGCCCACCGGGAACCTCGACCCGTCGATGTCCGTTGGCATCGTGAAGCTGCTGGAGCGGATAAACAACACCGGGACCACGGTCATCATGGCCACGCACGACCAGGACATCGTGAACACTTTCAAGAAGCGGGTGGTGGAGCTCCGCGACGGCAGGGTCATCCGTGACCAGGCGAGAGGGGTCTACGGATATGGCAGTTAACTTCAAGTACTTCTTGAAGGAATCCGCGTCAAGCATGCGGCGCAACATGGCGCTGACAGTGGCCGCGGTCATGGTCACGAGCCTGTCGCTGATCATCCTCGGCATCGTGAGCATGCTGGTCCACACGGGCAACGGCATCGCCGCCGACATGAAAGAGCGGGTAGACGAGATACGGGTGTTCCTCAAGGACAACGTCACCACCGAGGAGCGCGCGAGCATGACCACGTTCCTGCAGAAAATGGACGAGGTGAAGAGCGCCGATTACATCTCCAAGGAAGAGGCCCTCGCCGAATACAAGATAATGTTCAAGGACCAGCAGGATATGCTCCAGGAGATCGAGGGCAACCCACTTCCCGCCTCCTTCAGGGTGCGAATGAAGGACCCCAAGTACAACAACGTTGTAGCCAAGCGCCTGGAGACCAGGCCGGAGGTCAGCAAGGACGCAACCGGCAAGCCGGAGATCAAGAACGAGAAAGACGTGGTGGGCAAGGTCCTGCGCGTCACCGGGCTGGTGCAGAAGATAGGCTTCGTGGTGGTGATCGCGTTCGGCATCGTCGCGGTGGCCCTCGTGTCCATAACCATCAGGATGGCCATCTACTCTCGCCGCAAGGAGATAGGCATCATGAAGCTGGTTGGGGCCACCAACTGGTTCATCCGCTGGCCGTTCATGGTGGAGGGGGTCGTCGAAGGTTTCCTGGGGGCGATAGTCGGCATAATTGTGACGGTGCTCCTGCATTCGACCCTCCTCCAGAAGTTCGGCAGCGCCGTGGGAATCGAGAACCTGGTCACCGGCGGGTACACAGCTCTTCTGGCGTTCCTCCTGGTGGTCTTCGGTATCTTCATCGGGGCGGCGGGGAGCGCGCTGGCTCTGCGGAGATACGTAGAGGTATAGGTCAGGCGGGCCAGGCCGGGAACCTCGCGAGCTTGCTTCGCGTCATATCATTTACCGGTCGTGGCGTTTATCATTGTGCATGTGCTTTACTAAAAGCGGTATGAAGAGAGAGTGAATGGACGAACAGGACAACAGCGGCGAGGATGGGGCACGGCAAGGCCCGGGCCATCAAGAGGGCCAGGCGCCACCGCAGCATCCACAGGGCCACCAGTGTGCGCCCGTTCCTCCGGGGCAGCAGTACCAGCCGGGAGCACAGCAGCAATACAGCGGCCGCCCGCCTTACGAACTTCCGCCAACCGGCGGGGGCGGCATGTCAAGGCGAGGCAAGATCATCCTTTCCGTGGCCATCGTGTTCCTGGTGCTGGCCGGGCTGCTCGTGGCGGCCCTGGTCATCGACCGGGCCCTCTTCCCCGGAAAAAAGGTGGAAAGCTTCAGCCTGGAGAGTTCATCCGTCTACCAGGAAGCGCTCTTTAACATCAAGCAGTACTTCTACAAGGAATACTCCGAGGCCAAGATAAAGAGCGCCGCCGAGAAGGCCGACGAGAAGCAGAAGAAGAAGGGCGTTACCAATCCCGACAAGCTCCTCGACACTGGCCTGACCGCGCTGCTCAACGCGCTTGGGGACCAGCACAGCGGCTACCTCACGCCAAGCGCGAACAAAAGGCTGAGCGAGGACCTGAGCGGCAGTTTCTTCGGCGTGGGGTTCACCCTGCGCAAAGACAAGAAGCTTGACAGGCCCAGGGTGGTAACGATCATCAAGGGCTCCCCGAGCGAGCGCGCCGGAGTGAAGGCTGACGACGTCATCATGGCCGTGGACGGCGAGGACACCAAAGGGGAGCCTCTCGACGCGGTGGTTCTGCGCATCAGGGGCAAGAAGGGCACCAAAGTGAAGTTGAAGGTCCAGCGGGACGGCAAGCCGCTTGAGTTTACAATAACCCGACAGAAGATAGACATCCCCGACTTCGAGTCCGAGATAGTGGACGGTAATATCGGGGTGCTGCGCCTGATGGAGTTCAACGACGGTGTCAGCGAGAAGGTCCGCGCCGCGGTCAGGGAGATGCAGCAGAAAGGCGTGAAGGGCTTCATCCTCGACATGCGCAACAACCCGGGCGGGCTCCTCGACGAGTCGGTGAAGACGGCCAGCGTCTTCCTGGACGACGGCCCGGTGGTCTCCTACAAGACCAAGGGACAGAAGGAGACGATCGAGTACGCCAGGGGCGGCGCGGAGACCAAACTGCCGCTGGTGGTGCTCATGAACGGGGGCAGCGCCAGCGCATCCGAGATAACCGCCGGGGCGCTCAAGGACCGCGGCCGCGCGGTGCTGGTGGGTTCGAAGACATATGGCAAGGGCTCCGTGCAGAAAGTATTCGAGTTCTCCAACAAGGGCGCGGGCAAGCTGACCATCGCGCTCTACTACCTTCCCAACGGGGAGTCCATAGACGGCAAGGGTATACAACCCGACGTCAAGGTCGAGGAGATAAAGGACGACCCCGAGAAGACCGACAAGCTCCAGCTGGACAAGGCCAAAGAGGTCATCAACAACCTCATCCAGGGAAAACCGCCTACGGGTGAGGTCTTTCTGCTCGCCGCATAATCGGGGTCAGGTCGCTTTTCTGCATTTTCCTCTCGCGTTAAAATGGCTGGACTGACAATGCAGAAAAGTGACCTGACACCAATGTTGCGCGCCGATTCTCACGGACCTTCAATGCTATACTCTGAGCATGGTTAAGCACGACGAAATGGCGGGAATCCAGGTCAAGGCCACAAACCGCAAGGCTTTCCGTGACTACGAGGTCCTGGAGAAGTACGAGGCTGGCATCGTCCTGCTCGGAAGTGAGATAAAGTCGATACGAGAGGGAAAGGCATCCCTGCGCGACGCGTACGCCGCGATAGAGGGCGGCGAGACCTGGTTGCACGATATGAATATCTCACCTTACATGCAGGCCTCGCATTTCGGGCACGACCCGTACCGGGTGCGCAAACTGCTGCTGCACAGAGATGAGATCAAACGGTTGACAGGCAGGATAACCGAAAAGGGCTATACTTTGGTCGCGCTCAGGTTGTACATTAGAGATGGCAGGGCCAAGGTCGAGCTTGGGCTTGCGCGCGGCAAGCGGAAATACGACAAGCGCCGGGAGCTCGCGAGTCGCGACGCCGAGCGTGAGATGGAACGTGCGGTTCGCGACAGGGGGCGCGGCGGCGCAGCAGGAAGATCTTGAGCCGGGCCGCCCGTGCCCGGGAGACGCTGATATAGACTCAGCCGGACATCGGATCGAGGAACAAGCCGGGCCTTTTAAGGCCTGGCGAAATAGAGAACATGGGGGCGATACGGATTCGACAGGAGTGATTGCAGGCTTTGGTGCGAGTCGAGCTCCAATAACTCGTTAAACTGTTGGAAAAAACCAAACGCCAACACTGAATTGGCTCTGGCTGCTTAAACAGCGGTCACGTCCCCCGGTTAACGCCTGCGGAGCCGGGTAGGGCGACGTTAGCAGGATAGCCCGAGCCTCGGGGTCCCGACGGGGCAAGGGCGAAACTTTCCGGGACTGGCGACGGCGAGGCTGTCCTCGGGCCGGACCGCCGTGAGACTTTAAACCGCGGAACACGCTCGTAGAAGCCAAGGCTGAGGCTCTCCTGGACGGGGGTTCGACTCCCCCCGCCTCCACCATAGGCAAGTGATACCCCCCGGGGGGATTCGAAACCCCGTCAGGGGGGTTACTCATTTCCGGGGGGGAGTATCCCCCCGGAATCAGATCAGGGGGGTGACAGCAACCCGAAGGGTTGCGCCATCAGGGGGGCGTGAGCCCCCCTATGGGAAGCGAAGCGACGGACGGGCGGTTCGACTCCCCCCGCCTCCACCATAGGCAAGTGATACCCCCCGGGGGAAGGTCCCCCCGGAATCAATCGTAGCTGGCCCGAGCGCAACGGCGGTGGCGCGAGCGTCAAGCGGACCGATACCTCTCTAAATGGCTTCCTGGTACTGGTTCTTTACCCAGGCTTCCAGCTCTGCCCAGACCGCGGGCCACTGCACGCGGGTCTTCCAGCCCAGCTCATCGCGCGCGCGGGTGGTGTCGACGTGGTTGTCCAGGCCGATGATGGAAACGGCGAACCTTGTCATGAGCGGCCGCCTGCCGGTTGGCAGGAACAGGTACTCTACGAGGCCGGCGAGCGCATAAGCCTGCTTGTATGAAAGTGAGATCCATGGCTTTTTTCCGACGAGCGCCCCGACAGCGGTCATGTATTCTGCCCAGGTCAACTCGTAGTCGTCCACGAAGTGGTAGGCGCGGTTGACCGCCTTTTCCGAATCCGCGGCCAGCACTACCCCGTCGACCAGGTTCTCCAGATACACGAAGCTGGCGTTGCAACTCCCACCTTCCACCAGCGGCACCGGCCCCATGAGGAAGCTGTCCACCACGTTCCGTATGTGCGCGCTCCTGGGCCCTATCACGTTACTGGGACGGATAACAGTGTACTTGAGGCCCCGCTCAACCGCGTAGGTCCGCACGAGGTTTTCGCACGCTACCTTCATGTCGGGGTACGGCAGGCCGGGGAGCACCGGCTCGTCGTCCTCGGTCTTGCCCCGCGCCGCCGCTGGCCCGTAGTACGCGGCGGAACTGAAGTATACGAACCGGTCGACCTTCCCGGCACACTCCCGCAGCATGTTGGTGGTGCCGACGAAGTGCGACTCGCGGAACAGGCTGCGGCGTCCCCATTCCTCGACCCTGCCTGCCAGGTGGAACGCCGCGTCGCATCCGTCGGCGATGCCCTTCAGGGTTTCAGGCATGGTGATATCGCCCCTGACGATCTCGGCGCCAAGATCGCCCAGGCCACCCCGGTCAGGCTCGTCGGGCAGGAAGAGGCCCCGCACCTCGTCGCCGCGGGCGATGAGTCGCCTGCTCAGTGAAGTTCCTATCATGCCGCCCGCGCCCGTAACCAGAGCTTTCATCACCGTGCCTCCTTGAGCCTGCGAATATCGGCAACCCGCTTGAGGGCAGGGCCTGAGTCTTGTTGAAGGACTCGAGTATCCCGGCCGACGAGATCAGGAGCCGGGAATCCCCTGCTTGAAGGATAATCATCGCACGGCAGCGTCGTCCGGACAACAGGGAAACTCCAGGGCGTGGAGACATCACCACTGCTTTGCGCTATACTTCGGGGTCATATTATGTCCGCGCAGAACGATCTAGGAAGGTGTTATGGAGATCCATATGAACCCGAACAAGCTGGTCCAGTTCCTGGGCAAGCCCCCGGATGAGTTTACCAAGCGAGACATAATGAGGTTCATCGAGGCAAATGACATAAAGATGGTGAACTTCCGCTACGTCGGCGGCGACGGTAGGCTCAAGCAACTGAACTTTATCATCAACGACCGGGCCCAGCTGGACCAGCTGCTCTCGGTAGGGGAGCGGGTCGACGGCTCCAGCCTCTTTTCCTACATAGATGCCGCCTCGAGCGACCTGTACGTGATACCCAGGTTCAAGACCGCCTACGTCAACCCGTTTTCTAACATACCGGCGCTGGACATACTCTGCTCTTACTATACACACGAGGGGGAACCGCTGCCCAGCTCGCCCGAGAACGTCCTCAGGAAGGCGCACCAGGCGCTGCAGAAGAAGACCGGGATGACCCTTCAGGCGATGGGCGAGCTCGAATACTACGTCTTCTCCGACAAGCAGGAGGTGTACCCCAGCGACCCACAGAAGGGCTACCACGAGTCCTCTCCCTTCTCCAAATGGGAGCTCCTGCGGCGCGAGGCGATGCAGACTATCGCCCAGTCGGGTGGGACCATAAAGTATGGGCACACCGAGGTGGGCTTCGTCAGCGGCGAGTACCAGAACATGGAGCAGCACGAGATCGAGTTCACCCCGGTGCCGCTCGAGGACGCGGCTGACCAGATCGTCGTGGGCAAGTACATCCTGAGGATGACCGGGTACAAGCACAACGTCCCCATAAGCTTCGCGCCGAAGGTGCTGGTGGGCCACGCCGGCAGCGGGTTGCACATCCACTCCAAGCTCATGGATGGCAAGCGGAATGTGCTCGTAGAGAACGAACAGCTGAGCGACGTGGCAAGGAAGACGATAGCCGGGTATCTGAGGATGGCCAGGTCGCTGACCGCTTTCGGGAACACCGTCCCGCTTTCTTACCTGAGGCTGGTGCCCCACCAGGAAGCGCCCACAAATATCTGCTGGGGTGACAGGAACCGCTCGACGCTGGTCAGGGTCCCGCTGGGTTGGCTCGGCGTGGGCGACATGGTAAAGGACGCCAACCCCCAGGAGACCGAAGAGTACACCGGTGCGGTGGACAACCAGACCATCGAGTTCCGCTCCCCCGACGGCTCCGCCAACATATATTTCCTCCTTGCCGGGCTCGCGGTGGCGGCCCGCCACGGGCAGGAGATGGCGAACGCCCTCGATTACGCGAACAAGCTCTACACGGGCGTCAATATTTTCGAGGATGAGCACAGCGAGGTCAGGGAGAAGTTGCCGCAGCTGCCCTCCTCCTGCTGGGAGTCGGCCGGGTGCCTGCTCGAGGACAGGGAGATCTACGAGGCGGACGGTGTCTTCTCGCCGGTCCTGATCGACGGGGTGGCCGATATGCTCAAGAGCTACGATGACAAGGACCTGAGCGAGAGGTTGTACGGCAAGGACGACGAGATAGAGAAGCTCGTCGAGGAGTACCTGCACTGCTCCTGATCCGCGGAAACAGGGCACAGATGAAAGACAGGCCTATAGGGATGTTCGACAGCGGCCTCGGTGGCCTGACGGTCATGAGGTCGGTCATCGACAGGCTTCCCGGCGAGCACGTGATCTACCTGGGCGACGATGCGCGCGGGCCTTACGGCCCGAGGGACATACGCGAGGTCCGCCGTTTTTCGAGGGAGATAATCGACTACATGCTGGGGTTCGACGTCAAGATGGTGGTCATCGCCTGCAACTCGGCCACCGCCGCCGTGCTGGATGAGGCCCAGCGCGACTATAACATCCCGGTTGTCGGAGTCGTCACGCCTGGCGCGCGCGCCGCGCTGAGGCGCTCCAGGCGGCTCAACATCGGTGTGATAGGCACGAGGTGCACCATCGGCAGCGGCTCGTACGAACGCGCTATCGGGAAGCTCGACCCGCGGGCCACCATATTCAGCCAGGCCTGCCCCGAGTTCGTGGAGTTCGTCGAGCGCGGAGAGGTCACCGGCGACCACATCAGCGAGATAGCGATGGGATACCTGGAGCCAATGGTGGAGGCTGGGATAGACACGCTTATCATGGGATGCACTCATTACCCCTTGCTGGAGGGGCTGCTCCACGAGGTGGTGGGGGCCGAGGTCGCTCTGATAAGCAGTGCCGAGGAGACCGCGGCCGAGGTGGAGGACATCCTCGGCCGCCTGGGCTGGCTGAGAGAGGACGCACCCGGCAGGCATTTCTTCCTCACCACCGGAGATGTGGACAAGTCCATCCGCCTGGGCAGGTTGTTCCTGGGCCCCGAGGTGAGCGATGTCACCCACGTCGGCCTTCAGTTCGACCGGCATCCGGCGCTGGGCCTCGAGTCGGCGGCGGGCGCGGGCGGACATGAAGGCGCGGGCGATGAGCTTTAAGGTCGTCGTCACCGGGAGCTCGGGTGGCTACGCGGGAGCCGGCAAGGCCTGCAGCGGCTACCTGCTTCAGTGCGAGGGCCGCACGCTCGCGCTCGACCTGGGCCCGGGCGCGCTGTCGAACCTCCTGAGGCATGTGGAAGCCGACGCGCTCGGCGGGCTGGCGATATCGCACTTGCACTACGATCACTACATGGACATCTACGGGCTGCTCACCGCGAGAAGGTTCTGGCCTGCTTCCCTGCCGCCCCTGCCCCTTCTCGCGCCGCCCGGCACGGCCGAGCACGTCGGCATGGTCATCTACGAGGAGAGCCGTCCCATCTTCATGGAGTGCCTGGAGATAACCGACCTCGGCTCCGGTGGGGAGTTCGAGTTCGCGGGTTTCGAGGTAAGCGCACTGCCGGTGCGGCATATCGATAACGCGTTCGCTTTCCGCGTGAGAGCAGGCGGCCGGTCGGTGTGTTACTCGGGCGACAGCGACCGCTGCGACGCTTTGCTGGAGCTCGCGAGCGGGGCCGACCTCTTCATCTGCGAATCCACCTTCACCAGCGAGTTGCCCGTCAAGCTGCCCGGGCACCTTTCCGCCAAGGAGGCGGGGGAGATAGCGGCCGAGGCGAAGGTGGGAGCGCTGATGCTGACCCACCTGTGGCCGACGCTCGACGGTGAGCGCGCGGTCGAGGACGCCCGCGGGGCCTACGACGGCCCTGTTGACCTGGCGACCGAGGGGCTGACGCTGTTCGTCGGCCCGTACCCGGTCACCACCTGACCTGAAGGGGGGACGCTTTGATAAGGACTGACGGAAGGCAGCCTGACCAGATGCGAGAGGTCAGGATAACCAGGGGCTATATTCCTCACGCCGAGGGCTCTGTGCTGATGGAGCTGGGGCGGACGCGGGTCATCTGCGCCGTGACATACGAGGAGAGCGCCCCGCCGCATTGCAAGGGGACCGGCAGCGGCTGGGTGACCGCGGAGTACTCCATGCTCCCGAGGGCGACCTCGGAGCGCAGCAGGAGGGAGGCCGTGCTGGGGCGCCAGGGCGGGCGCACGATGGAGATACAGCGCCTCATCGGCCGTTCCCTTCGAGCCGTCACCGACATGAGCGCCTTCCCCGACAGGACCTTCTGGGTTGACTGCGATGTTATCGAAGCGGACGGCGGGACGCGCACCGCGGCCATTACCGGGGCTTACGTGGCCCTGCGCGACGCGTTCGCTACCATGATCGACGAGGGCGCGCTCCAGAGGGACCCTTCCATTGGCCACCTCGCGGCGGTGAGCGCGGGCATGATCAACGGTGTCCCCTGCCTCGACCTGTGTTTCGAGGAGGACTTTCACGCCGAGGTCGACCTCAACCTGGTGGCCAACGACGCGGGTGAGATCATAGAGATACAGGGCACGTCAGAGCGAAAAGCCCTGCTGCGCGCCGACATGGACACTATGTTGGACATGGGCCTGTCCGGCGTCAATCAACTGATCGATTACCAGAGGTCGGTGCTGGCCGGGTGAGGGCGGTCCGGCCGAGAAGGCGAGATTCATATTGATCGTGGACCTGGAATTAATCATCGCCACCAGGAACAACGGCAAGATACGCGAGATACGGGATGTCCTGAACACGCCCGGGCTGCGCCTGCGCACCTTTGAAGAGTTCGAGGATTTCGGCGAGCCCGAGGAGACCGGCTCGACCCTGGAGGAGAACGCTCTCATCAAGGCTGAAGAGCTCCGGGATCGGTTCGGGCTGCCCGCGCTCGCGGACGACTCCGGGTTGCTCGTGGACGCGCTTGACGGACGGCCGGGCGTTCACTCGTCGCGTTATGCCGGACCCGAGGGGGACCCCGGGCGCAACATCGACCGGCTGCTTTCGGAGCTTCTGGGGGTGCCGGAAAGAGAGCGCACGGCGCGCTTCTCCTGCATGATGGCGCTGGCATTGCCCGGCGGAGAGGCGCACCTGACCCGCGGGGA
Source organism: Candidatus Geothermincolia bacterium (assembly GCA_038326775.1). Lineage (GTDB taxonomy): Bacteria > Actinomycetota > Geothermincolia > Fen-727 > Anoxymicrobiaceae > DYIU01. The sequence goes on from JBBQKJ010000001.1 coordinate 29,236, forward strand.
GTGCGAGGGGCTGATACTCACCGGGCGACGGGGGCTGGGCGGCTTCGGTTACGACCCCGTGTTTATGCCCGCCGGCTTCGAGCGCTCCATGGCCGAGCTCACCCTGGAGGAGAAGAACGCCATCAGCCACAGGGGGAAGGCACTTCGCGCCATGAGTGAGTTCATCCTGCGCGGCCTCGGAACAGTCTGAAGCACTGGCGTGTCACGGAGGAGCATTCCACGCGGGTTCTAAAGATCGAACTTGGACCCGGATTCGATGACTGCGAGGGCAAGGAGGCCGCGCAGCATGAGCGTTACCTGTTCGTCGAGTATCCGGGCGCACTTGTAGGTCTCTTCGGGGCCTCCTCCAATCGGGTCATGGACGGCGCTGACCTGGTGGAAGCAGGGGGAGAATAGCGTCAGGAGCTCGAAGATGTTGAGCTCCACTCCCGCCAGCGGCCGCATAAGCTCGCGCATGGCGTTCTGCAAGGCTTCCGCCGCCAGCTTCAGGCCGCGCCCGAGCCCCTCGGGGGGCAGGCTCCGGGCGGCTTCCACCCAATCGCGGGCCTCGAGGCTGGTGCCCCGCCATTCGAGCAGCGTTTCGATGGCGCCGTTTATCTCCATCATCGAGAAATACTTGCGCATCTGTTCGGGGAAACGGCTCGCAAGGATGTACGACTGCTGCCGGGTCATGGTCACCGCGATGTCGCAGCGCCGCATATGCTCTTCGTCCGCCCGCGAGGCAGTTGTGTGAAGCGCGGGCACGCCCAGGTACTCAAGCGCCATCATCGCGTCGCCGTGCGGCGCCGCGTCGTTCTCGGCCTCCAGGCCGCAGGACTCGGCGGCAACAAGAACGGCCGATCCGCCCAGCAGCTCCTCGGAGCGAGCCTTCAGGAGGCACTCGGAGATGACGCTGCGCATTATGTTGCCCGCGCAGACGAAAAGGATGTTCAAGGTGCCGGGGGCTTCGGTCATCGCCTCAGGACCTGCCCGCGCCGGTCGGCGTCGGCATGATGATGTCTAACGCCTGGTTGTCGAGCGTTATATTGAACCTGGTGCCGCCGGGGTAGAAGTAGACATCGCCGTCTTCCTGTGAGTAGACGTCATCCACGACCTCGAGCGCCACCTGCACGCAATCGAAAACGCTTACCTGCTTGAACCTGTGGTGCTGCCCAAACTGGATCGACATCGCCGCAATGAACGTCTTGGGCATGCTCATCGGTTTGGCCAGGACGACGTACAGCCTGCCGTCATCGGGCTGGGCGCCGGGGGCTATCTTGAAGGTGCGGGCATACTGGGCGATATTCGCTATCATGGCCCCGATCACCGGGCCCTCGTACTCCAGGCCGCTTGCCTTCAACCGGATGTTATAAGTGGGGACTCCCTTGAATATGAGGCCTACCGCGTGCTTGAGGGAGGCGTACCAGTAGCCGGCCACCCCGAACTTCTTGTACTTCTGCGAGCGGCGAGCGAGGTCGGCGTCGAGTCCGAACCCGATAATGTTGCTGCAGTACCTGAGCTGGCGCTGCTTGCTTTCTCCTTCGACCTCGATCTTGATGAGATCGATGGTGCGGACGCTGAAGTCCGTCAGCGCAGCGAGGCTGGTATCCACCGAGTCGAGTTTCATGGCGCGGCAGAAGTCGTTGGCGGTGCCCGCGGGCAAGGGAACAAGGACCACGTTCTTGTTGGAGCGCGAAAGCATGACGTTGTTGATGACCTGGTTGATAGCGCCGTCGCCGCCCACCACCATTATCACCCGCGAGCCCCCGAACCTCTTGGACCAGAACTCGATGGTGGAACCCACGTCGTCGGGGTGGTCGGTGGAGGTCTCCTCGAAGTCCATTCCTTCTTTGCGAACCATACGGCGGACGGTGGACGCCTTCTCGGCGCCTTTCTTGCTCACGGGGTTCACCACCATGAGCAGACGCTCCTCAAGGCTCTTTATCCTGTCTACGAATCGCTGCTTTTCCGGATTTGTCAATGTACCCTCCTCGAGAGCAAAAGAAATTATAGCACATCGATTTGCGGTCAGCTCACAGAATGCAACATCGGGGTCAGGTCACATTCTTGCGTTTTGCGAACGTAGTCACGCGCACGGACCTCCAGGACGCCTATTTGCTACTATGCTTATGTGCCAACTGGAGGGAGGCAAGATTGCGGCTCATAGCCCACCGGGGCGGAAGGGGCTTCGGTACCGACAATACGCTCGAGGCGATGGAAGCGGCGGTCCGGGCCGGGGTCAGGATGATCGAGACCGATGTCCGGATGACCGCGGATGGGGAGCTGGTGATATGCCATGACGCTACGGTCTGGGGCCGCATGGTCTCTCACATGACCCTTGGGGAGCTCAGGAAACATGCTCCGGAGAGGCCCCTCCTCCGGGATGTGCTCGAGAGCCTGGCCGGCTGGGTCGCATTCGACATAGAGGTCAAGGATGCGTCGATGAAGGCCCTGGAGGAGCTGCTCGACATGCACAGCCTCGAGAGCGACACGCTGGTCACCTCTTTCAACGCCAGGTTCCTCGATGGGTTCAAGGCCCTGTTTCCCCGGGCGCGGACCGGCCACATCTACCGCCTGCCAACCGGTCAGGACAGGAAGCTGGAGAGCGCGACCAACATTGGCGCCGAGGTGATAGCCCCTCACTTCAACAGCATCAGCGAGGAGCTGGTGCGGAACGCTCACGAGCGCGGCATCGAGGTCTACGCCTGGACGGTCAACGACGAAAGTGATTTCCGGAAGCTTCACGGGTGGGGAGTGGACGGTGTTATCACCGACCGCTACCTGGAGCTCGAGCGCCTTCAGCTCGAGGGATTTGCACAAAAGTGACCTGACCCCAATGTTGCATTAGTAGCCGTTGGGGTGGAGGGTGTGCCAGTCCCAGGCGGTCTGGACTATGTCGCGGAGCTCCTTGTAGGACGGCTCCCAGCCGAGCTCGGCACGGATGCGCTCCGAGGCGGCGACCAGCGAGGGCGGGTCACCCGGGCGACGGGGCGCTTCGGTAACCTCGAACTCCCTGCCCGAGACTGCCTTCACGACCTCGATAACCTCTCTCACCGAGAAACCGCTGCCGTTGCCGAGGTTGAAGACCCCGCTGGGGCGACCGGACGAAAGGTGCTCGAGCGCCAGTAGATGGGCCCTGGCGAGGTCGACCACGTGTATGTAGTCGCGAACGCACGTCCCGTCAGCGGTCGGGTAATCGGTACCGAAAACCGAGACGGCGCGCGCGTTCCCCAGGGCGGCGGCTATGACGTTCGGTATCAGGTGGGTCTCCGGGTCGTGGTCCTCGCCCAGGTCGTGGACGGGGTCGGCCCCGGCCGCGTTGAAGTACCTCAACGAGACGAAACGAAGGTCGCCCTTACGGTCGAGCTCCCCCAGCACCTGCTCTATCATGACCTTCGACCTTCCGTAGGGGTTGATGGGGGAGGCGGGGGACTCCTCGGTTATGGGCACGCTCGACGGAACGCCGAACGTCGCCGCCGACGAGGAGAACACCATCCAGCCGCAGCCGCTCTCCACCAGCCCGCGCATGAGGTTGAGCCCCCCGGTGATGTTGTTCTCGAAGTACTCGAGCGGTTGCTCCATCGAGACGCCGACCAGGCTCTTCGAGGCGAAGTGCATGCAGCCCTCCGGCTTGAACCGGCGGCAGGTCTCCACGACGCGGTCCCGGTCCTTGAGGTCGAGCACGGCAAGCCCGAGGCCCGCGGCCGCCTGCCGGTGCCCCTCGGAGAGGTCGTCCAGCACAAGCACCTCGTGACCCGAGTCGATGAGCATACGCGACATCACCGACCCTATGTAACCGGCCCCCCCCGTGACCAGGACCTTCATGCTTCCGCCTTTCAGAGCTTCCTCGCGCCGTCGCCCGGGATCGTCACGACGAATTCGGCGTCATAGTGGGTCGACTGCCAGTAGAGCCCCGGAACGCGCCTGAGGTACCGCTCGACTGCTTCCTTCTTCATCAGGACCACCACGCACCCGCCCCAGCCGGCGCCGGTCATGCGCGCCCCATAGACTCCCTGCTGTTCGAGAGACACCTCCTGCAACGCGTCGAGCTCCTGGCAGGAGACCTCGAAGAGGTCGCGAAGGGACTCGTGCGAGCGGTTCATCAGGTGCCCCAGGGTGGCCGGGTCGCCCGCCTCCAGGCACCTTGTCGCCTCCTCGACGCGCACGTTTTCGTACACCACGTGCTCCGCGCGCTTTTCGAGCAGCGGGGAAAGTGAGTAGCGGGCGCGTTCGAATTCGCTGATGCTTATCTGGGTAAGGTTGCGCCTGGGCTCAATCTTTTTGGAGAGAAGCTCCAGGGCTTCCTCGCACTCGAGCCTCCTGCGGCGGTAATCGGTGTCAATAAGGTTGCGGCGTACCCCGGTGCTGCCCACGACCAGCGCGACATCCTGCAGGTTGAAGGGTACCTGGCGGTGCTCGAGCGTCTCGCCGTTGAGGAAGATGGCGTGCCCCTTCCTCGCGTAGGTCACCGAAAACTGGTCCATCACACCGCACGGGACGCCCACGAAGTCGGTCTCCGCTTTCAGGCTTACCTTCACCACGTCCTCGCGCTCGAGAGGGCACCCCAGGGTCTTAAGGCCCAGGGCGGTCACGACCTCGATGGAAGCGGAGGAGGATAACCCCGAATCCAGAGGCAGGTCGCCGAAGTAGAGAGCGTCGAACGGCGGCAGCTCCCTGCAGTATTCCCTGGCGTAATAGTAGACGCCGCGGACGTAGTCCGCCCAGTCGTCCGCTCGAGAGACATCGGCCGGTAAGATACGGGCATCGAGCTGGACGTTCTCCGAGTAGAGCCTTGCCGGCGCCAGGTCGGACTTCCTTATCATGAGGTAAGTGCCCTGCTCGATGGCTACCGGGAGGACGTACCCGCCGTTGTAATCGGTATGGTCCCCGATGAGGTTGACCCTGCCGGGCGCGAAGTAGAGGTCGATCACACCGCCGCGCCCGAACCGTGCCTCGAAGTCGATGAACTTCTGCCCTGTGAGCGATTCTTCCAGCATCCGCGCTCCTATCCGTTGAAACCGGGCCAGGCAATATCCTCGCGCCGAGCTCCGAATGCGCCAGGCAGGCCCGACCCCGGGTTGTTGCATCCGGGCCCGGTTCACGATTGTACTTCAGCAGGGGCATAAAAGAAAAACCAGGCCTTGCGCCCGCTTACCCCGGCCCGAGCCGAGCAAGCTGTTCGGCCACCTTCTCGCGAAGCTCGGCCGCCTTCTCCTCGGGGCGGGTGTCGTTTATGGTCGCCCAGGCGCCCGTCTCGGACGAGGCGTTGAACTTGAGCTTGCCTGGTCCCCGCATGGGCGGGTAGAACTCCATGTGGAAGTGGTAATGGGGGTAGCTTCTACCGTCGGTCGGGTTCTGGTGCATGCACATCATGTAAGGGAACGGCAAGCCGAAGAGGCTGTCGTAAGCGCCGGTGACGCACTTGATCGCCCTGGCGAGCCCCAGTTTGACGTCCGGGCTCATATCCGAGAGCGAGCCGGCGTGCCGCTCGCAGATGATGTAGACCTGGTAAGGGAACTCGGCGAAAGGCGGCACGAACGCCGTGAAATCAGCGCTCTGGTAGACAACACGCGAACCGTCGGCCAACTCGTGACGGAGGAGCTCGCACAGAAGGCATCCACCTTTCCGGGAGTAGTGCTCCTCGCAGGAGGCCAGCTCCGCCCTGATCCTGAGCGGGACATAGGGGTAGGCGTAGATCTGGCCGTGGGGGTGGAGCATGGTGACCCCGACTGCCTCGCCCCGGTTCTCGAAGATAAACACGAAATCGATGCCTTCGACAGAGCCGAGCTCGCGGTAACGCGCCTCCCAGTGGTCGACAAGCCTGGCGATATGTTCCAACGGGAGCTCCGGCAGGGTCACCTCGTGCTTCGGCGAGTAGAGGGTCACCTCGCACTTGCCGAAGGCCGGGCGCACCCCGATAAGCTCGTCGCCCGGTATGTCGGGCTCCGGAGGGTCGAGCGCGAGGGAGGGGAAGTCGTTGTCGTAGGAGTAGATGTCGTAGTCGTCGGGGACCTTTCCAGAGCCGGGGCAGAACGGGCAGTCGCCAGTCTCCAGGAGCGGACGCGCCTGGCGGTGGGATGATATTATGACCCACGTCCTGAGCAGCGGGTTCCACCTCAGCTCAGCCAATTCCACCTCCTGCCGGAATGATGATCGGCCTCGGGCCTTATTCTATTGGTTCGCGGACCATAAGCCAGCAGCTTTGAGGCAACTTCTCGAATCGGTCTGAAGGCCGAACGCTATTCCCAGCGGAAGAGCTTGACGGAGATAAGGAAGCAGATGAGGCACATTCCCACCAGCACCAGGATGTCAGGCCATACCATCCAGAGGTCCTTGCCCCTGATCATGACCTCCCTCAAGGCGTGCCCCAGGTAGTAAAGCGGAAGCATCCTGGCGATTTGGCGAGGAAGGCCGGCAGTATCGCAAGCGGAAAGAACACTCTCGAGAGGAACATCATCGGGAAAGATATCGCGTTCGACGCCATCTGGGCGGTCTTGAGGGACCTGGTGAGAGAAGCTATCAGGAAGCCGAGCGAGAGAAACGCCGCGGCGCCGAATATCTCCCTGTCCTCGACCTCGAAGGAGATGTCGTCCACGGCCTTCACTTCGCCGTAGCTTTTCTTGAGGCTCTTGATGGTGATCGCGGGCAATCTGTTTCCTTGTGTCCGACAGGCGCTTTCGTTCATGCAGTAGAGTAAGCGGGCGGCGTGAGAATATCAAACGGGGCAGGCCCCGGGCCACCGCGCCGGAGCGGCCCCGAGAGTCAAGGCGGTTGTCGGGAAGGGGCCTTGAGCGCTCCGGACCTTGTCGGCCGGGGCAGGGACGGCTCACTCCACCTGAGCGCCTCCCGCACCGCGCCCCGACAGCCGGTCAATATGTTAACCTTGCCCGATTCCTTGAAGCGGGCTGATACTGTAAAATAACTTGGTCGGATAACAACCGGAGGGGGGACCAGGTTGAACGGTTACTATGGGAAGATACTCAAGGTCGATCTCACAGAGGGAACCACCGAGGTCATGGAGCTGGAACCCGAACTTTACCGGAAGTTCCTTGGGGGAAGCGGCCTGGCGGCCAAGCTGATGTTCGACATGGGCGCTTATGACGCCGACCCCCTGGGGCCGGACAACCCGCTCATGATAATGCACGGGCCGCTCGCCGGCACGACCCTGCCCGGCTGCTCCCGCCTCGAGGTCTGCGCGCGCTCGCCGCTGACCGGCATCTGGGGCGAGTCGAGCATGGGCGGCCAGGTTTCCCCGCAGTTCCGCGCCTCGGGCTACGACGGAGTCATCATCACCGGCGCCTCCGAGAAGCCGGTCTATCTCTACGTGTCAGACGAGGAGGTGGAGATAAGGGACGCTTCCCACCTCTGGGGCAAGGACGCCTTCGAGACTGAAGATCTCCTCAAGGCAGAGACCGACAAGCGCGCCCGGGTGATGTCGATCGGCCAGGGCGGTGAAAACATGGTCAAGTACGCCGCCATCGTCAACGACAAGGGGAGCCTCGCCGGGCGCACCGGCATGGGCGCGGTAATGGGCTCCAAGAAGCTGAAGGCGGTCGTCTTCCGCGGAAAGGCCAAGACGCCGATCGCGGACGAATCCGCCTACAAGGCCGTTCGCGAGCGGTGCATCATGGAGATAAAGACCAGCATCACCGCCGACGGCCTGCACGCCTTCGGCTCGAACGTGCACATGGAGATGGGTATGGCCATCTCCGACGTGCCGGTCAAGAACTGGCGCGAGGCGCAGTGGGAGCAGGGCATGGACGCGCTTTCCGGGGTTACCGTGGCGGAGAAGATTATGACCAAGACGCACGCCTGCTTCGGCTGCCCCGTGGCCTGCAAGCGCGTGGTCAAGATAGACGCCGGCCCCTACGCCATGGAGGAGGGCCCCGGCCTCGAATACGAAGGCGCCGCCGCGCTGGGCACGCTCCAGCGATGCGACAACCTGGAGGCTGTCTCCAAGGCCAACGAGCTTACCGACCGTTACGGCATCGACTGTATCTCCACCGGGAGCACCATCGCCTACGCCACCGAGGCGTTTCAGGCAGGGCTCATCACCAAAGAGGACACGGGAGGCCTCGAGCTCAAGTGGAACGATCCCGGGCAACTCGTCAAGCTCGTCGGTATGATAGCCAAGCGCGAGGGCTTCGGCGACCAGCTGGCGGAGGGCTCGAGGGCGCTTTCGGAGAAGTACGGCGGCAAGGAATTCGCGATTCACGTCAAGGGGCTCGAGGCCCCCATGCACGACCCGCGCGCCCTGTGGTCGATGGCGCTGACGTACGGCACCGGCATACGCGGCGCATGCCACGTTAACGACGACAACCTGATGGCCGAGCTCGGCAACGTCAGCTTCAAGGCCGTCGGGGTAAAAGGCACGAAGCCACAGAGGCGCGAGGGCAAGGCGGCCCAGACGATCGCGGCCCAGGCCTGGGGCCAGCTCGCGGGCTCGGCTGTGATATGCCTGTACGCATGGTGGTCGATGGACGGTATCGAGATATTCCGCGACATGGTCAACGCCGTCACCGGGGCGGGCTACACCGTGGAAGAGCTGATGGAGGTCGGAAACCGCATCTGGTACACCAAGAGGGCCATCGGCAACCTCTGCGGGGCACGCAGGGCGGATGACATGCTGCCCGAGCGCATCCTGGTCCCGCACCTCGAGGGATACACGTCCAACCTCGCCAAGGTCCTGAACCCGATGCTGAGCATGACCACCCGCTTCAAGATACGCAACCAGAGAATCGCGGACATGAACAAGAGCGCAACTCGCAAGCTCCTGCTGCCCAACCTGTTCATCGTGATTACGACGTTGGGCAAGCTGCTTCCCTGGATAGGAGGGACCGACTTGAAGAAAGCCGACGTAAAGGAGTTGAAGAGCAGGTTCGTCGATTACGACTATATGCTCGAGGACTACTACCGCCTCCGTGGGCTGGACGAGAAGGGGTTCCCGCGGCGCGAGCGCCTGGAGAGGCTCGGCCTCTCCGACGTGGCCGACGCGCTGGACAAGCTATAGGGTGCGCCAGCCCGCCGAGCGCGGGCGCCTCGAGGTTTGTGATGGAGCAGCCCGGCCTCGGCCATCGAGGTTCCGGGCTGTTTCCTACAAGGGGGTTTGAAGATGCGGTGTGATAAATGCGGGGCCGACAACCTTGAAGCGAGCGCTTTCTGCGGAGAATGCGCTGCTCCGCTCGGAGAGGGGCTTCCCTCACCTGGAGAGGCTGCCGAAGACGTCAAGGAAAGCAAAGACGACGAGGCCGCGGCCGCCGGGGCGGCTCGGCCAACGGCCGTCGCCCGCGCCCTTTCGACTGCCTGGATGCGCCGCGGTCCCGTTCTCATGTCCCTGGCAATCGTGCTCATGATGGCGATGGTATTCGCGCCATGGGCGTTTATCCGGGTGGAGGTGCTGGGGTTGTCGCTGGTCTCCCGCAGCTTTACCGGCTGGGATATCATCGTGGCTCGGGTGCTGTTCTTCCTGCTCATAATCCCACTGCTGATATCGCTGATGATGGTCGCCGGCATCGGCACCCGGCGCAGGGTGCTCGAGACGCATCTCATCACGTTCTTCCTGGGCTTCATGTTCCTCGTGTGGGGGACGGCGTTTGGATTGAGCCAGGTCTTGAAGTCGGTCGTGAAGAATCTCAAGGTCGTCCAGGTGATCCCCGCCGGCGCCCAGGTCGCCACCCTTATTTTCCTGCTGTTCCTGGTGCTGGGCATTATCCTCACGTCCTACGACCGCGGGCGTCAGCTCCTTATCATGGGGCAGGGAGGTTGAGCGTGGGCGCGGCCGGCGAGGGCAACGACGAGCAAAAGGAGCTGGATATGAGCCCGGAGGAGACATCACAGGCCCGGACCTGCCCTGACTGCGGCGCGCAGGTGGAGGCGGGGGCGAGTTTCTGCACGAAGTGCGCGGCGCCCCTGGGCGCGAAGACGGACAGGAAGGCCGCGAAAAGAGCGAAAAAGAAAGCCTACAAGGCGGCGAAGAAGAGTACGCGCGGAGAGCCGAAGCGGATTGAGCCATGGGCTGTCCGGGCCGGAGAGGCCGTCGCGAAGGTTCCCGGGTGGGTAAAGGTGTGGGTGCCGATCGCTGTGGTTCTGATCATCGCCGTCGTGGTGGCGCTGTCGATAGTCGCCGCCGGGCACACACCGCAGGCTGCTATAGAGCGTTACCTTGGGCGGCTCAAGAACAACCAGTACAACAACGCCTACCGGATGCTTTCCCGCAAGGGCGGTAAGTTCGGCACGCTGGATTACTTCATCAACTGGCAGGAGCTGCAGGGTGAAAAGCTCGGGAGGCTCGAGGAATTCAGCGTGAGGAAGAGGGAGTTCAAGAACAGACTGTTCGGCAGGTACACCGAGCCGGACCCCTCCGAGGGCGCCGCGTACGTGGCGACCCTCCAGTACAAGGAGAAGACCTACGACGTCAACCTCTTCGCGGTCGACAACGGCGGCTCCTGGCCGGTGAAGAGCTACCTGGTCAGGCTCACGGAAGGCCCGACCCGGGCGATCGTCGCGCCCCTGGGAGCGGAGATACTGGTGGACGGAGTGCTCGCGGGCAAGGCGGTCGAGGACCAGGACCTGAAGGACGCGCTGTCCCTGAAATATTTCCCTAAGACTTTCGACGACGCGGTCGACTATGTCCGCAACCTGCTGCGGACCTTCGAGAACTCTGTCGTCGACGTCAAGGCGCTTCTCGGAAACCTCGACATGGTGTCCGAGGACGTCCAGAACAGTTTCGAGCGCCTCAACACCGGGGGGGTCTCCTGGCAGCAGATGGTGGATGCCTGGGATCAGCTGGTCTCGCAGAGCAAGAGCTTCACGGGCGACATCGTGCGGACCGTTGTGCACGTCTACTGGATATTCGGGGGTGGTGACGACGACACGGTGAGGGCTCGCTACACACGCGTGGAGAGCGGGTTGGACCTGAGCAACCTTCCCGAGGGCTGGCACGAGATAGAGGCGAGATTGCCGGGGCTCGAGCCGGAGAAAAAGGAGTTTTTCGCGCCGGAGACGGTCAGCCTGTCGCTCGACACCGGCCCTGCCACCGAAAACGATCTCAAGAGCGCGCTCCAGGGCTACTTCGTCGCGCGGAGCGACGCCTACTTCAGCCTCAACCCGTTGCAGCTCCCCACGGTGGCCGGCGGGACCGTGCTCGAGAACGACCTGGCCTACGTTGCCGACCTGGCGACCCGGGGACTGCACCAGGCATCCGACCTCAAGAGCCTGAAGTACAAGAGCTTCAAGGTGCTGGCGGCGAACGTGGCGATCGTCGAGACCGAGGAGACCTGGAGCTACATCATTTTCCAGGGCCAGGCCCCCGTCAGCACGGCAAACAACCAGAAGAACAAGGTGACCTACACGTTTCAGCGAGACGAGCTCCCGGCAGAAGGCATCGGCCGAACCCAATACGGCCCGTGGAAGCTCACCGAGTCCAAGGTCAAATAACGCAACATCGGGGTCAGGTCAGATATGTGCGTTCGCGGGGCTGTTTGAAACGGGGCCTCCGACCTGTTAACTTCATCATGTCGGGGTGTAGCGCAGCCAGGTTAGCGCGCGTGCTTTGGGAGCACGAGGCCGCCGGTTCGAATCCGGCCACCCCGACCAGCACACTTCCCGCTCGAAAGCGGCCGTGAATGAACTTGCTCCAGGGAGCTTCCGGCACCCCCACCGGTTATCTTTGAAACAGCATGAGCAAAGCCAGTGGACCCCATTCAAAGAAGTTGAAATCAAGGAATCTATCTTATCGTCCGAATACTGAAGCGATCACATGACGTGGTCAATGCCTTAGAATACTATCAATCGAGAACGGGTCTTCGGCGGCACGGCCGCGGAGCAGCCGGGTACGGCGAGAAGCGCAAGAGGTGTGGCACATGGAGATGAACAACATGCTCTTTTACGAGGCGGTGCGCGCTTTCGCGGGGCCGCTGTTCGATTTCCATTTCCGTTTCGGTTCCGAGGGCACGGAGAACATCCCCGAGTCCGGCCCGGCACTCCTGGTCTGCAACCACCGCTCTCTGCTCGACCCGGTGGTCGTCGCCTACTCCGTGGACCGCTTCATCAACTTCGCCGAGGCCACCTACGGGTTCAAGATACCAGTCGTCAAGCAGCTCTCCTTGCTGGCCGGCGCGTTCCCGCTCTCTATCTACGGCGGCGATGAGAGCGACAGGAACATCTCAAAGGCCAGCCAGCTGCTGGCGAATGGAGAGCTGGTCGGCATCTTCCCGGAGGGCGTCCAGTCGTTTTTCAACCCCAACAGGGTGACCAAGATCGCCAGCTTCAAGACCGGGTTCGCGAAGCTCGCGCTCGAGAACAGGGTTCCCATCATTCCCATCGCGGTGGTGCCGAAAGAGGAGAAAGAGCTCCCGAAGATACCAGGCTTCCTGGTCAACGCCTACGTCAAGGTGCCCGGCGCGAAGGACGGCCTGAGGCTCATCACTTACCACGGGGTCACCTGCCGCATAGGGCGCCCCATCGACCTCGGCCCTTTCTTCGATGAACCGCTCACCAAGGCGCTCATCGACCGCATCGCGGGACGGACAAGGCGCATCGTCATCAAACTCTATGACGGTGAAGAGCTTGATAAGTATTTAACCGGCGAGACGCCCTTCGGCTTCGAGGACGAGGCGGTGTGATGCGGCCCGGACGCGAAGATGACGGCTGCTACTTCGAACGGGAGCTCGAGGACGAGATAGACCTTACCCGGAAAGCGCGCCACGATGCCGGAATCGAGCGTTACCCCATAATCTACGTCCCCGGATACGGCGCCCCGCCGTTTCACAGCTTCTATTTCCGCAACCGGCTGGAGGTCGAGGGCTTCGACGTCTACGAGGCGAGCCTCCCGTACCTTCAGACCGGTGACATCAGGAGGTCGGCGGCGATCCTGGCGGTCGAGGTACAGAAGACCCGCTACCGTTTCGACTCCGAGAAGGTCAACCTGATCGGCCACAGCCTGGGCGGAGTCATCTCGCGGTACTACCTGCAAAGACTTGGCGGCTGGAAGTACGTGAACAGGGCCGTGTACCTCGGCACGCCGCACAAAGGGGTCTACTGGGCGGTCCTGGGGCTCATGACCAAGGCGGGCCGACAGCTAATGCCCAACAGCAAGTTCATCGCGGAGCTCAACAGCGACCCCTCGCGCTGCAGGAACATCAAGTGCCTGTCCATCATCAGCAGCTTCGACGAGATGGTGGTGCCGCGGAGTTCCGGCATCCTGGAGTGCGGCTATAACAAGACGGTCAACTGGCCGGTGAGCCACTGGGGCATGGTCTTCTCCAACAAGGCCATAGCCTGGATAGTCGATTTCTTCGACGGCATCTTCGACATCCGCGAGGGCTTCGCCAGGGTGTGCGAGGAGCGCGAACTCGAAGACGAGCCGTGCGCGGTGCTCCCGGAGAAGCTGCTGCCCGAGAAAGCCTGCCAGGCTGAAGACCGACCTGAAATAGCTTGATCCATCCCTCAGCCCAGGAACTCGATCAAGTCTTTTGCGAACTCCTCGCGCGACTGGCTCGTGAAGCCGTGGCCCGCTCCCGGATACTCGATCAATCTCGCTCCCGGTATCCGCCCTGCGATTATCCTCGAGTTCTCAGGTGGTATGAGGACATCCTCGGCCCCGCACATCAGGAGCGTCGGGGCGGTGATCGACGGGAGACGGTCGTAGGTGTCGAGCTTGGTGGTGCCCATGAACTGGCGGACGGTGTTCTCCGGCGTGCATGGAGCCCGCAGGTAGCACTCCCTGAATTCCTCGTACTGCGACTCGTCGGCCTCCAACCATTCGGCGGGAAACATTATTGACATCGTCCGCCGGATGAGGTCATCGACGGTGCCGCTGGTGTCAGCCATTATCTGTAGCACTTCCTGGCTCGGGTACACGGTGTTCCCGCCGCCGCAGAACGTCACGCACAGCACCAGCTTATCGACCTTCTCCGGGTGGTTGAGCGCGAGCTCCTGGGCTATCATGCCGCCCATGGAGAGGCCGAGCACGTACGCACGCTCGATGCCGAGTCCGTCCATCAGGCCGGCTGTGTCGTCGGCCATCTGCGCGCAGGTGAACTCGCCCTCCCCGGGGGTCTCGGTTCGGCCCGCTCCGCGGTTGTCGAACATGAGAACTTGATAACGCCGAGAGAGCTCGTCGAGGGTCTCGGGGGCCCACCAGTCCATGTTGGCGGTAAGCCCCATTATCATCACGAGAGGGGGCCCCTCGCCGCGAAGCTCGTAGCACATGTTGAGGTCGCCCACCCGCGCGTATTCCATGTCACCCTCCTTTTCGCAAGTTTCCTGCAGTCAGCCAAGGAACTCGAGAAGGTCCCCCAGGAACTCGTCCCTTCGCTCCCAGATAAAGCCGTGCCCCGCGCCCTTGTACTCCACCAGCCGGGCCCGCGGGATGCGCCCGGCGATTATGCGGGAGTTATCCGCGGGGATGATTATATCATCGGTCCCGCACGCCACCAGCGTGGGGTGGTCGATACCGTGTATGCGCCCGCAGGCGTCAAAAGTGACGGTCGCCTGGAACTGGCGCTCGGCGTTCCTGTCGGAGGCGGGCGACCTCAGGTAACGCTCGGCGAACTCCTTGACCTCGCCGGTGTGCGACTCGAGCCATTCGGCGCAGAACGTGAGCGAGCAGAAGTTTTCCACCTGGGTCACGGGGGTGCCCGTGCGCTCCGCCAGCTTCTTGAGCACCTCGCGTGTCGCGAAGACAGACCCGCTCGCCCCGCAGTTGGTGGAGCACAGGACCAGCCTGCCGACTCTCTCCGGGTAGTTGAGGGCGAGCTCCTGGGCTATCATCCCGCCCATCGACAGGCCGAGCACGTGAGCCCGCTCGATGCCCAGGGCGTCCATCAGCCCGGCGGTGTCGCCGGCCATCTGGGGGCAGGTGAACTCGCCCTCCCGTGGTGTCACGGTTCGCCCGGCCCCACGGTTATCGAAGGCGAGCACCTTGAAGCGGCCGGCCACCTCGGAGATGAACGCCGGGTCCCACCAGCCGAGGCTTCCGGTCAGCCCCATGATGAGCACCAGGGCCTCGCCCTCGCCCCTGAGGTCGTAGTACATCTCGAGATCGCCAACACGTACGTTGTCCAAAAGCCCTCCGGTTGCCTCGTGCCAGAAAGCCGCGCCAGGAGAACGGCGCGGACGTCACTCGGCGCCGTGATGCCTGCGCAGAGCGTGGAATATCTCGTTTATCTTCAGAGAGAAGGCGACCGGGTCGCCCACGTAGTCGAGGTTCGCTACCTCCACCGTCTCTTGCGAAACGGCCCCCGTTTCCACCGCCTCGCGCCCGGCGCGCTCCACAGCCTTGAGGTTCGGCTCGACGAGGGCCGGGTCGCTCGCCAGGAGCGAGGACGCCGGGAAGAAGAACTCGGCCAGCAGATCGGCCCTCATGTTCTCGCATATGTGCCGGAAGTGCAGCGCGATGGGCTCGAGATGTACCCGCTCGGGGAACCCGCACGTCGAGATCACGACCACCTTCGGGTCGCGGTCCGAGACGCGGGGGTGGTACGAGCGCTCGCCTTCGACCTCGAAGAACGGCGGTGTATAGGCGCAGAACCGGTCGAACATTGTCTTCATCTGTCCGGTCATCCCGTCCACGTAGACAGGGCTCGCGAAAACCAGGACGTCGGAGGCGAAGATCTTCTCCATCAGGACCGGCATGTCGTCGTCGTGCCTGCAGACGCCGGGGGTGCGGAACCAGCAGTGCAGGCAGCCCTGGCAGTGCGCTATCTCGAGAGATGCCAGGTAGGCGATCTCGGTCTCTGCCCCCGCGGCCTCGGCCCCAGCCAGGAACCGCCTGATTATCTGGTCGGTAATCCCCTTCTTCGCCCTGGGGCTGCCGTTTATCGCCAGTACCTTTAACTTCTTGTCGCTCACGGTGCTCCTTTCAAGGCTTACGGGGCACAGGATAGCACAGCGGGGGCCCGACGACCCGCGGGTGCTACCCGGCGTGCCTTGAGAAGAGCTGGTCCGGGTGTTTTAATAACAAACGAGCGGGAGTAGCTCAGTTGGCAGAGCGAGAGCCTTCCAAGCTCTAGGTCGCCGGTTCGAACCCGGTCTCCCGCTCCAGCTCGGTCATCCCGGGACTTCTACCGTTGAAAAAAACAGTGCATCTCCGTCCGGGGTCAGACGGCACGAGTCAAGAACATCAAAGGTTCCTGGCAGAGCTGTTTGTCAGAGCAGGGAAGTATCTCAGTCATACGATTTCAAGCGCTGGAGTCGAACGTGGCAGGAGTACTCCATCCACATCAACTCGCGCGTCATTCTGAAATCTGTTCTGGAGTTTCCTTTCCACCAACCAGGAGGTAGGCGGCGGCCACCAGGAGCCCACCCACGATAGGCGCAACCCAGAAGAGCCATAGTTGAGAGAGTGCCCAACCGCCGGCGTAAACAGCCACCCCGGTGCTCCTGGCTGGATTGACGGATGTGTTTGTGACGGGAATGCTTACGAGATGAATAAGGGTGAGGCTGAGACCGATAGCCACGCCCGCGAAGCCTTTCGGTGCCCGTTTGTCGGTTGCTCCCAGGATCACGATGACGAATATCATAGTCATCACGATTTCACAGACCAGCCCCGCGGCAAGAGAGTACCCGCCCGGCGAGTGTGCTCCATAACCGTTGGCGGCAAAACCGGACTTTGAGGCACTGAAGCCGGCCTGTCCGCTGGCGATTGCCAGAAGGACGCCGCCCGCCGCGATTCCCCCTGCCACCTGCACCACGATATAGGGCAGCAGCTGTTTTGCGGGGAAACGACCACTCGCCCACGCACCGATCGATACCGCAGGATTAAAGTGGGCGTCTGATATATGCCCCACGGCATAGACCATTACGAGCACCGTAAGCCCCGAAAGCGAGTGCTACGCCGAAGAAACCTATGCCTGTTTTCGGGAATGTCGCCGCCAGAACGGCACTTCCACAGCCGCCCAGGACCAGCACGAACGTACCGATGAACTCGGCGCCATACTTCTGGATATCCTGCTTCATCATCTCCTCCTGTGCCAGGGGGCTCTCAGCCTTACTACGACCTTGATTTCCAGGGTGTTCTACCCGACTACGGTTGAAAGGCCACGCTGTGTGCTTTCGCGGACTCAGGCGAACGGTTGAAACACCAGAACGATCACCGACCCCAGGAACAGCGCACCACCCGCGATAAGCAACGAATACTTGATCTTGAGAGTCTTGAACTTCGTGGATATGCCGGCGAAGAAGAGGACGGATGCGAAGATGACGGTCAGCAGAACGTAGCGGTCTCCGTTCTGGATAGCCGTGGCCGCCGCGTTCGACTTCTTCGCTGCGTCTCGTCCGAGCGCCTGCGCGCGCTTGAGGCTGGCGTTCCGGTACTCGGGCATCTCGAACGGTGTCTTTGGCGCTTCAGGGTTCAGTAGCGGCCTTGTAGCTTTCCAGGCCTCGAGAGCCACCTTCATCTCCGGGCGGAACAGGTTGCTCTCGTAGAAATTGACCAGTTTCATATCGCCATCGAAAAAGGCGAAGCTGTAATCGGAGAAAAGCGCCGTGTCAACGGCTATCTGCTGGTCGGCTTTATCGTATTCCTCCGAGGCGCTCACTCTCGCGTCGTTCGCCGTCGCGTACTGCTTGTTCGCTTCACCGTGCCACCGGGTCGCCTGGTAGGCGCTCCAGGCGGACGCAATGGTCGCGAGGGCAAGGAGGATAGCCGAGGCGATCTCTATCCAGTTGTGGTGGCGGCTTCTCCTGTCAACAGTTTCGTCATTGCCTTCGCTCAACGGTTGGCCCCCGTTCACCGGTTCGGCGGCATCAGCTGGACCTGGACCGGCATCGGTACCGTCCCGGAGTCATCTATGTCATAATAAGCCGTCTTTCCGCAAGATGATATCGGTTTCCTTGTCACTGATAAGGGGAAATCAATGGCGGACAGAGAACTATTCATCATGGGAAGGTAGATGAAAAAAGGGCTGGCTCCGGCGCCGGTCCGAAAGGAGCGGGGATGGACGAGGTCTACATAGGGGTCAAGAGCTGGTGGTCGTATCTTATCACGGGGGTCATCGCGATAGCTTTTGGCGTTGTGCTGCTGGCCTGGCCCGCCTCGACTGTGAAGGTGCTCGCCTACGGTGTCGGGACACTCGCCTTGGTCATCGGTGTCATCGAGACAATATTCGCGTTCGTGCTCCTGGCCAGGAAAGAGAAGATGGCGTTCATGCTGGCCCGCGGCCTGATCGGGATCCTGATCGGCATCCTGCTGTTCACCAAGACGGGCTTCACTCTGACGCTGGTCATCGTGCTGATCGCGGTCTGGTCGATAATCTCGGGAGTGATCGAGTTGATGGGCGGGCTCGAGATGCCGGCCAGGTCCGGCAGGGGCTGGGTGGCGTTCGCTGGAGTGCTCAACATCATACTGGGCATCCTTCTGCTGGCCATTCCGCTCGAGACGGTATACGCGATCATAGTGGTGCTGAGCATTTTCCTCATCGCGGGCGGCATCGTGCGGTTCGTGCTGGCGTTCTACGCGAGGAAGCTCGAGAAGGAGCTGCTGGCGTGATCCGGACTCACTGAAGAAGGCCCGTCAGCCCCTTGACGGGCTCGAGGACGCCAGGGAATGCGAACTCGAAGACGAGTATTGCCCGGTTGTGCCTTATAAGCCAGCCACGCATATGCTCGAAATCGTCTGTCTACCTCCGCGGTGCGATGAGCTTGTAAGAGAGCGGGACCCGGAGGCCGAGCGCCCCCCCGCGAGGACAATAGCCCGGAAGACAGCGATTCCGATGAGCATGCTCCAGCAATGCTCGGTGGAGAGAACGCGAGAGTGCTCCGGAAAGGCCGCCTCGGGGAGAGAAGCAGGACGGCCACACTGATCATCACCGGGCTGAAAGCTTGGAATAGCGCGATAGGAGCTATTCTCAAGAACAATGAACCCGCGATGTTGCCTCAACCATGTCGCGGCCTTTCCTCCGGCCGCAGAGAATAGACTGTGTTTGAGTCAGGGAATACGAACGCAGGATTGTGGTCAGTGTACTTCGCTATGGACGATCAGTGGAGGTAGAGACAATGGCACTGAAGCACCCGAAAGGGCCCGCCCAACACCCGAAGGACATAAGCGAGACCATGTTCACTTCCTGGGGCGGTGAGGTCCCGCGGCACAAGTTGCCCGATGACGAGATGGAGCCCGAGGCCGCCTATTTCATCGTTCACGACGAGCTTATGCTCGACGGCAACGCGCGCCTCAACCTGGCCACCTTCGTTACCACCTGGATGGACCCCATGGCGCAGAAGCTCATGGCGGAGTGCCTCGACAAGAACATGATAGACAAGGACGAATACCCGCAGACGGCGGCGCTTGAAAACCGGTGCATAAGGATGCTCAGTAAGCTGTGGAACGCTCCCGACATGGACCAGGCGACCGGGTGCTCTACGACCGGCTCCAGCGAAGCGGCCATGCTGGCCGGGCTTGCGCTCAAGCGCCGCTGGCAGCACAAGCGGAAGGCCGAGGGCAAGCCGAGCGACAAGCCCAACATGGTCATGGGCATCAACGTGCAGGTCTGCTGGGACAAGTTCTGCAACTACTGGGAGGTCGAGATGCGGCAGGTCCCCATGGAAGGCGACCGCTATAACCTCTCCGCCGAGGAGGCCGTTAAGCTGTGCGACGAGAACACCATCGGCGTGGTCGCGATCCTCGGCTCGACGTTTGACGGCTCATACGAGCCGATCATGGAAATCTGCAAGGCGCTGGACGACCTTCAATCGCGGAAGGGATGGGACATACCGGTGCACGTGGACGGGGCTTCCGGCGCGATGGTCGCGCCGTTCCTCGACCCCGACCTGGCCTGGGATTTTCGCCTCCCGCGCGTGGCTTCCATCAACACCTCGGGCCACAAGTACGGCCTGGTGTACCCGGGCGTCGGCTGGATAATATGGAGAGACCCTGAAGCGCTGCCCGATGACCTGGTCTTCTGGGTCAACTACCTGGGTGACAACATGCCGACGTTCGCGCTCAACTTTTCGCGCCCGGGAGCCCAGGTCGCGGCCCAGTACTACCTGTTTCTCCGCCACGGGTTCGCCGGCTACAAACGAATCCAGGGTTACTCCCGGAGAATCGCCATGCACCTCTCGAAGCAGATAGAGAAGCTGGGCCCGTTCGAGCTGCTCACCAGGGGCGACGAACTGCCGGTGTTCGCGTTCAAGTTGAAGGACGAGATCAAGAACTACACGGTTTTCGACGTGTCGAGGGCATTGCGCGAACACGGTTGGCTGGTGCCGGCGTACACCTTCCCCGCGAACAGGGAAGACCTCGCGGCCTTGCGCGTGGTGGTCAGGCACGACTTCAACCTGGACATGGCCGAGATGCTGCTGGCCGATATCAAGCTGGAGCTGCCGCGGCTGGAGAAGCAGGCGGCGCCGGTCCACGACGCCGAGACCCCCGCCGCGTTCCACCACTAGGCGGCTCCGCCCGGACTCTGGCGCGCTTGACTCGGGCGAGCCGAATCACCCGCCCTGCTTTGACAACCCGCTTGACGGCGGGATCTCAACCCGGGAGACGTAAGTCGGTCACGATGCGGTCAAACACATTGAGCGCGCTGTCGGCGCCGCGTTCGGTACCGATGCCCATGCCTCCGGCGTCGACGCCGACGACGTAGAGCCCTTTGATGGGAAGACCCGGATCTGGTTTGTTCTGACCATCCTGATCGTATCGCTGCGCCAGGCCTATCGCCTCGCCGGCGTCCCGGCCGCCCATCATACTTATGAAGTCGAGGCTGGTCTTGTGCTCCCATACGATGTGCTTTTCCATGCCCGGGAAGAGCTCCCGCATCCTGCGGGCGACAACATCACTCATCTTTTCCGACGCCTCGGAATGGACCAGGGAAGGCGGTACCGCCGCACAGGCAAGCAGAAGGTGTTTGCCGGGGGGTGCGAGGCCCGGGTCCGCCACGGTCGGGGAAACGATGTACAGCGCCGGGTCCTGCGGTATTTCGCCCGCCTCCAACCTGCCGCGGTAATCCTCGTAGTCAAAGCCCTCGGGGATGTAAACGGTAACGACGGCATCCGTCGGCTTGTGATCGAGCGCGAACTTCACCGTGACCGCGCCGTCGGAATCCTTGAGCGCGTTGACACGCTTGACGTAAGCCGCCTCAAAATTCTCGCTGCCGGCCAGCTCCACGGTTTTGCGGATGCCGGCGTTGCTGACGACGATGTCTGCCGGATAAAACCTTTCGTCGGTCCCGACCCCCCTCACCGCGCTCTCCTCGACGACGATGCGGCGCACGGGCTCGCCCAGCCTGATTTCGCCACCGCCTCGCTCGCAGACTTCCAGGAACGATTCCGGGATCCGGCCGAAGCCACCCATCGGATACGCGGTTGACGCGTCGCGGGCCCAATTCGACATGGCCCAGAGGAATTCCGCCGCCGAGGCTTCGGTTGCCGGTATCACGAACATCAGGCCCCCGATTATGTTCAGGAACATGAAAAGACTCGGGTCGCTGGTGTAAGAGCGGATAAAATCTGACGCGGTCTGTCCGTAATACGGCGCAAGGTCGGCTTCATCCCTGATGCTCAATACCTTTCGGAAGAGCCGGAGCGCGCTAATCGCGTTGTAAGGCCTGGCGCCGATCAACAGCGCTATTTTGACCAGGGCGACGGGCTTCGTGAACGCGAGCGGCAAATCGCGAGATCGGTCACCGACCATCAAGCGCCACGGCTCTTTCTTTCGCAGCTCGAGATCGGCGTTCAACACCCTCGCCAGGCGACCGATGGGGCCTGACTCTCCTCGTGCCGACACGTGAACGCTCATGTCCACCCTAAAGCCATCTCGCTCATACATAGACGTCTTGCCACCGGGGAATTCGTTGCGTTCGAAAACCGTGACCTCGAATCCCTCGCCGGTCAACAACGCCGAGATGCCCGACCCGCCGATACCCGTGCCGATAACGATCGCTTTTGCCATCTCGTCCCCCTCGCGCGTCGTGCTTTGACAGTAGAGAGGCGCGGTACCGGTTTACTTCACGTAACCGTAGAACCTGTCGGCGAGGTCGCATGCCTGAGCGTCAAGGCCTTCTTCAACGGTTATTTCCTTTCCCAGCTCGATGTTGTGGTCGGTGGCCGTCTCGTAACGGGGCCATGCGGTCGCGCCTAGACCGTTGGGGTCACCGGTCTTCGCGAAGCGTGTCCAGTAGCCGATCATGTCGCCGGACAGACGCAAGTCGGACTGGTCGTATTTCCACAGGAGCGTTCTTCTCAGGTCGCGTTCGATGCTCGTGATAAGCAGGCTCGACATTGAGTCTCGCACGCCGTCAGGGATTCTCCCTTTGACGAGGGTTCCGAATACGAAAGCTAGCTCGGACCCGTGGCAGGGGCCAAGGAAGCTGGTGGCAGTGAGGGGCGGTGTCTTGCCGAACTGGTACAGGTATACGTTCTGTCCCTTGCCGGCCTGGGAGCGGGCGGCGAACCTGGCCACGGAAGTGAAATCGAAGACGGTGAATATCCTGCTCAGCTGCTTACTTATGTCGGACTGCTGGTTTACCGGGAACATCGCCAGTACCTCGCCCGCGTACTGCCCGAAGTATTCACTTATCTTGCCCTGATACTCCTCGATGGACATCTTCCTGAGGCCTCCCATGATATCCGCGCCGAAGACAAACAGGTTTCCCTCCTGGCGGTTGGAGCCGATAAGCAGCGGCACGCGGTGTTGTTTTCCGCTTGCCACAACGGCGCCGGGCTCTTCGGGCAGCACCCAACCGTCGATGACCGGCACGAACTTCGGGTCCATGATGAAAACGCCCGGGGTCGTGATCGCCTTTATGGAACCGGGCAGATCCGCGGTCTTCCCCCGGGGGATACCGAGCAGCTCGCCCGCCGTTTTCGCCCGCATAGCCGAGAGGACGTCAGGAGCGCCGCCGCAGCCCATGTCTGCAACGTACTGCTCGCCTATTCCTTCGGCTTCGGCAAGCGGACGGGTCGCGTGCATGAGCAGGCCGCGATCGACAAAGAGGGTGCTCTCGGAGATCGCCTTCGCAAACAAGCCGGCGGAAAGCGGGCTGACCAGCTGATCCAGGACGCTCATGGCCCCGGCCGACTCGCCGAAGATGGTCACCCTGGCGGGGTCGCCGCCGAACTCGGCGATATTGCGCTTGACCCACCGGAGCGCGTACTGCTGGTCCAGCAAGCCGTAGTTACCTGACGAATTATTTTGTGACTCCTCCGTCAACTGCGGGTGTGCCAGGAAACCGAACGGGCCCAGGCGGTAGTTGATGGTGACGACCACCACGCCCCTTCTGGCGAGCTTCTCGCCGTCGTACAAAGGCAGCCCGCCCGCCCCCATCTGGTATGCACCCCCATGTATCCAGAACAAGACCGGCAGCCGTTCGGAGGCTTTGGTCGCCGGCGTCCAGACGTTCAGATAGAGGCAGTCCTCACTCTGAGGTGGCGCGTCCTTCTTGTGAACGAATGCGACCTGGGGGCACTCGGGGCCGACCTTCGTGCACGCCTTGACCCCGTCCCACGATTCGGTCGGCTGAGGGTTCTTCCACCTGGATCCTCCCACCGGCGGGGCCGCGTACGGGACGCCCAGGTAGCGGCTCAGGCCGCTGGTGAAACTGCCGCTGATCCGGCCGGAATCGAGACTGACAACCCGCGCCTGGTTTGCGCCGCAGCCGGGGGCAAGCGAAAACAGCGCGGTAGTCGTGGCAAACAACATCAAGAGGACGATCAGGGGGCGGGTTACACGATGATTTCCTGTCCGGGCTTTCATCAGGCCTCCCATCGTTACGCTTACGTTCCCAATATAGCAATATCCGGGGCTTAATCCCCGCTCTTGCCGAAGCGTGCCTGCAGCCTGCGAAGCTTCTCGATCTTCGCCGGGTCTATCTTCGAGAAGTCCGGGTCTTTTTCGTCGGTGTAGAACCCGGTATCCGAGACCCCGTTGACGTCGAATGCCGCGGATATCTTCTTCTGCCACTCGTTGAAGTCGTAAGCGAGTGGACTCATGATCTTGCGTGTCACGGGCTCGAAGGCGGAAAGGGGCACGTTGCATTGCTCGATGGCACAGAGCGTCGCGTCGAACCCCAGCGGCTCGAGCGACTCTCGGTGCCTCGGGTTGCGGTGGTCGTAGAGGTAGATGGTCTCGCAGTGCCCGTACAGGTTGTTCTCGTAGTTGATCATGTACGGGTTCTCGCCGCCATCATCTATCAGGCCGCCCGTTCGAACGTAGCCCGACTTATGCTCCTGGATGGCGTGGGTCCAGGCGCTCTGGGTGTCCAGCGCCTCGTTGCCGTCGAGGTTGGTGGCGAACATGTTCCCGAACCGGAAGACCGTGGGGAAGATAGTGCAGCGCAGCAGGTTCATCCCCATGAGCTTGCGCGCGGGCGCGATACTGCCGGTGTCCATGGCGATGCCGTTGCAGGACCGTATGATGTCGTGGAGCACCTTCACCTGGTAGTCGAGCTCCCCGGGAGAGTTCCCGGCGAGCAGTATCATGAACGGGTGCGCCATCACGCCGTTGAGGAGCTTGAGGATTGTGCCGCCTTTCTTCACCAGCTTCGGGAAAAGGTGTGGCATGATCAGGAGCACTAACTCGGAGGTGACCATCCTGACCTGGATGCAGCCGATCTCCGCTTCTCCTATCCTGTACATGGCCTCGACAGAGTCGCGCTCACTCGAAAAGCTGCAGTTGAAGAATCGCATGCAGTCGGGGAGCTCGCCGGTTGAATCGAGCACCATGCCCTCCGAGTCGATGGACGGCGGGCCCGGCCAGTGATAGAGCTTGAGGGCGACTTTCGTGAAGACTCCGAAGCCGCCGAAAGCGCCGGATGTTCCTCTCATGATGCCGCGCAGGGAAGGCCCCGGGCCGTCGCCGCAGAACCAGCCGCCGCCGGAACCGGGGGAGCCCAGATGCAGCACGTCACCCGAGGGCAGGACCCACTCGACGCCCAGGACGTTTCGCGAGCTCGTGCTCATCGAGATGCTGTCGTTCCCGCACCCGTGCATCGAAGTCGCGCCGGCGAGAGGGGAGGCGTGCGGGCCGGCGCCCACGATGTGGGTGTTCAGGCCGCGCTTCCAGCACTCCGCCTGCAGCTCGCCGCCGCAGACGTACGGTTCGACGACCGCGTACATGTTCTGCTCGTCTATCTCGACGATACGGTCCATGCGCCTGAGGTCGATGAGCACGACGTCTTCGCTGGTGGCGCCGTTCTGCGCGCCCCAGCCGGTGGAAAGAGCCTTGAACTTGAGGCCGTTCCGGTTGCAGGACCTGACGACCTCCTGCACCTGTTCGGTCGACGCCGGAAGGACGACCGCTGCCGGCCTCGTCACCCAGAGGTCATCGCTCATGTTGAGGAACGGCTGCCAGCAGTAACTGTCTATCATCGCCGGTTCGCGTGTCGCAAAACCGGCGCCGACCGCCTGCTCCAGCTCGCCGTAAGCGCTATTCGATATCATTCGATCACCAGCCCTTCGCCCGGTGCGCATGAATCCAGCAATATCTCGTTGAGGTCGCGCACCTCGATGCCGGCTCCGGACTTCTCGACCGCGTCGTTCAACACCCTCTCGCACCACGGGCACGACGTTACCAGTATCTCAGCGCCGGTGGAAACCGCCTCTTCCAGCCGCTCGGCGGCGGTCCACTCCGCGTACTCGGGGAAAGCGTCGATGACCCCCCCGCCCGCGCCGCAGCACCACGCGTACTCCCGGATGCGTTCCATCTCAACCAGGCTCAACCCGGGCACCGAGCGCAGGAGGTTTCGCGGCGGGTCGTAGACGCCGTTCTTGCCCGTGCGGCTCATGGGGCGCAGGCGTTCTCTCTTGTCACCTTCCCATTTTCCCAGGTACGGCTCGCCCATCCTGCCAAGGTGGCACGGGTCGTGGTAGGTGACCTTCAGTGGCACCCGTCGCCTCGGGCGCAGGCGCCCTTCGAGCAGTAAACGCTCGAGCAATTGAGCTGTGTGAAGGACCTCGACCGGCAGCTCGATTCCGGCCAGCGGAAACAGGTACTTGAACGCCGCGTAGCCGTCGGCGCACGGGGTCACGAGCATGCTAGCGCCCGACGATTTGACCCTCGCCAGCATGTCCTCGAAGAAGTTGCGCGCCTCGCCGCGGTAGCCCAGCTCGAAAGCGCGGCCGCCGCAGCAGGATTCCTCGGCTCCGGCCGTTCCCACGTCAAGGCCGGCCGCCATCAACAGCTTCACCGCGCTTCTCACGCCGGGCCAGAGGTCCCGGTCGTAAGCGAAACGGCATCCCGCGTGGAACATCACGTCGGCCGCTTCGACGTTGATGTCCTTCAGCCCCAGGCCGTCGGCCCAGACGCCCCTTTCGGCTTTCGGCTCGCCCAGCATGTTGTTCTCGCGCTTTAAGGCGTCGATGACCGCCATGTGCTCGAGCATCAACTGGCCGTCCTCGACGCACCTGGCCCTGAGCTCGAGGAACACGTCGTTGACGTCTATGACCTCGCGGTATACCTTGCAGTGCGTGTCGCAGGCTCCGCACATCTGGCAACTGTAGATCACCTCGCTTACCTTCTCGGTCAGCTCGCTCCTCCCCTCGAGGAGCGAGAGGCCCATGTTGATGCGGCCCGAGCCCGAGTAAGAGTGGAAGCCGTGCATGCAGATGGAAGGGCAGTTCTTCGCGAACCTCGAGCTCTTCATCTGGTTGAACGGTATCCACTTACAGGAAGAACAGCGAACGCACGACATCATGTCGTCGCGAAAATCAGCCAGTGCCACCGGCGCCACCTCCTTGGAAACAGAGCTTTCCGCGGTTGAGTATGCCCGCAGGGTCGAAGACGTCCTTCAATTTCCGAAGCGCGTCCACGGTGTCGGGGCACCTGGCGTAAGCGTGCCCTACCCAGGGCTCGTACGGCCTGGAGAAAAAGGCGCCCATGCCGGCCATCCTGTCGCACGCCTCGACGGCGGCCTCGAGCACTCGCGGCCCGGAGGCGCCGTCGGCCGGATCGAAGAACAGGTTGAACTCGAGGTGGCAGGCGCGCCCCTGAAGGACAGGCTGGACGTACACGCCCAGCTCCCCCGGCGGTATCCCCCCGGCGCGCGCGATGTCATCCATGGTATCGATGAAGCCCGGAACGCGGTCCGTCGTCGTCAGGAAGAAAACGTCCTGGCACGCGCCCCTGACCCTCGATTTCCAGTGCGGATCTGGACAGGCGCCAGAGAGCATTTTCCCGAGTTCCTCCGCGCTTACCGAACCCGCGCCGGCGGCGGGCCGCAATCCCAGGCGCCTCGCGATCTCGCCGATGTCGCGCTCCTGGTAGGCCACCTTCTCCGCGGGAAGGTAACCGGGGTACCCGGATACGCAGTATACGAGCGTGAAGCGCCCCGGGCCGTCCGCGGGCTCGCGGGCATCGCCCAGGATGGCGGCCAGGTCCGTCGAGTCGAGTACCAGGAGTTCATCGCCGAGCTTTTTCCTGGTAAGCTCCCGGACGAAGTCGAGCAGCGGCTCGAGGCGTTCACCCGTTACGAACCGGAACCGCTCGATCTCGGGCTCGAGTTCCAGCTTCACGGAGCCCCAGGTGACGATGCCCATCGTGCCCTGGGCACCCTGGACCAGCTTCACCAGGTCGGTCGCGGCGGGCCCCATAGGGTTTTTCTGGGCGTTGCCGACGGCCCACTGGTCGGCGAGCGAGCCCGGGCCCGCTGAGGAGCCGGTCCTGAACACGTCACCCGTGCCAAAGACCACCTCCGCGCAGAGGAGCGGGTCGGTCATGTCCCAGTGGTACCTGGGTATAAGGATAGGCTCTCGCTCGAGGCAGCTCCCCAGCACGGACTTGCCCGAGCGGGGCAGAAGAGGCACGAGTGCCCTGAGGCCGTCCTGCCGCGCACGCTCGTTCAGCGCGTCGAACGTGACGCCCGGCTCGACGACGGCGACTTTGTTGCGCTTGTCGAAGTGTACGATGCGGTCCATCCCCGACATGTCGACTATGACCCCTTCACCCGAGGGCGCCGCCCCTCCCTTGATATGTGGCCCGCCTGAAGAGACCGGGACGAGGTTGAGCCCGGCGGAAGCAGCCAGCTCTACTATCGACTTCACCTCCGCTGCGTCGGCGGGCCGCACCGCGCACAATGGGCTGGGCGTCTCAACGGGAAAAACCGCTTCGGCGAAACCGGCCAACGCCGTCTCGTCTTCCACCAGCGAGCCATCCGCGACGAGGGCGGCGAGCCGTTTCTTTGTCTCCTGGCGTTTTACCTCATCCACCGGCACACCTCCAGCGGTCTTTATCGCGTGCAATCGCACCGCCAGGCGCCAGGCCCTTTCTCAGGAGGGCCGCCGCGACGCGCACCGCGCCCCGCCTTACGGCCGGGATTCGCAGAAGGGCCGCCTGGAGCCTGGTCATCGGTTTGTTCGCGGCCAGCCGAAAAAACAGGTTGGACCTCCTTTCGAGCAGGCTGTCGATCCTCTCGATCGTCTGCTCGCCGGCGCCGTCCAGCCTGTTCAGAACGTCCTCCATGTCAATACACTGCTCCGCCATGACGGCCTCCAGTGCGTCGCCCACGATCGAGCCCATCTCGTCGAGAAGACCGTACTCGTAGTTGACCTGGCAGAACTTGAAGGCCATTCTCGTATCGAGCGCCATCGAAGCGGCTCCTTTCACTGTTCGTCGACGACAGGTCAAAAACCAGCCGGGCATCCAACTCCGGCTTTTCCGAGCGCCAACCGGCGCATCGGTCAGTTGATGCGCTCTCGCATTGCCACATCGGAGTAGGCTACTATGCCGCTTTTCCCCATCATGCGCAGGAATTCTTCTGGATCGAAGCATCCCTCCGGACCGTAGACGCCCCCCTGCTCCACGGTAAGCTTCTTCGCCGCGAGCAGTTGGGCCCCGATGGAAAGGGCGATGCCGGTCGCGTCCCGCATCGTGCCCGTCCCGCACAGTGACAGGGTGGCGGGTCTGCCGTCCTTCTCGCCGGCCACATCTATCCGCATGGCGCCTTCGGGGGGGACGTCCGGCATGGGGGGAGACACTTTTATCAGCAGCCTCGCGACCTTCTCTATCCTGCGCGGGGTGGAGAAGGCGCCCAGGCGCCCGAGGAACGCCACGATGCTCGTGCCCCTGCCCATGCTCAGCATTATGCTGACCTCTTCGAGGTCGGGCAGGTGCCGGGGCACGGTCACGGGCTCGCCGTGCCCTATGTTCCAGACCTTCAAAGGGCCGAACCGGGGAAACTCGACCGTACGATGCAGGCTGCCCGCGGGGAGCATTATGGTGGCCCCGCCCCGGAAGACGGGCACCACGGTTCCAAAGACGAAGAGGGTGTGCTGGGTCACCGCTTCGCCCTCGCCGGAATCCATGGGCATGTAGACGAAGATCTCGGCGCGCCGGGCGCGGTCGAGCCTGCCCGAAAGGTAGCGCACCGCCACGTTGGACATGCCCGGGCTGACCCCGCACCCGCTTATCACCATGCGGCCCCCGGCCCGCGCGGGCTCGTCGAATCGGATGATGGTATCCTGCGCCGCGGACCAGTCGTCGCATATGCTGATGTAGTCGACGCCCGCTTCCAGCGCCGCCCTCACCAGCCTGGTCTCGAACAGGTAGAACGGTCCCAGCGCCGAGGCGACCACGTCGTGGTCCGCCATGGCCTCGACCATCCCGCGGTGGTCCGTCGCGTCCACCTCCAGGGTTTTCACTTCGGCCGGGGAGCCCTCCAGGCGCGCCGCGAGCTCGAGCGACGCGGCCAGGTTCCGGTCGGCGATGGTCACCCGCTCCACCCCGGACGACAACGCGAGGTCCTCCACAGTCCTGGAGCCCATGTCACCTGCTCCACCCATTACGAGTATCTTCATGATCACCACACCCCTTTGTGTTTCACCTGTCAGAAGAAGGTCTCTATGGCGGTTTCGAACGCGTGCTTCTGGAACCTGTCGGAGAGGCCCATGTCGCCCTCGAAAACGATAGCCCTGAAATCGTTGCCGAACTCTTCCTGCAGCGCCGCGGCGATCTGCCCCTGCAGCCGGGAGAACGTATGGCAGCTCCTGTTGTTGTGGAAAAGGACCCCGTCCGCGCCGTATTCCCGCACCATATTCTCGAAGAGCCGGATCCTCTGCTCCATAGTAAGGTTCGTGTACATGGCGCTGTACGCTTCGGCCATGCTGGTGAGCAGGTTCTCGAAGCTCGAATCGTCCAGCTCTTTCGTCCAGATATCGAGATAGGTGGAACCGACGACGGCGACCCCCCGTGAAGACAGATATCTCTTGAGCTGTCCAAAGTTAAACCATGTGGCGAGATTGTCCCAGAGCAGGCGGTGCTTTTCGGGTTCGACCGCGGCCGTCCCCCTGGAAACGGCATCTCTCGTCTCTTCAACAAGCCGAGAATAATACTCTACCGCCTCATTCGTTCCCCTTTCCGAGACGATCAGTGCCATGTGGAAGAAACCGTCGAACGCGGTAATGGGGGAGGGCTTGGACTTGCCGAACCCGAGGTACTCCTTCCAGAGTCTGACCGCTTCGTTCGATCTTCTTGCGACCTTTAGAAGGCGGTTTCTGTCAAGGGGAGTACCGGTGACCTCCTCTAGAACGGCTATGACATCGAGTATCTGCTTCCTGATGTATTCGACTCGCAGGGCGTCGACGACGCCGTCGTACCTGTTGCCGACATTTATCACCTTGAACGGCTTGCCGCCGAGCATGGCCGATAGATTCTGGTACCACTCGGCTACGACGTCGCACTGGTTGTTGCAGGCGAGCAGGACGTCGGGCGGGGGCAGGTAGGGGACACCGGCGGATTCCCCCGGGTCGGCGCCTTTTTCCATCAGCTCGAGGAGGTACCCGGTGTTGGCGAGCTCATAGGAGCATCCCATCCTGTCGAGGGAGCACTCGCCGATGGCTTTTTCGGCAAACCGCTCGGCGAGTCCTTTCACGATCAGGGAAACGGCGTGGTTTTCGGGATAGACCGCGACGCAGGCGGGCTCGAACGCTTTCACGACTTCGACCGGGAACATGGCGGTGACGTATACGACCGGGATTCCACGCCGGGCGGCCTCGCCCGCCCTCGAGTAGTGGGCGGCCATCAACTCTTTCTGGAGGCTGCTTACGGTTCCTTTCTGCATGTTCAATCCTCGAAGATACCTTCCCGCTTGGTAAAAGCGGTCAGCCTGTCGCGGTTTGTCGGATCGACGAATTTCCTTATTTCAGCGTGATAATCACCTGTTGTAAACTGTAGCGCTCTTCCATGGCGCACCTCGTAGATAACGTCATACGGGTCGGCGTCGATTTCCTGAGTCCGAAATATAAAATCAAACCTCAGCCGGGGCTTCATCACCTTCATCGTCTCCGTCATGGGAAGCGATTCGATGAGCCTGATGAACCTGGGTAGCATGTAATGGGGGAGGTTTTCCCTGCAGTACTCGAAGAGGTCGTCTGCGTCAAGCACTTGAAAATCCGAGGGCTCCACGATGAACATGGGGTCGTCCTCCTTGCCTTTCGACTGAGGCAGCCCTATGATTCCCGCGTTTCTGACTCCCATGTACTTCATGATGATCTTTTCAGCGTCAACCGGGGACCAGTTTTCACCTTTGAACCTTATCCAGTCGCCCGTCCTGCCCAGGAAGATGAGGTGTTGCTCGTCACCCTCTCGGAGTATCGCTCCGAGGTCGCCCATCCTGAAGAACTCATCTCCGTCGAGCCTGACGATCCGCCTGGAGGTTTCCTCCGCGAGCTTGTAATACCCTGTGAAGGCGGAGCTTCCAAGTGATTTCTGGCTTACGACCACCTCGCCCGCAGCTTCGTCCAGGTTCGCAATTCTGCCCGACGGGTCTATGACCGCCGGTCGCGCCTCACAAAAGCCTGCTGTCTCCCGGATCACACGTACGTCTTTGATCAGCTTTCCCACGCTATAGTCGGGGCTGTCCTCATCCACCGCCGTCACCGCGCCGGCTTCCGTTGAACCGTAGATCTCAGTGAATATCTCGAGCCCGAATATCTTAGCGAACGCCTTTCTGTCGGTGGCGTTGGCGCCGGTGCTTATCACCGTTCTCAAGGGAAGGTGCGAGAAATCGGGGTTCTCGTATTTTTGCTCCAGGTGGTTAAGCACGTAGTGCACGGGGTCTCCCACCGAGTTCCAGATGGTGGCCGCCGCGTCTTGCAGGTCTTTCACGAAATTACTGGAGCTGAACCTTCGCCGCAGCATTATCCTGGCGCCGTTCAAGAGCGCGGGCATGACGTTCAGGTAAAGCGAGTTGGAGTGGTTGAGGGGCATGCAGACGTAGCCCACGTCGTTTTCGGTGTAGTCGAGAATCCTGGTGCCCGTGATGCCGACGTCGATGAGCTTGTCCCAGGTCACCTCTATCCCCTTCGGGGCGCCGGTGGTCCCGGACGTGAAGATGATCACCGCGGGCTGGTGTGTCTCCAGTCGCGCAGCAGTAAAGCCCTCGAGAGAGTCGCGGTGCCTGTCCAGAAGGCCGGCAACCGTCACGATTTCTTCGTCAGTGTCTCCGAGGGAGAATATGTGATCGGATGTAAGACTCTGGAACCCAAAACGCCTGCCGGCTTCGAGCGCGGTGCCCAGGAACGTGGTCCCGGTCCCGGGCTGCGGGCCGCTGTCCGCTACCAGCAAGTCGATATCGATGTTGTTGATGTCGAAGGTGAGCTTCTCTCCTATCTGGGCGTTGTTGATTCCGACGAGAGTGGAATTGGTGAATGCGCACCCTCCCAGGATAAAGAAGAACTCGGGCCTGTTCTGCATGAATACGCCGACGTGAAACCTTCCGTCACCAGCCTTCCCCTGGATCTCACGCACGCGGTTTATCGCGTTGCCGTACTGGAGCGATTTTGTGTAGAGCTGCTCGTACGTGTATTCAGCGAGACTGCCGTCATCTTCACGGTTGAGCATGAAGACGCGGCCCCTCGTCGCGGGGCCTGTTCCCAGATGGGTTATGAGCTCCGAGAAGTCAGATCCCGACGGTCGAGCGAGTGTCACGGCCTGTCCTTCGGTCTGTTCTTAGTATTGCGCGGGCCGTCTGTGCCTTGTCAGGCTTGAGCTCTATCTTGTAGGCCCGCTTGATGTTCATAATTGTATTCTACCTCCCACCGGAACGGTCTTCGCCACCCGGATGACGTCGGCGCCTACTTCCTTGCTACGCCTTTGAAGAACGTGTAGCAGAACGTGCCGCCGGCTTCCGAGGTGCGGTACAGGTCGCGGACCCCCCTGTCGAAGTCACCCGCCGTCGCCAGCCCCAGCTCGAGGGCTTTTTCCTTGGCTCCCTCCACCATCGCGGTGAAAGTGTTCTTCGTGAACCCCTCGACCAGTCCGGGCCTGCTCTCGTCTGCATAGACCATCCTGGGGCTGACCTCGACGTCCTCGAACCCGGCCTCCTCCAGCAGGGGATAAAGCCTGCGGCCTATCAGCGAGTCTCCGCCCGCGCGGGCCTGGGAACCGATCAGGCAGTTGATGGCCGCTCTCGAACGGGAGGTCGAAGACGTCAGCCTGTCTGAAAGTAACGTTGTTGCGCCCCTCTTTTTCCAGGAGCCTGCGTGCCTCATCGATGGAGTCGGGCGAGATATCGACCGAGGTGAAATGCGCGGACGGGCTGTTCCCGGCAAGGATGATCGTCTGGGCTCCCACGCCGCAGCCCACCTCTAGCACCTCGCTTCGCGCGGGATAGCGGGTATCTTGATGGAGCAGTTCCGCCAGCGTGCCGGCCTGGTCGTGAAGCCTTTCGGCTTCTCTATGGGAGTACCCGTGAACGTAGTCGCGGTTTAACATGCCGGTGCGCGCCTACTTCAGGAGCCCGCGCTCCGCGGCCATCTTCATCTGCATCTCTATGAAGTTGGACGGCGGCTCCAAGGCATCGGGTTTCGCTATGAGCGAGGCGGCGTTCTCCGGGCAGGTGGGGACACACAGGCCGCACCCTATGCACCGGGCCAGGTCGATTTCCATGTAGTCGTCGCCTTCCACGATGGCCTCAATCTGGCACCGCTCGAGGCAGGTCCCACACGCTACGCACAGGTCTGGATCGATCGTGGCGTGGTAAGACGAAAGGGCGTGGTCGGCCGGGCGCTCGTACGTCTTCAGTCCCAGGAGCATGTTGCAGCTGTCCCCGCAGCAGGTGCAGATATTCATTATCGCCTGTGAATTTGTGGGGGAGAGCACCATCGCGTGCTCCTCTGCCTCGTCCAGTATCTTCAGGCACTCCTCTACGGTGATCTGCCTGCCTATGCCGTTCTCGATGTAGTACCGGGCGCCGAAGCTGAAGGTCAGACAGCTCTCCATGGGGTGCTCGCACGGCCTGCCCAGAAGCTGCTTCTCCTTGCGGCATATGCAGTCCGCCACGGCGATGACGTCCTGCTTCTTCACCATCTCACGCGCGTCGTCGTAGGTGGCAACGGAGGTGGTGGTGTCGATTGCGTCACCCACCGGCACAACTCTCATCTGCTTGCTCTCGAGGCTGCCGAAGTGCCGGGTGACGTAGGGCACATACTCATCGAGCAGCTCGGCCAGCTCCCGGTCCATCGCCTTGAGGTGGAACTCGTATATCCCGATCAGGAACTGCAGGGCCATGTAGTACGGCTCGCCGTTGATGCGTACCCTGTTTAGGCTCCCCTGCTTCGCCATGGACTCGAGCATCTCCGCGGCCTCGGCCTCGTCCATCCCGATACGCTCTGCGATAGCGGAGACTGTCTCGGGCATCTGCGTGAGCTGCATGGCGAGCTCGGCCTCCTCCGCCGTGAAGTACCGCTTGAGCAGCTTTATCTCGACCCCGCTTTGCGTGGAGGGAAAACCTCCAGGTAGCCCGTCAAGGAACTCCCGCAACCGGTAGTAGACATCGTCGGACATGTTGACCTCCGTGGGCCGGTGGACGGCACCATCCACGCCATCTGAATCCTTCCTGACCCAGTCTAGCGCATGGGGCCCGAAGCTTCGACCTCAGTTGGCAAGCGTGGCGCTTGGGCTTGTTGAAGCATCTCTCGGGCTCTGCTGGCATGACCGGCGCTCAAGCATTAGAATCACCCCGGAGCTTGAGGCTGAGCACCGAAAGGACGTGAGACCGGGCGTGGAAAGCGAAGCGATCCAGGACGGCTGGCCGGAGTACGGCACCCACTGCTGGGGTTGCGGAAGGAACAACGAGCACGGGCTGCGGATCAAGAGCCACTGGGACAATGATGAAACCGTATGCTCCTGGCAGCCCGAGAAGTACCATCTCGCGTTCCCCGGCTCACTGAACGGGGGCATCATCGCCACTTTAATAGACTGCCACTGCTTGAACACGGCACACGCGGCGGCGCTTCGGGCGCAGGGCGGTCAGCAGGGAGCGGAACCGCTGTCCGCCTATGTGACGGGTTCGCTGTCCGTCAAGTACGTAAGGCCGACCCCTGTCGACAGGCCGGTGGTCCTGCGGGCCAGGGTCAAGGAGATGACGGAGCGAAAGACGGTCGTTACCTGCTCGCTTTTCTCTGACGGCGTGGAATGCGCGAGCGGCGAAGTCGTCGCCGTGAAGCTGGACCTGGGACGGAGTCAGGAGTGATTGCGTGGCCCCACCACCCGCGTCTTTCTCATTCCTGAGGGAGTTTCCGGGCTCCAGGCTCAGGTGATAGGATTTTCAACGGTATACGATAAGGAGGCGCACAGTGCGGACAAAGATGACGGAGCTTTTTGGGATAGAGCACCCCGTGATGTGCGGGGGCATGATGTGGCTGGCCAAGCCCGAGCTCTGCGCCGCGATATCGAACGCCGGCGGGTTGGGGAACCTGACCGCGGGCAACTACGACTCGTTGGAGGAGTTCCGCCGGGCGGTGGCCGAGACCAGGCGCCTTACGGACAAGCCGTTCTGCGTGAACATCACTCTGATGCCGTCGGTGCGAATCACCAAGGAGCTGCACCAGGAGTACTTCGACGTCTGCTGCGAGGAGAACGTGGCGGCTATCGAGATATCCGGCACACCGCTCGACCGCTACCTGGGACCCGAGGCACTCGAGCGGGCCCGGGAAGCCGGCGTGAAGCTCATCCACAAGCTCGGCGCCGTCCGCCACGCGAAGCACGCGGAGTCGGCGGGCTACGACGCGGTCATCGCGGCCGGTATCGAGGAGGGCGGTCACCCGCTGGACGACGACGTGACCACCATGGTCCTCACCCCGCGGATAAGCGAGACGATAAGCCTTCCGGTGATAACCACGGGGGGCATCGCCGACGGCAGGGGGCTCGCGGCCGCGCTGGTGCTGGGTGGGTCCGGAGTGATGATGGCCTCGAGGTTCATCGCCACGAAAGAATGCCTGGCCAACGATAAGATAAAGGAAGAGCTGGTGCGCCGCCAGGAGTACGAGACCACAATGATATGCAAGACACTGAACCTGCAGATGCGCTGCCTCAAGAACCAGATCGCCCAGAAGGTGCTGGACGTCGAGGCTGGCCATGGCACCTTCGAGGACGTGCTCCCCTTCATGCTCGGCGAGAGGTCGAAGACCGCCTGGGAGGTGGGCGACGTCGACATGGCCCCCCTCGCCGTCGGGCAGTCGATAGGCCTCATCAACGACGTCCCGACCTGCCGGGAGCTGCTGGACGGGATGGTCGCCCAGGCCGGGGAGATACTGGGCGGACTGCCGGCCTGAGCCCTATGACCGGGTGAGCACCGCGGCCGCCGCGTCCTCGCCGCTGCGCAGCGCTCCCTCGACGCAGGAGACCAGGTACATGTACTCTCCGGCCAGGTGCAGGCCCTTGACGTCCCTGATGTTGTTTCGCTTAAGGCAGTACATCGCCGGGAACTGACCGGGTGACTCCAGGCAGATGGCCTCGTCCCAGCGCACTATCTCGGTCATCACGGGGGTCGGAACGCGAGGCACAAAGCGCCCCAGCTCGCTCATCACCCTTGCGGCGACTTCGGCATCCGGAAGCTCGTTGATCTCTTTTGCCCTCCGCCCGTACGTGACGCAGTGGGAGAGACCCGCGCCGGCGGGCGCAAAGTTTGGGGACTTGTCGCTGCAGTCGTTCAGTCCGGGCAGAAAGCTCTCCGCCGCCGCCGGCAGCGAAACAGCGTAGAGCCCCTCGGGCAGCAGGCGCTCCTCGAACGCGACCATCACGTGGACGGTCGAGCTGTACCTGATGGTTTCCAGCGGCTTGCTGATGGTGTCGGGCAGGCCGGGCATTATCTTCCTCGCCACACCGGCGGTCGTCGCGCATATCACGTGGTCGGCTTCCATGAAGCCGTCTTTTGTGCGGACACCTTTCACGGCGTTATTCTCGATGACGATTTCCTCGACAGGTGTAGCGAGCTCTATCGAGTCGCTGCAGCGCTCGTAGAGGGCCGCGGGAAGCGACCCGATGCCTTTCTCCAGGAGCAGCAGCCCCTTGTAAAGGCCCATAAGCCCGATGATATGGGGTATGGAGACCTCGTCGGCTTCACCGAGGGTGAGAGACGAGACCATGGGCCCCATCACCCAGTCCAGAGCCTCACTGCCGCCGTGCTCGAGCGCGAACGAGGCCACGCTCGTGTCGGCCAGGTCGAGAAGGCACTCGGGGTTCATGGCCTCGATATCGACGTTGATGTAGCGCTTGAGCAGGGCGAGCCCCAGCCTGGCCATCTGGGGGTATACCCTCCAGGGAAAACCCCTGAACTTGAGCACTTCCGGGATGCCCCGGATTGCTTCTTTGAACCCGCCTGCCGCGGGCAGCGGGTATGCCCTGCCGTTCCTCCAGAACGCTGCCTTGAGGTTGAACGGGATTACCTCATCGTCGATTCCCATCTCGCGGCACAGCTTCATCTGGGTCAGGCAGACGTTCGCCATGAACTGCGCGCCCGTGTCGAAAAGGAAACCGCCCTTTGAATAGCACCTGGCCCGGCCCCCGGCGGCGCCACCGGACTCGAACGCGGTCACGTCGACCCCCGCTTTGCGCAGGGCGTGTGTCGCGGCAAGCCCCGCCGCTCCCGCTCCCACCACGGCAACCTTCATCCTTCACCTCCGCAATTTCAAGATCAAGGGGACAGGGAACGCGAGAGGTTGAGGGCGCTGCCGGAGGCCATCTCGGTGCCTATCCCGCGCGCACCGGCGTCCGACCCCACGAGCATGAGCCCTTCCACGGGCGTGCGATGCCCGGGCCGCCGGCTCCCCACCTGGTCTGGAGTCTGGGCCAGCCCGATGCACTCGCCGGCGTTGTGCGCGGTCAGCTCCCTCGTGTCTCCGCTAAGGGTCCGCGATTGCCATAGAAGCGCGTTCTCTATCCCGGGGAAGAGGCCGAGGATCCGCTCGTATACCTTGTCGAGTATGGCGTCACATAACTCGGGCGGGGCATCCGCGGGCACCGCGGTGCCCGCGATCACCAGCTGCTTCCCCTCGGGCGCGAGGCCCGGGTCCTGGTTGGAAGGCACGGGCATGAAGATGTAAGGGTCCTCGGGCACCGTCCCCGTCTCGAGATGGCTGAACACCTTCTCCGGCGGGAGGTCGGGCATGTAGAAGACCACCGGGTAGGGGATGACCTTACGCTCCAGGGCCAGCTTCACGGTGACGTAGGCGTTGGAATCTGCGTACCCGTCAGCCTTACGTGAATATTCCTCGCCGAAGTTCTCCCTGCCGGCGAGCTCCACGGTCCTGCGCAGGCCCGCGTTGGATACGACGAGGTCGGCCGGGTACTCGGCGCGGTCGGTCTCCACAGCCCTGACCCTGCCACCCTCCACGCGGATGCGCCTCACCGGCTCCTCGTAGTGTACCCGGCCACCCAGCCGCTCCAGCGACCGCAGGAACGAACCCGGGATGTCTCCGGAGCCGCCCCGCGGATACCCGAAGCTCGCGTCGTTGAACATCCGGGTGAAAGACCAGATGAACTCACCCGCGGAAGCCTGCAGGTAGGAGACGGCGAAGTACAGCTGGCAGATGCAGGTCATGAAGAGGTGTATCATCTCGTCGTCCGTGTAGCGCGAAACATAATCTATCAGGACCACGGGGTCGTTTTTTTCGACGTCGCGTCCCGCCATCAGAGACCGGAACAGGCGGAAAGCGCCCAGGTAGTTCCTGGGCCGCACTCCCAGCTTCAGGGCGATGCTCGCCTGCGTAAAGAGCGGCCTGATGTCAAGGGGATAGTCGAACTCGGTCTTGCCCATTATCCTGCAGGGCGGGTCCCTGGTTATCCATCCCAGGTCGCCCCCCAGCAGGCGGTTCACCTCTCCGTGCGGCCCGGCTTCCCCGCGGCTGAACATGTGCACGCCGAAATCGACGACGAAGCCGTCTCGCTTCAAGGAGGCGCATCGCCCGCCCGCGAACGGATGGGTTTCCAGCAAGTCGACCTCGTAGCCCTTCTTTGCAAGCAGCGCCCCCGCGGCGCTGCCACCTACACCGGTGCCGATAACAACCGCCTTACCGCTCAACGCCCTCACCCCCAGCATTACCGATTTGGGCTCCGACAATCTTCAAAGCGGCCCCTTGCCTCCTGAAAAGAACCACAAGTCGCTACCCGATTCTTTCATAAGGCGGCCAAATGATAAATTGCCTCGCCCCATGGCCGGGCAGTACACCTCGATGTGGATTTCTCGTATAATTAATGTCAAGCGGCGGCAGACCCGATTACTAGACCAGGAATCATTTATGTTATGTCTGGCGTAAACGGGGGTATCGATGCTCACGAGGAGCCATGAGAGCGATGCCGGGGAAATGACGAAGGCGGTTGGATGTCCCGGGGTAGCGCGCGGGGTGAGCGCGCCTCCGGAGGCAGGGAAAGCCGCGTTTCTGCGGGTGGTCGAATACGGCTTGATGGCAGTCTTCTGCACGACCCGGTTCCTGGCCCGCGTAGTCCCCCCATCGGTCCTGGATGCTCTTTTCAACGTTCTCGGGTCAATCGCTTTTTGTTCGTTCCCCGGGATGAAGCGCCGCCTCAAGCAGAAGGTTACGAGCGCCATGCCCGAGATCACGGACCAGCGTCGAGTCGCGCTAATCGGCCGCGGGGCTTGCATCGCACTGCTTCGGCCCATTCTTGATTTGAGCATCTTCTGGAAGCATGGCGACCGCTACATGAGCGAGCTGCGAGTCGAGGGAATCGAGAACCTCGAGAAAGCCGACGCGTCAGGCAAGGGCGTCATACTGGTGGGAGGCCACGTGGGCCAGAACGCGATCCGCGTCCCGGTCATGGCCCGCCTGGGGAGGCCGTATACCCCCATCTACTACCATCCCGCCGATACGCCGGTCGCGCGCTATTACGGGAGGATGCTGGAGTTCGGGCGGTGTCTGGGGTGTGACCCGCACGAGCCTGTCTTCTGGGCGGGCCGCGGCATAAAGGGAAAGGTGACCGAGCACCTGATGAACGGCAGGCGCGTCGGCATCGATTTCGACGTCGACGGAAGGTGCGTGGTGGATTTCTTCGGCCGGCCGGCCGCCATGGCGGCCGGCATAGGTCACTTCGCGATGGAAACCGGTGCGGCTGTGGTACCGTTCGTCCTTCTACGCGGCGAGCGCGTGTTTGACAACCGCCTCATCTTCCATGAACCGATCACGGTGAAGCGGGCCGGCGACCGTTCCGAGGGCATCAGGACCATCATCGGCGAGGTGGCGAAAGCCGGTGAGCGCATGATAAGGGATGCCCCCGAGCAGTGGGAGAGCTGGTTCGGCCTCTGGCATTTCTGGGACCAGGCAGCCGGGTTGACCGGGAACGTCTACCAGGCCGGAAGTCAGGCTCCGAGGCCCATCGACAGGTAATAGATACCCGAATCGACCATCTTGTCCACGTCGAACATCTTCTCGAACAGGTGGAGCATCGGCTTGTTCTCGACCAGGACCTCCGCGGTGAAGCTCAACAGGCCCTGCTTCTTCGCGAGCTGCGTGAGGTAGGAAAGCAGCTCCGTGCCGATACCCTTGTTCTGGTGCCTGTCGGTTACCACGAAGGCGATGTCCGCGGCGTGCGAGCCCTCGTCTATGGTGTACTGACCCAGGCCCGCGATGTCTTCCTTTTCTCCGTCCTGGATGACCGCGAGGAGCGCTACCTCCTTGGTCCAGTCGATGACAACGTATTCCTGCAGGCGCTCGTGGGGCATGTCCTGCCGACGGGAGATGAAACGCCTGTACATGCTGCTGTCGGAGAGCGAATAAAAGAAGTCCTTGAGCAGGGGCTCGTCGCTTATTCTCACCGGCCGGAGGAGGACCTCGACCCCATCCTTGGTTGTACGGTATGCCTCCAGCTCCTCGGGGTACTCGCCCGCCTTCCCGGGGATGAACGCCTGGTCGGCGTAGATGAGGCTGAGTTTTTTCGCCTCTTCGATGAGCCAGGGCCTGAACCTGGGATGCGCTATCGCCACGAGCCCCATGGCGCGCTCCCTGATGTTCTTTCCGTGCAGGTAGGCGATGCCGTACTCCGTAACGACGTAATGGATGTCACCCCGGGTCAGGGTCACGCCCGCGCCTTCCTGGATCATCGGAAGGATCCTCGAGACTCCCCCGTCGCCCGCGGTGGAGGGCAGGGCCAGTATGGTCTTGCCCCCCGGTGAGAGGACGGCTCCCCGCATGAAGTCTGCCTGGCCCCCCACGCCGCTGTAAAACATCGTCCCTATAGACTCGGCCGTGGCCTGCCCCGACAGGTCTATCTGCAGGGCGGCGTTTATGGCGGTCATGTTGGTGTTGCGCGCTATGTTCAGGGGGTTGTTTGTGTAGTCGATAGGCCTGAACTCCACGCTCGGGTTGTCGTTGATGTATTCGTAGGTCGCTTTTGTGCCCATGCAGAAGGTGGCGACCGTCTTCCCGCGCTCGAAAGATTTCAGGGAGTTGTCCACGACCCCGCTTTTCAGCAGGTCGACGATGCCGTCGCTCAACAGCTCGGTGTGCACCCCGAGGTGCCTCTTGTCCGCCAGGTTCGAAAGTATGGCGTTGGGCAAGCTGCCGTATCCGATCTGGATGGTGTCCCCGTCCTCCACTATTCGGGCCACGTACTTGCCGATCTCGCTCGCCAGCTCGTCGGAGACGGTGGGTTTGTACTCCAATAGCGGCTCGTCGTGGGGCACGATAAAATCCACGTCCCTTATATGGATGAAAGTGTCCCCGTGCACGCGGGGCATTAAGGAGTTCACCTGGGCGATGACGACCGAGGCGTTCTCCACCCCGGCCTTTGTTATGTCGACGCTCACCCCCAGGCTCATATACCCGTTGTTATCCGGCGGCGAGACCTGTATGAGGGCCACGTCGATGGGGATGAACTTCCGGTGGAACAGGTCGGGCACCTGAGAAAGGAATATCGGGGTGTAGTCGGCCATCCCGGTGTTCACCGCGTCCCGGGTGTTGTCGCCGATGAAGAAAGAGTTATGCCTGAAGTTCTGCTTGAACTTGTCGTCCGTGTACGGCGCGACCCCCAGGCTCCACACGTGGAACACTTCGGTGTCGAAGAACGCCTTGGGGTGCGAGCCGACATAATCGGCCAGGGCGCTTATGAGGTACTGGGGCTCCCCGCAGCCGGTCCCTACGAAAAGGTGGTCCCCCCTGTGGATGGCGTCGAACACCTTCGTCTCGGGCACGAACTTCTCGGGGTACGCTTTCTTCATCTCCTCAAGAGTCTTGGAACAGGTATCCTCGGCCATGTTATATGCTCCTCCAGCTTGTCCTAGCCCCCTCCGAGCGGGGAGCCCCTTCTCTTCACCCCGTTACGGGGTCGTTTCATCACCCGCCGAAGCAGGGCTCTCGTATAGATAC
The DNA here is from genome assembly GCA_038326775.1 of Candidatus Geothermincolia bacterium. Taxonomy (GTDB): domain Bacteria; phylum Actinomycetota; class Geothermincolia; order Fen-727; family Anoxymicrobiaceae; genus DYIU01. The sequence goes on from JBBQKJ010000001.1 coordinate 71,740, forward strand.
ATATTGTATCTACAATGAAACTACAATAACTCCTGCCGGGAGCAGCGGCACAGGCGCTGTCTTTAGATTCTAGTGGCAGCCCAGCATGCCGAAGCCGGGGACGGAACCGGGCAGGTTCCTGGTTTCGACGACACTGACCAGCCGCTCCGTGCGCGGGACTCCGAGCGTGTTTATCACCTTCTCCATCGCGTCCACGTGCGGGCGGACGCGGTAGAAGACCTTGTTCTTGAAGTAGTACGCCGCCTTGAAGCGGCGGGTGATGCGGTGGAACTCCGCGGCCGCCTTCTCCCGGTCGCTGACGGCCATAGCCGCTATCTTGCCGGTCATGATGGCCCCCAGTATGCCGAACCACATGACCGGGTCCATGGCACCGCTCATGGTTCCGCACATTATGAGGTCTCCCCTGAAGAGGCCGGGGTTATCGGGGCCGGCAACCGGTACCGCGCCCGATACGTACTCCCAGTCGAGGTGCTCCACGCCCTCGTTACGGCGCATGCAGTCCACGTACCGCTTCAGGGCCTCGCGGCTCACCTGGCCCGTCGAGTAGAAGAAGTCGAAGTAATAGTTGTTGACCGAGGAGAGGTAGCCGAACTCGGTGATGGACGCCTCGAGGTAGATCCAGGCGTAGTTGCTGAAGCCGCACTCCCCGCGGGAGAGCCAGCCGTACCATCGGAGGTACGGGATATCCAGCATCTCGTACGCGGAGGGGCTTAGCCCGCAGGCGACTATCGTCCCGGGGTCTAGTTTGGGGATGTCCTCTTTCTTGAGCGGGGTATCAAAATGGAATGTCACGCCTAGGTCGAGGCACATCCCGTAGAGCATTGTGTCGATGCTGCCAGGGCGGCTGCCCCTCTCAACGGTGAAGAGCTTGCCGGCGGGCGCCTGCGCCTTCGTCTCGTTGTAGTACCAGGGGCAGGCCAGCAGGGGGTAGAAGACAGGCCTCAAGTCGATTCCGACGTACTCGCTGGTGCGCTCGAGGTCGATTGGCGTCGTGTGGGCCGAAGGGTTGTATATCCTGGACCCGCCGTAGCCGCTCTCCCGGTCGAGGACCTCCACCTCGTAGCCGTCGCGCGCCAGGTTGACGGCCGCGATCATGCCTGACATCCCCGCGCCGTATATGCTGACTTTCTTCATCTGCCTCTCCTCCCTTGCCGTCTGGCAGTTTTATTATATCCCTGGCGGCCTGTGCAGGATTGGGAGCCCGTTCCCAGAAACAATTAACTCAGGACGAGGCGAAGGAGGTTGACCATGACGGACGCCACCGCTCCAGAGGGGATGGAACGACGGTTGAACCGACTCCGTGTCTTCAACTTTGTAGTGGGCATCGTGCTGCTGGCCCAGGGCCTGCTGATGCTTTTCATCAGCAACGACTACGCGGCGCCCGTTACGACCCACTACCTCGGTGCAGGCACCCGCAGAGCTTTCCCGATCCCTGTCACCAGGCAGCCGGGCAGCCTGAGGCTGGGCCCGATGGTAGCTCTTTTCCTACTCCTCAGCGGAATCGCCCTCCTGTTGATCGCGGCGCCGGGGATAAACAACTGGTACAGGAAGAACCTTCTGAAGGGGGCCAACTACGGCAGGTGGATAGAGTATTCGATCACCGCGTCTCTGATGATAGTCGTTATCGCAATGCTTTCCGGAATATACGACTTGTCCACCCTCATCCTTCTCTTCTTCATGAACGCCATGATGATACTGTTCGGCTGGATGATGGAGCTGCACAACCAGACCACCGAAAAGACCGACTGGACAGCTTTCTATTTCGGATGCATCGCCGGAGCTGTGCCGTGGGTGATAATCTGGCTGTACTTCATCTCCGCGGCCTCCGACCCGACCAGTAAGATGCCGGGTTTCGTGTACGGCATCATGGTCTCGCTGTTCATCTTCTTCAACATCTTCGCGGTAAACATGGTGCTGCAGTACAAGAAGGTAGGGCCGTGGAAGGACTACCTGTTCGGCGAGAAGGTTTACATCATACTCAGCCTGGCGGCCAAGTCACTCCTGGCCTGGCAGGTGTTCTTCGGCACTCTTCGCTAACCCCAGGAACTCCTGTAGCCCTTGCCACCCGGTGGCCAGGAGAAGTCGACTGCGCCGCGCGTGCAGACGAACCAGCAGGCGGCGCACTCCATGCACTCTGCGAGGCTCTTGATGCGCGCCTTTTTATCGGCGATCTCGTAGCAGCCGCCGAGGCATACCTTCACGCAGCGAGCGCACGCGTCGCACTTATCCTTGTCGATGGTGATGAAGTTGCCTGCGCCCTGGACCCATTCGACGCCCGGGAACTCTTCAGATGTTCTCGCCATCTCATTTCCCTTTCGCGGGTGGGTTGTCGAACATGGCGGGGTCGGCGCGGCTTACGAAGCTCACCAGTTTCCTGCTCAACGGGTCGGTCAACGGCTCGAGAAATCTTATGACGGCCAGGTAGACGGGCTCCATCACCGGCAGAATGACCTTCATCACCGGGTTGGCGGCGGCCGAAGCCGGGGCCAGGAACGCGGCCGCTTTTCTGAGCGGGGACGCGAACCGGGCAAGGCCCCCGTCCAGGAGCTCGAGCGACTTTCCGAACGCCCTGTGTCCGAGGGTCTGCACCTTGCGCGGCCTGCGCCTGGAGGAAGCCTCGCCGTCGTAGCGCTCGTGGAGCCAGTTGTAGTAGTACCTTGGGAACATCCGTATCCAGGCGGCAACGATGGCGGGTTCGTCAGCGATCGAGTCCAGCACGGTCCTCAGCAGCGGGGTGCTCATGTGGGTGAAACCGCCCAGGCCCCATCCGTTGTGGACGAGCTTCCGGAGGAGCTTGATGTCGTGGTTCTGCTGGGCGTAGCGCAGGTCGTGGCGGTTGGTCCGGGAGATCGACCACTGGATTATGGGGTGCGCCTTTATCCGTTCGTCGTAACGTTTGAGGAAAGTCGCGGAGGTATCCCCGGCGCGTATCGCCTCGATCGTCACGTCCGCGGCGATGTCCGCGGAAAACCAGGCCGCGGGCACCCCGTCGCAAAGCTCGGTGCTCTCGAGCCCGGCGGCGTCACCGATGAGCAGCATCCCGTCGGTGTGGTTGGGCATCTTGCGCGCTCGCTCGTCGAGCCCCACGAATATCTCGAAGCCGTCCCACATCCGGGCGCGCAAGCGTATGTGCGGGGCCACCTCCTCCCTCCACCAGGGCAGGCCTCCGGTGATGTTGCGATGGTACTCGTCGAAATCTTTGAGGCTCGGGACCTTTCCACTGCCGGTTTCAAGGCTCTGGTCCTGGATGAAGTGGAGGCTGTTTCTGTAGGGCCAGACCATGAGACCGTTTCCGAAGCCGAGGGGAGGCGCGACCCTCTGCTCGTCCCAACCCCAGCAAAAACGAAGGGTATGGCCGAATATCCTGTCCACGTCCGCCTTGGACATCTCGTAGTCATAGCAGTCGGCGAGCGAGATGGCGTCCGGCGGGTACTTCTCGCGGATTCCCGCTTTTATCGCCAGCAGGCCCTGGCAGCCTTCCCCGTCGATGACCACCTTCGAGCTTATGTGCTCGCCGCCGTCGGTCAAGATGCCCGTGATGAAACCATCCTCCCGGATGACGTCCACCGCCACGGTGGAGGTCCGTAGCTCGACCCCCGATTCGACCGCCCTGTCCGCCTCCCACTCGCAGAACGGCTGGCAGTAGGCGTTGTAGCCGAAAGCGAGCACAGGGGAGAGGGGTTTGGGGATCTTAAGGGTATCATCGATCTCGATATCGCCCGTGGCGATATCTTTGACGATGTAGTTGATGATCCCGTCGGCCGGCCGCTCGATGGGCGGGTTCCCGTCACGGATGAACGCCGGACCGAAGAGGAAGCCGTAGAATGGGATCGTGAGGCCGGAGATGACCTTCTCGCCGACCCTTGCCCCCCTCTCGAGCATGAGCGTGCGCAGGCCGGCTTCGGCACATTTCTTAGCCGCCACCGGCCCGCCGAACCCGGCGCCGACAACTATGACATCGTATTCGTCGTCCATAGTGTCAGCCTCATTCCCGCGGGTCAGCCGGCTGTTCGTTGAACTGGACTCGCAAGTCTTTCTTCAGGATCTTTCCGGTTGGGGTGCGGGGCAGAGCGTCGGTGAACACCACCGACTTGGGCATCTTGAACTTCCCGATCTTGCCTTTCGTCCACTCGATTATCTCTTCCTCGGTAAGTGTCTCGCCTGGCGTGACAACCACCACCGCCCTGACTGCCTCTCCCCACAACTCGTCCGGGTAGCCTATGACGCCGGCGTCCTGGATCTTGGGATGGTGCAACAGAAGGTCCTCGATCTCTGCGGGATAAATGTTCTCGCCACCGGAGATTATCATGTCTTTCTTGCGGTCCATGATGTAAAGGAAACCGTCTGAGTCCATCCTGCCGATGTCCCCGGTGCAGAGCCAGCCGTCCTTGATGCTCTGGGCCGTGGCCTCGGGGTTGTTCCAGTAGCCTGTCATCACGAAATCGCCGCGCATGAGGACCTCGCCCAGCTCTTCGGGGCCGACCTCGTTGCCGTCATCATCAACGAGCTTGATCTCTGAGAAGAACTCCGGCAGCCCGCAGGAGCCGGCCTTCACCATGGAGTGCTCGCCGTCGATGACGGTACCCATGCCGCATGACTCGGTCAGGCCGTAGAGGTTGCGCACCTCTATTCCAGCTTCCGCGTACTCTTCGAGCACGGCGACGGGGAGGGGCGCGGCGTAAACAAATACCATCTTCACCGAGCTCCAGTCATACTTTTCGAAGTCGGGGACCATTTTGAGTATCTGCAGGAGGACGGGCACCGAGCCGAACACGTTGACCTTCTCTTCCTCGATGAGCTCGAGAAAGCGTTTGGGGTCGAGGCTCCTGAGCATTATGCAGCGTAGGCCGGCCTGCACGCCCAGGGGAACGTTGGCAAGGCCGCCTATGTGGAAGAGGGGTAATACGAGCATGGCGGTCTCACCCAGATGTCCCACCGTGGCGATGATGTTGGTCGAGCCCACGAAGTAGTTCCTGTGGGTGAGCATGGCGCCCTTGGGCCGCCCGGTGGTGCCCGAGGTGTATAGGATGGAGAGCACGTCATCATCGCCACCCGTTATCTCGGGCTCATCTTCGGGCTCATCCTTTATCAGTTGGTTGTAGGAGAGCGCCCAATCAGGCGGATTGTCGCCGAGAGCCACGAGATGTTCGGCCGGTATGTCGCCGCGGAATGAATCAACGACGTCCACGTACTCCGGGCCGAAGACGAACACATCAGCGCCGCTGTCGGAGAGGATGTACTGCATCTCCGGACCGGCAATACGGTAGTTGATGGGCACCAGTATAGCCCCGATCTTCCCCAGGCCGAAGAACATGCTCAGGTACTCGGGCTCGTTCAGGGCGAGAAGGCCTACCCTTACGCCGCGCTCCACACCGAGCTTTTTCATGGCGTGAGCGAGCTTGTTGGCCTCGGCGTTGGCCTCGGACCACGTGAGGCGGACGTCCTCGCAGACGATCGCCTCCTTTTCGGGGTCGAGCATTGCTCGCTGGGTAAGGTAACTGCCGATATTGATAGGCATGTCGACCAACTCCTTTCCGCCCTGAGGTACCGTCATGGGTAGCACTATATTAATCCATTCAGGTCACGGCGCAATAGCGGAATCGAACGCGCCTTCGCGGCCGTACTCGTCAATCGGGCTTTTGCGATATAATTCGCGGCGGAACAGGCACTTAAGAACACGGGAGTCTGCGATGCTTGCACACCTCGACCACTCGGGAAAACGTCTTCACCACCATATCCCGTTTCCCCTCGACATCATCGGCGCGAAGTACGAGTACCTGCTGATGAAAACGCTCGGGTGGATGACCGACAAGGAATGGCTCTACCGGCACGGGGCCGTCAAAGGATTTGTCGACTGGCTGGCCAACCACGTGTTGCTCCCGATAATCCACGGTGAGGTGCTTACCCCCGACGAGCTCGAAAATCTTATCAGGCAGCTCGAGAACGAGGGCGTGGTCATGGCCGTCGGGATATGTGAGTGCCGGCACGGCGAGAACAACATCGACCCGGAGCTCGTCGACGGGGCGGACCCCAACTATACGTGCGTGATGATAGGTGACTGGGGCAAGGGGCACCTCTATAACTATCCCTCTTTGTACAAGAGGGTCGGAGCGGACGAGCTTATCGAGAAGGCCCGCTTCTGGCACGCGCGGGGAAGAGTGCTGGACGCCTGGGGCTTGATCGATTCTCACGGCTTCGTGGTCAGCTACTGCCACTGCCTGCCGGAATACTGCGTGCCCCTGCGAAACCAGATCAAGCGAGGCACCAGGGTTTTTGCGCCCGGGAACAGCTACGCGGTGCACGACCCCGCCAGGTGTCTCGGGCCGGATAAATGCGACTGGGACTGCACCCGGCGGTGCTACTTCGGCGCCATCGAGGTGCGCGACGGAAAGGCGGTCTGTGACCCCTCGAAGTGCCACGGCTGCGGCCAGTGCTTCGTTTACTGTCCGGCCGGCGCCGCCACTTCGGTGCGCAAGAAGGACTACGAGCTTACCTACTGCTCGCCCGACCTGCTCGCCCGCGCCGGCAAGTGAGCCGCCGGCCGGAGGGCCGGCTTAAGACTCCTTGCGCCGGTTCTCATACTCATCCTCCTCTTCATGGCGGCCATCGCAGGATGCGCGGGCACCAGGAAGGTGAAGGAGGGCTCGCGGTGGGTCCAGACGGAGGTGTACTTCGGCAGGAACATACCCGCGGGAGGCGCCGTCTCCGAGGAGCAGTTCGCCCGGTTCCTGGACGAAGTCATAACGCCTGAGTTCCCGCAGGGCCTCACCGTGTTCGACGCCTACGGCCAGATGCGCCACGAGGACGGTATGATCGAGAAGCAGCAGACGAAGGCCGTCCTGCTGGTCCACGAGAAGACCGGGGCTAACAGCGATGCCGTCGAGAGCATCATCTCCGAATACCGCGCGCGGTTCGGCAAGCCCCAGGTGATGCACACGACGCAGCCGCTGGAAGTTGAGTTCTTCGGCGACTGACGGGCCGGCGTGGCTGTTCGCGCCATATTCGCCATCGTGCGGCGCCTCGCGGGACCGATCTGGACCGGTAAGGACAGAGTCCCGATCCCGGGCATTTCCGCATTGTCTTTTTCTTCTCTTAGTAATACTCTTGAGCCGCCGGAGCGCATCGCCGTTCGCATGCGTCGAGCGATGCCGGCAGTCAATGCCCGGAAAGCTGGTGCGGGCGGCATATTTCGAGGATTGTGCGGCGCTGAGTCAACAGAGAACAGGCGGTGATGATTGATGCGTTCAAAAGAGGAGTACCACGAGAGCCTCAAGGCCATGAAGCCAAACGTCTACATGGGGGGCGAGGTGCTGGGAAGGGACGATATCCCGGGGCAGGACATCCTGGACCTCACTTTCGACATGGCCCGCGCCCCCGAGTTCCAGCACCTTACCACCACGAAGTCTCACCTGACCGGCGAGACCATCAACCGGTTTTGCCACATACACCAGAGCCCGGAAGACCTCCTGGTCAAGCAGGAGATGACGCGCGCCTCCGCCAGGCTGGTTGGAGGCTGCATCGCTCGCTGCATGGGCATCGATTCTCTGAACGCTCTTTCAGTCATAACCCACATGTGTGACCAGGCGCACGGCACCGAGTACCACGACAGGTTCCTCGAGTTCATCAAGAATTTCCAGAAGAACGACCTTGTCGGGTGCTGCGCGCAGTCCGACGTCAAAGGCGACAGGAGCCGCAGGCCCGGGGAGCAGACCGACCCGGACCTCTACTTGAGGGTTATAGAAAAGAAGAAGGACGGCATCGTGGTGCGGGGGGCCAAGGCCCATAACTCGTTCGCGCCTCTCGCCGAGGAGATAATAGCCATCCCCACCCGTTTTCTCCGCCCGAACGAGAGCGACTGGGCGGTGGCGGTGGCTGTTCCGGGCGACCACCCGGGCGTCAAGCTGGTTTGCCGCGGCTCTCGCTATCGCGACAGGTTGCCCGAGGTCGCCGGGTTGCATTCGGGCAAGGGCGAGATAGAGTCACTGACGATCTTCGACGACGTCTTCGTGCCGTGGGAGCGGGTGTTCCTTTGTGGCGAGGCCGAGTTCGGCGGGCAGCTCGCCCTGCTTTTCTCGCTCTATCACCGTCATTCCTATACCGGGTGCAAGCCCGCGATGAGCGACGTCATCATGGGCACCGCCGCCCTGGTGGCCGAGTACAGCGGCATCGCGAAGGAAGACCACATCGGCTCCAAGCTCGCCGAGCTCATCAGCACGGCCGAGCTGGTCTACGGGTGCGGCATAGCCGCCGCCGTGAAGTCGATCAAATCACCATCGGGAACCCAGATACCCGACGTCGTATACTGCAACGTGGCCAGGAAGCACGCCGGGGTCAACATCTACCACGAGTACGACCTGCTGACCGAGATAGCGGGCGGCCTGCCGGCGACGCTGCCGTACGATACGGAGTTCGTTAGCCCCGAGGTCGGCGACCTGGTCAAGAAATACCTGATGCGCGTGGATGATGTGAGCCCCGAGGATATGTACAAGCTGTACGCCTGGGTGAGCGACTACACCTGCTCCGGCATGGCGGGTGTCATGCAGTACGCCGGCGTGCACGGGGGAGGCTCTCCCATCATGGAGGACATAGCGATACTCCGGACGTATGACATGGAGCCCAAGAAGCAGCTGGCAAGATGGCTCGCGGGCATCGAGAAACCGCCGTACGAGATCACCTGAACCCGCGGGCAAAGCAGATCGAGGCCGAGATGTCGAGGGAGGTGGCGTTTGATGATTATCGACGGTCACTGCCACTTGGTTGACGAGGGATGGCACGACATGAGTTTTTTCATCGGCATGGCCAGGGTGGCCACGGCGCCGATGGGAAAGCTGACCGGGGTCTATCCCGACCCGGCCGAGTTGATCAAGAACCTGATGCCGGTGCTCGCCGACCCGACCGGCGAGAAGCTGATCGGCAGCATGGACACCGCGGGTGTGGATAAAACGTGTGTCTTCACGCATGACACCGGCATGCAGGCGGGAGAGCCGGATGTGCCGATCGAGGAGCAGAACCTGCTGGTAGGCAAGGCCGCGGCCCGGTTCCCGGATCGCCTGGTATCGTTCTTCAGCATCGACCCCCGCCGCGAGGGGGCTCTAGACCTGTTCAAGAGGGGCGTCGAGGACTGGGGGATGAAAGGGCTCAAGCTGCACCCCACTTCCGGGTTCTTCCCTCACGACGAGGCTTGCTACCCGTTCTACGAGAAGTGCATGGAATACGGCATACCGGTGCTGTTTCACACCGGAAACCAGCCCCTGCCGATGAAGGCTCGCTTTAGCCAGCCAATCCACGTCGACGACGTGGCGGCCGACTTTCCCGACCTGCCTATCATCATGGCGCACATCGGCCACCTTCTCTGGCACGAGGCCCTGTTTGTCGCGATCAGGAAGCCCAACGTCTACTTCGACTTCTCCGATTGGCAGGCGACGTTCAACGAACGCCCTGAAGAGTTCTACCGGATGCTGCGCCGGGTGATCGACGACCTGGGGCCGTGGAGGGTGTTCTTCGGAACCGACGGCCCGTATCTAACCGTCCTATGTCCGTTGGACAGGTGGGTCAACGCGATCAGGGAGCCCGACCTGTCCAGCTGCCCTGAGGTAAGCTTCACCGACGAGGAAAAGCGCATCATCATGGGAGACGCTTTCGCGAGGCTTCTGGGAATATGATCGTAAGACGGGTGTGAAAGAGGAACCGCAAGAGCCCGGCAAATCGGCAAGGCGGAGAAGATCCATAAGGGTCCCTCCACGCGCCCGGCTGGTGCTGGTCCTGATGGCATTCATCCTCATCGTGCTCTTGCTCATCGCGGCAGTGCTCGAGCTCGCAAACGTCGGGAAGGTTTTCAAGGGAGTGACGATAGCCGGCGAACCGGTCGGTGGCATGACTAAGTCGCAGGCTGTCAAGGTCGCCGAGGCAAAGGTCAAGCCGCTTGACGAGGACCTCGTTCTCTACCAAGCCGACAAGGAGTTCAAGCTCGACCCCGAGTCGTACTCCTTGCGCCCCCAGCCGCAGGCGATGGCGTACGCCGCGTGGTTGAAGGGCAGGCAGGGTTTTCTGCCGGTCCGGTTGTTCAAGCGGTTGTTCGGCATCCCGGTGAAAGCTGATATCCCTTTGCTCTTCTCGTATAACGACACAAGGCTGAAGACATGCATCATGAGGGTTGCCCGGGCAGTCAATTGCGAGCCCACCAGCGTGCGGATAAGCCTGGCGTCCGGCAGCCTTGAGATAGTGGCGTCGCGCAACGGGGTGAGGGTCAAGGTCGACGAGACCGCTCGTGATGTCGTGGGGGCGATTCCCGGCGCGGACCGGCGGGTCCCGATCGTCGTGGAGTACGTCCACCCGGAGCTCACCGAGAAGGACATCGGTAGGATAGTCGTCATAAGCCTGAGCAAGTTTCGCCTGTACCTGTATGACAGAGAGAAGTACATCGATGACTACCTGATAGCGGTCGGGATGCCGGCTTACCCCACCCCAACCGGTAAGTTTCACGTCACTTACAAAGAGAAAAACCCGACCTGGCTTCCCACCTCCGAGTGGGCGAAGGACAAGCAAGGGATACCGCAGCCGCCCGGCAAGGACAACCCTCTGGGGGACTACTGGTTAGACCTGGGCGGCGGCATAGGTATCCACGGCACGCCGTTCGTCAAGTCGCTCGGCGAGCAGGCGTCCCACGGCTGCATAAGGATGGCCAACGAGAACGCCAAGGTGCTCTACGAGACTGTCAACGTCGGGGCGCCGGTCTTCATAATCCCTTAGTGCTCCCTTCCATAAATACGGTTACGTACCGAAGAGCGTCCGTGCGCCGCGCCCGACAAGGCTCGCGACCGAGTCGTACTCGGAAGTACGGCGAAGGAGCGGAACGCCCTCGGAGTGGATGCAGGGGCTCGAACGCCACCGTATTTATAGAAGGGAGCACTTAGCATCACCCCGGGAGCCGGATACCCGGCTTCAAGAGTCGTGAACAGACGGGGCTGCCAGCGTTTATTCCCCGTCATCCGGCCGCGCTGTTTTCACCCTGTGCCCTTTGAGTCCCAGCGTCAGGCGTAGTAGAGTTGAGATGCGCATTTCTCCCTCCTGTATTCTGGTCACGTTTACAGCAACCGGAAGATAGAGGGAGAATGACGTTATGACAAGGTTTGCGGGGGTTCAGCTACCCACAGATTCTTGTGAGGACCCATATAATAACCGTGTCGTCGTACCGGTCGAGAGGAGAGCGCGCATGCCGAAGATGAGCCACGACCCGGAGGTCAAGGAAGTCCTCGACTCGATGCTGCTCGACAACGTGGAGGTCGAGCCTGGAAAGGCGTTCGGGCTTCCGGCGTATTACATAAACGGCAAGATGTTCGCGGCCGTATACGAGGACGGGGCGACCATCAAGGTCCCGGAGGAGATGGTCGCCGAACTCCTGGAACGTGACGGCATATACGAGTTTCGCCCGATGGAAAAACACGTCATGAAGAACTGGGTGCTAATAAGGAGAGAGAGCCCCGAGGATTACCGGGAGGACAGTGGGCTCTTCCAGTTGGCGTTCGAACATGTTTACGTGCTCTCCATGCAGAAAAAGCCTGTAAAGAAAAAGAAGAAGCCGGCGACGGGCGGATAGCGGCGAGGTCCCTGTCCTGAGAAGAACGGGAGGTGCGAGGAAATGGCCAGTAAGGAAGTGCTTGTCTACGGAGCGGGGATGTCCGGGCTGGTGGCGGCTTACAACCTGGCGGCGGAGGGGCACTCGGTGCTGGTCCGCGACCAGGAGCCGGGGTACGGTGGTTCCAGCGTGTTCAACCCCTCCCTGCACACCACGCCTCTCGACGTGCCCGCCACCTCCGAGTATATCGGCATCGACGTCACGCCCGCTTTCCGGCCGGTGAGCGCGCTGACAATCTACCTGCACGACCTCCCCGTGGAAGCCCCCGTTTTCATGGCGTACCACGTGGAGCGAAGCTCGCGCCCGGCGAGCCTCGACACCCTTCTCTACGAGAAGTGCCTCGGCGCCGACGTAAAGTTCGAGTTCGATTCGCCCCTGCGCTCCGACGACATACCGGGCCTTCCCCCGGGCACCATCATCGCCTGCGGGCTCAACCAGCCAGCCTACGACTACCTGGGCATCCCGTACACCGACTGGTACGCGTGGATGGCCTCGGGCGAGATGGAGTCCGACGACTACGCCTGGATGTGGCTCGACGAGTGCATCAACGAGTACGGCTATATCTCGTTCGCCAACGGCATCTACTACAACCTCCTTTTCGCCTACGGCCAGGAGGTGCCCCCGGAAGCCCTCGAGCGGTACCGGGGGTTCATGCGGCGGGTGCGCGACATGGACAACGAGGGCTGGGAGTACGTGCACGGGGTGGCGCCGGTCACCTCGCCAGATAACCCTCAGCTCTTCCGCGACGGGCTTATAATGTGCGGGACCATCTCCGGGGCCCTTGACCCGTTCATGGGCTTCGGTATCTCGGGGGCGCTGGTGTCCGGAAAGGTCGCCGCCATCGCGGTGACAGACAGGGAGAAAGCCGCCGAGGAGTTCGAGCGCTTCACCCGTAACTATGCGAAGGTGTTCCGGTTCAAGCACGATTTCTGGTACGACCTGCGGGCGCGGGTGGACCTCCTGGAGGGCCTCGCCGGGGTCATCGGCCCTGAGCGCTCTGTGAGGATGCTTATCGAGGGCATCAAGCAGGGCAGGAAGAGCTCGGCTATTCCGGGCTTCGGCCCACTGGCCTGTCACTAGCAAGAAGGAGCGAGCATGTTCGACATCATTCTCGAGAACGCCAGCGTGGTTGACGGCACCGGCAAACCGGCCTTCAACTCGGACGTCGGCATCAAGGGCGAGCGAATAAAGAAGATGGGCAACCTCGCGGACGCGGAAGCGGCGCGCAGGGTCGACGTCTCGGGCAGGACGGTCTGCCCCGGGTTCATCGACGTCCACTCGCACGCCGACCTGGCTTTCTTCCGTGGGGACCACGCGAAGCTGCTGGCGCCCCTGGTCGCCCAGGGCATCACCACGTTCATGGGTGGCAACTGCGGGATGTCGTTATCGCCCATAACAGAGCACCACAGGGACGGCCAGCAGATGTACCTCGAGGTGTTCACGCAGATGGACTTCGACAAGGACGTCCGCTGGAGCGACATGGTCAGCTTCATGGAGCACATGGACTCCCAGGACATCGCGCTCAACTGCGGGCTGCTCGCGCCGCACGGCGTCATGCGCATCTCCGCCTGCGGGATGGAGACCAGGCTCGCCGAGAAGGACGAAGTGGCCGAGATGGCGCGGTCTCTAGAGGAATGCATGGAGGCCGGCGCTTTCGGGCTCAGCACGGGGCTCCAGTATTTCCCGGGCAACCAGAGCGACACCGAAGAGCTGGTCGAGCTCGGTAAGACCGTCGCGAAGTACGACGGAATATTCACGAGCCACCTGCGGTCGTACACGGCGAGCACCCTGGGGAAGGCGATGGAGGAGGTGGCCGAGGTCTCGCGCAGGAACGGCATCCGGGGGCAGATATCGCACATCTTCTCCCTTCCGTGGTTCGGCCCGGTTCACAAGCCGGTTCTGAAGAGCCTCAAGTGGCTGATCAACCACCCGGAGGTCTCCCGGTTCATCCCCGACTTCGCGGTCGAGATGGAGATGAAGAACATACTGAAGAGGCTCGACAACCTGAACACCGGCAGCGCGCGGGTGGGCATGGACTTCATGCCGACCACCGCCGGTTTCACCCACCTGATGGCGTTCTTCCCGTCCTGGGCGCTCACCGGGGGCCGGGAGGCGGTGCTCGAGCGCGTCGCGGACCCGGCAGTGCGCAAGGAGATACTGGCCGACATCGAGAACGGCAAGCCCACCTGGCCCCACCGGGGCAGGAACGACTGGTCCTTGAACATCATGAGGCAGATGGGGTGGGACGCGGTGACCATCATGGCGGTGCACAGCGAGAAGAACAAGCACCTCGAGGGCCGGAGGTTTACCGAGATAGGGGAGGAGCGCCGAAAGCACCCGTTCGACGTCATGTGCGACCTGCTGCTGGAGGAAGAGGGCAGGGTGCTGGTGTTCGAGTCGATGTCCGAGCCCGACGACATCTTCACCGAGACGTATACGTTCCCGGCCATACGGCACCCCGATACGATGGTCGTCACCGATACCATCCTCATGGGAATCGGTAAGCCCTCGTACCTGTTCTACGGCTGTTATCCGAAGTTCATCAACAGGTACGTCTTTAAGAAAGGTCTGATCGCCCTCCCGGACGCGATAAGACGCTGCACGTCGCTGCCCGCCGAGTGGTTCGGCATCAAGGACAGGGGCCAGGTGCGCGAGGGGTACTACGCGGACCTGCTGGTCATGGACGCGCCCAACTTCAAGACTGAGGCGGTGTTCCGCGACCCCGAACGTTACCCGGAAGGCCTGGAGATGGTGATGATAAACGGCCGGGTCGTCATCGACGACGGGGAGATACTGCCCGGGGCGCTCCCCGGCAAGATGCTACGCAAATAATAATCGGGGTCAGACCCCGATTATTATTTGGAGGATTCGGTTTTGGCCTGGTCCTGCTTTATCGGGGCGAAGTACTCGACCTTGTGCGCCGGACGGCGGGAGATGACGGTCCATGAAGTGACCGAGGCTCCCAGCGCCACGCAGGCCACGCAGAGGAGCAAGCCCGTCACGATGTTTAACCCACCCAGTATAATGACCAGGGCCAGGGCACCGGTCGTAACTGACGAGACGGCGGTTGAGACCCTGGCCACCATCTTCGTCTTCCGGTGGGGGTCGGTCTCTTCGTCAAGCCAGATGACCGGGCCGGGCGCGTCGATCCTGGCGCACTCCTCGCAGACTTCTTCCTGGATTTCGACCGGTATGGGTTGCCCGCAGCGAATGCAAGCTTTCAATTTATCGGGTGGGAGCAGGAGGCCGTCGCCACCCACCGGTCTCTGGATGGAGCCGCACTTGTCGCAGATGCGTCCGTAAGGGCCCAGGCCGTGCCCGCAGACGATGCACGTCCTGTCGACGGTTCCGCGTACTCTTGGCATTCGCTGCTCCTCCAGCTAAAACATCACCGATACTCTATCGCAAACCATGAAATCGCGCTTGACACAACCCGGTCATTCTCACCCGGCGGCGCCCCGGGCCCGAGGGCCGGTCGCGTGTTCTCTCACTGATCAATGATACACCAAGTCCGGCCTCCAGCCGCCGCCTTTTCGGCTGCCGATCCCGGGTCTGAGGGATTCTGCGCAAAGCCCGGGAAGGAGAAGGCAAATGCTTCGGCCTGGTGGTAGCAATGGCCGAGTCGGAACCGCGCGTGACGGAAGTCGGGGAGATGATGCCTCGCCTTCCGCCCCGGCGGAGAATCCCCCATGTGCTCTCATTTTCATGTCATACCCCCGGTTCATAATTGGCATGCAGCTTGTATTGCTAACGAGGGAGGGGCGCAGTGGTGAGCCACCATACCAAGGACAAGGGAGACCGGGGTGTCTACGAGGTGATAGCCGATCTCGGCCGCAACGGGATACATGCCTGCATGCCCATATCGGAGCACCTGCCGTTCGATCTCGTAGCCGTCTCGAGTACGGCACAACTGAGGCGAGTTCAGGTCAAATACAGGTCACTCTGTGACAACGGCGCATTGGTCATACCTTTCAAGAGCGCATACTCGGATTCCAACGGTTACCACGAGCGTCCTGTTGACAGGACGCAATTCGACTGCTACGCGGTGTACTGCCCTGACAGTCGTAAGGTATACTACATTCGGAACGATGAGATATCGATAGCGTATTCGAAGTGCCTCACCTTGAGAGTGCTTCCACCCAGAAACAACCAACGTGCCAACATATGTTTCGCGGCAGATTTCGAAGGAGCCGCCCGCATTTTCGAGGAGCAAGCGCCCCCGTAGCTCAATTGGATAGAGCAGTTGGTTTCTACCCAACAGGTTGAGGGTTCGAGTCCTTCCGGGGGCGCCAAACCCATTCAGGAGGCATCCGTAGAATGGAGCGGAAACAAACGCCGGAGCGGATGGTCGAGAACGGCCGGGTCGCGGAATACGGCGCCTTCCGCTCGCCTTTTGCTCACATAGACCTCTACGATGCGCGGATATCCACCGCGGGCATGAGGATGCCGCGCTTCTATTCCCGTTTCAGGCTCAAGGAGTGGCAGCATATCGGGATAGTCGGCAGCGACTTCTACTTCGGCTTCGCGATAGTCAACGCCAAATACCTGGGCAACACCTTCTGCTACTTCCTCGACCGCGCCGACGGCGTCACCGTCGAGCACGACCGGGTGGCCCCTCCCGGGGTAGCGAGGGTGGCCCGTGAGCTCTGGCGCGGCGAGTGCGGCTTTCGCTTCAGGGGATACGAGATAAAGATAGAGAACAGGCTCTCCGACGGCTACCACCGGGCGGTCGTGGACATCGGCGAGTCGAAAGGCAAGCCGCCCATACACGCTGAGGTCGAGGTTGTCGAGGACCTCGGTGAAGTCGAGCCCCTCGAGCTCATCTGCCCGCTCAAAGGAGAGCGGCCCGCCTATACCCACAAGGTTGCCTGCCCCGCCAGGGGGGAGATAACCGTGGGAGACAAGACCCGCGCCTTCGACACCGACACCGGCATCGCGCTCGTCGACGTGCAGAAGACGTTCTTCCCTTACAACTCCTTCTGGAACTGGGCGACCTGCGCCGGGCATGACGAGCAGGGGCGTGCAATCGCCATAAACCTGAGCAAGGGCATCAACCTTCGCTGGGAGGAGTACAACGACTGCTGCCTCTGGGTTGACGGCAAGATATCGTTCTTGAACCCGGCGACGTTCACCTTCGACGAGAAAGCGGTGCTCGAGCCGTGGCACATAGAGACCGAAGGCGGCCTTTGCGCGCTCGACTTCAAACCGGAGGGTGAGAGGTGGGGCAGGATAAACGCTCTTCTGGTGAAGTCCGACTTCCACCAGCCGTACGGCACTTTCCGGGGCTCCGCCCTCGACTCGGAGGGGGTCGCCCACGAGATAAGCGACTACTTCGGTGTGGTCGAGCACCACCTTGCCAGGTTCTAGGCGGTGCGACCCGGTACGGCCCTGCTCATTTTGACAGCGCCGACAGGATGAACGACAGAAGGAAACCAGCCGTAGCGGCCAACGGGGTGGCAAAGGGCGTTATCCGCCCCTCGTAGTCGAACGCCTCGGGTATCATCGTGGAGGAGACCATCGCCAGTATAGCTCCGCCGGCGAGCGCCGTGACGAAGGCGTTGGCGTCCACGCCCATGTGCCCCAGCACGAGGTAACCGAACAGCGAGCTGAGCGAGCTCATGATCGCAATGGAAGCCCACATGGCGATGGTGGAAGCTTTCTTCCATCCCGCGCCCGCCATGCTGATAGACCCGGATACTCCTTCGGGCAGGTTGCTGATGAACACCGCGGCCAGCATCACCCCGCTCACGCCGTTGCCGCCGAGCAAGGTGATGCCTATAGCGGCGGATTCCGGGATGCCGTCCAGAAGGGCTCCGATGAAGATGGCGAGCCCCGAGCCATCCTTGCGCTCGGGCTTGTAGGCCTCGTACCTCTTGTGAAGCGTCAACCTTCTGAGGTGGCCCCCCTGGCTGTTAACCGCCAGGTCACCGATTATAAAGAGCGCCGCCCCGACAATGAAACCGCTCACGGAGGAGTCGAAACCGCCTTTGATGTAAGCTTTCTCCACCAGCTCGAAGGAAAGGGTGGCTATCAGCACCCCGGCGCCGAACGCGGTGACCACAGCAATGGTCCTTCTCTTTACCTTGACGTAGAGGCCTATGAGAGCCCCCAGCACCAGGGTGCTCCCGCCCAGCAGTCCGAAAAGCGCCGCCCTCAGTGCCATTTCTCCCCTTGTTGACTGTACTAGACCGGCTGCTGATATACTAAGCGCATGAGTGGAAGAGTGATAGAGCTTGCCGAACTGAGCAGTCCGGAGATAGACGCCCTCGACCCCGCGAAGACGCTGTTCGTGATGGCGATGAGCCCCCTCGAGGTCCACGGCCCGCATCTCCCGCTCGGCACCGACGTCCGGGTGGCGGAGGAGCTCAAGGGCCGCGCGATAGCCAGGGTCGCCGAGCGCCACCCGGAGTTTGATTTCGTGGTCTTTCCGTCGTGCTACGTGGGGAGCGACACAATTCCGCGCTCGGTCGAGGTAGACAGCCGGGCCATCTACTACATCCTCAAGGCCAGCGGTGAGTTCCTCGCCGACCGGGGGTTTTACTACCTGCTGGTGCTTGACAACCACGGGGGCCCGCGGCACCAGATAGCGACCGCCAAGGCTGTCGTAAAGCTCTACAGCAAGCGCGGGTTCCACATCATCGCCCCGTTCTTGTCGTTCTTCCGCAGGATGGTAGACCTTGACCCTGAGCTCGTGGAGCGCATCGGCGCGGGCCGGGGCGCCTGCGGCGACGTCGAGGACTCTCATGCCGGCCTCAATGAAACTTCCCTCATGCTCTGCGCGTACCCGGACTCCGTGCGCTCGGAGTACAAGGGTCTGCAACGTACCGCCATCAACCCCCGCCGGTGGCCCGGCCTCCTGCTGGGCCTGCTCGGGCGCGGGCTGCGAGCGCTGGGTCTCGAGGAGATTGGTGGCGATATTCGATACGCCGGGGTCCTGCTCTCGTGGGTGACCATGAAGAACCCTCCCACGTACATCGGCGAGCCGCGCGCCGCGACACCGGAAGCCGGAGACCGCATGTTCGATGCCCACAGCGACGAGGCGGCGGAGTTGGTGGAAGCGGCATTGCGAGGCGATCCCCCGTACAGCACCCCCATAGGCTGGTCGCTCCGCTTCATCGAGCCCAGCCGCTAGCCCGACATTCATGCTGGGGTCAGACACCTTGACATGAATTTTAGTCGGCTTTTCATGTGTCTCAAGGTGTCTGACCCCGGTGATGCTTTGCGAAAATGCAAGAAAGTGACCTGACCCCAATGTTACATATTGATTGAAATAGCGGGTCGAAAGCTCTATCTTTTATCTTGTTCTTATAGACACATTTGTGGGGCAGGCGCGTTAGACCCCATGGAGATATTCTCGCGGTGGACGTAGCTCAGTAGGTTAGAGCGCCGGGTTGTGGCCCCGGAGGTCGGGGGTTCGAGTCCCCTCGTTCACCCCAACGCTCGGGGTACTGGTTCACCCTAAGGTTGATATGCTCCCTCGCTACCCCCATCGTGGAGTATCTCTTGTTTGATGCGAGCGTGACGATGGGGACCCCGGCCACCTTATTGATGTCTTAGGGAGCAAACGATTACTCCGCGCCCTCGCTCCTGTAGATGATCACGTGAGCGTCGCTCAAGGTCACCAGGCCCTCGGTTACAAGCTCGTCGATCGCCGGGAGGACCGAGTTTATCCGCTCCTCTTTGTCGATGACCCAGATCACGATCGGCAGGTCCTCGGACATCCGCAAGACGGCTGCCGTGTGTATCCGGCTCGTCTTTCCGAACCCTTCTATTCCACGCAGAACTGTCGCGCCGGCCATCCCATGCTCGCGAAGCTTCTCAACGAGCACCTGGTATAGAGGACGGTGGTGGTACCTGTCGCCTTCACCCACGTATATGGTTAACTGCTTCGCGTCTCCCTCGACCTTCATGAGGGCCCCCTTTCAAAGCAGCCGACCACGTTGACCACGAGAGTCCCGTATGGAAACACTCCGTGACCAATGCGAGATACCAGGGTGCTCAGCCAGTACCGCCCGCCGGCGCCGATCATTCCCCCGGCGCACAAATAAATATAGTTGTTCATCAAACCTCATGAACGCACCCATGTTCGTCTCGGTGGAATGGGGCCTCCTGCTGCTGACCCCTCCTTAACGGTAATTGAACTTCGCTCTGTGAACACGTATATAATCTGTCCCGGCGGATGGAAGCCCAGTTTGGCGGCTGTCCGAAAAGGCACACGAGGAGCATGCTTGTGAGTGGCGCACCGGTATTGCCTCAAATGGAAAAGTCGATGCCACCGGGGCTTTTCAGCCGCATTCTCTCGTTTGCTCCCGCCCTCAAGGGCCTGCCGGCAACGTTGAGCAACGAGGAGGTGGAAGGCCTTCTCTTCTTCCTCCCCGGGGACACCGCGGACGCCTTGCGGTACCTGCTGAAGCCCGGTATCAGGGACGCGAGCCTCCTTTTCATAAACACCCTCCTTGGCTTCTTCGAGGAGGTCGCGGCCGCGAAGCGCGAGGGCAAAAAGGTGATCCTGACCGCGTTCAACTTCCCACCCGAGCTTATTCACGCGTTCAACAACGCGGCTGTGGTGACGAGCGAGGTCATCACCACGTTCGGGGTCATGACTCTTCAAGGCCAGGGCGAAAGATACTGGGACTACGCCATCGGGCTGGGTTTGCCCGACCACCTGTGCTCGGCCAGCACAATAGAGGTGGGCTCAATGATCGCAGGGGGAGAGTACCCTCCCGACGCCATCATCATCTCCGCGGCGGGAAGCTGCGACGCGAACGCCAAGGTCCACCAGTTCCTGGCCTATTACCTGGGCATCCCCGAGTTTGTTATAGACAAGCAGCCCGACGACTCGGACAGGGGCCTCGAGGCTTTCAAGCGGGGCTACATGCGACTGGTAGCCGAGCTCGAGGAGTTTATCGGCGAGGAGCTCGACCTCGAGAACCTGCGCCGGGTCGCCGAGAACACCAACCGCTGCACCGAGCTCTACTACGAGCTCTGGGAGCTGCGAAAGCACACGCCCTGCCCGGTCCCCGGCATCTTCTCGCCTTTCACCTACGGCAACCGCTTCACCATGTGGGGCAGGGCCGAGGGCGTCGCGCTCCTCGATAAGTGCGTCGAGACAGCGAAGAGCAACCTCGAGGAAGGCCGGTTCCCGGTCCCGGATGAGAAGGCGCGCGTCTACTGGACTTACGTCAGCCATTACTTCGATGTCCTCAACTTCTTCGGGTGGATGGAGGAGCAGGGGATCTCTTACATGGGCGACCTGGTCCTGCTGTGCTTCCCGCGCCCCATCTCGCTCGAGTCGAAGGAGTCCATCCTCAACGGCATGGCCGAGACGGCCTGGGACATGTTCATGACCCGCCAGATGGGCTCGGAGATAATGTCGGCCCGGTGGGTGGAAGACCTCCTCTACATCATCAGGGAGCTCAAGGTCGACTGCTGCGTCTACTGCGGGCACCACTCGTGCAAACAGACATGGAGCGTCTTCTCACTGGTCAGCAACGAGGTGATGAAACGGGCGGGTGTGCCCACCCTGTGCCTCTACGGCGATTCCTGGATAAAGAGGGTGACGCCGGTGACGATGCTCCAGGAAGATATCAAGAGGTTCATGGATAACGTGGTCGTCAAGGCAGGCAGGGGTCGCTGGTCGCGGCCGATCGCCGCGAGCCGGGGAGGTAAGTGATTGACCCGAGCGAAGAGTTGCAGCACTCGTAAGGGGAGGGTCCGCATGAGCAGCTTCGAGTTATTCCCATGCTCCGGGCACAGGCTTGCCGACCTGGACAGGGCACTCGCGACCAGCTTGAACGAGATGCTGGAGAAAGAGGTCAGGAGCAGGCGGCTCGAGCTGAAAGAGGACTATGAGGGTTTGCTGAGACCGGCGCTCGAGCGGCTTCTGGCGGATGTCGGTCTGCAGAGGGTGTTCTGGGACGAGTCCCTCGGCGGAGAGGGTCACAACGGGCCCGAGGCGGCCTTCACCGTGGCCGCCGCCCTCGAGCAGGTCGGATGGGCCGACACCGGGCTCGCGTTTGTCGCGGCCCACAGCCTGGCTCTGCAGGCGTCGATGGCGGGTGTGGGTGGGGCTGGAGCAGCCGCCTGCTCGCGGTTCGCGCCGCTCTTCTGCGCAAACGGCCCGCCGGTATTGGTGGCGTTCGTCCTGCCTGGGTATTCCGAGGCCGACGGTCCGACCTGGAAGGGCAGGTCCCTGCAGGTCGAGTCGCGCAGGGAGGACAAGGAGCTGGTCCTGAAAGGCGAGATGGTTCGCCCGACCTGCTCGGGCGCCGACGCCGACCTCTTCGGGGTGCTCTGCGCCCTGGAAGGGGCCGAGGAGCCCGCTTTCGTGCTGGTCCCGGGTGACGCGGCCGGGCTCGTGCGGGGGCCCGTGTTCAAGAAGACCGGGCTCGCGGCCAGCCTGAATGCCGACCTCCGCTTTGATTCGGTCCGGGTGCCGGTGGAGAACCTCATATGGAGCTCGGAGGAAGGCACGCATCTGCTCCTCTCCTGGTACTACCTCGGACTGGCCGCTGCCGGGGCAGGCTCGCTGATCGCCAGCTACGAGATACTCAAGGAATGGGGGGACACCCGGGTCATAAAGGGGAAGGGGAGCATATTCAAGGAGAACCCTCTCACCGCCGCGTTGATGGGGAAAGTGGCGGGGGACGTGGCGCTGGCCCGCGCGCTAGCCTACTGGCTGGCCGGGTTGCTGGCCGAGCCGGACTCCTTTGTTTCGGACGGCATCCAGGGCGCCTGGACCATCGCTTCGATGGTCGCCCAGCGGATCTACGCCACGGCCGAGCAGTGCCTCCACAACACTATGGAGCTTATGGCATCAGCGGGGTACGCCAGTGAGTGGCAGCTCGAGCGTTACTGGCGCGACCTTAAGACCGTGCAGTGCTGCCTGGGCTCCCAGGAGCTCGCGAACATAGACGTGGCACGGCGTTTCTACGACTGCAAGACGCTTTGATGGAGGTGCGCGCGTTATGAGGACCATTGACGATTTCACCCGGCCCCTGGAGTACATATCCCCGATTGACAAAACCCTGGGCAACATATTTCGCGAGTGGGTGAACAATGAGGTCATTCCCAACCGGCGCCTCTACGACGAGGACTGGAAAGAGCACAAGCTCATCGGCGAGCCGTTCAAGAAACTCCTTGTGGATTACGGCATCCAGCGAATCCTGTTCCCCGAGGACCTGGGCGGCTGGGGCCTCGGGCATTCCGGTGTGCTGTGCAGCGCTTCCCAGCGGATGTTCGAGGAGATAGCGCGCGCGGACTCGGGGATGGCGGTAGCTTTCGGGGTCGTCTTCTGGCCCCTGGTGTTCATCACGGTGGAGCCCCACGTCAACCGTCGCCTCTGCGAGGAGTTCGCCCCGCTTTACATGCGGGACAAACCGGTCTTCGCCGCGCTTGCGATGACCGAGCCGCAGGGCGGCTCCGACATCGAGAACGTGGATGTGTTGAAGGGCAGCACCATCGAGACCACCGCTGTCCGGGACAAAGACGAGTGGGTCATCAACGGCCACAAGCTCTGGGCCACCAACACCGGCGGCGTGGCGGAGCTGCTCGGTGTTGTGTGCACCACCAACCCGGGCTCGAGAGATCCCGACGACATCGCGGTGATATTCGTGCCTACCGACCTGCCCGGGGTCACCCAGGGGCCACCGTACGAGAAAGCGGGAATGGCCGCCGACAAGAACGGCGACGTCTGGTTCGAGGACGTTCGGGTGCCGCTGTGGTACCGCGCCTGCGGCCCGGGCGATGACGCGAAGTACTACAACGAGGTGGTCGCGCTCGGCCACATGGGGAGCATCGGCTTCGCCGTCGGGGTCATGATGAACGTGTATGAGAAGCTGCAGGAGTTCGTGAACCTGAAGCGCCACAGGGGCAAGCCGCTAAAGGAGAACGACGCCATCGCCGGGGTGCTCGCCGACTACGCCGCAACCCTTCAGGCACTCAGGATAATCGCCTACCAGGCCGCGCGGATGTGCGACCGGCAGGACCTCTACGGCCCGCGCTGGAGCCACGAGGTAGTGGCAAAGACGAGGGCCCTGCGTTACTTCGCGATGGACCGCTGCCTGGAGATGCTGGGCAAGGCTATGAACGTGATGGAAACGTACGGCGCCGACCGCGACTGGGATGTCGAGAAGCACTGGCGCGACGTGAAGATGGTACAGCTCTGGCTCGGGGGCAAGCAGCTCTGTCAGATGGAGGTCGCCCGCTGGTTCTTCGAGTGCGAGACGCTCTAAGAATGCCGTCGGTGAAATCAGTCAAGGATGCCGGTTCCCGAAAAGCAGAAGTCTATCACGCGGGCAGACCGCCTCACTGGTCCTTGTCCCAGCCTTTCTTCTTTATGAACTCGACCGCGCGATCTCTTACGTGGTCGACAAGCTCGCGGATGACCTGGGCGGCCTCCTCGGCCTTCCGGTTGTGAAAGTGATCGGTTGCCGCGGCAAAGTAACTTACATTGCTCTTCAGCTTTTTCTTCTCCATGGTGAGTGCCGCGTACTGGACTCTGCTGACTAAAGGCCATATGTCGAGCAGGATCTGTTCGAGCAGGGGGTTCTTGGTGGCCTTCAGGGAGATAACCAGGTACTGGACTGTCGCTTCGA
This sequence comes from Candidatus Geothermincolia bacterium, assembly GCA_038326775.1. Taxonomy (GTDB): domain Bacteria; phylum Actinomycetota; class Geothermincolia; order Fen-727; family Anoxymicrobiaceae; genus DYIU01. The sequence continues at coordinate 95,971 of JBBQKJ010000001.1, forward strand.
GGTAGCCCGGGATATCACCGTGCTCCGCGGCGTCGCGGAGCTCCCGGATAGCGATTCGCTGCTTCTGGAAATCCTCTTCGTCCCCGTTCTCGACGCCCCTTCTCGCGACAAGCGCCAGCAGCTCTTTTAACACGTCGCACAAGCGCTCGATTCCTGGAATGGACATCGGCGCTACACTGGCGCCACGCCTGGGAAGGATCTCCACAAGCCGCATTCTCTCAAGTATCCGCAACGCTTCACGCACGGGAGCGCGGCTCACACCCAGATCCGACGCAAGCCTGGTCTCGATCAGTCTCTCTCCCGGGCTCAGCTCCATCCTGATTATCCGCTGGCTCAAATACTGCGCAATCTGCTCCGAGAGATTGTCAGAGGCCTGGAATTCCACCGTTGGTCTCCAATTCGTTATTGTTGCGACTCTATTCTAATCGTTGACCCGGCCACGCGGCATCCCGGCGTGAGAAGCACGGCAACTCTATTGACAAAGAACATACATATTGTATATTGTCGACAATTGAGGGGGAAGCTGGCACCTGGTGCAAAGGGGATGGTCTGTATGAGCACCGCTACCCAAACTCTTAATTCCGAGAGGGTTTACCGCGTCATCCACATCAAGGTGGCAGAGGAGCCCAACGTGCACGTGCCCATCAAGCCCACGCTCGATTCCAGGGTAAAGATCTGCCTCGAAAGAGCGGAGCTGGTCACGGAATCCTACAGGCTCACCGAAGGCGAACCGTGGATACTGCGCCGCGCCAAAGCCCTGGATCACCTGCTGCGCAATATGACCATTTACATCCTCGAGGGCGAAGAGATCGTGGGTAATTATTCCAGCACACCGGACAGTTTGCCCACCCATCCCGAATACTCCTACCGTTGGCTGGAGGACGCGCTTGAGACCGATTTCACGGACGCCCTGGATGAGGAAGGCAGGAGAAGACTGCGGCAAATCAATGAGTATTGGGCCGGACACAGCGTGGAGAGCAGGTTCCTCGAGACGGTGCCGGATGACTTGAAGCCATATACGGAATGGACGGGGGCCGTGGGAGGGACCTGGCTGTGGCCCCTGGGATGCATGGTGCTGAATTACGAAGGGGCCTTTGAAGAAGGGCTGAAGGGGTTGCTGGACGAGGTGCGGGAGCACAGCTCCAGGCTCGAGCCGGATGACCGGGATTATCAGGAGAAGCACGAGTTCTATATGGCTGCGGAGATCTGCGCTGAGGCGTTAATGGCCTTCGCCAGCCGTTTTGCCGCTCTGGCTGAGGAAAAGGCGGTCGGGGCTGAGGGCGAGCAGAAGGAGAGGTACGAGAGGATCGCCCACATCTGTTCGCGCATCCCGGAAAACCCTCCCGAGAGTTTCCATGAAGCACTGCAGGCCTTCTGGTTCTACCACCTCGTGACCACGCAGATCGACTGGAACAGCGTGGGTCTGGGGCAGCGTTTCGACCAGCTCTTCTGGCCATATTACGAGAAGGACAAAATGGAGAAACGCATCACCTACGAACGGGCGGTGGAGCTCTTTGAACACCTTTGGATAAAACTGGATGACCTGGGGCAGATCAATCCCCAGATCTCCTCAATGCTCCAGGTAGGTGGCACCAAGTTTCAGAGCGCAACCCTTGGCGGGGTTGACAGGTACGGCAACGACGCTACTAACGAGCTTTCATTCGCCATGATCGACGCTACAATGAATATCCGGACGCTGCAGCCCAGCCTCAGCGTTCGCTATCACGATAATATTGATCCGAGGATTATCGACAGGGCGGTGGACTGCATCGCCACGGGCATAGGCATGCCGGCTATATTCAATGACAACGCGGTCATCCCCTGGTCCCTGTACAAAGCGCTGGAACACCTCTATCCCGAATCGGGAAAGCTGTTCGGAGTGGGCTGCCTTCCGATACTTCAGAAGACCCATCATGCAGCGAAAAAGGCCATATCGCACCTCCCGAAGTCATGGGAGGAAGGCCTGGAGAGCTACTTCCATAACTGGCCCTATAAGTTGTGTACCGCCGGCGGCAGGGCAGGGGACGCCTTACGCTATCTTACGAAACGTGCCCGGATATTCGATGCCGAGGAGATCATGTACCTTGCCCGAAACTGGTCAAACACGGCCTGTGTAGGGCCGGGATTTACGGGAATGGCCTCCCTCCAGGGCACGCTGGCAACCCTCATCACCGCCGCCATCCTCAATTACGCAAAGTGCCTGGAGTATGTCCTCTACCAGGGTGTGGAGCCGACCACCGGCGAGCAGTTGGGGGCAAGAACCCCAGACCCGCGCACTTTCAAGGCCTACGATGAGTTTCTGGATGCCTTCCTCTCTCAGATCAAGTACGCGCTGGAGCAAAACGCGAAAGTGTACGAGATAAGCGAGAAGCTCTACCAGGAGATGATGCCCCGTCCCCTCGCCTCCATGCTGGTGGGAAGGAAGACATCCATAGAGCGGGGCAAGGACGCGACCCGCAAGGGGGACGCCGCCTACAGCGAAGTCTTCCTGGCGGGCGGCGTGAACGCCGCGGACTCTCTGGCGGTCATAAAGAAACTCGTCTGCGAGGAGAAGTCGGTCAGCATCGACGAATTGATCAGAGCCTGTCAGTCAGACTGGGCGGGATGCGAGGACCTGCGCGGCAAGTGCCTGGCCGTTCCCAAGTTCGGCAACGATGACGACTCCGTGGACCTGGTCCTGGAGGATATGTACCGTAAGTCTGTAAAGGTCTTCAATGGAGTGAAGGACCATTTCGGCAAGCCCTTCGTACCGGAGGCGACCCTGGCCGGAGGGTACTTCGCCACCGGGCTTTCCACGGGCGCCACTCCTGACGGCCGCCGGGCCGCCGAGACCCTTTCGGACGGGCAGCTCTCGCCCATGCACGGTCGGGACTTGAGCGGTCCGACCGCCGTTCTCAAGTCATGCTCCAAGGTGAACCCCACGCGCTGCGGCAACCAGCTGGTCAACCAGAAGTTCCTGCCATCCGCACTCAAAGCCGCGAACAAGAAGCTGTTCGCCGATTACCTCAAGACCTGGTCCGAGTTCGGCAACTGGCATATCCAGTTCAACTGTATCGACGCGGACACCCTGAGGGAAGCACGCGAGTATCCGGAAAGGCACAAGAACCTCATCGTGCGCGTTGCAGGGTACAGCGCTTTCTTCACCGAGCTTAATCCCGAGATACAAGCGGATATCATCAGGCGTTCCGAGCAGGACCTGGGTTCCTCGAGGTGTTGTTGAGAGGGGTGGGTAGAATGAGCGAGACGGCGAGAAGATTGAATGAAGAGAGGCTGATCAAGGCGGTCCAGATCACCGACGCGGAGAGCCCGTCGGTGAGCATGCCGGTCAAAGTGAAGCTCGATCCCAACGTTAAGATCTGCCTGGAGAGGGCGGAGCTGGTGACGGAGTCTTACCGGCGCACCGAGGGTGAGCCTTGGATAATCCGGCGCGCCAGGGCCCTGGACCACCAACTCCGGAACATGACCATTTATATACTCGAGGGCGAACAGATAGTGGGCAACTATGCCAGCACGCCGGACAGCCTGCCCACCTACCCGGAGATCTCCTGCCGCTGGTTGGACGAAGAGCTCGACGACGCCTACACACACGCGCTTGACGAGGAAGGAAAAAGAAGGCTGCGGGAGATACACCAGTACTGGTACGATGTGAACGTCGAGGGGACTATCCTCAGGGACCTGCCGGAGGAGCTGGAAGATTTCATCAGTTCCAGCAAGACCACGGCCATGTTCACCATGTTCTGGCCCGCGGGCGCCTTCCCCCTGGACCTTAAGGACTGGGTCTTTCCGCGTGGCTTGAACGGTATCCTGGAAGAGGTGGGCGAGCGGCGCGCCGCGTTGTCGAAAGACGACGTGGATTTCCAGGAGAAAGAAGATTTCTATAACGCTGCCGAGATAAGCACCAGGGCCGTGATTGCCTTCGCCCGTCGCTACTCCGCGCTGGCCTGGGAGAAGGCGGCATCGGCCGGCGGGAAGGCCAGGGAGGATTACCTGAAGGTGGCCGAGGTCTGCGCGCGCGTGCCAGAGCATCCCCCCCGGACCTTCCATGAAGCCCTGCAAACTTTCTTCTTCTGCCACCTGGTAACCGCCCAGATAGACTGGTACGGCCTGGGCCTTGGACAACGCTTCGACCAGCTCTTCTGGCCCTGCTACGCACGCGAAAAGGAAGAAGGAAGCATCACCTACGACCGCGCCGTGGAGCTGCTGGAGTTTCTCTGGATAAAACTGGACGACCTGGGCCAGATCAATCCCGTCAGCACTTCCATCTACCAGGCGGGAGGGACCAAGTTCCAGAACGTATCCGTGGGCGGCGTGGACGAGAACGGCGAGGACGCGAGCAATGAGCTCTCCCTGGCGGTCCTGGACGCCACCATCAATATCCGTACTCCCCAGCCCGGCGTCTGTGTGTTATACCACGACAGGATCGACCCCAGGTTGCTCGACAAGGCCATAGATTGCATCGCCTCGGGGATGGGGCAGCCCGCACTTTTCAATAACGATGTGTGTGTAAAGTGGCACCTTAACCTGGCGTTGGATATCCTCTACCCGGATTCGGGGGGATTCATCGGCGTCCCCTACCTTGGTCTGGTCCAGAAGACGGACAACCTCGTGAGGAAGGTTGTCTCTCACCTCCCGGCATCCCTGCGTAAAAAGATAGAGGAAAGATACGACGAATGGCCTTACGCAGTATATACGGGAGGCGGAAAGCCGGGTGACTTGTTGCGGGCGGCCTTGAAGAAGGTTCACCTCTGGGACGCTCAGAAGGGGTTGGCCCTGGCCCGGGGGTGGGCTCCCACCTCCTGCGTGGGAGGGGGATTGCAGGGCAAGGTGACCATACAGGGTACCCTCACCTCAATACTCATCTTCACCGTATTGGATTTCCTGAAGTGCTTCGAGTACGTCATGTACCAGGGGGTGGAGCCTGAGACCGGCGAGCTGGTGGCGGTCCCCACCCCGGACCCCGGTTGCTTCCAGACCTACGACGAGTTCCTCGACGCCTACCTGGAGCAGGTCGAGTTCCAGGTGGACAGGGCCAACCGGGCTTACCAGATCGCCGAGATGACTTACGAGGAGCACATGCCCCGTCCTTTCGCCTCGGCCTGCACCGAGACCTGCGTCGCGAGGGGCAGGGACGGTATGCGGCGGGGAGACGCCTCCATCAGCGAGATCTTCAGTATGGGCAGCGTGAACGCCGCCGAATCCCTGGCCGCGGTGAAAAAACTGGTCTTCGATGATGGAGCGGTGACCATGGAGGAGCTGCTGAAGGCTTGCGACTCCAACTGGGAAGGCTATGAGGACGTGCACCGCAAATGCCTGGAGGTCCCCAAGTTCGGCAACGACGACGACTACGTCGATCATATCCTGGACGACCTCTATCGCAAGGCCCAGGCCCTGGTCTACAGCCACAAGGACCATTGGGGCAACGGGCTGCACCTGGAGTCGTCCCTGGCGGCCGGTTATTACGTGGGCGGGCTCACCTGCTCTGCCACCCCGGACGGAAGGGTAAAGGGGGAGACCGTCTCCGACGGACAGCTCTCGCCAATGCACGGCAGAGACATAAACGGCCCCACCGCGGTGCTCAAGTCCTGCTCGAAGGTGGACCCCCTCAAGAGCTGGAACCAGCTCTGCAATCAGAAGATAAACCCCACCTTCCTCAAGGGAAAGAACAAGAGGCTTTTCGCTGATTACCTGCGTACCTGGCTCGGGTTCGGCAACTGGCATATCCAGTTTAACTGCCAGGACGCGGAGAGCCTCAGGGATGCCATGGTTTATCCGGAGAGGCACCGGGATCTGATCGTGCGCGTAGCCGGATACAGCGCCTTCTTCATAGACCTGGCGCCCGGCTTGCAGCAGGATATCATCAGGAGAACGGAGCAGAGCCTGAAGGATACGGTTCACTGAGGCGCCAGCATTCGGGTATTTTGGTTGAGGGCAGGACCAGAATCGGCCTGCTGATTTGTCAAGGGGGTAGTTTCGATGAGCGTCATCACACAAACTCTTAATTCCGAGAGGCTTTATCGCGTCATCCACATCAGGACGGCAGACAATCCCAACGTGCATAGACCGATAGACTGTGTCCTGGATCCCAGGGTGAAGATCTGCCTGGAGAGAGCAGAACTGGTGACTGAGTCCTACATGCGTACCGAGGGTGAACCCTGGATTATGCGCAGAGCCAAGGCGCTGGACCACCTGTTGCGCAACATGACGATTTACATACTGGAGGGAGAAGAGATCGTCGGCAATTATTCCAGTTCACCGGACAGCCTGCCTACGCATCCGGAATTCTCCTACCGCTGGCTGGAGAAAGCCCTCGAGGATGAGTTCAGGCACGCCCTGGACGAGGAGGGCAAGAGAAGGCTCAGGGAGATCAACAGATACTGGCAGGACGACAGCGTTGAGAGCAGGTTCCTTGAGGCTGCGCTGTCCTTTCCTGAGGAACTCAAGCCTTTTACCGGCTGGACGGGTGCGGTCGGAGCGGCCTGGGAATGGCCACTGGGTTGTATGGTACTCAACTACGAGCTTGCCTTCGAGGAAGGGCTGAACGGGATGCTGGCCGAGGTGCGCAGATACCGCTCCATGCTTTCTGCAAAAGACCCGGAATATAAGGAGAAGCAGGAATTCTACCAGGCGGCGGAGATCTGCGCCGAGGCTGTGATGGCTTTCGCCAGGCGTTTTGCCGCCCTGGCCGAGGAGAAGGCAACCGGGGCTGAGGGCGAGCAGAAACAAAGATATGAGCGGATTGCCCGTATCTGCTCACGCGTGCCCGATAACCCCCCGGAGAACTTCCATGAGGCCCTGCAGGCTTTCTGGTTCTACCACCTCATAACCAGCCAGATCGATTGGAATAGCGTAGGGCTGGGCCAGCGTTTCGATCAACTCTTCTGGCCCTACTACGAGAAGGACAAGTTTGAGGAGAGGATAACCTATGAAGGTGCGGTAGAACTCTTCGAGCACCTGTGGATAAAGCTGGACGACCTTGGCCAGATCAACCCTTGGAAGCACGCTATGCTCCAGGTGGGAGGCACCAAGTTCCAGAGCGCCACCCTGGGCGGTGTTGACAGGTACGGCAACGACGCCACCAACGAACTCTCCTTCGCCATGATCGACGCCACCATGAACATCCGCACCCTGCAACCCAGCCTCAGCCTGCGCTATCACGAAAACATCGACCCCCGCATCGTCGAAAAGGCGGTGGACTGCATCTCCACCGGTATCGGCATGCCGGCCATCTTCAACGATAAGCCGGTCATATCCTGGATGCTCAATGCCGCAATGGAACATCTCTATCCTGAGAGTGGAAAGATCTTCGGGGTGGCCTGTATGCCAGTCCTCAAGAAGGTGCACGACCAGGCAAAGAAGGCCATCTCATTTCTGCCCAAGTCCTGGGAGGAAGGCCTGGAGAGCTACTTCCACAACTGGCCCTACAAGCTTTGCACCGCAGGTGGCAGGGCAGGGGACGCCCTTCGCGGCATTACCAAGCACCTGGGCATCTTCGACGCCGACGAGGTCCTCTACTTCGCTCGCAATTGGTCCAACACCGCCTGCGTGGGGCCGGGATTTACCGGCATGGCCGCTGTCCAGGGTAGCCTCGCCACTATTATCTGCGCCGCCGTCTTCAACTACGCCAAGTGCCTGGAATACGTCCTTTATCAAGGCGTGGAACCGACTACCGGTGAACAGCTGGGAGCGCGGACCCTCGACCCGCGTACCCTCAAAACCTATGACGAGTTCCTGGACGCCTTCCTGGCGCAGGTGAAGTACGCCCTGGAGCAGATCGCCAAGGTCTACGAGATAAGCGAGAAGCTCTTCGAGGAGATGATGCCACGCCCCCTGCCTTCCATGCTGGTAGGAAGAAAGAGTTCCATCATACGCGGCAAGGACGCCACCCGTAAGGGCGACCTCGGCTACAGCGAGGTCTTCCTGGCCGGCTCCGTGAACACGGCCGATTCCCTGGCGGTGATCAAGAGACTGGTCTATGAGGAGAAGACGGTGACCATGAGTGAGATCATCGAGGCCTCCAGGTCCGACTGGGCGGGGAATGAGGACCTGCGCCGCAAGTGCCTGGCGGTACCCAAGTTCGGCAACGACGACGACTACGTGGACCTCGTCCTGGAGGAAATGTACCGCAAGACCGTTAAGGTGTTCAAGGGGGTGAAGGACCACTTCGGAAATCACTTAGTGCCGGAAGCCACCATGGCGGGAGGCTATTTCGCTATCGGCGTCTCCACCGGAGCCACGCCCGACGGCCGCCGGGCGCGCGAAACCCTCTCGGACGGTCAGCTCTCGCCCATGCACGGCCGTGACGTGAAGGGACCCACGGCGGTGCTAAAGTCCTGTTCGAAGGTGGATCCCACGCGCTGCGGCAACCAACTGGTCAACCAGAAGTTCCTGCCCTCTGCACTCAAAGGCGAGAACAAGAAGCTGTTCGCCGATTACCTCAAGACCTGGTCCGAGTTCGGCAACTGGCACATCCAGTTCAACTGCATCGACGTGGATACATTGCGAGAAGCACAGGCGCATCCCGAGAGCCACGGGAACCTCATCGTACGCGTGGCCGGATACAGCGCTTTCTTCACCGAGCTCAATCCCGAGATACAAGCGGATATCATCAGGCGTTCAGATCAGGATCTGGGCAAGTCCAGACGCTGTTGAAGGAGCTTTCCGACACATGGCTCTTGATAGAATCAATTCCTGGAAGAAAAAAGCGGTCGCGTTAGCCAGGAATTCTGGCGGGGGGCGGCTGAACATGGACCTCGATATTCAGGGGCTGGTCTTCAATATCCAAAAATTCAGCATCGACGACGGCCCGGGAATCCGGACCACCGTCTTCATGAAGGGATGTCCCTTCAGATGCCCGTGGTGTTCCAACCCAGAGTCCATCAACCCCTATCCCGAGGTCATCACGAAATTCGACGCTCTCTGCAAAGACTGCGGTCGCTGCCAGGATTCCTGCGAGATTGGGGCTATTAAGGTGATCGAGAGCCTGCTACCCGGAGACGACCGGCCGCGGGAGCGCACCCGCGACCTCGACCGCCATCTGTGCAACAGATGTATGAAATGCGTGGAAGCCTGCCCGACCGGCGCCTTGAGTAGCGTGGGAGAGGCCAAGACTGTAAGGGAAGTTCTCGAGGTTGTGGAACAGGACCGCCCGTTCTACGAAAACAGCGGTGGGGGAGTGACCCTTTCTGGCGGAGAGCCTCTCATGCAGCCCGATTTCGCTCTGGCGCTGCTGAGGGAAAGCAAGAGGAGGGGTCTTCATACGGCCCTGGACACATGCGGTCAAGCGCCAACCGATTCCCTGGAGGCCCTGCTGCCCTTCCTGGACCTGGTCCTCTACGACGTAAAACACACTGACCCCACAGCCCACGAGAAGGCGGTGGGCTCGGATAACCTGACCATTCTCGAGAACCTGCGATTCCTCAGCGGCAAGGTCGCCATCTGGCTCCGCGTTCCGTTGATACCCGGCTTCAACGATGACCTCGAGACCCTGCGGGATATCGTGGAGCTGGCCGGGGAAGTCTGCATCGAAAGATTGTTTTTCCTGCCCTACCACCGATGGGGATCTGGCAAATATCCCGGTTTGGGAAGGGAGTACGAGCTCGCGAATACAGGCGAGATCTCGGCGAACAAGCTGGAAACGGTGAAGGAGCTTTGTGGCTCATCGGGAATCGCCGCCTGCGAGATCGCCAGCGAATGATTCTGCCGAAATGGATAGAGGAGAGAGCCAGTTGGGTAAGAAAGAGGAGTTGATCGAGGAGATCCTCCAGGTGGAGTGGGAGATGTTCACTTCGGTCCGCGCCAGGGGAAGAAGTGCCCTCTGCCAGGAAGATCCCGATTCCTTCCGGATCATCAGAGCGGCCAACTTCATGACCTGGTCAGATGACACCCTTACCAGCTACCTGGACGATGTAAAGACGGCCGGGAGCCTGGGCAGGAACCTGATGACCGAGAAATACGCCCGCATGGAGGGCATCATCCCACCGCTCAACCCGGCGGTCCAACCGATTATTGACAAAATCGTAGAACAGGAATGCCTGTGGGCGGAGGATTTCTCGCGGAGCAACCCGAGCGCAAGATTAGCCCGTCCCATATATGCTCGCGACGAATCACCTGGCGTCGTCTCCTCCGAGACCTACTCCAGGGCAGAGCTGGAAACGTATTCCGCCCGCACCCTCGAACAGTACTACTCGGATGTCATGGGCATGTTGTCCGGGGGTGAGAACCGCATCGAGTTCGCGGTTCGCTACATGCGGGAGCTGGCATCGATTAGAAAGAGGAGCGGGCGTGTTCGGTTACGTTCCTGACGCAAAGACTTGAGAAAGTGCAAGCTGCGGAGGTCGAGCAGGATAAGCACCCTACCGGTGGTTGATTGTTTCTCCGGCCTGTTGACAGTTGCTGGAAACCATATTTACAATGGCGCGCATAGGGAACATACATACATGTATGTTCCATCCTCAACCTCAATGCACGATTGGTTGAACATGAGTTCTGTCGAGAAGCGGGACCAGATTATCGCGGCCGGCGTCCGCGTATTCCCGAAGCTCGGCTATCACGGGACGACCGTCGAGGACGTCATTCGCGAAGCCGGGGTCGCGCGGGCGACTTTCTACGCTTACTTCGCGGACAAGCGCGGGCTTTTCATCGAGATCGCCACGGGAAGAACCACACAGATCGTGCACATTCTCACTGTCGGTGTCGACTCGGTCATCGAACAATATGAAACCCTGGGGGCTGAAGCGCTCGACCAGGAAACGTTCCAGGCGCCTCTCTCCGACCTGGTGGAAGCCATATTCCGATTCGTGAGGAGTAACCGCGGGGTAACGAAGATCTTCTTCCACGACATGGTCGGCGCGGACAAAGAGTTCACCCGCATCTTCAACGACTACCAGGAGGCGCTGATCAACCAGATGGAGCGCTTGATGGAATACGGAGTCGGCCATGGGGTGCTCAAGAAGACCGACTGCAGGAAGGCCGCGGAGTTCATAATAAGCGGGCACATGCACCTGGCCAGGAGCTTCAGCGCCGGCACCGGCAGGTACGATGTCGAGGAGGTCGCGCGCCAGTTCATCGACTATCAGTTCAACGGTCTTATGGAGAGAAACGACCCCCCTTCAGCGGACGGCAAGAAGAAAAGCGCGGCGGCAGGGGCAGGAGCACGGGGCCAGGAGCGCCCAGGGGGCATCAACACCGGCGGAGCCCCGGAAACCCGCCGTTAGAATAGAGAAGTAGAGAGTAGGCGTACCGGTTGGTCGAAGCGTCGATAAGAGAAGCCTTGAGGTGGTGCTATGAGATACCAGGAATTGTTCCCCGTTCCGATCGAGTGGCTTCAGGATTCTGACAGGTCGATGGTCGAGACGATCTCCTTATGGGCCGAGCAGGAGGTGAAGTCGAAGCGCCTCGAGCACAAGGAAGATTACGAAGGTCTCCTGCTGCCGGCGATGCGCAAGCTCTTTTTAGACATCGGCCTCCAGTCCATGATGCTCCCCGAGGAGCTGGGCGGCGGCGGGATAGACTCGCCGGATGCCGCTGTAACGACTACCGCGGTCCTTGAGCAGGTCGCCGCGGCGGATTCAGGCATCGGGTTCCTGTTCGCCAACGCGCTCGCCCTGCAGTACGCCCTCGCGATATCGCCCAACAAGAGCGCCGAGCCCCTCAAGGAGGCGGCCCCGGTGTTCACCGGTGGCGACATCGCGCTCTGCTCGCTTGTGCTCCCCGCCTACGGCTCCGACACGAAAGAGCGCCCGCGCTATTACGGCCTGGACTACCCCGCCACGGCCGTGAAGACCGGCGCCGGTTGGGTCGTGAGCGGCGGACCGGCGCGCCCACAGTGCTGCGGCGCGACCGCGAGCATATTCGGGGTGGTCTGCGACCTGGGCGACGGTACTCCCGGGATGCTGATAGTCCCCGCCGGCGCGAAGGGCGTGAAGAAAGGCAAGCCGTTCAAGAAGACCGGCCTGGCCGCGAGCGTGAATGCCGACGTGACCTTCAAGGATGTCAAGGTGCCGGGAAGCGCCCTGGTGCTCGAGGGGATCGAAGCGCTGCGCGCTGTGCTCTCATGGTATTACATGGCCTGCGCCGCGGTGTGTGCGGGCTCGCTGCAGACGACTCACGAGATACTCCAGGAGTGGGGCGACACCCGGGTCATAAAGGGCAAGGGCCAGGTGTTCAAGGAGAACCCGCTGGTCGCCTCCCTGATGGGTGAGATCGGTGGCAAGATGGGCACGAGCCGCCTGCTTACCTATAACCTGGCCAGGATGCTCTCGCGCCCCGATGTCTACGGGCCCGCCGGTGCGGGCAGCCTTCACGTGTCGGCTATCTCGGCTTTCAAGCAGGTGGGACGCATGGCCATGGAGGCCATGGACAACACGATGGAGCTCATGGCCTCCGCCGGGTACGCCACCGAGTGGAACCTCGAGCGATACTGGCGTGACGTCAAGACAGTGGAGACTTACGTGGTCCCCGAGACTGTCGCCCAGACCTGCATGGCCAGGCAGTACTTCAACCTCAAACAACTCTAAAGCCGGGACCGACCGCCGGGCTTTGCTCGGACGGCTCTCTAGCAGGAGGAGCGAATGCGGACAATAGATGACTTTACCAGGCCCCTCGAGTACCTGAGCCCGCTCGACCGTTACCTCGGAGAGATAGGCCGCAAATGGGCGGACACCGAGGTGATACCCATCAGGCGCGATTTCGACGAGGACTGGGAGCACCACAAGTTGATCGAGCCGTGCTTCAGGTCTCTCCAGGCAGAGATCGGCTTCCAGCGAATGCTGTTCCCGGAGGACCTCGGGGGCTGGGGCCTCGGCCATTCCGGGTACATGGGCACGGGCGCGGCCCGTCTTTTCGAGGAAGTCGCGAGGGCCGACTCGGGCATGGCCGTCGCGTTCGGCGTCCTCTTCTGGCCGCTGGTGATGATATGCGTAGAGCCGCATGTCAACCGGCGCCTTTGCGAGGAGTTCGCGCCGATGTTCATGGAGTCCCGCCCGGTGTTCGCCGCAAACGCGATGACCGAACCCCAGGGTGGAGCGGATATCGAGAACATGGAGATCGTCGGTGGCAGCACCATTCAGACGACCGCGGTCCTCGAAGGCGACGAGTGGGTGATAAACGGGCATAAGCTCTGGCCCACTAACTCCGGCGGGGTGGCCGACCTTTTCGGGGTCGTATGCACCACCAACCCGGGCTCGAAAGACCCTGACGACTTAGCCTTCATATTCGTCCCCGCCAAGACCCCTGGCTGCACCCAGGGCGGGCCTTACGAGAAGGCGGGTATGGCCGCGGACAAGAACAGCGACATCTGGTTCGACAACGTGCGGGTGCCTTCCTGGTTCCGGGCCTGTGGCCCGGGCCTCGACGCATTGTACTTCAAGGAGGTCGTCTCGCTCGGCAACCTTGGCAGTCTGGCGTTCGTCAGCGGCGCCATGATGAACGTCTGGGAGATCTTAAGGGATTTCACAAGCGAGACTACGTTCCGGGGTAAGCCGCTGAAGGAGAACGACGACGTGGCGGGGGTGCTCGCCAACTTCGCGGGTGGCGTTGACATCATCAGGGTCCTCACTTATCAGTACGCGAGGATGCTCGACAGGCCGGACCTCTACGGGGACCGGTGGTCCGAAGAGATAGTCGCCAAGGGCAGGGCTTATAAGTATTTCGCCTGCGACAAGGCCGTCGAGGACCTCAAGAAGGTCATGAACCTGATGGGGGCGCACGGAAGCGACCGCGCGCACGACGTGGAGAAGCACTGGCGAGACATCAAGATAGTCCAGCTCTGGATGGGCGGCAAGCAGCTTTGCCAGATGGAGGTCGCCCGCTGGTTCTATGAATGCGAGACCCTGTGAGTTCGCGAATGCCGGGTTGGAGACGATTCAAGGCGGTGAGGTGATGGAAGAGACGTCGTTGCCGCGCAGAGGGCCGATCGAGGGCACCAGCAGGGTGGTCCGCGAGCTCCTGCGAACCCCGAGGTTCAAGAAAACGGTGAACATCCTCCTGAGCGAGCTGGACCCTGAGAACACCGGCTTGCTCGTGAAGACGCTGATGTGGGAAGACCCGGAGTTATTCCTGAGCCTGTTCGGTGCCACGCCCGATATCGCGAATGTCGCCATCAACGGGTTGCTCGAGCTGTCCCGCCAGCTGTCCAACTTCCCCCCCGGGCTTCTCGCGAGCTTCCTGTCCGTCCTGATGGAGGGGCTCGAGATGGAGAGCCTCGGCACGGCTGTCGGGAAGGTGCGGGATCTTCTGGTGGAAGTCCGCGACAGCGGAGGACAGCCGCTCGTAGATTCTCTTACAGACCTCCTCAGAAGGTTCGCCAGGGGGGCAACGGGCTTCACACCGGTTTCCGGCGCTCCCTCGGTATCGGCGGACAAGGTCGTGGACAGCGTCTTGCCAGTGCTCGCTTCGGCCGCCGCGAGATTCGGCGGGGAGGCCGCGCGCGAGGGTTCGGAGACGAGCGCCGCGGTCAAGAAGCTGGCGGACGGCGTGAGGGATATCGCCTCCAGGAACCCCGAGTTCATGAAATCGGTCGTAGCCCCGCTGGTGGAGGCAGGCAAAGCCGCGCTGGCCGGAACGGACGCAGGGGAGGGCTCCTGATGGAAAACGCAATATTGGGGTCAGGTCAGATTTCTGCAATTGGAAAGCCGTCCCAGGCGGGGGCGGGCTCTCGAGTCCTTAGGGAGATAATAAAAACCCCCGCATTCCTGGAAATAATCAAGCTCCACGCCAAGGGCTTCGACCCCGAGTCCGCCCGCGAGTTGGTGCGCGCGTTCCTGTGGGAGGACGTGGAACTCTCGCTCAGCTTTGTGGGCACGGTCCCCGAGATAGTCAACTACCTGGCCGCCGCGGTGCTGGAACTGGGCAGGCAGATGAACAACTTCCCCGGCGGGCTCCTCGACCAGTACGTGATGCAGAGTGGCTCGGAGATCGACGTGGAGGTGCTCAAGGAGCTTCCCGGCGTCTTCGGCCCGTTGCTTGACAACATCAGGTTCAAGAAGACCGCGGCGATGGGGCTCGGCAAGGCGGTGAACGCGGGTGCCGGGTTTGTGAACCGCGCG
Source organism: Candidatus Geothermincolia bacterium (assembly GCA_038326775.1). Lineage (GTDB taxonomy): Bacteria > Actinomycetota > Geothermincolia > Fen-727 > Anoxymicrobiaceae > DYIU01. Next base: position 111,015 of record JBBQKJ010000001.1, read on the forward strand.
GCCGCGAGTAACCCGCACTTCGTACGGGACGTCCTCTCGGAGGTCGACGGGCTGGAGGTTTTACGCGCGTCGTTCGCGGTGGCGCGTTCGGTAATGAAGTGGTTCGTATCAGGTGTTTCACGTCTATTCGGCAGGTAGTAGGCAATAGTGCCTTATCCATGTGAGGTGATGCGAGTTGAGCGCTAAAGAGACGGGAAAGGAAGTTATGGAGCTCTCCGGCGAGGAGAGGGCGGCGCGTTTCAAGGAAGCGTTCGCAAGCTACGATGGGAAGGCCCTGGCACAGAGCGCCAACCAGTTCTCCCTGATGATGATGGCGGCGCACGGCGAGAACCCCGACCTGGCGAGCGAGGCTTTTCCGGCCATCGAGACGGCGCTCGCCGACATAGACTTCGGCAAGATGCGTGAGGCTATCATGGCGTTGCTCGACTACGGCGGCGCGGTGGTGTCCAAAGCGCTCGAGGAGGGGCTCGCGAACCCGGTCGTGATAGCCAACCTGGTGGGAGTCCTGCCACCGCTGGCGAACAGTCTCATCGACGCGCTCGCGGTCCTGCTGGACAACCTGGACCTCCCGGCCGAGATACTGGCAAGCGCGCTGTTCAACGTCCTGAGCGCGCTCGACGCGGAGAAGCTCGGGCACGTGCTCTCGGAGATATCAAAACAACTGAACCTACTGCACGCAGGCAACTACATCTTGGGGGGCGACGAGCCGCGCCTCCGGGCGGTGTTCACCGAGTTCACAAAGAAGGTCCTTGACAACATGGACGCCGACGTAGTGGCGAAGGCCCTGGTGGCCCTTGGCGAGGACGGCGAGATAATCGCCGGAGTCCTCGTGGACCTCCTCGCGCGGGACCCGGAGCTCATCGATACCATGGCATGGGCGTCCGTGGAACTCACCAACACCGTGGCACGGGTGCTGGCGAACGCGCTGAGCCGGGTCGCGGAGTGGCCGGACGAGGTGCTCGCCGTTCTGGGCAAGGAGGGGCGCATACTCGATACCGTGGAGATGGGTCGCGCCGCCGACTCTTTCGTGACGTATGCCTTGCGCCTCAGAGAGGCGAATCCCGGCCTGCATAGAGAGCTCTACACCCGGGCGCTCCAGCCGGTGAACACCGAGAGCGTGGAGGTTCACCTGCGGGCCGTCGCGGGCGACCTCAAGGCCGCCGCGGTCGCACACCCTGGAATCAGCAAAGCCCTGGAGCCGGAGGAGATGGGCCGGCGCGTGAACGAGATGCTGGCGGGTTTCAACAAGGCGGCGAGCCCCGCCGGGGTCAAGGAATATCTCTCGAGGGTGTTCTCGGAAATCGACTCGCGCGAGCTCGAGGTGGCCGTTCGAAACATCGCCGGCGGAGTTGTGGACGGCCTCTTCGCGAACGCACAGGCGGCAAAGTCGATATTGAAGGCTGTCGCCTCGAGCGCATGGAAGTTGACGAAAAACATGGTCGGCCTTCTCGTCAAGCGGTAACGGTAGAGTCTAACCTGAGTTTTGAGGTGATTTAAGTGGCAAGCGTAAAAGTAGGAAGCGCCATGGAGCAGGTCATCAAGCAGTCGGAGGTCGTGGAGAACGACTTTGTCAAGAAGTGGAAAGAGGGCGGCGGCAAGGTGCTGGGGTACGCCTGCGTCACCACTCCGCCCGAGATAATCGACGCGGCGGGCATCCTGCCCTACCGCCTCAGGGCGCTCGGCAACCCCAACACGGAGATAGCCGACGCGCACCTTGCGCGATTCAACTGCAGCTTCTGCCGCTCCTGCCTGCAGCTCGGCCTGGACGGTACCTACGCGTTCCTGGACGGGTCTATCGAGACCAACGGGTGCGACCACCTGCGGGGGATGTTCGAGAACTGGGAGTATGTCCAGCCGTCGGAGTTCTTTCACTACGTCAAGGTGCCGCACCAGGTCAATGAGGACGCGATGGTGTACTACATCGAGGAGCTCAGGCTCTTCAAGTCCGCCATCGAAGAGCACTTCGGGGTCAAGATAACCGACGAGGCGATGAAGGGCGCGATAGAGCGCCAGGAGACGATAAGGGACAAGCTGCGCGAGGTGTACGAGATGCGGATGGGCCGGAAGCCGGCGTTCACCGGCACGGAGGCACTCTCCATATTCCTGCTCGCCTCCGCGGTGCCTTACGACGACTTTATCAGGCTGGCCGAAAGCGCCATCGAGGAGCGCAGGGGAACGGGCGTGTCCGGCTACCGCGCGCGCCTGATGCTCTGCGGCGCCGCAACCGACGAGCTCGAACTCATCAACGCCATCGAGGACGTTGGCGGACTGGTCGTCACCGACGGGCTGTGCTACGGGGCCAGGGCGTTCTGGAGCCCGGTCGACACGACCAGGGACCCGATAGAGGCGCTCGCCGACGTTTACCTCAAGGACCTGCTATGCCCCAGGATGTACGAGGACTATCCGCGGCGGCGGGATTTTGTCCTGGACGCCGTGAAGAAGTACGACGTGGACGGCGTGATGGTCATGCATAACAAGTTCTGCGACGTGCACGGCGTCGATAACGTGCAGCTCAGGCTAGATCTGGAGAAGCGCAGCATCCCCGTGCTGCAGCTCGAGAAGGAGTACGGCTCGACAGCCGACATAGGCCGCATCAGGACCAGGGTTCAGGCTTTCCTGGAGAGGATTGGTGATCAGTCATGAACGCTGTCACCGCTACCGCAACCCAATCGTACACCTCGGGGGGTAAGGGGCCCCAGGATTTGAAGCTCGGCCTGTTCGATCGCGTGTCCGGCCTTTTCGAGATTATCGGAAAGCTTCCAGACGTGATGAGCGACGAGGAGGTCGACGGCCTTATGGCCGTGCTGGCTGAGGACACGCGCAAGTCGTTGAGCGCAATGCTGATACCACGCGCCCGGGAGGGCAGCATGGCGTTCATGAAGATGCTTGCCAGGTGGCTCGAGGACGCCAGGAACGCCCCGCTGGAGGGAAAGAAATCCATCCTGATTCCCTTCTGCTTTCCCCCGGAGATCATTCACTGTTTCGAAAACTCCTTTCCATTAACAAGTGAGGTGCTCTCCTCGCTGGGGGTGATAGCGCTCGAGGGACAGGGCGAGCGGTACTACGACATGGCTCTCGGCCTCGGACTGCCCGACCACATCTGCTCGGCCAACGCCGTGGAGGTGGGGTCCATGCTGGGCAGCGACGACTTTCAGCCGCAGGCGATAGTCAGCGCCGCGGTCGGCTCCTGCGATATCAACTCCAAGACCCACGAGCTGGTATCCAACTACTTCGGCATCCCCCTGTTCATACTGGAGAAGCCTGTGGATGGCTCCGAGCGTGGCCGCGCGCAGTATCAGAAGAACTTCGACAGGCTGGTCCGCGAGCTCGAGGAGTACCTCGGGGAGGAGCTTACGGATGACATGCTGCGGCGGACCTGCGAGAAGGTCAACAAGGCAAACAGGCTGATGGCAGAGCTGTGGGACCTGCACAAGGCGGTTCCAGACCCGGTGCCCAACCTGTTCTCTCTCTACTCATACGCGGCCAGGTTTGCCATGTGGGGCACGGACCTGGCCATCGAGAGTATGAGGACCCTTGTCGACGTTTCCAAAAGGCGCTTGAAGGAGGGGGCTTACCCTGCCGACAGCGAGGTCGCCCGCTGCTTCCTGACCTATACCAGCTACTACTTCGACCTGGCGGGGCTTTTCAACTGGATGGAGGAACGGGGTTACACTTACCTCGGTGACGGGCTCGGCCTGCTATTCCCAGGTGTCATAGACACCTCTTCGCGCGAAAGCATGCTCTGGGGGATGGCCGAGGAGGCATGGAACATGCCGATGACCAGGCAGGTGGGCGGAGAATCGATGTCAATGTGCTGGCTGGAGGACGCGCTCTACGCGGCAAAGGATCTCGGCGCCGACTGCGCGATCTACTCAGGCCACCACTCCTGCAAGCAGACCTGGAGTGTGGCCTCGATCCTGCGCACGGAGTTGATGAAGCGGGCGGGCGTGCCCATGCTCGCCCTGCAGGGCGACTCCTGGCTCAAGCGGACCACTCCCATAACAGTCATACAGCAGGAGATAGACGAGTTCATCAAGAACGTGGTATTGCCGAAGAGCGGGGCCAAGAGGAAGTTGCGCAGGCGGGGGGTCGGGGCCGCGGGCACCGCGAGCACAGCGGAAACCACGAGCGCTTGAGAGAGGAGAAGCAATGCCTGTGATAGCCAGCACCATCCCCGGCTCGGGACTCTTCGACAGGGTCCAGCAGCTCTTCGAGGTTGTTCTCAAGGTACCCGACGAGATGAGCCACGAGGAGGCCCGGGGTATCATCGACGTGATGCCCCCGGACGTTGCCGCCACGCTCGAGGCTGTCCTTGAAGACCGGATCCGGCGCGCCGGGATCATCTTCCTGAAGATGGTCGGGCAGTGGCTGAAGAACGCCAGGGAGGCTAAGGCCGCGGGAAAGAAGGTCATCCTCGTGCCGTTCAACTTCGTTCCCGAGCTCGTACACGCGTTCGAGAACGCGGTGCCGCTGACCAGCGAGATACTCTCCACGCTGGCGGGCAGCGCCACCGAGGGCAAGGGGCACCGCTACTGGGATTACGCGATGGGCCTCGGCATCCCCGACCACCTGTGCTCCGCGAGCGCCATCGAGCTGGGCTCGATGCTGACCGGCGTGGACTTCGAGGCGGATGCCATCATCTCCTGCACCGCCGGCGCATGCGACGCCAACTCGAAGATCCACGAGTTCGTCGCCAACTACATGGGCATCCCGCAGTTCGTGGTGGAGAAGCCGGTGGACGACACAGAGCGCGGCATAGAGCAGTACAAGAAGAACTTCTTCAGAATGGTCGAGCAGCTCGAGGAGTTCGTGGGGGAGACCATCAAGGAAGAGCGCCTGCGCGAGGTCGTCGATTACTGCAACCGCTCCGCGGAGCTACACTACCAGCTCTGGGAGCTCAAGAAGAACGCCCCCTGCCCGGTGCCGAACATATACAACATGTTCATCTACGCCGCCCGCTTCACGCAGTGGGGCAGGCCCGAGTCGCTGAGGACGATGGAAGTCATGGTGGAGGAGGCTAAAAAGCGGCTGGAGGCGGGCGATTACCCGGCGGAAAAGGAGCTCGCGCGCGTCGGATGGCTGTACACGAGCTACTACATAGACTTCGCCGGGCTCTTCAACTGGATGGAGGAGCAGGGATACACGCACCTCTTCGACGTGCTCGACCTCTTCTTCCCGGAACCGATCTCGACGGAGAGCAGGCAGACGATGCTCGAGGGCATCTGCGAGGCGGCCAGGACGTTTCCCATGACCCGCCAGATGGGTGCCGAGTCGATGTCGGTGGCGTGGATAGATGACGCCATCAGCATGGCGAAGATGCTGGACGCGAACTGCGCCATCTACTGCGGTCACCACGCCTGCAAGCAGACCTGGAGCGTCATCTCCATAGTCCAGAAGGAGCTGATGGACCGCATAGGGGCGCCGGTGCTGTCCCTTCAGGGCGACGCCTGGCTGAGCGGAATGACCCCGGTGTCGACCCTGCAGGAAAACATCGACGAGTTCATGCGTAACGTTGTGGTCAAGAAGCGAAAGGTCAAAACACGAAAAAGGTAAAGTGGGGTCAAGCCACTTTCTTGTTCTCAGCACTACCGCGACAGCGACCGAAGCGCTATGACCAAAAAAGAAAGGGAGATTGAATGTCGTTTGCTGGAATCGACGTGGGCTCGCTGACCGCGCAGGCGGTCCTGATAGAGGACGGCCGCACCCCGTTACTCAAGACGATAGGCGTAAAGCTCCTCTCGAAAAGCATAAGGGTGAAACCCAACCCTTTGGATTCTGCCCGCACCGTGATGGGGCAACTCCTCGATGAGCATAGCCTGTCGTGGGGTGACATCACCTACTGCGTGAGCACCGGGTACGGACGCGACAAGGTCCAGGGCGAAGGGCTGGCCCAGGAGAACGTGAGCGAGATATCCTGCCACGGGATAGGTGCTTTCACCATCGCCCCGCAGGTCCGCACCATAATCGACATCGGTGGCCAGGACGCCAAGGTCATCCGCGTCAACGAGAGCGGAGACCTGGTCAACTTCGTCATGAACGACAAGTGCGCCGCGGGCACCGGCCGCTTCCTGGAGGTCATGAGCCGCACCCTGGGCGTCTCGTTCGAAGACCTGGGCGGCATCGCGCTCAGGGCGCGGGGGAAGATCGAGCTCAGCTCGAGGTGCAGCATCTTCGCCGAGACCGAAGTCCTGCACTATCTTCAGAAGGGTTTCGACAAGGCCGACCTGGCGGCCGGGACGTGCAAGTCCATGGCGGACAGGGTGATGGCCCTGGTGCGACGCGTGGGCTGGGAGAAAGAGGTCATGATGACAGGTGGCGTGGCCAAGAACGTCGCGGTCAAGGCGGAGCTGGAGAGGGTGCTCAACCTGAGGATGTTCGTCCCGCACCTCGACCCGCAACTGATGGGCGCTTTCGGCGCCGCCGTGCTGGCGCAGAAGGCAGGTGCTGCCCTGTGAAGACAATGGGGATAGACATCGGCAACCTGCTCTCGAAGGTGGTCATCCTTGATGGGGACAAGTTGGTCGCGAGCGGAATAATGGACACCACCGGGAACGTGGCGAGCGAGATCGACATGCTGGTGAGCTCCGTCCTGCTGGACGCGGGCTTCGGGCTCGAAGGGCTGGATGCGCGCGCCGCCACCGGTGGCGGGGCCGAACTGCTGAGGGGCCTGGACTTCACCGAGGACGAGGTGACCTGCGTGGCGGCGGCGGGCGCTTACCTCCTGCCCGAGATAAACATGATAGTGCACGTCGGCGGCCAGAGCATCGCCTCGATTCTCATCAACGAGGACGGCGACGTGGTCAACTTCATGCGCAACGACAAGTGCGCCTCGGGGTCCGGGCGCTTCCTGGAGGTCATGAGCCACGCTATTGGCGTGGGCATCGACGACATCGATGGCGTGGTGGAGGGGGCCGAAAAGCCGGTTTCCATAAGCAGCCAGTGTGGTGTTTTCGCGGAGAGCGAGGTCATCACTCATGTTAACGACGGCGAGAAGCCGGCGGATATTGTCGCCGGTCTGTGCGACTCGGTGGCGAGCATCGTGTCCGCGCAGGCCCGCAAATTCACCGAGGGGGACAAGTATACCCTTACCGGTGGTGTAGCGAGGATAGACGCAGTCAGGGGACGTATAACGCAGAAGATGAACGGGACGTTCTACGAGTTTCCCCATGACCCGAGGCTGGCGGCCGCCGTCGGCGCGGCCCTGCTCGCCGGCATGGAAGAAGAAGAGGAGTAAGAGACCGCTTTTGGGAGCTTTCAGCCCCACGAAGCATTGAGACGACATGGCCTTGTTCGATGAACAGCTTGGCGAAGTAAGACGGATTCTCGCCGACTGGCGGGAAGGAGCCGGAGCGCGCGAGTTCAGCGCCGGGGAGCGGGCACCCTGGCCCGAAGGGCAGAGCCTCGTGCTGGAGGAGGACACAGCCCTCGAGCTCGGCAACCCCTCTGTCGCGTCCCTGTCTCTTCTGCTCTGGAGCGAGGGAGGCGACGTCGAGGACGGGCGTATTACTCTCGTGGGGCCCGACGTACCTGAGGCGAAAGAGCGCAACGTGCCTTTCGCGCAGGTTGTCATAGCGGGTGGCTCCTTCGCAAGCGAGTACGACTCCTACCGCGACGCTCGGGACGCCGTTTACGATACCAGGCTCCATGGCTTCTCGGTGCGAACGATGCCCAGCAGGCAGAGCATCTGGTGCAGGGTGGCGCGCGTTGCCAGGGAGGAGGGTTTTTCCCTGGTGGATCTGGGGGCGGCCTTTATCGAGGCGCTCAAGAGCCTGGACGAGGTCTCGGCCGCACAGGTCGTCTTCGTGACCGCGAGCGTCGAGGACGTGAAGAAGCTGTCGGGCGCCGCGGCGGGCGCCCAGAGGATAGTCGACGCTATGATGAAGATGTACCAGGAGGAGAACTTCGACTGTGAGACCTGCGAGTACCAGGAGGTCTGCGACACCGTGATGGACCTGAAGATGATAAGGAAGAAGCTGACCGAAGGAAAGGTGCCCTGATGATCCTGTCGGTGTGCGGTAAGGGAGGCGTCGGCAAGACCACCGTTTCCGCGGTTGCGGCGCAGGCTCTCTCGGCCAGGGATGGAGTGCGCGCGCTAATCGTCGACGCCGACCCGGCGGGCGGGCTTGGCATGGCGCTCGGGCTCACCCCTCGAAAGACGCTCAACGATGTTCGAAAGGAGATAATCGAGGAGGTCAAAGCTGGAGGGCGCGACGAGAAGGACCTGGCCGTCTCGCTCGATTACCTGCTCGCCGAAGCGCTTACGGAAAAGGGCAACCTGGCGTTCCTGTCCATCGGGCGGCCCGAGGACGTGGGCTGCTACTGCAAGGTGAACGTCATCCTCAAGGACGCAATCGAAGGCCTGGCGGGCCGCTTCGACGCGACCGTCATAGACGCCGAAGCGGGTATCGAGCAGGTCAACCGCAAGGTGATGAGCCCGGTCGATTACGTTTTGCTCGTGTCGGACACCTCGGCCAAGGCGGTCAGGGTCGCGGAGACCATAAAGGGCGTCGCGGACAGCATGATCGGCGGCGAGGATGCCGGCCTGCTGGTCAACAGGGCGCGCGAAGGGCGCGAGGCCGAGAAGATTCGCATGGGGACCTCGCTCGAGGTGCTGGGCTGGATACCGGAGGACGACACCATCCGCCGGTTCGACGGCGAGGAGATATCCTTCCTCGAGCTGCCGGAGTGCCCCGCCCGCGAGGCCATCACCGCCGCTCTCGAGAAGACCGGCCTGCTATAATTCATCTTGGGGTCAGACACCCTGACATGAATTTTCAGCGGCATCCGGATGTCTCGGATACAAATTCATGTCAGGGTACCTGACCCCAGGGTGAGAATGCACAAAAGTGACCTGACCCCAATGTTGCATTATGGATGAAGATAGCGAGAAGAATGGAAGGAAGCGCGCGGGCGGTGGGTCGCGCCGACACATCGCGGTGGAGGCACGCCGCCGTATCGAGCTCATCGCCTCTCGCATTCCGGGGGCCCGGGCGCTTGTAAAACACCAGTTGCCCGAAGCGGTGGCCGACCGCCTGGTTGTTGTTTCCGACATGCATTTCGGGAACGATTACGGAGCGCTGGGCACCGCTGATAACAGGATGAGGCTCACAAATGGCCTGAGGGAGCTCGGGCAAATCGACGAGCTGGTCCTGCTCGGCGATATCTTCGACTTCTGGACCGCTACCCTCGACAACGCGCTGGAGCAGTCAAGGGAGCTCATTTCTTCGCTGTTCAAGCTTGAGAACGTCGGGCGCATAATATATATACCGGGAAACCACGACCACCACGCGGTACGCCTTTACCACAACGAGCAGGTAAGCAAGAGGCTGCGCTCGGGCGAGCTGGAGGCGCCACCTCTCACCATCCCGCTGGTCGCCGACTGCCCGGTGCTGGAGCCTTTGAGGCCGGAAGGGGCGACGGTACCCTCGTTCATGGCCTATCCGTGGCACCACGTGGCGGTGCGCGGCAAGACGGCGCTTCTAACCCACGGCCACCTTCTGGGGTTTTTCGAGCGCTCGCTCTGGCGCCCGAAGCGAAGGTTCCTGAACGCCTTTCTACTGAAGAAAAACCCGAGTGTGGGCCTCGACGACATGGAGGCGTTCCTGTCTCCCTATTACGAGATGTTGTCACTGAGCACAGCGGTGCCGGGTGTCGTAGACGGCAGGTACCGTTTCTATCGAATAGTGAGCCGGACGGCGAAGATGCTCGGTTTCGAGCGGGAGTACAGGGTGTCGTCGTTCCGCGATACCAGTATCGAGGAAAACGCTGTCGAGATAGAGGCCCTTCTCGACCACTTCTACGAGGTGAAGCCAGACTACTTCATCTACGGGCACACACACAGGGCGGCCACCCTGGACCTTCCCCTGTCCGGCACCACCGCGGTTAACACCGGCGCCTGGTTCAACAACCCCGCCGACGCCGAGAATCACTCCAGGTACACAATCGTCGAGGTCACGGACAAGCCCCGCATCATCGACCTGTAGACGGTCGGGGTTGCGTCGCTCACCCCCGCTTTGAACTTGTTAAACGCGAGCCCGATGTATAATAGCGGCACGACTGACCAAAGTGATGGGAGGAGTCATGAAGAGGCTGCCGGGAAAAGCTCTTTCTTCGACGATAATCTTCTTGATAGCGGCAGTCCTTATGGCGTTCGCGTTAGCGCCGGCCGGTGCGCTGGCGGCCGACGGATATGTCTGGAGCTGGCAGAACCCGCTGCCGCAAGGGAACGACCTTTTCAGCATCTCTGCCGCGGACACGGCGCACGTCTGGGCCGTCGGGGCCGGCGGCACCATCCTCTTCAACAACGGGGATTACTGGGTCCGGCAGACCGTCGGCACCACTGGTACTCTCAACGACGTGCTGGCGGTGGACCCGACACATGTCTGGGCCGTCGGGGCAGGCGGCACCATACTTTTCTACAACGGCACATCCTGGACCGCGCAGGCCGGCGGCACCATCAACAGCCTTAACGGGCTCGCCGCTGTCGACGCGACCCATGTCTGGGCTGTGGGTTCCGGCGGCACGGTCCTTTTCTTCAACGGCTCCAGCTGGACCGCGCAGGTGACCGGCACGACCAACGCCCTGATCTCCGCCTCCGCCGTGGACGCCACGCACGCCTGGGCGGTGGGGTCCGGTGGAACTGTCATCTTCTACAACGGTACGACGTGGACCGGCCAGGCCGGCGGCGTCAGCGACGGCTGGATAAACGGGGTCTCGGCTGTAGACGCCACGCACGCCTGGGCGGTCGGCTACCGGCAGGTCAGCCACACTCTTTCCTACTTCATCCTTTTCTTCAACGGCTCGTCCTGGGTGACGCAGGCCACCGGCGAGGACTGCTGGCTGACAGACGTTTCCGCGGTCGACGCCTCGAATGCCTGGGCGGTGGGTTCGGACGGGAAAGCGCTCTTTTTCAAGGGAACGACCTGGGCCGAACAGATGACCGGCTCCTCGGAGACGCTTCACAGTGTCCTGGCCCTCAATGCGACCCACGTCTGGGCCGCGGGTAACGCCGGCGAGATCCTCTCCTACGACGGCGCCTGGAACCGACAGACAGCCGGCGAGAGTTTCGACATCCTCGGGATGTCCGCGTTCGATCAGAACCAGGCCTGGGCGGTCGGGGCCAGTGGAGATATCCTCCACTACAACGGCTCGGCCTGGACGGCCCAGCCGAGCGGCGCAAGCGGACCGTACTTTGACGTATTCGCGCTCGACTCCGAACACGTATGGGCCGTAGGTGAGGGGGGCAAGGTCGCTTTCTGGAACGGGGCCGCCTGGGCCCTGCAGAGCAGCGGGACTTCAAGCACGCTCTTCGCCGTGACCGCCGCGGACGAGAACCACGTATGGGCTGTCGGCGCGTCGGGCACGGTGCGCTTCAGCAACGGGTCTGCATGGAGCGGGCAGACGTCGGGCACCACCCAGTGGCTCAACGGCGTTTCCGCCGCGGACTCGAAGCACGTCTGGGCGGTCGGCAGCGGAAAGACCCTCCTCTATTACAACGGCGCTTCCTGGAAGGGCACGGATACAGGCGCCTTCAACGGGCTCAACTCGGTTTCTGCGCTGGACGCGACCCATGCCTGGGCAGTGGGCCCCGGCGGCTTCATCATGTTCATAAACGGGCCCGGCACCTGGAGCCAGCAGGCCAGCGGCACCACGGCCGACCTTTTCGCCGTGGCGGCGGTGTCCGCCGGCCGTGTATGGGCGGTGGGCGATGGAGGGGTCGCCCGTTACTATGACGGGAACACCTGGACCGCGCAGAACACCGGCTCGGTGAACAACCTCGGAGGTTTGACCGCACCGGACGGCGGCCATGCGTGGGTGGGTGGTGACGATGGCAATATTCTGCTGGGCCAGGTCGTCCTACCCCCGACCAGCCGCACCTGGGGGACCGGCTCCATAGCCGCCGCGGCGCCGGCGACCGACTGGTTCCTGGCCGAGGGCTCCACGGGCCCGGGCTTTGAGACATGGGTCCTGGTTCAGAATCCCGGCGACGTGACGGCCACGGTCGAGCTCGACTACATGACCTCCACGGGCCAGGTCGACGGACCGACGCTGAACATACCGGCCAGGTCGCGCTCAACGGTCAACGTCGCCGCCACGGTGCCCAACTCCTGGGACGTCTCAACGAAGGTGGGCAGCAACAAACCGGTCATCGGGGAGAGGTCCATGTATGGAGGGGACCGGACCTGGGGCACCGACTCCATCGGCGCATCGGCTCCCGCGAAGACCTGGTACCTTGCCGAGGGCTCGACCGGGACCGGCTTCGAGACCTGGGTCCTGGTGCAGAACCCCAACGATACTTCGGCGAACGTAGAGATAACCTACATGACAGGCTCCGGCCCGGTGAGCGGGCCCAGGGTCAACCTCCCCGCCAGGACGCGGAGGACTTTCGACGTTGCCGATACCGTGCCCGGCAAATTCGACGTGTCGACCATGGTCAAGGCCAACAAGCCGGTGGTGGTCGAGCGCTCGATGTACGGCAGCGGCAGGACCTGGGGCACCGACTCGATCGGCGCGGCCGCCCCTTCGGGGTTGTGGTACCTCGCCGAGGGCTCGACGGGCCCGGGCTTTGAGACCTGGATACTGGTACAGAACCCGAACGGGCTTCCGGCCGAGGTTACCCTGACCTACATGACTCCCGCGGGCGCCGTGGCGCAAAAGGTCGATAAGGTGCCCGCGAACGCGCGCAAATCGTTTGACGTCGGGCGCGTCGTGCCGGGCGCCTGGGAAGTCTCCACCAAGGTCGAGGCCAACCGTCCGGTGGTGGCAGAGCGGGCGATGTACGGCAACAACCGGGTCTGGGCGCACGACTCCATCGGCGCCTCGGCTCCCGCGAAGACCTGGTACCTCGCCGAGGGCTCGACCGGGACCGGCTTCGAGACCTGGATACTGGTGCAGAACCCGGGCGGCGACCCGGCTGAAGTCAGGGTCGACTACCTGACCACCGCGGGCGAGGTAAAAGGCCCGGCCGTGATGGTCCCCGCACGCTCACGCATGAACTTCAACGCGGGAGAGACCGTACCCGGGACCTGGGATGTCTCGACCAGGGTCGAGAGCGACAAACCGGTCATCGCCGAGCGGGCGATGTACGGCAGCCCCAAATGACAGCCGGTCATAGGTGAGCGACGAGCGAGTATCACTGGCGAGGTGCGGTGGTTACCACCGGGAGCTTGTAAGAAAGAGCGTCGCCACGGTGCTCGAGTCGCTGGGCGGGGCAGGCAGCATAGCCGGGCCCGGACAGACCGTCTTTCTCAAGGTCAACGCGGCCGTGGCCGTCGCGCCCGAGACCGCCCGGGTGACCCATCCCGAGGTCGTTCGGGCCGTCGCCGAGGAGTTCAGAAAGGTCACCGACAGGGTACTGATAGGCGACAGCCCCGGCGGCCCGTTCAACCCGGCGCTGCTCAAGAGGGTTTACGAGAAGAACGGCCTGGCCGAAGTCGCCCGACAGACCGGGGCCGAACTCGCGTTCGACACGCGCACGGTGGATGTCTCCCTGCCTGATGGCACGGCCATGAAGCGCTTGAAACTCTGCGCGGCAATGGTCGAGGCCGACCGACTTGTCTCCATCTCCAAGTTCAAGACCCACAGCTATCTGAACATCACCGGACCCATCAAGAACCTCTACGGGGCGGTGCCGGGCACCACCAAGTTCTCTTACCACTCCCGGTTTGACAACGAGCGCGATTTTGCCGACCTCATAGTGGACGTGCATCTTGCGGCCCGTCCCGCTTTCCACGTGGTGGACGCCGTCGACGTGATCGACGGCGACGGCTCCCGGCGTGGGGCCATAAGGAAGATGGGTGTCATCGCGGCGGGGGCGAACGCGTTCGCGTTGGAGTCGCTTCTTATGAAGCTGGTCGGCCTCGAGATGCGCGACAGCCTGGCCTTGAGGGCCGCGATAGAGCGAGGCGTCTGCGGCGAGGGCACCGGTTGGTTCGAGGTGCTCGGCGACGTCGCCAGCGAGCCGTTATTGAGCGACTTCCGACTGCCCGCTGGGAGCGTTTTCAGCGAGCGAATACCCGCCCTGCTCGTCGAACGCCTCAGCCGGTGGCTCTCGGCGAGGCCCGTCCCCCTGCCCGGGGCATGCACCCTCTGCGGGACGTGCGTGAAGGTCTGCCCGCGCCGCGCCGTGACACTTGGCGAGGACGCGGCCCTGGTGGACGCCGGGAAGTGCATCAGGTGCTTCTGCTGCTCGGAGCTGTGCGAGTACGGAGCGATCGACATACGGACGCCGGCGCTCCTGCGCGCTTTCCGCCGAAAAGTACATATTTTCTAAGAATCTTATGGTGGTAACCGGGGATTCCTAATATGATTCAGGCAGAGCACCCGTGTGGGGCTCGGGCCGCGAATCTTTTTGCGCCAGGGCGCATGAAGCTGGAGGTGGATGTTATGGCAGAGATCTTCGGGGGGCAGATCGTAGCGAAATACATCAAGGAAGTCGAGGGAATCGACACGATCTTTTCGCTCTCGGGCGGGCACATCGCGCCTGTCTTCGACGGGTGCCTGGACTACGGGGTCCGCAACATCGACGTGCGCCACGAGCAGGCCGCGGTCATGGCGGCGCATGCCTGGTCTGTCTTCACCGGCAAGCCCGGTGTCTGCCTGGTCACCGCCGGCCCCGGTTTCACGAACGCCCTCACCGGCGTGGCGAACGCCTTCATGGAGAACGTCCCCGTGGTGGTGCTGAGCGGCATGGCACCCATCCGCGACCTCGACAGGGGAGCCCTGCAGGACATGAACCAGGTCGATATGATAAGGCCCGTGGTCAAGTGGATCGGCAGGTGCTACGACGTCGCCCGGATACCGGAGTACCTCGGGATGGCGTTCAGGCACGCGGTCTCCGGCAGGCCCGGCCCGGTGTTCCTCGAGATACCCCCTGATGAGCTTTATATCTCCACCGAGGAGTCCGAGATGAAGTGGCCCGCGAGGCCGTCGAAGAAGTACGCGGTCGTCCCCGACGAGGAATCCGTCAACGAGGCTCTCGAGCTGCTCGATGGCGCCGAGAAACCGCTGCTGCTCGGGGGCAGCGGAATAGCGGCGAGCGGGGCGGCTGACGAGCTTCGCGCTTTCCTGGACAAGACCGGCATGCCCTTCATACTGATGGATAACGGGCGGGGAGCCGTCCCCGACGAGCACCCGCAGTCGCTCTGGGACGGAGGGCTGATGGGTGTGCTCGCGGCGGCCTCGATGGCCGACGTGGTCTTCACGGTGGGCATCAGGCTCAACTGGGTGCTCGGCTTCGGCGACGTGCTGGCGAACGCGAAGGTCGTAAGACTCGACATCGACTCCGCGGAGGTGGACCGGAACCGCCAGGCCGACGTCGGCCTGGCAGGCGATGCCCGCGCCACGTTGAAGCTGTTGAACGAAAGCGTAAAAGAGGCTGACCGCGGTGAATGGTTGGGCTCCCTCAAGGGAATATTCGCCGGGCTGACCGAGACCGACAGGCAGCAGCGGGAGAACCCCGCCGACCCCATCCACCCGTTCTACCTGATGCAGCAGGTCAGGCAGACCGCGGGCGACGATACTGTATTTGTGCTCGACGGCGGCGACGCGCTCTACTTCTCCCTGATGACCTTCAGGGCCACGCGGACGTCCGGTGTCATCGGCAGCGGTACGTTGTTCGGTTGCCTCGGCACCGGAATGCCGTTCGCCCTGGGCGCCCAGGTCGCCCTTCCGGACAAGCGTGTCGTCCTTGTCACCGGCGACGGCTCGTTCGGGCTTAACGCCATGGAGTTTGAGACCGCCGTACGCCACGGCATCCCCATGGTCTGCGTCATCAGCAACGATGAGGGGTGGGGCATGGTCAAGCACCACCAGAGGCTCTGCTACTCGGACGACAGGGTGTGCGGGACCGAGCTCGGCACGATCCACTACGAGAAGATAGTGGAGGCGCTGGGCGGCTACGGCGAGTTCGTGGACAAGGCCGAGGGCATTGCGCCGGCCATCAAGCGCGCGCTGGAATGCGGCAAGCCCGCCTGCGTGAACGTCATGACCGACCCGACGGTATTCAGCCCCGCGACAGCGATGTTCGCCGAGGGGTTCAAGTTCTAGCAGTACTGAAACGCATCCGGGGAACCGGTGCTGTTTATTGGAATAGCCCGACCGGCGACAGGAGGGGATGACATGGCGGCACAGCGTATCGATGTTTACAGGGTCGAGATCGAAGACAGGCCGGGCGCGCTCCAGGAGATGCTCTCGGGAATCGCGGAAGCCGATCTGAACATCTTCCACCTCGCGGCTTTCTCTTGCGGTGGTGCGAAGGGGATGGCCTACTGCGTTCCCGACAAGCCGGACGGTCTGCGGGAATTCGCAGGTTCCCGGGGGCTCGGCGTCGAGAAATGCGCGGGCTTCCTGTTGAGCGGCATCGACCGGGTTGGCGTTGGTGCCGAGGTCACCAGGCCGCTATCAAACGCGGGTATCAACGTAGTGGTGGGAACAGCCACGGTCTCTGCAGGCGATTACTACCTCCTGATAATAGTGGAGGACAAGGACGGGGACGCCGCAGCGGCAGCGCTCGGCGCGTAGAGTTCCGCGCGGTCAGTCCTCATAGCGCGAAGCGAACTTCCAGAGCGCAGCGATCGACCTCAGGGCGCGGGCTGGGGAGGGGTAGGCCGGAACGCCGCCGCCCTCGATCGAGCTCTTCCACTCGGCGCACATCCGGGCGTCACCGCCCATCAGCACCGCCGCGAGCGGCTTTTTAGGGTAATGCGCGCGGAGCGAGGCGAACATCGCCGCCGAGTCCATGCCGGATTCCGGTATAACGGTGAAGATCACAACCACCGAGTCGATGCGCTCCTCTTCAAGCATCGTTTTCGCGGCCAGTGTAAAGCTTTCTTCGGGGCCGCGGGCCTCGATGGCGGCCCAGATGTCTGCCGGGTTTCGATACGGAACCCAGGCGGGCGCGACTTCTCTCATGCTGGCCGCGAACCGCTCCGAGAGCTGCGGCATCTCAAGGCCGAGACGCCCCACCGCGTCGGCGGAGAGAACGCACCCGGCACCGGTGATCGAGACCACCCCGACCCGGTTTCCGGCCGGAAGCGGCAAAGACGCGAACGCCTTCGCGCAGTCGAGCATCTCCTCGAAGTCGTCGACCCTGACGGCCCCTGCCTGCTCGACGAGCCCGTTGAAAATGCTGTCGTTGCCCGAAAGGGAGCCGGTGTGACTCGCCACCGCGCTTCGCCCCTGTTCGGTGCGACCGCTCTTGAGGAGGAGCACCGGCTTGGCCGCCGCGGCGAGCTTCAGCGAGTCGGCGAAGCCCCTGCCGTCGGACACGCCCTCGGTGTAGGCGCAGATGACTTTCGTCTCGGGGTCCCGGCGCAGGCAATGGAGCATGTCCACCTCGTCGATGTCCGCCTTGTTACCGAGGCAGGCTATCCTGCTGACAGCGAACCGCTCGCCGGTGTTTATCCAGCGCGCGATGCCGCTCGAGAAAAGCCCCGACTGGCCGAACATGGCGACCGTGCCGGGGCGCATCCGGTCGAGAGAGACGATGGAGGTGGCGAGCCCGGACGACGGGCAGACCGTGCCGATGCTGTTCGGGCCCATCACCCTTATCCCCGCGCCGCGGGCGACCTCCATCACGCCCTCTTCCAGGCGCCTGCCCTCCTCACCGGCGTCGGAGAAGCCCGCCGCGGGAATGATGACGTTTCTGATGCCTGCCCTCGCCTCGACGCTCCGACAACCGCCACCGACCGCGGGTGGAAGAAGGCTTGCAGCGCATCGACGGCGTGCCCGGTCATCTGGAAACCTCCTTTTCCGCGACGCTCAGCCGGTCCGCGGGCAATTCTATCACCGGCAGCCGCAGGCAGGAGTCCGACAGGTACCGTCGAATGTAGCAGGGCAGATCAAGAGGGCGGGAGACCGGCGGCCCCGCCGGCGCCCCGGGGACGGCTCGCGGGATGAAAGGAGTGAACCAGATGAGGGTAGTAGCGCTGGGAGGAGGCGGAGTCATGGGCCGGCTGGGGGTCAAGGACCTCGCCTCGAAGGAGAGCGTCGAGGAGATCCTGATCGCCGACCACGACCTCGACGCGGCGGAGGCGGTCGCGCGCGAGCTCGGGAGCAAGTGCAGCGCGAAGAAGGTGGACGCGAACAACCACGCCCAGATGGTGGAGACGGTCAGGGGCTTCGACGTGGCCATGGGGACCATCGGGCCGTTCTACAAGTACGAGAAGAAGGTGGCGAGCGCCTGCATCGACGCGGGCGTAAATTACGTGAGCATCTGCGACGACTATGACGCGGCAGCCGACTTCCTGGAGCTCGACGCCGCCGCCAAGAAGGCCGGCGTTACCGCGATCACAGGGGTCGGCTGGACCCCGGGCATCACCAACGTCTTCGCGCGCTTCGGTGCCGACCAACTCGACGAGGTGGAGGAGATAGCCGTCTCCTGGGCGTGCGACCCGGCGGACACCGCCGGCAAGGCGGTCACATTCCACTATATCCACGCGGTGACAGGCATGATACCTTCGTACATCGAAGGCCGGATGCAGAATATAAAGGCGGGCTCCGGCCTCGAGAGGATAAATTTCCCGGCGACCGTTGGGCCGGTCAACGTGTTCCACGCCGGGCACCCGGAGCCGGTGACAATTCCCCGCTACATTGACGCGAGGACTGTTACGCTCAAGGGTGGCCTTACCGACGCGTTCCTGGTCGGCCTCACCAACGTGCTGGTCGGCTTGCGCTTGACGAACACCATGCGCAAGAAGGACCTGATAGGAGCGTTGTTCAACATGGTGCTGCCGTATCTCGAGAGCATCGGCAAGCCCCCCGAGACGTGCTCCGCCTGCCGGACCGACATCACCGGCAAAAAGAACGGTAAGTGGACGCACCTGGCCTACGGGGCCGCCGATCACATGGACAAGCTCACCTGCCTGCCGACTTCGATAGTGGTCCAGATGGTGGGGGAGGGCCTCATCACCGATAAAGGAGCCATGCCTCCGGAGGCATGCGTCGACCCAGGGGATTTTCTGAAGCGGCTCGTAGAGAGCGGGGTGCGCGTCTATGAAGGCGACGAGATGGTCAAACCGCTGAAAGTCTGAATCCGGCTCTTCCTGAGTCGACCGTGAGGTCGAGCCATTGGCGGTAGTGGATACGAACAGGTCTTTTGTGAACATGACGGCGCCCTCACAATAGTGAAGACCCGACTCGGCGTTTTTGAGGCCATGCAGGTTAACGCGAACGGCGATGTATTTGAACGGCTACATCCTTTGTGTCAGGTTCGCGAAGCCAGCCTCGACTCCCCACGCCATCAGGCCCATCCGGCAGAACCGCCATTGGCCCCCGAAGTCGATGGCGGGCATCTTTCCCTGCCCGACCAGGTCAAGGATGGTGCCCCGGTCTATTCCGAGGTATGTGGCTACTTGTTCCGTGTCCATGAAGTCGGTCGCTCCATCGTCGCCCGGCTTGAGTGCTTCCTGCGCCATGCTGTCTCCTTTCGACCCGTTCTCTTGGGGCGGTGGGTTCTTATTCGTTACTCGGTTCATGACCTGTTGATTGTAGCGAAACCAGGGGTTCGCCGGTGAACCGCGGCAGCTCAGCAGCCGGGATTATCGCGCTCATATACATCATGATACAGAACAACGAAATCTGATATAGTATGGCAACGGTTCTCTGACAAAGGGAGGCAACATGGAGGGCAAGGGGATAGTCAAGAAGGCAGCGATAGCTATCGCGATAGCGCATATCACAGAGGCGCTCTTCGCCATGCGCATGGCGAAGAAGAGAGGGAAGAGCCCCGTGCTCTACTTCTTCCTGACCCTGCCGATCGGCTTCCCGGTCATGCTGCGCCTGAGGAAGACCGAGTGCGTCGAGGAGTCCGCCTGAGGCCGGAGTCATCGCTATCGCCCGGCTCCGGCGTGGGAGACCGGCTAAGAACTGATGAAGTGAGCAGAATCCCCGGGGTGTACTTCTCAACGGGGAATTGGTGCGCAATTGCGAGCGATCAGATGGGCCACTCCCCGCCCCCGGTTCGGCTTCTATAGCGGATGTCGCTCCTTGACCAACCCGGCCACTGCTTCGGCCGAGGCGGCCGCCTGCCACGTGCCGATGCCCCTGGCGCAAGCGTCGGACATGTAGATGATGGCGGGCATATCGAGGACCTGTTTGTCGAGCAGGTACTTGGCCACTACTCCCGACCCCGAGTAATCGAGCCCCGCGACATACCTGGCATAATCCAGGCCCATCGACTCCTCCCCCGCGAGCTGCAGCGTCAGGTCGATGCCGACGTTGGAGACTACGACATCGGCGGCAATCTTACCGTCGTCGGTGAGCACGCCGGTCACCTTTCCTCCATCGCTAAGCACACGCACGACACCCCGACCCAGGTGGAGCTGCCCGCCGTGCCGCTCGAGCCCTCGCAGGTAGGCATCGGCTATGGCGCCCGAGCCGCCGCGCGGGTAGCTCGTGTCGGCTGCCTTGAACATCTCGCGGAAGCAGTGGACGAACTCCCCGGCCGAAGCCCCGCGGCACGACATAGCGAACATCATGTAGCAGAAAGTATTGATGAAACGGTGCACCTGGGGGTCGCTGGTGTAGCTGTCGAGAAAGTCGGAAAGGATAACCTCGTCGTGGGCATCGATGAAAGCGTCGCTCGCTCTCATCAGCTTTGAAAAAAGGCGCGCCGCATCCGGAGCCTTCTACCACTTGACCCCCAGGTTGAGCGCCATGCGGGCCCTGGCCGCCAGGGACCGGATATCGAGAGGCTGGGGATAGATGCATAGCTTGCCCTGCTGCAAGTCGTATATCAGGGCCGCCGGGTCGTGCTTTCTGAACTTGAGGGGCTCGCCGGGGGAACGTGCCATGGGGCGTTCTTGTGGATGGTCGTCGCTTCAAGACGAACGAGGGATGAGGGTGTTTAATGAGAATTCATGGATGTAATTCCCGCTGTTGATTTGTATGAAGAACGGGAGAGAAAGCAATGCTATCGCAAAGAGGTTAGAATTTGCTGCTCGGGCAAGAGACGGTAATGCAGAGGTAATGTGGACAACGCGGAAAGCGATACACGGATAGACGAGCGAAACGAGGGCGGCCGCGAGGATTCCCCGGCGGCCGCGAAGAAACCTTCACTCCTTAAACGTCTCGTGATGACCGTTTTCACCATCGCGATAGTCGCGCTGGTCTTTTCTTACATCCTGCCCAAATTCGCCAGCTACAAGGACGTCTTCAAGGCCATGGGCGAGCTGAGCGTCCTGCAGCTGGCGGTCCTGCTGGTGGTCGCGCTTCTGAACCTTGCCTGCGCCTGGTCCATGAACCAGGCCTCGCTGCCCGGGATGCGCAACTGGCAGGCAGCCCAACTGACGCTCTCCCAGAACCTCATATCCAGCACGCTGCCACTGGGCGGCGCCTGGTCGATCGGGCTCGGGTACGCCATTATCCATTCCTACGGCTTCGGGGTGGCGCAGTACTCCCTCATGCTGGGGGTTTCCGGCATCTGGAACACCTTCGCGAAACTCGCGCTCCCGGTGGTGGCGGTGCTGATGCTGGTCATAGTGGGCGGCGAGCAAACGGGGGGTACGATCATCCTGGCGCTCATCGGCGCGGGTACCCTCCTTGGCGCCCTGGCGGTCTTCGGGCTAGTCCTCTGGAAACGCTCGATGGCCTTCCGCCTCGGTGACCTTGCGGGGAGGGCCGCCTCCAGGCTTATGCGCGTTTTTCACCGGGGCCCCTTCACCACATGGGGCGAAGCGCTCGCCCGCTTCCGGGACCAGACCGTCCACGTTGCCAGGAAGCGCTGGTTCGCGCTTTCGGTTATCGCCGTCCTCTACCAGTTGAGCACCTTCTGGGTGTTTCTCCTGGCGCTGCGCTTCTCGGGCGTGCCTGCCACCGGCGACAACAGCGTGTCCTGGGTCGTGGCCTTCGGCGTGTTCGCTTTCGTGAGGCTTATCTCTGCCATTCCCATCACCCCGGGCGCGGTAGGCATCGCCGAGGCATCCTACACGAGCCTCCTTATTGCCGCCGGCGGATCCCGGGCCGAGGTGGTTGCGGGGGTCCTGCTGTTCCGAGGCCTTACCTGGCTGATGCCTATTCCGCTGGGAATCCCGGCATACGTCGCATGGTTGGTGAAGCAGCGCAAGAAGAATAGAGCGGTCGCCCCAGCCGGGGCGGCCGATGACGCCGTTGCGTACAAGGAGGATGGGCAATGAGCTTCTGGGAATGGCTGGCCCCGAGCGGCCGCGCCGAGCAGGCGGGCATGTTCCTGGCGGGTGCCTCAGTGCCCTTCACGTTCCAGCGCACCCTCATGCCGCGCGGTGTGCTCGACCAGGCGCTGGCCACCGGCATCGTAATGGCGTTGGAATACGCTGTCGGCGCACTTGTGCAGGACAGCGTGGAGGCGGTGGCCGCGCGGACGGCGAACGCTCACGAGCACGGTGTCGAGCTGGAGGACCGCTCCTGGCGGCGATATACCATGGCGTTGGACCTGGCAGCCATCGGGCTCGGAGGAGCGCTGAAGAACACCTTCAAGCAGAGGGAGGGCGAGAACGTGGGGCGCGCCTGGGCCCGCCTCGCCGGGAGGTTCATCGCAAACGGCGCTTTCGCCGGGCTCTGCGTCGCGGTATTCCAGGAGGGGGCTGACGACCTTCACCTGCGCCGCCTGCGCGCCTTTCCGGTGGCCTTGCCGGGAGGGGTGATAGTCGCCGGAGTGCTCGATTCGCGCCGCCGACGCGCCGAGCGAGCCGCCGGCCCTGACCACCCGGCTCCCTTGAAAGCGTGGGAAGCACTGGGGATAAGCCAGCCCCGAACGGCTCTGGAGACCCCCGGGTCACTTCGCGGCTATCTCGGGTATAGGGTACGGGATAGGTTTGCTGATAAAGCTCGTATACGGCCGCATCGAGGAGGGCGCGAGCCGTATCGAACCCGCTTTTGACACTCCTCCGACGAGCGCGTTGGTGAGCGGGGGGCCGGGGAGCCTAGTGCCCTGGGAAACCTTATCCAGGCAGGGGCGTCGCTACGTCAGCACCTACCTGCGCTCCGAATGGATCGAGCGCGTGATGACGGAGCCGGCGTATGCCGAGCCGATCCGCGTCTTCGCGGCCCTCGACTGCGCCGCTTCCGATGAAGAGCGCGTGGAGCTCACACTGCGCGAGCTGGAGCGAACCGGCGCGTTCGACCGCCCTTTGCTGATGGTCATCTCTCCGACCGGGACGGGTTACGTGAATTACGTTGCGGTGGAAGCGGCCGAGTACCTGACCCCGGGGCACATGGCGTCGGTTGCCCTGCAGTATTCCAAGCGCCCCTCGGTGCTGTCGATGGACCGGGTGCCCGAGGGGGTCAGGCAGTACCGGATGTTCCTGGAGGCGCTCCAGGCCAAACTGGCGGAGCTTCCCCGCGAGCGCAGGCCGCGCGTGGTGCTTTTCGGCGAGAGCCTGGGCGCCTGGACGAGCGAGGGGGCTTTTGACGGCACCGGCACTGAGGGGATGCTCGCCCTGGGGGTGGACCGCGGCCTCTGGATCGGGACACCCCACGCCACCAGGTGGAAAGACCAGGCACTGGGCCCGCCGCGCCCGGACGTCGATAAATCCCTGGTGGGAGCGTTCAACGATTTCGAGCAGGTCGAGGCGCTTTCGCAGGAGGAGCGGGCCCAGCTTCGCTACGTGATGATCACCCACTACAACGACGCCGTGGCGCAGTTCGGCCTGGACCTGCTGGTGCGGGAGCCAAGGTGGCTGGGGGAGCCCGATAAACGGCCGCCGACGGTACCGGCGACCGAGGAATACTACCCGCTGGTCACGTTCATCCTGACCTTGATCGACATGAAGAACTCGGCCAACGTGGTGCCGGGCAGGTTCGAGGCGAAGGGGCACGACTACCGTAAAGACCTGGCGCGATTCGTGCGAGAGGTGTACTCGCTGCACTGCGGCGACGAAAGGCTCGACCGCGTCGAGAAGGCTCTCAGGGAATACGAGCTGGCGCGCCAGGAGTGGATAGACAGACTGGATAAGCCTGAGAAGAAGACGGTCAAGGCGGAGAACAAGAAGGAGAATGGCGGGAAGACCGAAGCGGAACAAAAGAAAGCGAAAGAGAACGGGGAGAAAAGAACTTGAGCGATGATCCCGCCGGGCGCCTTGCGGCTTACACCGGACCCGGAATGGAGGTCGCCGCATCCACCCTCGTGCTCGGATACGGGGTGGTGCTGGACCGGGTGCTGCCCGATTTTAGCCACGTCCCGGCGAACCTTGCCGCGGCCGCGGCGGCGGTCTACCTCGCGAGCCTTGCCGGGGTCTCCCTGGAAGATATGGGCCTGGAGCGATCACGGCTCGCGCCGGGGCTGAAGGCCGGGCTTTGTTCAGTCGCTCCCATCGCGGCCGCCGTGGCGGTGGGCGTGGCCCTCCCGTGGAGCAGGCGCTTCTTCCTCGACGGCGACGTGGTGAACGCGAGCACCGGGCGCGCCCTCTACGAGATGCTCGTTCGCATACCCCTGGCGACTGCCCTCGCCGAGGAGCTGATATTCCGGGGTGCGCTGCTGGGGCTGTTCTTGCAGAGGCATGAGCCCCGTGCCGCGGTGGCCTTTTCCTCCACGGTGTTCGGGCTTTGGCACATCTCTCCGACCCTGCAGTCGATCGTCAGCAACCCCGCCGCGGGGAGCGCTGCCGCCTCCGGCGCGTGGGCCAGGCTGGGCATTGTTGCCGGTTTGGTGGCGGCCACGGCCGCCGCCGGAGCGGTGTTCGCGTGGCTACGGTTGAAGTCCGGGAGCATCGCGGCCCCATGGATTGCTCATACGTCCCTGAACTCCCTGTCTTATCTCGGAGGGCGCGTCGCGGCCGGCTTTGATAGATCGTCGAAGCCGCTGGCGGCGCAACATCAGGTCTTCTAGGCTTCTGCCGGGCTCTCGCCGGCCTCAGCGACCTTCTTGTCAGCTCTCCTGTCCAGCCTCTTCGACAGTATGACCAGCATGCTCGGCAGCACGAAAAGGGCACCGGCTAGCGCCCCCAGAAGCCCAACCGCTGTCGTCCAGCCGAAATGCCGCATCATCTCCATGTCAGAGATGCCCAGTATCCCGAACACCCCGGCCGTGGTCAGTCCGCCGGCCACCAGCGCGCGGCCCACGTGGAGCACCGCCATCCTGACAGACTCCTCCAGTGACATCCCCTTGTCGTGGCGCTGTTCCCTAAAACGGTGGGTCACGTGTATGCCGAAGTCGATTCCCGCGCCGATGACCAGCGACGCTACCAGGACCGTCATCAAGTCCAGCGGCCACCTCATCAAGTAGAGGAACACCAGCTCGGCGGACGTGCCGCACACGACTACCACGAGGGTTATCAACCCGTAGAAGAAAGACCGGAAGATGATTATCAGTATCAGCAGGCACAAGACCAGTGCCAGCCCCGAGGTCTCAAGCTGTGTTGGGACTATGTTGCCCATGAGATCGGCGATGAGAACGCTGAACCCCGTCGCTTTTGCGTCCAGCCCTGTCTGCATTTTCATCTTTGAGGCGGCATCCTTGAGGATTTTTGCCTTGGTCTCGGTCTCGTCCTGGGTCTCGGGGGCTCCCGAACGTATCCCTATGATGGCGTAGTCACCGTTTTTAGAGACCAGGGACCCGATGTCCATCTGTTTCCCCAGTTCGGCGACGACGCTCTTCACACCGTCGGCGGAATCGGGGATAGTGCCCCCGTTCGCGTTTGACACGATGTCGGCAATGGAAATGTTACCCTGGCGTGTGAAGTACCCTTTCTTATCGGGCTTATTGCGGCTGTCGGAGGCCACTTCGTCCTCCAGCCTGAGAAACGCCTTAAGGCTCTCGGGCTTCAGTGCGTCGCCTTTTACAAGGATGACGTCGGTATCCTGCGCACCGAAGTATTTCGCCACCATCACGCCGGCCTTGGCACTCGGCGAGTCCTCGGACATCATCGAGCGTATGTCCGCCCCCGTCTGCAGGTTGAAGATCGAGAACACCGCGAACCCGATGAGCACCAGGACGCAGCAGATAACTATCCAGTGATGATGGTAGGCGGTCATGGAAGCCCCTACCAGCCCCCTGTCCATCACGGCGCCGTAGCGGGACTCCCTGCGCCGCTTCCTCATGCTCTCGAGGTGCGATTCTAGTTTCTCGGCCTTCTTGCGGCGGTCCCTTATGACTGTGAGGGCAGGAAGGAGCGTCAGGGCGAGCACGAAGGAGAAAGCGATGCCTATCATGCAGACGATCCCGAAGTCGCGCAACGGCGCTATATCGGTGATGGTGAATGACATGAAACCGAAAACGGTGGTGATGGCGGTCAGGAAGACCGCGACCCCCACCGTCTTTACCGAGGTGGTCGCCGAGTAGAAGATGTCGCCCCCGGCTTCCCGCTCCTCGTAGTACCGGCTCAGGATGTGTATAACGTAGGCGATGTTGATGCCCAGCATGAGCGGCATTATAGCCACCGACATCGTGGTATAGGTGATGCCCACCCAGCCCATGAGCCCGATGATCCAGAAGATCCCGACAATTATGACGAACATCAGCAGGAAGACGTCGGACACCCGTCTGAAGGTAATGTACAGTATAAGCATGATGAACAGCATCGCTATCAGTAACAGGATGCCGGTCTGTCGCTGCATGGCCTCCAGGGCGTCCTTCTGCAAGGACGCCATCCCCGATAAGTAGACCTTGGCGCCTCCAACCTTGAACTTTTCGGTAAAGTTCCTCTCCAGGTCCTTGGCCAGTTGGACCACTTCACCCTGGCTCATCTTGGAGTTCAGCTGGACCTTGACCAGGGTAGCTTTGTTGTCCTTTGAGACGGTCTTGCCCGCTATTTGCGCCTGCGCGTACGGGGTCGCCATGTACTGCTGCACCGCGGCCCCCAGAATGAACCCATTAGGCAGAGTCATTCCCCGGGCCTCGGCCATCTTCTTCAAGCCGTCGAGGTACGTCTCGACCTTGATGACCAGCCCTTTCTTGATTCCACCCTCCTCCAGGCTCTGCGGGGACAGGCCGATCAGTGCCTCGGCGATGCCGGATGAGGTGACGTTGTCAGCGACCACAAGGATGTTCTCGTAGCTCAAGCCCCCGAACTTATCCTGTACCGTCTTCAGGGCTTTGACGGATTCGTAGTACTTGGGCATCATGCTTTCCTGGCTGAACTCGGTCTTGAGCATGCCGATGCCGCTCACCAGGAATACCGTCACGATGGCAACGCAAATAACGACCAGCCACGGCCTTCTCTCAGAAGATGCGGCCAGGAAAGCGAAAAACTTGTTCAATGTGTCGGACCTCCGCTCTTTTGCTCGCCGTGCTCACCGGCCTGTGCTTTTTCGATACGCGACATCAACGCAAGGTATTCCTCCCTGTCACGCTGTGGGACATCCCTGAAGACATCTTTGACAACTGCCATGAAGTCCGCGACGACTTCGTCCGTGACTTCTTCTCCCAGCCGGGTCAGAGAGATGCTGACAACCCTCCGGTCATTCTCATCGCGGTGCCTCTCGACCATCCCTTTCTTGAGCAGTCGGTCGACCATCCTGGTGGCGACTCCATGAGTGACCCACAGCATTTCCGAGAGCTCGCCCATGGTGGTAGGCCCGTTCTCTCGAAGTTGCCAGAGGGTAAATATCTGTGGGTGGGTGAGTTCGTGGTCATCTGCGAGCCGGCTGCCCATGTGACGGGTTGACTTGACGATACGGGTCATAGCCAAGAACATGTCGCCTATGAACCTGTCCAGCTGTTCGTCCCCGGTGGATTTCATCCTGTGTATTTGCAGTAGGCAATAGTCACAGTGGGAAACTATCTTATCGCCCGGCTCGTGTCAAGGACTTTCATGTTGAGGTCAGGC
>JBBQKJ010000002.1:0-132015 GCA_038326775.1 Candidatus Geothermincolia bacterium
TTTTTTATTTTTTTGTTTTTCTTTGTTTTTTTTATAATTCCGTCCATAATATCCAAAACTGGACCCCCACCCCAATGTTGCGTTTAGCGGGCGAAGGGGGACATGGAGCGCAGGCGCGCCACTACCGGCGGGAGCTTCTCGATCACATAATCGATGTCTTCCTCCGTGGTGGAGCGGCCGAGGGAGAACCGGACCGAGCCCTGAGCCTCGCGCGGCTCCACTCCGATCGCGAGCAGCACGTGGGACGGCTCGAGCGCCTCGGAAGAGCACGCGGAGCCGGTCGAGGCGAATATGCCGAAGGAGTCTAGCTGCAGGCAGATCGCTTCGCCCTCGATAAACTGTATCCTGAAGTGCGCGTTGTTCGGCAGGCGCCGCTCCGGATGGCCGTTCAGCGCCATGTCATCTATGGAAGCCGTCAGCCCCTCGACAAGCCGGCGCCGCAGCGCTGTGATGCGCTCCACTTTCTCGTCCATCTCCAGAGCGGCCACCTCGGCCGCGATCCCAAGGCCGACGATGCCGGCGATGTTCTCTGTGCCGGCGCGCATCCCGCGCTCCTGCTCTCCGCCGTGGATGAACCGGGATATCCTGGTCCCCTTGCGGATGTAGATGGCGCCCACACCCTTCGGCCCGTAGAGTTTGTGCCCGGATATGCTGAGGAGGTCGACGCCGAGCTCGTCGACGTCAACCGGGATGTTGCCCACGGTCTGTACCGCGTCGCTGTGGAAGATGACGCCCGCTTCCCTGCAAACAGCAGCGATCTCTCTGACCGGCTCGATGGTGCCGACCTCGTTGTTGGCGTGCATCACCGAGACCACGACCGTCTCCGGCTTTATGGCCTTTCGTATCTCTCCCGGGTCGACCAGCCCGGTCGAATCGACGTCTACGAACGTCGCGGCGTAACCGTGCTTTTCGAGGAACTCGGCCGTCTCCAGCACCGCGTGGTGTTCTATTACAGTCGTGACCACGTGGTTGCCCTTCGCCTCGTTCGCCAGGAGGGTACCAAAGAGCGCCATGTTGTCCGACTCGCTCCCCCCAGAGGTGAAGTAGACCTCCTCCGGGGAAGCGCCGATCAGCGAGGCAACCTTTCTGCGCGCCTCCTCGATGGCGTTTCGCGACTCGCGCCCGAGCGAATAAAGCGCGGAAGGGTTGCCGAACTTCTCCGCCAGGTACGGTTCCATGGCCTTCGCGACCTCCGGGTGCGGAGGAGTGGTGGCCGCGTGGTCGAGATATACGTACTTGATCTCAGGCACCCCCTGGTTAGCTCCAACCTGGCTATTATAAGCCAGGCCATGAAACCGTTCCCGCCTTGACAGGCTGAGCCCCTCGCAGTAGCATAGTTGTATACATGTATATACAACTTCTCGCCAGGCAGGCTCGGGCCCGGCGAACGGAGGCATCCTTGGCCAGGGACAGCGGGATAGACACCGACTCGTTCACACCCGCCTATTACCAGCTCGCCCGGCTCCTCTACGAGCGGATAATGAGCGGAGGGCTTCGCCCCGGCGACCGCGTCCCCAGCGAGAACGAGCTTAGCGATCGGTACGACATCAGCCGCATGACCGCGAGAAAAGCGCTATCCCTGCTGGCCGACGAGGGGCTTCTCCGCAGGGACAGGGGCAAAGGGACCTTCGTCAGCGAGCCCAGCGTGGAGGGAGGTCATTTCCTTATCCCGGACTTCCACGACGAGATGAGGAGACAGGGGATATCGCCGGACGTCACCCTGCTTGCCGTGAAGGCGGTGCCCGCCGGCCGGGTCCCGGCCGACAGGCTGGGCATAAGAAAGGGCGAGCGCGTCATCTACCTCGAAAGGGTACTCGAGGGAGGCGGCGAGCCGCTCGTCTTCGACCGCAAGTACATCCTGCTGGATCGCTCGCAGCCGCTGCTCGAGGCGGAGCTCGGCCACGGCTCGATGGGGGAGCTGTTTTCCACCATTCCCGAGATGGCGCCGGTGAGGGCCGACCTCACACTGTCCGCCACCAACCTGAACGCGCGGGAAGCCCGGCCCCTGAAGAGCGGGAAGGGAAACCCCGCGTTCTGCATGGAGCAACTCATTTACGCCGCCAACGACAGAAAGGTAATCTGGGGATGGTTGATATACCGGGGCGACAAGTTCAGTTTCAGTTCCTCGAGCCGTCTTCTTTGAGGTGATGTACGGATGGACGCGGAAGGGCGCATGATCAAGGCAATGGGTGACCTCGACGAGGAGGAGGTCCTGCAGCTGGTGGAGGGCATGCTCTCCTCAGGGGTCGAGCCTCTCAGGATCATCGAGATGTGCCGGGAGGGGTTCGACATCGTCGGTGAGAGATACGAGAAGCGGGAGTATTTCCTGAGCGGCCTCATCCTGTCGGACGAGATCTTCAAGAGCGTTATGGAGCTGCTGGACCGCTCGGGCTGTTTCGTGCCTCTGGCGCAGGGGGAGCTGGGCAAGGTCGTGCTTGGAGCTCCGCTGGGCGACGTCCACGACATCGGCAAAGGCATCGTCGCCACCCTCCTTCGCTACTCGGGGTTTCACGTGATCGACCTTGGCGTGAGCGTCAAACCGTCTGAATTCCTCGAGGCGGCGGTTCAAAGCGGCGCCGGCGTGGTGGGGATGAGCGCCCTCATCACCATGGCCTACGAACCCCTGCGCGAAACGGTGACAGGCTTCGAGCGCGAGGGTCTCCGAGGGAAGGTAAAGATAATGCTTGGAGGTGGGGCGGTCTCCGAGCGCGTTTGCGAGTACGCGGGGGCGGACGCCTGGAGTCGGAACGCCTCCGACGCGGTGAAATTCGCCAGGTTATTCGCTGGAAAGGAGTGATTCGGTTGGGCGAGAATATCGCGACTCTGATTGCGGAAGTGGACGAGGATGGGACGCTGGCCGGGGTGCGCGGGGCCCTTGACGGCGGCGTCGACCCCCTCGTGGTCGTGGAAGCCCTTCGGGAAGGGATGTCGGTGGTCGGGGAACGGTTCGAGGCCAGGGACTATTACTTGCCCGACCTCATCCTCTCCGGCGACATCTTCAACCAGGCCCTCGCGCTCATCGAGCCCCTGCTCGCCGGAGCGGGCGCCGCCTCAAAGAAGCCCGTGGTCATCGGTACCGTACAGGGTGATGTCCACGACATCGGCAAGAACATCGTAGCCACCATGCTCCGCTGCGCGGGTTACGACGTTCACGACCTTGGCGTCGACGTGCCACCCTCCGCGTTCGTGGACAAGGCAAGGGAGACCGGTGCCGACCTGGTGGCCCTGTCAGGCCTGCTCACCCTGGCGTTCGACTCCATGAAGAGCACCGTAGAGGCGTTCGCCGAGGCCGGCCTGCGCGACTCCGTCAAGCTGATAATCGGCGGCGGCCCGGTCAACGAGAAAGTGCTCGAGTACTGCGGCGCGGACGCCTACGGAAAAGACCCGTCCGCGGCCGTGAAGCTGGCCGAAAGATGCCTCGCGCAGGCTTAAACGGCTTTCCGGTCGTCAAGCAGGACATGCGACTTCGAGGCAGCTATTCAAGGAGGAGCGCCCGGTGAAAGCAACCAGCAAGATCTACCCGCGAGATACTATGACGGCCGAGGAACGCCTCCAGGCTGTAATAAACCTGCAGGTGCCGGACCGCGTACCGGTCTGCCCGTTCATCTACAACTTCGCCGCGAAATACGCCGGCATCACCGCGCACGAACTCTGGAGCGAGCCGGCGAAATACCGTGCGGCAATAAATAAGTGTTACATGGAGCTGGGCCCCTGGGACATCTACTACCCGGCGAACCCGCGCTACCCGGAGGTCTACACGTTCATCATGCCGATGAAGGCGAGGTGGCCCGGGATAGACCTGCCGGCCGACAGCATCTGCCAGCTCCTCGAAGAGGAGATAATGAAGGCCGAAGACTATGCCTGGACGAGCGAGGTGGCCGGCTCCTGGCCGAGCTGGGCATATTTCCCTTTCTTCCTCAAGATGATCGCCCGGTCATGGGACCACGTCGAGGATGGGTGGAAGAGCTGGGCCTATATCGCGCCGCGCCTGCTGGTGCATCTCGCGGGCTGGCGTCGTGAGTTCGACGCGTTCAGAAAGCGCGGGGTTGCCGTTCTCTACGGCTTTCTGCCCGAGGCCGCCTTTGACAGCTTCTCGCTGGCGCGCGGGCTGCTCCCCTTCGTCAGGGACTGCAGGGATCGCCCGGGTGAGGTAGCACGGGCCGCCGACGACCTGACGGAGAGCTATTACTTCATCACGAGGCTCATCACGCTGTTGATGGGCGTGCCGCGGGTTGAGATATTCCTGCACCGTTCCTCAAACGACTTCATCTCTCCCAAGACGTTCGCCGAGCTCTCGTTCCCATCGCTCAAGCGCCTTGTGGACAAGCTGGTCGCCGCGGGGATATCACCCGTGCTCCACTGCGACGGAAACTGGGACCGCAACCTGGAGAAGCTGAGGGAGCTGCCGGCGGGAAACTGCGTGGTCCAGTTCGACGGGCCGACCGACATCTTCGGGGCAAAGCAGACTATCGGCGACAGGATGTGCATAATGGGAGACGTCCCGGCCGACCTGTTCGTGCTGGGCTCGCCTACCGAGGTCGAGGAATACTGTCACCGGTTGATAGAGGGCGTGGGAAGGGGGGGTGGCTACATAATGGGCGCCGGCTGCGAGATACCTCCAAACGCCAGGCCCGAGAACGTAAAGGCGATGATCGATTCGGTTGAGAAGTACGGTTACTATTCCTGACGCGAGGTGCCCGAACTCATAATCTCCCGGCGCCGCCTGAGGTCTTCAAGGGTCTTGTTTTCCAGCACGCCCCGCATGGCGCCGGTCACCTCGCACCACAACTCCCTCACCACGCAGTCGTCGGACCTCTCGCACGCCGAGGTGTCCCCGACGCACTCGACCGGCGCCAGCTTTCCTTCGAGTGCCTCGAACACCTCGTCGAGCTTTATCCGGGAGGGATCACGGGCGAGCCTGTAGCCTCCGCTCGCGCCGCGCTCGGCCACCACCAGGCCCCCGTTTCGCAGCTGCGTCATCATGTGCTCGAGATACCTCTTGGAAATCTCCTGCCTGGCGGCGATGTCTTTCAGCAATACGAGCTTTCCCTCGCCGTTGACCGCGAGGTCGAGCATCGCCCTCATGCCGTATCTCACCCTTGTGGAGAACTTCAATCTAAACCTCCAGGTGTTCCTGTCGTGAACCCACCTTCCCTTAACGCTGTGGAACTGAACACGGCGGCGGTCGAGCCCTGGCCTACCGGCCGTGCAGATATCTGACCTGACCCCTTTCTTGCGTTTCTGACCCCTTTGTTGCGTTTCGTGCGCGGGTGGGACTCGCTTCAGCGAAACAATAATCTACCATCCCGATAGGAATTAGGTCAACGATGCTCAAGGTCGGGTGGATATCTCCGGTTTAAGGCGCTTGACCATCTACCGTGCATCCATTTGTTATAATAGTTACGCTCTATCTGATCTAGACCGTTATTAGGAGGTTGGCAAATGGAGGTCACGCTCAGCATTATCAAGGCGGACGTGGGTGGATTCGTCGGGCACTCCGATGTTCACCCCGAACTGCGGAACTGTTGTGTAGCCCAGTTGGACAAAGCAAAGAAGGACGGGCTCATAATCGACTTCTGTCAAGGTGAGGTCGGTGACGATATCGCCCTCATAATGACCCACACCAAGGGCATCGAGAACGAAGAGATACACAAGTTCTCGTGGGACACCTTCATCGCGATGACGGAGGTCGCCAAAGAGTACGGGCAGTACGGCGCCGGGCAGGACCTGCTGGTAGACGCGTTCTCGGGCAACCTGAAGGGGATGGGCCCCGGGTTCGCCGAGATGACCATCAACGAACGCCCCTCCGAGCCGATCCTTATCTTCCTGGCCGACAAGACCGAGCCGGGCGCCTGGAACATGCCGCTCTACAAGATGTTTGCCGACCCGTTCAACACCATCGGCCTGGTCATCGACCCCAGCATGCATGAAGGCTTCCGCTACGAGGTGCTCGACCTCATCGGCGAGCGCAAGATCATCTTTAACCTTCCCGAAGAGATGTACGACTTGCTGGTGTTCATCGGCTCGCCGTCGCGCTACGTTATCAAGCACATCTTCAGGAAGGACTCCGACGAGCCGGCCGCGGTTACCTCGACACAGAGGCTTTTTCTTATGGCCGGGCGCTACGTTGGCAAGGACGACCCTGTAATGGCCGTGCGCTCGCAGAGCGGCCTGCCCGCTGTCGGCGAGGTCCTCGAGCCTTTCGCGTTCCCTCACGCTGTAGCCGGGTGGATGAGGGGCTCGCACCACGGACCCCTGATGCCGGTGGGGTTCGCCGACGATACCCCAACCCGTTTCGACGGCCCGCCGCGCGTCGTCTGCCTGGGGTTCCAGCTCAAGGACGGAAGGCTCATCGGCCCGCGCGACATGTTCGCCGACAAGAGCTTCGACAACTCCCGGCAGCTCGCTCTCGACGCGGCCGACTACCTGCGCCGCCACGGCCCGTTCGAGCCGCACAGGCTGCCGCTGGAGGAGATGGAGTACACCACCATGCCCAGCGTAATGAAGAAGCTGAAGGACCGCTTCGAGGCGGTGGACTAGGTAGGACCGGCGCGAAAGACTTGACGAAGGGCGGCCGACACGGCCGCCCTTTTTTCATCGTTAGAAGCCGCGGAGCATAGCCTCCCACTCGTTGGAGTAAAGAAGCGAGGCGAACCGCTGGTACTTTGAGAAAGAGGAGTCCTTGCCCAGGCGCACCAGGAAGAGGTTCGCGGAGTCCATGGTGATGTTAGGCTCGTCGGTCGCCATCTCGATGAACCCGTACTTCGCGGCCAGGTGCAGGAACAGCTCGCGGTACTGCATCTTGTCCATGCCGGTGGCCTCGAGGTCCCAGTGCCAGGTGAACGCGGTGGTCAAGACGATCTTGTCGTCGTAGAACGGGTCATCGAACGAGAGGTCCAGCATGGCCTCGGAGAGACCCAACTCCCTGAAGTTGCGGCTGACCTCGATAGCCCCGAGCTCATATAGCCAGTCATAACCGGGCTTCCCCCAGCGCTCCCTCTCGGAAGGATGATGGATCCCGACGTACGAGACCAGCAGATTGTCCTTGATGCCCGCGATGATGTTACCGCCCTCGAGCCTTGCGACATTCACAAGAGCCGTCTTCTGCCTCTCGGGGTTGTTGCGGCTGAACATGCGGATGCCCTCGTCGACGGTAAGCTCATCAAGTTTGTCGGCGGGACAGTAATTCTCTAGTTGAACAGCTCCTTGTGGCGTCTCGATCTCAGCCGTGTTCTTCCTGGCATCAGCGGCGGCCTTTTGCTCTTCTTCGGGTGCCGCTTCGTCGGGAGTGTGCATGCGCTCGAATCCACCGATGAAGGGGGGCTTACCCATCAACGGAGCGCCGCCGGGTACCGGGGGCTTCACTCCTTTGGCATCGCCCCGCCCGGCCTTCTTGTCGCGTCTTCCTTCACCATGGAGCATTGATACACCGGTCCCTGGCCACGCTTCTTCATCACAAGAAGTATAATTGAAATCGCCGGGACAATTACAAGAACGAACCTTGCCGGCGCGGCTTGGGCACGCGGCAGGCTGGACGGGAGGTCGCAGGTGTTAGTACGCGATTGTATGACCGCTGATGTGATCTCGGTCGATATCAACGAGCCGATCCGCCGGGCGTGGGACCTCGTCGAGGAGAAACGGCTGCGACGGTTCCCGGTGCTGGACGGCGGCAGGCTGGTGGGGATAATCACGGACAGGGACCTGCGAAACGCGACGGCTTCATCGGTCGTGCTCACGGAGAGAAAGTACCACGACTTCCTGCTTGACCATGTGAAAGTCGAGTCAATAATGACGCCCGGCCCGCGGACTGTCACGCCGGACAGCGGGCTGAAAGAGGCGGCGCGCTCGATCCTGGAGATGAAGGTTGGAGGGCTTCCGGTGGTAGAGGGCGGGAAGCTGGTGGG
Source organism: Candidatus Geothermincolia bacterium (assembly GCA_038326775.1). Classification (GTDB taxonomy): domain Bacteria; phylum Actinomycetota; class Geothermincolia; order Fen-727; family Anoxymicrobiaceae; genus DYIU01. The sequence continues at coordinate 7,905 of JBBQKJ010000002.1, forward strand.
GATAATAACCGAAACCGACCTCATCAAAGCCCTGATAGAGCTGCTTCCCGGATGAGGCCGCTCCGGCTCATGCGCGGCCCACGCGCTTGTGAAAGCCCGGCGTGTTGAGCGCCGGTGCGAAAGGACGCTAGTCTACCGTTACGGTCCAGGGGCCAACGGCCTCGACGTCTACCAGGTAAGAGACGCCGCTTATCAGTGGCAGCGTTACGGTTGTGCTGTACGGCCCCGGGGCGTCGGCCACCGTTTTGACCACCTCACCCCTCGAGTCAAGCAGCTTGACGGTGAAATTGCTCGAACCGGTGAAGTTCATCTCGAAAGCGGTGTTCTTGCCGGGTGATTGGAAGAACTCCGTGGCCTCCGGCGCGTTGCCGGTGAAGCTGAGCGGAGTGTAGGGCAGGACCTCGGGCACGTCCTGGTCCACGTCTATCTCCCAGGCGCCGGTTGCCTCGACATCCACCACGTATTGACCGTCGGTGACGCCGGCCGCGGTGGAGCCGGAGACGCTCGTGTTCACATCCGCGAGGACATCCACCTGGCGCCCCGTGGAGTCGAGGAGCACGGCCTTGAAGCCGGCTCCGCCGCTGTAGCGGAAACTGAAGACGGCTACGCCCTTGGAGAGGCGGAACGGCTGGCTTGCCTGGCTGGTGCCGCCGGAAAGTATTATGGGGCCGGTGGGACCGTTATCGGCGGGTTTGCCGGAGGGCTGCGTATCGGGCGCGGCAGGTGTGGTTGCGGGCTTCCCGGCCTGCTCCTTGCCGCCGCATCCGCACGCCGATACCCCCAGCAGCGCCAGGAGCAGCGCCCCGACAAGCAATGCTCGGAAGGCTCGACGAAAACCCCTGCCTCGACACACGCCGATCGCCTCCCCTGTCAACCGAGCTTGGTGTCCACGTACCAGACGCCGTCCACTCTCACGACGGTGTAAGTGCGGAATTCCTTCTCGATCTTCTTCAACTCCTCGGTCTCGGTCTTGGTCTCACCGAGTATCTTGGCGGTGTAGGTTATCTTGCCGTCGGCGAGCACCACCCTGGCCTTGTTCTTGTCCTTCGGGTCATACTCCGTGATCATCTTGAGGCCTTCGACCTTCACCTTGACCTCGCCGAACTTCTGCCTGGCGAGGACCTCCTGGTCCTTGGTCAGCTTCTGGGGCACCACCGCGGCCTTGAAGGCGTCCCAGTTCCCGCCCTGCCAGGCGCTGAAGTACTTGCTGACCGCGGATTCGGGCGAGTTCCCCCCGCAGCCCGCCAGGAGCGCGGGCGCGACGAGCACCGCGATGAAAGCCAGGGAAATCGCTCGTTTCTTGAACAGGCCATGCCCGTGGATCATTTTCGGATAACCCCTCATCATCATTCCCCCGAGAACCGCCCCGGCCTACTGTTGCTGCTGTTGCTGCTGCTGTGGCTGCTGTTGTTGTTGTTTATCCGCCGAGGCCATTGGCACGGCCACGAACCAGTTGCCCCTGTACCTCTGGACCTGGATGGTGGGGGTCACGTTATAACTCTTCTTTATCTCCGCGATTGTGGTTGATTCCTTCTTTTTTGTCGCGGGGTTGGTGCCGGTGATGGTTCCCTCGGTCAGCTCGACGTCGGCCTTGTCCTTGTCCTTCTTATCATAGGCGGTCTTGAACTTAAGACCGGTGTACTTAAAGTCCGCCTCCTGGAACTGCTTCTTGGCCTCGAGCATGTCGCTCTGGGTCATGCGCCGCACGTTGTCGGGGAGAATCGACCCGAGATAGGCGTTCCAGTTGCGCGCCTCGATAGCCTTATAAAAGTTGGACACCGCGTCCTGCGGGGTCGACGCCCCGCATCCGCCAGCCGCTACCGGGACCGCAATGGCCGCGGCCAGCAAAAGCACCAGGGCGAGCCTGCCCCTCGTAAAAAGAACACCTGCTCTTCTCAAGACGATACCTCCCGCGAAATCGCTGGAATACACTGTTCAGCGGATTATACCATTTTTGCCGTATGGCACTTGGCCCCGCTATAAGACCGGCCTGGCGTCTTATTCCTGCGCCTGCGGTGGAGGTGGTGCCGGTGGTGCCGGTGGAGGAGGCGCTTGCGGTGGTGCCGGTGGAGGAGGCGCTTGCGGTGGTGCGGGTGGAGGAGGCGCTTGCGGTGGAGCTGGTGGTGCGGGCGCAGCGGGCGGGGGAGGCGGTGTGGCGGGTTGAGGCCTCGCGGCCTGTCCGGCCGTTACCGTGGCGGCCATGCGCTGGTCCAGCTCTGCCAGTTCCTGGCATGCCGGGGCCAGCTCCTGGTGTGCCAGCTGCCCGTTCCGGTACAGGTTATACACCTGCTCTCCAAGCGCCTCGAGCTTCTTGCCCCTCTCCCGCTTGAGCTGGACCTCGTCCGCCTTGGCCTTGGTCTGCTCGGTCGCACTGGTGATCGTCTCCTGGATCTTGTCGAAGAAGCCCACGGCACACCTCCCGCTTCGAGTCTTTCACTTGCTCTTTTCAATAATACCAGTGCGCCACACATGATTGCACCAGCTGACTTCAGGCGCCTGGCCCTTCGAAACCCGCCTTGAGGTATTTCTGGGCGAGCTCCTCGTAGGCCAGCTTCCCGGCCCTGAAGATAGCCTTTGCGTTCTCGTTGAGCTCCTTGATCGGCTGCGCGGGCACCCCGCCAACCAGCCAGCCAGGCTCTACCTCTGTCCTGGGAGTGACCACCGAGCCCGCCGAGACAACCGCTTCCTCTCCGATCACCGCGCCGTCCAGGACCGTGGAGTTTATCCCTATGAGCGCCCCGTCCCTCACCGTGCAGCCGTGCAGCATCGCGGCATGGCCGACGGTCACGTCCGTCCCGATGTGCGTGGGGGACATGACCGTGCAGTGAACAACGCAGTTGTCCTGCACGCTGGTGCGCGCTCCGATGCGGATGGAATTCCAGTCGGCCCTTACCACGGCGCCCCACCAGATACTGGCCCTGCTCTCGACCACGACGTCGCCAATGAGCACCGCCGTCGGCGCCACGAAGGCGTCCGGGGCGATCACGGGTTTCTTACCATTCATCTCGACAAGCATGGCTCCCTCCAGGGTTCCCGGGTGCTCGATATCTTTAATTTCCCACGAGCGTTAAAGTCTATAGAATAGTATGGGAATTGGAAAATCAGGGGAGCGATCGAGAATGACCCCGGAAGAATCGAGCAGGGTTTGGCCACGGAAGGTCAGCCGTTACAGCCTCGAGCCAGCGGCTTCCTCCCTGATCACGGTCAGGGAGTTCATACGGGCGACCCTCCAGCCTTTCAAGCCAATAGATCACATCGTGCCCGATATCGTCTGCGCGACCCACGAGGCGGTGAAGAACGCGGTGGAGCACAACCCCGGCATCGAGGCGCTGGTCGAAGTGGTCTGCAAGGTCAGGGACGACTCAGTGCTGGTCGAGGTAAGCGACAGGGGAAGCGGCTTCGACCACCTGGCGATCCCGCCCTCACTGCCGGACCCGGAGGCGCTGACGGGCAGGGGGCTGTTCATAATCTTCTCGCTCATGGACGAGGTTGAGGCTGAGACCGGCGAATCAGGCACGCGGATTACTATGCTCAAGCGCTTCACGAGTTAGACAGGGTCGGGCCTTCTCGCAGCACGCCGCAAGGTGGGCTAGGGCTGAAGAGCCTCGTCCGCGCCGACGCCATCCACAGATATCTCGACCGACTTCACCGTGGGATCGTTTGACAAAACCGTATTATCGATCTGGTTGATTATCGCCTGGACCCGGGCCGAGCCGCCCCCGTAGTTCTTGAGCTCGCCTGAGAAGTCGGCATTCGCCTTTCCATTCTCCACCGCGTATTTGTTCAGCCTGGTTCCGCCGGGTATCGCCGTGGACAGGCCCTGCTGTTTCTCGGCCTTGGTAGGCCCTTTGAGCAACTCGCTCAGCGCCTGCTCGACGCCGCCCTGTGCGGCCTGTCGGCTCACCTGGAAAACGGTCTCGCCTTTCATCATGAAGACCCGGACCATAGACTGGCCGGCCGGTGCCGTGGAGGGCACGTCAGGGGGGCTGACGGGCCCCGTAGAAGACGGCGGTGCCGTCTTATTTCCGCACCCGAGAGCCAGGAGCCCGATCGCCAACACGCATGCCAGGACAACCGCCGCAGGCACATTCCGTCTCAACATGGATACCCCTCCCTGGAAGGCGTCTCTCCTCCCGAGGACCGCCGGTGCCGGGCTCGATCGCTTACATGATATATCAATCAAGCCTATAATACCCTCATGGTTACGGTCGGTGTGCCTAGAGCACTCTCATATTATCGATACTTCCCACTCTGGAAGGCCCTGCTAGAAGGTATCGGGGCCGAGGTGGTCCTATCCCGGCGCACCGCCAAAGGCCTCCTGGAACACGGCGTCCGGCACTGCGTGGATGACATATGCGTCCCGGTGAAGCTCTATTACGGTCATGTCCTCGACCTCAAAGACAGGGTCGACCGGCTGTTCCTCTCCAGGGTAGTCTCGGTCGAAAAAGCAGACTCCGAAACCTATACCTGCCCCAAGCTCATCGGCCTTCCCGACATGATAAAGGGCTCGCTCGAGGGCCTTCCGCCGATACTGGAGTTCGTTGTCGACGTGCAGAACCGCTCGCTCAAATCCAGCGTAAGAAAGCTCGCGCGCGACCTCGACGCACCCGCGCCCCTGGCTCGAAAGGCCCTGGCGCGCTCTCTTTCCGTGCAGTCGCTGTACGAGGAAGAGCTCCTGCGCGGGGTCTACCCCGAACAGGCCATGGAGAAAGTGCTTGCCAACGGCGGCGGCGGGCCGATGGGGCCCGAGACCGGGGCCTTCTTCGATATGAACATAGCCCTGGTCGGCCACGAGTACCTCATCCACGACCCCTTCATCAGCCATGACCTTCCCCGCAAGCTAGCCCGGTTGGGAGCCAACACCATCCTGATGTCCCAGGTCCCAAAGGACGTTCTGGATCAAGAGCTCGCCCGCTACCCGGAGATCTCCTGGAGCTACGAGAAGGAGCTCCTCGGTGCGGCGTCGCACTTCCTGCGGCGCCCCGATATCGACGGGGTCATGCTGGTCATCGGTTTCGCATGCGGCCCTGACTCGATAGTCGGCGAGATAATCAGCCGCGAGGTCCGCCGCCCTGACAGCCCCCCCCTGACCACGCTGGTGCTCGACGAGCACACCGGCGAGGCCGGGGTCTCCACACGGGTGGAGGCGTTCGTCGATCTTATCCGCCGCGCGCGAAGGCATCCGCGGAAAGTATCATGAAGGTCTCGTTCCCCCACATGGGAAACGCCTATATCCCGCTGTCCGCGCTCCTGTCCAACCTCGGCGCGGAGGTCATCAGCCCTCCCAGGCCCACCAGCAGGACGATCAGTCTCGGAGCCCTGCACGCGCCCGAGTTCGTATGCCTGCCGTTCAAGGTCAACCTGGGGGACAACCTGAGGTCACTCCAGATGGGGGCGGACACACTGGCCATGGTAAGCGGCACGTGGGCGTGCCGTTTCGGTTACTACGGTCGGGTCCAGCACCAGATACTGCGCGACGCTGGGTTCGAGTTCGACAGCATCTTTCTCGGGCGCGACGGGCTCATGTCCGTCTACAACAGGTTCCGCGACACCACGAGCGGCAACCTCGCGCTTGCCTGGGTGCACGCCTTCCGCGCCTTCAAGCACAAGGCGGAAGCCATGGACGCCCTTGAGAAAGCCGCCAGAAGAACCAGGCCGTTCGAGCGAGAGCGGGGCGCCTCGTCGAGCGCGCTCGCCGAGGGGCTCGCCATGGTGCACGGGGCAAGCGCGTTAAAAGACATCGACCGCGCTCGTGATGGCGCGCTTGAGCTGCTTGGAGCAATCGAGGTCGAGCACGACCGGGAGCCGCCTCTTCAGGTCGCGGTGCTCGGAGAGATATACGCCGTGCTCGAGCCGTCCCTGAACTTCGACATAGAGCGCAGGCTCGGGGAAATGGGCGCGATGTCCCATCCCGTGATGAGCGTTTACAAGTGGCTGTTCCGCCCGGTAAAGACCGACCTGTCGATCCTGGTTGCGGAACGCCGCGCCCGGCGCGCTGCCCGCCCTTACATCGCCTATGTGCTCGGCGGAGAGGAGCACCAGACGATAGCCGGTACCATCGACGCGGCGCGCAAGGGTTACGACGGCGTCCTTCACCTCTATCCTTTCACTTGCATGCCGGAGAACATCTGCCGCGCGATTCTGCCCCGCCTCGAGGCCGACTACGGGATACCGGTGTTGAACCTGTGCCTGGACGAGCACGCGTCTCCCACTGGAATCTCGACCCGGTTGGAAGCATTCATGGACCTTCTCAAACAGCGCAGGAAAAGGCGCTAAGTACTCCCTTCCATGAATACGCTGGCTTTCGTTCGCCCCTGCATTCACTCCGGCAGCGTTCCGCTCCCTCCCCGTACTTCCCGAGTCGCGCGCCTTGTCGGGCGCGGCGCCCGGACGCTCTTCGGTACGTAACCGTGTTTATGGAAGGGAGCACTAAGCCTGGATTTGAAAGGTTCTACAGCTATCGTGGTTACCCTGTCGGTCGACTACTTCCACCCGGCAGGGGGTGTGGGAGGCTGGTGCGGATCCGGAGGAAACGGCCGCGGCGCGCCGGGAGGTGCGTCTGGCAACCCCTGCGGCGGCTGAGAAGGAGGCCCCTCATGCTGCCATACCTCTGGTGGCTCCGGTTGAGGAGCGGGCTGTTCAAACGCGGGAGGCGGGTAATCGGGCACGGGCCAGTCGGGAGCCGTCTCCTCCGGGAGCGAGGCCGCGAGCTCTCCGGGGACTCGCCATTCGGACGGCATCTCAACCGCCTGCCCCGGCCCTGCCGTTCCCTGGACCGGTCGAGGTTCCTGTTGCTGCTCCACCGGGTACCCCGGCTCCGGCCCGGCCTGCTCCAAAAACCCCTCGATGGTGGCGGGGCCGTGCTCCCCCGTTGCAACTGGTTCCACCTCGGCCAGCTCCGGCTCTTCCTCCTCACCGGCCAGGCTCTCAATATAGATATCATCTGGAGGGATCTCCGGCACGAGGTCCCCACCTGACTGCTCCGGCGCATCTGGCTGTCCCTCTTGAGCGGGAGACGACCACGCGCCAGGTGCGGGCTCCGGCCCGGCCTGCGGCATGTCTTCGCGAGCCTCGGGCCTGGGTGTCGCCGGCATCTGGACCCACTCGGGCGGCGACGGGACCCGTGGCGCCGCGGTCCCCTCCAACGCCTGCGGCGGGGGCACGGCTTGCGTCGGGGCGGGAAGCTCGGTCAATTCGGGTTCCATGGTTGGCGCGGGCGCAGGCACCACGGCCATGGGCGCCGCTGCGTTCGCGGCCGCGGACTCCGGATGTGGCGCCGGCCTGTATTCGACAGCCTCGGGCCCCGGCGGGGCGTCAGACTCCTCCTCTTCCGCCTCTTCTGCCTTCGGTGCGACTTCCCCGGATTCAGGTTCGGGCGCGGTGATAACACCAGTAAGCTTTCGCAGCGCCTTTTCCGCGCTGGTCCTTACCATCATACTGGGGTCTCTGGTGGCCTTTTCGAGAACCGGCATTATGCCCTGGTCACCCAGGGTTCCCAACGCGATGCAGGCAGAGGCCCTTATCTCATCCGGGCGTGCTTTCTTGAAGAGCCCGCCCTTGCTCAGCAGGTCCACCAGCTGCGGCACGTGAGCGCTGTCGCGGAGGTCGCCCAGCGCCAGGCACGCAGCCTCGGCCACGGACTGGTCCTCCTCCCTTCCACGGGGGCCCTGGGCGTTTATCATGTCCAGGAGGAAAGGCGCGACCGAGGAATCGCCGAACATCCCCAGGACACGCACGGCCGTCCGGCGCACCGCCGGGCTGGAGTCGTTGGCGGCGTTCATGACAACGGTTACCGACGATTTTGACCCTATGCGGGCAAGGCTCCTCACCGCTTCGCGGCGAATCCTCTCGTCCGGGTGGCTGACCATCAGGCCCACGTCATCGACGGCCTCGGTGAGCTTGAGGTCGGCGACCACGTTCAGCACGTTCCTGTATATATACCATGGGTTCTCCGCCTTGAGCTCGATCAGCAGGGCTTCGACCCCAACCGGGCCGGCGCCTTTCAGCGCCTCGAGCGCCCGGTCGCGGAGGTCTACCTGGCCACGGTCTTTGACCAGATCCACCAGCGGTGACAGCGCCGACGGCCCCAGGCTCGCCAGCGCGCGCACCGTGCTCATCCTTTTTTCCTCGTCTTCTTCGAGGAGAAGGGCCTGGGCGTCGACCATTCCATCGGGCCCCGTCAGCTTCTCCAGCACGGCCTCCGCGTGCCTCACTAGCTCCTGACCCTTGCCATGCTCTCCGACGGCCTGCTCTTTCAACAGGTCGAGGATATCCGAGGCCCGACCTGACATTCCTTCCTGCATGTATGCCCGCGCGAGTATGGCCACCGCGTCCACCTGCGGGACGTAGGCCGCGTAGTCCCGCTCCGCTTCCACGTCCTCTATCAGTCTCGGCTCCAGCGCCCCCGCCGCGACGAGCTGGTACGCGCGCTCGAGGCCCTCGAGGGTCTCCCTGACCAGCATCGCGGCAAAACGCCTGATCCTGGGCGACTCCTGGTTTAGGTTGTCAGCGAGTTTCTCCAGCATGCCCGCGGCCAGCTCGGTCTCCTCCATCACGTACAAACGCCTTATCTGTTGGGAGACCGTCTGGTCGATGCCCTCGGTGAGCTCGACAAACTCCTCCTCCAGCGGTCCGCCCAGCAGCTGGTAGGCCGACAGCACGCGCCTGCCGGTCTCGGGGTCGCGCTCCTCGGCGATGCCCGCGGTCTCGAGCCTCAGGTCTATCGCCTCGCTGATCTGTTCGCCGCGCTCTTCGCGCACATCGACCAGGAGCTCATTCAGGTTTCTGAGCTTTTCCTTCTGCCATTCGGTCTCCAACTCGTCGGACTCGGTCTTCATCTCCTGGTACTCGTCAATGAGCGAGTCCACCATCTCCAGCAATTGGTTGTCCGCCAGCATGGTGACGACCCTCTCGCGGATTCGACTGATATTGAAGTTCTCCGGACCCTCGCCGACCAGCATCGAGGTCATCTCCCTGGGGCTCATCTCGGCGATTATGCCGCCTACCTGGTCGGAAAGTATCTCGCGGAGGCCCTCGTCTTCGACCTGGTCGACCATCTCCGTAAGGCGGCTTAGTGCCTCTTCAGCCTTCTGGCTCCTGACGAGTATGCCGCCCTCGCTGCCTTCTTCTCTTATGAAAGTGGAGAGCAGCCCCCCGACTTTGCCCTGGTCGGAAAGTACCTCAACCAATTCCCTGTCCTCTACCTGGCCAAGGTCCACCTTGCCCATCAGGTAGCGCATGAGCAGCTCGTCCTTGAGCGCGTCGAGCGGGGAAGCCCGGCGGACGCCGTCGGCGTAATCCTCTCCCGCGGAAATGGCGACGTACACGCGCTGGTTGATGGTCACGTTGGTCACGCCGCGCTCGACAAGAGCCTCGGACAGGTTCTGGTAATCCCTGTCGGAGGCCGCCGACAGCACCTCGAAAACGGTGGACATCTCCTCCAGGGTGACCCCGGACATGAACTCGAGGTTGGTGAGCCCGCGCTCGTTCATCCATTGGACGAACGACTTCACCGGGGCTTTTTGCTGCTCCATCTCATCGAGCCGGTAGTCGTTGAGCAGGAGGCTGTTCTCGAGCACGCTGACGCTGAAGACCTCATCCACCTTGAATATCTCTTCAAGGTGGCTGCGGGCTTTCTCAACGGTATCTGTTACCATCGAGCTGGAGGGCGGGTAGAGCCGCATGTTGACTGAAGCCGCGTGCCAGTTGACCACGAAGAAGATCGCTTCCTCGACGTCCTTGTTCGTCAGCTCCCGGGGGCTGCCGCCCTGTGGTTGGTTGCCGTTCAATCTGGCTCCAGGCTCATGTCCTTACAGACCCTACGCTACCGGAGGCAGGCTTCACTCCGCATTGTCGAATGGTGTTGATTCGCTATTTATTATACTCCAAATGCCGTTACGTCATATCTCGCACGAGGAACGTTGTCGAAGTGAACACTCCGGAGTGCCGGAGCCTCCCCCGCGCCCCCGCGGCGGCCTGATCGCTCCCTTCCATAAATACGGTTACGTACCGAGAGCGTTCAAATGCCGGCGTATTTATGGAAAGGAGCACTAAGCGCGTGGCATCAAGCCAAGCAAGTACATAAGCCTGGCGGTACCTGACACGAGATGCTCCGCGGCGCCTGCCATGGCCTCCGCCAAATCCATCGGGCCGGGCAGCGCGCAGTAGGTCGCGACCCCCGGGCCGCGGGAGCGCCCCCGGTCCGGCTCCAGGCGGCCGGCCACCACGACAACCGGCACGCCGTGCTTCCTCGCGGCCTCTATAACCCCCGCCGGCGTCTTGCCCCGGGCGGTCTGGCTGTCGAAGCTCCCCTCGCCCGTGAGCACGAGGTCGGCGCCTTCGATCTTGCCTTCGAGCAGTGTGAGCTCTGCCACCAGCCTCGCGCCGCCGGCCATCCTCGCACCGCAGAACGCCACCAGCCCAGCTCCCAACCCCCCCGCGGCGCCTGCCCCGGGGAAGCCCAGGACGTCGACGCCGAGGCTCTCCCGAATGACGCCGGCGAGCCGTGCGAGGCCCCGGTCCAGCTCCTCGACCTGCCCGGGCGTGGCCCCCTTCTGAGGGCCGAAGACCCGCGCGGCTCCCTGTTCTCCTACCAGGGGGCTGTCCACATCAGAGGCCACGAGGAACATCGCCTCCGAGAGCCGCCGGTCGCGCCGGGAGCCGTCGATGGAGCCGAGCCGCCCGAGGGACGCGCCGCCTCCGGGGAGCTCGCCGCCCTCGACGTCGAGCAGGCGGTAACCCAGGGCCGCCGCCATCCCGGTCCCCCCGTCAACCGTGCCGCTCCCACCGATGCCCACCACAATGCGCCGGCAGCCGGCGTCGAGAGCCGCCGTGATCAACTGCCCGGTGCCGAACGTGGAGGTGGCCATCGGGTCGCGCCGTTCCTCGGGCACCAGCTCGAGCCCGGAAGCCTGGGCCATCTCGATGACCGCGGTCGCTTCACCGGGAGACAGAAAACCGGCGAGCTCTTCCGGGCGCTCGAGCGTCTCGAGCGCGCCGGGAGGTATTAACGCCCAGCGGGCGGTAACTTCCTGCCCTGGAACAGGGCCTGCCACGACCTCTTCGCGGAGCTCCGCGCCGGTTGCCGCCACCACTGCCGCCACGGTCCCCTCGCCGCCGTCTGCCATGGGGCACAGGTCGACTATCGCGTCGGGGTCCGCTGTCAGGACGCCTCGCGCCATTGCCCCCGCCGCCTCCAGGGCGGTTAAGCTTCCCTTGAACTTGTCCGGAGCAATCACTACCCGCATGGACCAGATGATATCACTACCACCGGCGCCGCACGGTCGAGCGCGCGCTTGATATAATCCAGCCATGATTCCGGAGGAAGCAAGCAGCGGGGGGGCCGGCGCCGCGGTCGTCCTGACCCGCGACTTCATACTGTTGTTCATCGCGTCGTTCCTCTTCATCGGAAGCCTGTACCTGCTCATACCCGTGCTCCCTTTCTACATGGTGGACGTCGCGCACGCCACCACCACCCAGGTGGGGCTCCTCATTGGTATGCTGACCTTCGCGTCATTCGCCCTGCGGCCTTACGTGGGCCTCAAGGCGGACCTCTGGGGAAGAAAACCGTTTCTGGTCGCGGGCTCGGCCATCTTCGTCGCGGCTTCACTTCTTTACATGCTGGCGCACAGCTTGTGGACCCTGCTTTTCGTGCTGGTTTTCAACGGTGTCGGAATCGCCTGCTTCCATACCGCTTCGCTCACGTTCGTGGGCGACATAGCTCCAAGTTCGCATAGGGGCAAATCGCAGGCATGGTTCCAGTCGTCGTTCAACATGGCGGTGATGGCGGCCCCGCCGCTGGGAGTCTTCCTCAAGGACCGGCTGGGCTACCACTCCGTCTTCGTGGCCGCCTCTCTTGCCGGCGGGCTGGCGCTGGTCTTCAGCCTGTTCGTAAGGGAGAAATGGATGCCGCGCGTTGCCGTCACGAACCTGCGGACGCGTTTCGCCGACCTGCGCAGGCTCCTGCTGCTGGTCTCGGTCGCCATCTTCGCCTGTACCGCCACGCTGGGCGTCATCGAGGCGTACCTCGGCCTGTTCGCCGAGTCGGCGAAGATAAGCAACTTCGCGCTGTTCTTTACCATCTCGGGAGCGGTGCTGGTGACAGTCAGGCTTGCCGCCGGGAAACTGGTGGACACTGTCGGCCGCAGGCTGACCGGCTTCCTGGCCCTCATCACCCTGGCGGCTTCGATGTTCGTCCTCGCGGCCGCGAACGGCCTCGCCCTCCTCTGCGTCTCGGCAGTGGTGTGGGGGTTCGGGTTCGCGTTCTGTTCACCCGCCCTCTCCGCCATGCTCATGGACCGGGTGCCAATCGAGGAACTGGGCAGCGCGTTCGGCATCTACACCACCGCCTTCGAGGGGGGCATCGTGTTCGGCGCGATGGTCATGGGCCCCGTGGCAAGCGCGCTGGGATTCAGGGAGGCGTTCGCCATCATCGGGTGCGTCTGCCTGGCGGGCGCGGTGTTCTTCATTGCCGCCTACAGGGCGCTGGCCGCCTAGCCGAACCCCTCTTCGGGGCTCCGGGAACGGTTTGCCCGCACGAGGCTCTCTGCGAGCTCGACCGCTTCCTCGGGTGTCTTGGCCCTGGCGATCCGCGCCTCTTCACGGGGGCACTCGCCGAGGTCCCAGCTCCCAAGGCCCACCACCGGCTTCCCCATCTTCAGGCCGAAGGCCATCTCGGAGAGTGTGCCGTACCCCCCCGAGATCGCTATCAGGGCGTCGCCGGACAAGGCGACCAGGGCATTGCGCGCGTGCCCCATGCCTGTGGGCAGGGCGATGGTTAGCCACCTGTTCGCGTGCGAGCGGTCGGTCCCCGGCAGAATGCCCACCGAGATCCCGCCCGCGTCGTGAGCGCCGTGAGACGCCGCCTCCATCACCCCTCCCAGGCCGCCGCACACGAGCACGTGGCCCCGCCCGGCGATCTCCCTGCCGACCCCGTAGGCAAGCTCCACAACCCGACCGTCACACTCGGAGCGTCCAACCACCGAGATGTACAGTGGACCCACCTCCAACGCAGATAGCACACATAATCCTTGTGGCCTATGATTACCGAGCCCGACCGGAGATTCAAGACGGCCCGTCGATTGCGGCCCGGGGGCCCGGCCTGAGTGCTCCCTTCCATAAATACGGTTACGTACGGAAGAGCGTCCGTGCGCCGCGCCCGACAAGGCGCGCGACTGAGTCGTACTCGGGGAGTACGGCGAAGGAGCGAAACGCTGTCGGAGTGGATGCAGGGGCTCGAACGCCAGCGTATTCATGGAAGGGAGCACTGAGGGCCCGTTGCGGGGGGAGCGACGGCGTCACGCCATCGCCCGCGAACCCATTGCTTGTCATGGGGCGCACGCGAATCCCATCGCAGCGCTATAATTACTACTGCGATTTTATACGCTGGCATGGTGGGCTTCGTCAGACCCTCTTAAGAGGACCGACTGTGAAAAACGTTCGTATCCTGATGTTGGAAGCGGACCCCGACGACGCGAAGACGATCGCGGAGGCGTTGGGCAGCGCCGGCATCGACCTGGAGTACGTCAGGGTTGAGGCCCGGCTGGAGTTCGAGGCCCGGCTCCGGGAACTCAAGCCCGACATCGTCCTTTCCGATTACTGGCTCCCCGACATGGACGGCCTGTCGGCACTTTCCATGACCATGGAGAAGTCCCCGGGGGTTCCTTTCATCTTCGTGTCCGGCGCGATGGGCGAGGACCTGGCGATCGATGCGGTGAAGCGCGGGGCAGCGGACTATGTCCTGAAGGTCGACCTGTCGCGGCTCGCCCCCGCGGTCCACAGGGCCCTGCGGGAGGCAGAGGAGCGGGAGGAGCGCATCCTGGCCGAGGCGAGGATCATCGAGAGCGAGGGGCGCCTCCGCAAGATCATCGAGTCCGTGGCTACCGGCGTGCTCATCGTCGACCCCGAGACCCACAAGATAGTCGACGCCAACAAGGCGGCGCTGCAGATGGTCGGCTCCAGCAGAGACCGGGTCGTGGGCAAGCTCTGCTACAGGCTGGCCTGCCCCGCGGGGAAAGGCGAGTGCCCGGTCACCGACCTCGGCCACGTCCTTGACCGGTCTGAGGTCCTGCTGCGCAGGGCCGGCGGCGAGACCCTTACCGTGCTGAAGACGGTCACCCCGATGGTGCTCGACGGGCGCGAGTACCTGCTGGAGAGCTTCGTCGACATAACTGCCAAGATGCAGATGGAAGAAGCGCTGCGAGACAGCGAGGAGACCGCCCGCACGCTGCTGAACGTGCCCATTGGCTCTTCCCTCATGATAGACACCAGCGGAAACCTCATCGCCATCAACGAGAGGGGCGCGGAGATACTCGGCAAGTCCGCCGAGGAGCTTCTGGGCTCGAACCTGCTGGACCTTCTCCCGGACAACATGACCGAAGAGCGGCGCAAGCGCGTGGGCGAGGTCGTCCGCACCGGTGCGCCACTGCGCTATGAGGACGAGATGGACGGGATGTATTTCGACAACTACCTCTTCCCCCTCTTCGGGTCCACCGGGAAGGTCAACAGGGTGGTCATCTTTGCCCAGGACATGACCGAGCGCAAGATGGTCGAGGAAGCGCAGAAAAGTGACCGCGACTTCATATCAAAGGTCATAGACACCGCCGGCGCCCTGGTGGTGGTTCGGGAAGCGCAGGGCCGCGTGGTTCTCTTCAACCGGACCGCCGAGGAGTCAACCGGCTACAGGCTGGCCGAGGTGGCCGGCAAGCGGTTGTGGGACGTTCTCGTCGACCCCAAGGATGCCGGCCATTCGCGGGTTGTCTTCCAGGAGCTGCTGGCCGGCGAGGAGACCGGAGGCTACGAGGAGCGCTGGTGCACGAAGGAGGGCGAGCGCAGGCTCATCTCGCTGTCCAGCGCGACCCTCGCCGGCGCCGATGGCGAAGTGGAGTACGTCATCACCACCGGCATAGACATCAGCGAATCGAAGCGGGCCGAGGAGATGCTGAAGGAATCGGAGGAAAGGTACCGCACCGTCTTCGAGTCTACCGGAACCGCCATGTGCATCGTGGACCGCGCCGCGACCATCACCTTCCTCAACCAGGAGTTCGCGAGGATGACCGGATACGGCGCCGAAGAGATGGTCGGCAAAGGGAACTTCATCGACCTCATGACCGTCGAGAGCGCCGAGAGCTTCCGGGAGTACCACCAGGGCCTTCTGAAGGCGGACCAGGATTCGCCCATCCACTTCGAGTGCAACCTGCACGCCAGGGACGGCACGGTCCTGAACATGCTGGCGAACATGGGCTTCATGCCAGGGCTGGACGCGACCGCGGTCTCTCTAATAGACATTACGCGGGAGAAGGCTTACGAGGAGGACCTCAAGGAAAGGGCGGAGCGCCTGCGCGACTTCCTGGTGGTCGCTTCACACGAGCTGCGACACCCCATAACGATAGTAAAGGGCTATGCCAGCATACTGAGCGCCCACATCGACCAGATGCCGAGGGAGCAGGTACACGACCTGCTCAAGGACGTCAGCAAGTCCACCGACAGGCTCACACGGTACGTGGAGCAGCTGCTGGACATATCGAGGATCGAGCAGGGCCGCGTGCTCGTAGAGAAGCAGTCCGTTGACCCCGGGAAGCTCGTGGAGACGGCCGTCGGCGACCAACTGGTCGTGGGCTGCGGCAACGAGCTGATCGTCAGGGTCCGTGACCACATGGAAAACGCGCAGTTGGACCCTGAGAAGTTCGTCCAGCTGCTCAACATCCTGCTCGACAACGCCATAAAGTTCTCGCCGGCGGACTCCCCCGTGGAAATCGACACGGAGAGGGAGGGAGACATGATGGTGGTTTCCGTCCTCGACCGCGGGGACGGCATACCCGAGAAATCCCGCGAGTGGGTGTTCGACCGCTTCTACCAGGTGGAGGACGCGGCGCACCACTCCAAGATCGGGCTCGGGCTCGGCCTCTACATCGCCCAGCAGATAGCCGAAGCCCACGGCGGCAGCATCTGGGTTGAGCCCCGTCAGGGAGGCGGCAGCATCTTTCGCTTCACGGTAAACGTGGGGCGCAGCGACGGTGAGCAGCCTTGAGGCAGGACAGTCGCACATAAACAAGAGCCGGCCGGCCGGCCATAGCCGGTTGAGCCCCGTCAGGGAGGCGGCAGCATGCTCGCTTCACGGTAAACGTGGGGCGCAGCGACTTGGAATCAGGGTGAGGCACGTTGACGGACGCTGACAAGCTGCGGGTCCTTGTCGTCGAAGACGATCAGGACATGGCCCGGCAGCTGAAGAAGATCATCGAGAAGAGGTTCTCCCTTGAGGTGGACATCGCGCGCGACTGCGCCTCGGCCAGGGACAGTATATCCACCGGCCGTTTCGACATCGTGTCCCTCGACTTCATGTTACCCGACGGCCGCGGCGCGGACCTCCTCGAGGAGCTTTCCTCCCGCGAGGACAGCCCGCGCGTGATCATGGTCACCGGGCACGGGGACGAGGAGGTCGCGGTGCGCTCCTTCCGCTCCAGCGCTTCCGGTTATGTTGTCAAGGACCGGTTCCTTCGCTCGAGGCTCGAGGAGGCCGTGGAGAAGGCGCTGGTGGAGATCGACCTCGGGCGCGCCCAGAAAGAACTGATCAGGCGCGAGGAGCGTTTCCGCTCGCTCATCGAGAAGTCCAGCGACCTGACAACCGTCCTCGGCGCCGACGGCACGATCCTCTACGAGAGCCCTTCCATGGAGCGCATCCTCGGCTACAAGCCGGAGGAGATGCTTGGAAAGAACGTTTTCGAATTCATCCACCCCGAAGACCTCCCTCGCATCATGGGGATAATAGGTCGCTCCATCTCGATCCGGGGCGCCATCGCTATAGCCGAGTACAGGTTCCGGCACAGGGACGGGCCCTGGCGCTTCTTCGAGAGCCATGGCCGGAACCTGCTCGAAGACCCCTCGGTAGAAGGCATTGTTGTGAACTCGCGTGACGTGACCGAACGCAAGCACAACGAGGAGCGCCTGAAGGAGTACCAGGAGCGGCTGGAGCGGCTGGTCGAGGACCGGACCTCCGAGCTCGAAGAGACCAACGTGCAGCTGCAGCAGGAGATAGTCGAGCGGACGCAGGCGGAGACCGAGCTGAAGGAGAGGGCTGAGAGGCTCGCGGACTTCCTCACCGTTGCCTCTCACGAGCTTCGCCACCCGATAAGCGTGGTCAAGGGTTATACGACAATGCTAGAGGGATACCTTGAGAGGATGGAGCCGGATGACCTACACAAGATACTGGATGCGCTGGACGTCTCGGTGGACCGGCTGACTTATTTCGTCTCGGAGCTCATGCAGGTCTCCCTTGTCGAACAGGGCCGCTTCACCTTCCAGAGGAGGGATTGCGAGGCCCTCGGGCTGCTCCAGGTCGTCGTCGCGGACATGAAAGCCGTCGGGCACGATAACGAGATCTCGGTGTTAGTCCACCCGGACGCAGGCCGGTTGCACGCTGACCCGGACAAGTTCGCGCAGCTCATGGCCATCCTGCTCGACAACGCCATCAAGTTCTCCCCGGAGTCCTCACCGGTCGAGATCGAGGTGGAGCGGGAAGCTGATAATAAGGCAGTGGTCTTGGTGCTCGACCGGGGGATCGGCGTGCCGGCCGAAGCCAGGGAACTCGTCTTCGACCGCTTCTACCAGGTCGAGGAGCTGCAGCACCACTCAAGCGTCGGCCTCGGCCTGGGCCTCTACCTGGCCCGCCAGATAGTCAACGGTCACGGTGGCACTATTGCTTGCGAGCCCCGCGAGGGGGGCGGTTCGATTTTCAGGTTTACCCTGGACGGGCGGCAGGCCGACAACGTCAGCACTCCCTGACTGCCTACCGGTCGTCTTCCTCTTCATTCGCCGCCGGGCGCCCGCGGCGCAACAAGGCAGGAGTCTGCAGACCCGCGTTGAAAACGGGTTAAAGGAAACGTCCGGGTCCCTGGCGATCATGCGAAAGGGAAGATATGGCCGGAGAAATCCGCTGGGTGGACAACGAGGAGGACGCGCTGGGCCTGGCCAGGGAGTCCGCGAGGCCCCTTCTTCTGGACTTCTTCAAGAAGAAGTGAAGCGGCTGCGCCTTGATGGGTGCCGTGACGTACCCAAGCAAGAAGGTCTCGGACTACGTGTCTGAATACTTCGTGCCCTGGCGGATACCGTTTGACACGGCGAACAATCTACTGAGGCGGTACAACGTGGTGTGGACCCCAACCACCATCTTCGCTGACAGGAAGGGAACCGAGTGCTACCGGGTTGTGGGGTACCTTCCGCCGGACGTATTCATCTCATACCTGGCGATGGGGAATGCCGAGACCGCGTTCGGTTCTCACAACTACCCCGAGGCGGCCGAGCTTTTCGACACCGTAGCGAGCGATCACCCGGAGTCGTGCCTGGCGCCCGAGGCTATGTACTACCGCGCGGTCTGCAGGGCTAAGGCCACCGGCGACGATGCGCATCTCGATGAGGCCGTCGCCGACCTCGAGCGACTGTTTCCCGATAGCGACTGGTTGCTGAGGACCAGGCCATGGATCAACGAGCAGGGTTAGTCGCGACGGGCCGGCGACGTCGGAGGGGGTAGTCCATCTGATAAAGGAAATCCGAATTCACGGCCGGGGAGGTCAGGGCAACGTCACTGCGAGCGAGTTCCTGGCTGAGGCGGCTTTCGCGGACGGTCTCTACGCGCAGGCGTTCCCGATGTTTGGCTCCGAGCGCCACGGCGCTCCTGTGATCGCCTACGTGAGGATAAGCGACCGGCCGATAAGGCTGCGCAGCCAG
This sequence comes from Candidatus Geothermincolia bacterium, assembly GCA_038326775.1. Taxonomy (GTDB): domain Bacteria; phylum Actinomycetota; class Geothermincolia; order Fen-727; family Anoxymicrobiaceae; genus DYIU01. The sequence goes on from JBBQKJ010000002.1 coordinate 26,625, forward strand.
ATATACGAGCCCGATTACGTCATCGTCCAGGACGCGAGCCTCCTCGCTGGGAACAACCTGCTTGGCGGGCTGAAGAGCGGCGGGTTGGTGGTCGTCAATACCGAGCTGCCGCCCTCGGAGTTCGACATACCCGGGAAGTTCAAGGTGGTAACGGTGCCCGCCACCCAACTGGCGCTACAAATCGTCGGCAAACCTATAATCAACACCATCATGGTGGGAGCGTTCGCGGGCGCCTCGGGCGAGATACGCCTTGACGCCCTGGAGAAGAGCGTGAGGGAGCGCTACCCCGGCGAGCTTGGAGAAAAGGAGATTGTCGCCATGAAGAAGGCCTTCGACAAGGTCGGGGGTGTCAAAGCATGAAAACCATTTACGGGGTGGTGGTTCAGCCCGGTACGACTCGCGAGGAGAAGAAGACCGGCTGGCGCATCTACCGCCCACGGCACAAGCAGAAAGACTGCATAGGATGCCGCGAATGCGAGTTGCTGTGCCCCGACGGTGCCGTCTTCCGCATCGAAAAGAAGAAGTTCGACGCCGACATGGACGCCTGCAAGGGCTGCGGTATCTGTGCGGAGATGTGCCCCGTCGATGATATAGACATGGTTCTCGAGGTCGAGGGCGAGGAACGGGAGGAGACGGTGGGGCCGGAAGTCAGGGGTTCCCCCGTCGAGCGCCCGGATGAGAACTACGGCGGGCCCATCGAGTCGGCCGAGCGTGGCGGCCCCACACCCATAGAGCGTTCGCCTGGTGGGGGTGGCGCGTAATATGAGGCGCATACTTGAGGGCTCGCAGGCGGTCGCGGAGTTCGTCGGCCTCTGCAGGCCCAAGGTCGTCTGCGCCTACCCCATTACGCCGCAGACGCACATCGTTGAGGGGCTCGCCCGCCTTCTCGCTGACGGGAAGCTGGACGCCGGGTACGTTCTCGCAGACAGCGAGTTCACCGCCGCCTCGGTGGTGCTCGGCGCATCGGCCACCGGTGCCCGCGCCTATACCGCCACTTCCAGCCAGGGCCTCCTGCTCATGACCGAGGTCATGTTCAATATCGCGGGCCTTAGGCTCCCGGTGGTTATGACCGTGGCGAACCGCGCGGTCTCGGCTCCCATCAACATCTGGAACGACCAGCAGGACTCCATGTCTCTTCGCGACTGCGGCTGGATACAGATGTACGCCGAGGACGTGCAGGAGGCGGGCGATATGCACATCCAGGCGTTCGAGATAGCCGAGAAGCTGAACATCCCGGTGATGGTCTGCATGGACGGTTATATCTTGACCCACGCAACTGAGACCGTGGACGTCCCGGACCCGGAACAGGTTGACGCTTACCTGCCGGCGTTCGAGCCGAAGTTCTACCTGACTCCGAAAGACCCGATCACGCTGGGCTCGATGGCCGGCCCCGACGCCTACATGGAGATACGTATGCTCCTGCACCAGGCGATGCAGCAGGCCTCGCAGGCCATCGTCCAGTCTGCCGCGCGCTTCCGCGAGGATTTCGGCCGATTCCAGGGCGACCTCCTCGAAGGCTATCGCGACGAAGACGCGGAGGTGCTCCTGGTGTCCATGGGGTCACTTCTTGGGACCATGAAGGATGTCGTGGACGAGTTGCGCGACGAGGGCCACCGCGTGGGCTTAATAAAGGTGCGGACGGTCAGGCCGTTCCCGCGCAATCAACTGCACGAGGCGCTCAACCGGGCGAGGGCGGTCGGGGTTATCGAGAAGGACATTTCGCTCGGCCTCGAGGGGATACTGTGCTCCGAGATACGCTCCGCTTTCTGCGGGGCGTCGGCAACCCCGAACATATCGAGCTTCGTGGTCGGCCTGGGTGGCCGCGACGTGCGCAAGAAAGACATCCGCGGGATCGCCCTGGGGCTGCTCTCCGACGATACCTGCCGGGTGGAGATGACAGGCATCGATCAAGAGGTGCTCTGGTCAGCGCACCAGATAGAAGATTGAGGAGGACGGCGAATGGCCAGCGAGCAGGTTGAGTCAAGGCTCATGTCTTACGGGCACACCGCGTGTGCCGGGTGCGGTGAGGCGCTTGCCGCCCGCACGGTACTCGAGGCTGCCGGGCCCAACGTGATACTCACCAACGCTACGGGTTGCTTAGAGGTGTTTACCACCAGGTTCCCGCGCTCGGCGTGGAAGGTCCCCTGGATACACTCGCTTTTCGAGAACGCCGCGAGCGTCGCCTCGGGCATCGAGGTCGCCTTAAAAGCCCTGGGCCGCGAAGGCGAAGCCCGGGTCATCGCACAGGCCGGTGACGGTGGCACGGCGGACATCGGCATGGGCGCTCTCTCCGGCATGCTCGAGCGCGGCCACGACATCCTCTATGTTTGCTACGATACCGAGGTCTACTCGAACACGGGATACCAGCGCTCGGGCCTCACGCCCCTTGCCGCACTCACGACAACAAGCCCCACCGGCAAGCTGTCCTGGGGAAACGCCACTCGCAAGAAAGACCTGCCCGCCATCGTGGCCGCCCACGGCGCGGCGTACATCGCCACCTCCTCGGCAGGCTTCCCGCTCGACATCAAGCGAAAGATTAAGAAGGCGCTCACCTTCTCCGGCCCGAAGTACGTGCAGATCCACTGCCCCTGCGTATCCGGATGGGGCATCGAGAGCCAGATGTCAATAAGAATGGCGCGGGCAGCGTTCAACAGCGGCCTCTACCCTCTCTTCGAGATGGAGGACGGACAGATTTCAAACGTCAGAAAGATAAAGAAGGAAGACCAGGTCGGTGTCGAGGAGTACCTGAGACCGCAGAAGAGGTTCGCTCATCTTTTCAAGTACCCGGGCGGGGAAGAGCACGTCAAGGATATCCGGGCCATCGCCGACGCCAACATCGAGAAGTACGGCCTCCTCGATTGACCCGCCGCGCCCTTTATATCGCTGGCGGTTTTCTTGGGTGGGCACGCTTGCACTTTTCACACCGCTTTGTTCTTTGCTATTCTTATGCATACGTTCTAGTGAAGCTTTATCCAAGGAGGTTCGCTCGATGGCAGATGACATCCGTGATGAAGAGGAGATCCTCAAGAAGCAGCTGGCCGACCTCGATGACCAGACGGCTAAGCTCGCCGAGAAGTTCGAGCAGCTCGCCGGCATAGCCTGCGACTTCGGCGAGTGCATATTCGACCCCGAGATGGACAGCGTCGAGAAGAAAATAGCGGAGGTCCAGCGCCGCAAGAAGGTGCTCGAAGGCCTGATCGATCACCTTGAGAGCTGCGAGAAATAGGGCGGTCCGTTAAGGCTGGCATGAGCAATATCAAGGCCATGCAAGAAAGCCGCGCGCTACAATCAGTTACTGGCGCGAAGGTATGGAGCGGGTCACTTAGAATAAAGTTTGCATAAGTATTAACGGCGCAATAATATTCCGATCATTGTTTTGCCGTCAAGGCATATATTTATTCAGACATCAAAAGGTAATCTCTTGCCAAGAGCAAACCCTGATTTCAAAGAGAGTCTCAGCAAGGTCGAGGGGGCGGGAAACCTGGCCTTCTGTTACCAGTGCAGCGCCTGCGTAGCGGAGTGCCCCGCCGCTCAGCACTGCGCCGGTTTTAACCCGCGTGAGATAGTGCTCGCCGCTTCACTGGGGGTGGCCGAATACCTCACCGACGAAGGCTCGGTCATCTGGCAGTGCGCAACCTGCTACAAATGCTACGAGCGCTGCCCCCAGGGCACACATCCGATCGAGGTGGTGACCGCCCTCAAGAACATAGCCTTCGAAAAAGGCAACGCGCCCGGAGAGGTCACCGCGCTCCGCGAGGCCGTCGGCGCCCAGGGAACGATCATAGTCTCTTCCGACGCCATCGAGAAACGAAGGAGCGAGTTGGGTCTTGAAGCTATGCCAGCTTCCGCTCCCCCCGGCGAGATAAGCGATCTTCTGGAGTAACACTGTGGTCAAGACTGATGCACCGTTAGACTATACGCTTTTCCTGGGGTGCATGATCCCGCTGCGCCACCCGCAGATCGAACTCGCCGCCAGGAAGTCGCTTCCCAGGCTTGGGCTCAAGCTCTTTGATGCCGAAGGCTTCTCGTGCTGCCCCGAACCGTGGAGCGTTAAAGGCGCGAGCCTCGACGGCTGGCTCGGGATCGCAATGCGAAATCTCGCCGTCGGGGAGCGGACAGGACGCGACATGCTTGTCCTCTGCAACGGTTGTTACTCGACCCTCACCGAGGCGGCGCACATCGCCGGAGGTGACGGTGACGCGGTCAAAGCTTCCGCGAAGAAGCTGTCCGCCATGAACCTCGCGTACGGGGGAAAGAGCAAGGCCAGGCACGTCGCCCGGGTCCTCTCCGACATGGGGCCCGAGAAGGTGGCCTCCTCGGTCAAGAGGCCGCTCGCGGGCTTGAAGGTCGCCGTTCATCACGGCTGCCATCTCCTCAGGCCTTCCGACGTTCTCGGGTTCGACGACCCGTTCGAGCCCTCGCTTCTGGAGGAGCTGGTGAAGGCGCTGGGCGCACACGTCGTAAGCTACCCCGGTTACACCGATTGCTGCGGCAAGGCCGCGAGGGACCAGGAGGTCAACCTCTCCATAGGGAGCGAGAAGCTCACGGCGATGAAGGCCGGCGGCGCCGACTGCGTGGTCACGGTCTGCCCCGCGTGCTTCGAGCAGTTCGACCTCGGCCAGATCGAGATGAAGCGAAAGCTGGGGGCCGAGCACAAGCTCCCCGCGTTTCATTACTGCCAGCTGCTGGCCCTCGCCCAGGGCGAGGAGGTGGCCGGGCTCGGACTGGACCGGCACAGGGTCGACGTCAAACCCGCGCTCGCTAAGATAAAGAAATAAAAGAGGACGACATTGGCGAACATGACTGAGATACGCTGGCATGGCCGTGGAGGCCAGGGGGCGGTTGCCTCCGCCGAGATGCTGGCCCTCGCGGCCATTGACGAGGGCAAGGCCGCGCAGGCGTTCCCCAGCTTCGGACCGGAGAGGCGCGGGGCGCCGGTTATGGCTTTCACCAGAGTGGCGGACGAGTACATCTACCTTCGCACCGGAGTGACCGAGCCGGACGTGGTAGTGGTCCTCGACCCGACCGTCATGGGAGCGGTCGACGTGGCCTCTGGCTTGAAGGACGGTGGTCTCGTGGTCGCCAATACGTCGATGACCGCGGACGAGCTCAAGAAGAAGTACGGGCTCAAGCACACCTTATACATAGTCAACGCCAACAAGATCGCCATCGAGGAGATCGGACGGCCCATCACCAACACCACCATGATGGGCGCCATGGTCAAGGCGACCAGCCTGGTCGAGCTCTCCTCGGTCGAAAAGCAGATCGAGTTGAGGTTCCCCGCGATCGCCGAGAAGAACATAAAGGCGCTCAGGCGGGCTTACGAGGAAACGGAAGCGTAAGGAGCAAAGCGTGGCTTCGGACAAGCCGACCTGGAAAGAGTACCCGATGGCAGCGACCATCCACCAGCCCGGCAGCGCAACCGGCCAGAACACCGGAGACTGGCGCTCGGAGCGCCCGATCAGGCACCCCGAGAAGTGCGACAAGTGCGGCATCTGCTGGATATTCTGCCCCGACGCGGCCCTGTTCATGAACGAGGAGGGCTTCTACGAGGTCGACCTCTACCACTGCAAGGGCTGCGGCATCTGCGTCCGCGAGTGCGCCAAAGGCGCCATCGAGATGGTCGAGGAGGGTGAGTGATGGGCGAGCGCACGGGGCTCGAGGTCTCGCTCGCGGTAAGCGAGGCCGTTAAGCTGGCGAGAGTCGAGGCCGTCGCAGCGTACCCTATAACCCCGCAAACCCACATCGTGGAGGAGCTCGCCCAGATGGTCGCCGACGGCCACCTGGAAGCTGAGTTCATAATGGTCGAGAGCGAACATTCCGCTATGAGCGCGTGCTGCGGCACCAGCGCGGTTGGCGCCCGGACCTACACCGCTACCGCGTCACAGGGGCTCGCGCTGATGCACGAAATGCTGTTCATCGCGTCCGGCCTGCGCCTCCCCATTGTGATGACAATAGCAAACCGCGCGCTTTCGGCGCCGCTGTCCATCTGGGGCGACCAGAGTGATGTGATGGCGGAGCGAGACTGCGGCTGGATACAGGTTTTCGCAGAGACGGGTCAGGACGCCTTCGACCTCTCGGTTCAGATGTTCAAAATCTGCGAAGACAAGAGGGTACTTCTGCCGGGCATTGTGAACATCGACGGGTTTACCCTCTCTCACGTGATTGAGCCGTTGGAGCTCGAGAGCCAGGAGGATATCGACGCTTTCCTGCCGCCGTACGAGGCCCAGGTGATTCTCGACCCCCGCAAGCCCGTCACGATCGGGCCTGTTGGCTTTCCCGAGATCTATACCGAGATAAAGATGCAGCAGAACCAGGCGCTGCTGGGCTCCTACGAGGTCGTCCTTGAAGTCTGGGCCGAGTGGGAGAAGAAGTTCGGTCGCGCCTACAAACCCGTCGAGTCTTACTGTGCGGAAGACGCGGAGATACTCATTAACATAGCAGGTGCCGTGTCCGGCACCGCGCGGGTCGCGATAGACCGGATGCGCGAGGAGGGGAGAAAGGTCGGCATGATCCGCCCCCGCCTGTGGAGGCCTTACCCGTTCGAGGACATGCGCGCCGCGGTCAAGGGCGCGAAGGGTGTCGCGGTCGTCGACCGCGCTCTCTCGTTCGGCGGGCCTGGCGGGCCCATCGCCTCCGAGCTGCGCTCATGCCTGTACCCCCTTGCGGAGAAGCCGGTCGTCGCGAGCTTCATCGCCGGGCTCGGCGGGCGCGACGTGACCATCGACGATTTCTACACTATCGTCGCCGAGACGGAGAAGATAATCGAGACCGGCTATACCGACGAGTACAAGATGATAGGGGTGAGAGAGTAGATGGCGGAAAAGACAAAGAGCCTCGATTTCATACCGCGGCTGCTCCCTCCTTTCGAGCTGCTGGCTGAGGGCCACAGGGGCTGCCAGGGGTGCGGCGAGGCTCTGGCCCTCAGGCAGGTAATGAAGGTCGCGGGCCCCAATACTATAATCTGCAGCGCCACCGGCTGCATGGAGATCATCACCAGCCCCTACCCGGAGACCGCCTGGCGCGTGCCCTGGATACACGTCGCCTTCGAGAACGCCGCGGCGGTGGCGGCCGGGGTCGAAGCGGGCATCAAGATACTGCAGAAGAGGGGCCGTTACCGCGAGGGCAGGGTCAACGTCATCGCCATCGGGGGGGACGGGGGTACCGCCGACATAGGCCTGCAGGCGCTATCGGGCGCCCTTGAGAGGCGGCACGACTTCCTGTACGTCTGCACCGACAACGAGGCGTACATGAACACCGGCATCCAGCGCTCCTCCTCGACGCCTTACGGGGCGAGCACAACAACCAGCCCTACCGGCAAGGAGTCAATCGGGCAGCAGACGCCGAAGAAGAACCTGCCCAAGATAGTGGCGGCGCACGACATCCCTTACCTGGCTACCGCGTGCCCGAGTTACCCCCTCGACCTCATGGACAAGACCAGGCGCGCGCTCGACACGGTTGGCCCGACGTACCTCCACGTGCTCTCCGCCTGTCCCACCGGCTGGAGGCACGCGATAGACATGGCAGTAGAGATGGGCCGCCTGGCGGTGGAGACGGGGGTGTTCCCGCTCTACGAGATAGTCGACGGCAAGCTGAAGCTCAGCATCAAGATGGACAAGCGCAAGCCGGTCGCCGAGTACATGAAGCCCCAGGGGCGCTTCCGCCACCTGAAGCCGGAGGACATCGAGCGGATACAACAACAAGTAGACGAGTACTACGAAAGCCTGGTCTACCGGGCCGAGTGCGACGCGGGAAGGTAGAGTGGGGTCAGGCCCCTTTTGTTGCATAAACAACAGCAACGTCCGGGCCAGACCCGCAAAGGAGTTAATAAATGGCTGAGAGGGGCTCCGTCCTCGTAGCAGGAGGAGGCATAGGAGGAATACAGGCGGCGCTTGACATCGCCGAGTCCGGCTACCGCGCATACCTGCTGGAGAGCGCGCCGTCCATCGGGGGCATCATGGCGATGCTGGACAAGACTTTCCCCACGAACGACTGCTCGATGTGCATCCTCTCGCCCAAGCTGGTCGAGGCGGGTCAGCACCCCAACATAGACATACTGGCGTACGCGGACCTCAATAGGATCGAGGGCAAGCCCGGTGACTTCAAGGTAACGGTAAACCGGAAAGCACGCCGGGTGGACCCCGACCTGTGCACCGGGTGCGGGGCCTGCAGCGAGGCCTGCGTTCTCGAGAGGCGCATCCCCGACGAATTCAACATGGGGCTTTCGAAGCGCAGCGCCATATACGTCCCGTTCGCGCAGGCGGTGCCGCGGCTGGCCCTGGTCGACCCCAACGAGTGCCTTCTTCTGACCAAGGGAAAGTGCAAGAGCCCCTGCCTCGAGGCTTGCCAGAGCGGGGCCATCAAGTTCGACCAGTTAGATGAGACCGAGACGCTCGACGTGGGCGCGATAGTCATCGCCTCGGGCGCCGGAGCCCACGACATCGCCGACCTGGCCTCGTACCATCCCGAGCACCCAAACGTGGTCTCGGCGCTCGAGATGGAGCGGATAATGTGCGCGAGCGGCCCTTACGCCGGGCGCGTCCTCCGCCCTTCGGACGGCGAGCACGCCACGCGGATAGCGTTCATACAGTGCGCGGGCTCGCGAGACGAGAAGCACAACCCGTACTGCTCGAGCGTCTGCTGCACCTACGCGGTCAAGGAAGCTACCGTCATCAAGGAGCACGGCCCGGAGATAGACTGCCACGTGTTCCACATAGACATGCGGACCTTCGGCAAGGGCTTCGAGCAGTTCCGTACCCGCGCCTCCGACGAATACGGCATACGGTTCACGCGCTTCAAAGTCCCGGCCGTCGAGGTGGCAGGGCCTGATACGCTGTCGATAAGGTACCAGGACGAGGGCGGCGCCTGGAAGAGCGAGGAATACGATATAGTCGTCCTCTCGGTCGGCCTAAACCCTCCCGCGCTCGACGCGTTCAAGCAGGCGGGAGTCGAGGTCGACGCCTACGGGTTCGTGACTACCAGCATCGCCGCTCCCATCGACACCTCCGTGGCGGGCATACTCGCGTGCGGGACGGCCAGCGGCCCGAAGGACATCCCGGAGACGGTCGCCCAGGCCTCCGGCGCGGCGGCGCGATGCGCTGCGCTGCTCGCTGGAGCTCGAGGCACCGAGGTCTCAAAGAAGGAATACCCGGAGGAGAAAGAGCTCGACGGCGCCGAGGCCAGGGTCGGGGTGTTCGTATGCTCGTGCGGCAAGAACATCGGCGGAGTGGTTGACGTCGAAGCGGTGACCGAGTACGCCGGTGGCCTTCCTGGTGTCGCCTATACCGAGAGTAATATGTATACATGCTCCGGCGAGTCCTGCGACCGCATCAAGGAGGCCATCGCCGCGCACGACCTCAACCGGGTGGTGGTCGCCGCGTGCACTCCGCGGACCCACGAGCCCCTCTTCCGCGAGACCATCCGCGAGGCCGGGCTCAACAGGTACCTGTTCGACCTGGCCAACATCCGGGACCAGTGCTCCTGGGTACACTCCGGCGAGCCGCAGAAGGCTACCGCCAAGGCAAAGGACCTGGTCCGCATGTCGGTGGCCAGGGCACGGCTGCTCGAGCCCCTACCCCAACTGCCGGTCAAGGTTACCCCGGCCGCTCTTGTTGTGGGCGGTGGCCCGGCGGGCATGGCCGCGGCGCTCGAACTGGGGCGCGCCGGTTACCAGACTTACCTGCTCGAGAAGGAGGGCAAGCTGGGTGGAGACCTGCGGGACGCGCCCTCGGGCGCGGGGGGCGAGGAGTTCAAGAAGCTCATGGCCGACCTCGATTCGATGGCCGGGGAGCTCGAGAAGAACGCCAACACGGAGGTAATCACCGGCGCGAAGCTCGCGGGCTTCTCCGGTTACATAGGGAATTTCAACGCGATCGTCGAAGCGGGAGGCAAGCGGCGAGAGCTCGACGTCGGGGCGGTGATTCTCGCCACGGGCGGCACCGAGCATGTGCCGACCTCCTACCTTTACGCGAAGAGCGACAGGGTGGTGACCCAGGGCGGGCTTGAGAAGAAGCTCGCCAAGGGATTCAAGTCGAAGTCGGTCGTCATGATCCAGTGCGTGGAGTCGCGCGAGCCGGGGCGCCCGTACTGCAGCAGGGTTTGCTGCACCTCGGCGCTCAATAACGCGCTTTCGATAAAGGCCGTCTCGCCCGACACCGATGTGTATATCCTGTACCGCGATATCATGGCCTACGGCCTCGGCGAGGACCTCTACCGTGCCGCGCGCGAGGCCGGGGTCCTTTTCGTGCGCTACGAAGTCGACGCGAAGCCCGAGGTCCTCGAGTCCGGCGGCGCACTGAGGGTGAAGGTCAAGACGCCGCAGCTTCCGGTGGAGCTCGAGATAGAGGCCGACCTGGTGGTGCTCTCCGCCCCGGTGATCGCGGCCGGGGACAACCGCGAGCTCTCCGAGATGATGAAGGTCCCCGTCGACGAGCACGGCTTCTTCCTCGAGGCGCACGTGAAGCTTCGCCCGGTTGACTTCGCCACCGCCGGCATCTTCCTGGCTGGCATGTGCCATTACCCGAAGATGGTTGACGAGGCGATAAGCCAGGGAATGGCGGCCGCCGGGCGAGCTGCGACCATCCTCTCAAAGGAATACGTGATGTCAGAGGGCGCTGTCGCGAAGGTGGACCCTCGTTTCTGCCGCGGGTGCGGCGAGTGCGAGGACGCCTGCGAGTTCAGCGCGGTCGCTCTCACGGAAGTGGAGGCCGGGAAGCTGGTGGCCGAGGTCAACCCGGCGCTGTGCGTGGGCTGCGGTATGTGCGCGGTCGCATGCTGGAGCAATGCCATCGACATGGAAAACTTCACGGACCGCCAGATAGAGGCGATGATCGAAGCCGTAAGGAGTTGACGAGTTGGCAGCCGCAGACCCCGAAATCGTAGCCTTCACATGTAACTGGTGCGCCTACGCCGGAGCCGACTACGCGGGCGTCTCGCGCATACAGTACCCCCCCAACGTGCGCGTGATACGCGTCATGTGCTCCGGGCGGGTCGAGCCTTCGTTCATCCTCCGCGCTTTCGAGGAGGGAGCCGATGGGGTGCTGGTCGGCGGTTGTCACGAGGCCGACTGCCACTACATCAGCGGAAACCTCAAGGCGCGAGACAGGGTCGAGGGCACCAAAGAGCTCCTTGCCCTGCTTGGCCTTGGAGCCGACCGGCTGCGCATAAAGTGGGTGAATGCGAACGAGGGAGAAGCGTTCGCTTCCGAGATAACCGATTTCACCGACACCCTCAAGAAGCTCGGCCCCAATCCGCTTAAGAAGACGAAGAAGAAGGCCCCGGCGGCAGTGCCGGACACGGAAGAGATAATGGCCCGCACCAACACCTACCTTTGCGTCGAGTGCGGCAAGTGCACCGCCTCCTGCCCGGTGGCGCGGCGCGACCCTGAGTTCAGCCCGCGCTTCATCGTCGAGGAATCGCTTGAGAAGATGCACGCCGAGGTCGAGACCGGGCCGCAGCTCTGGGACTGCCTGACCTGTCGCACCTGCGAGGAGCGCTGCCCTTACAACGTCCGGTTCAGCGAGTTCATCCGCGACTCGCGGGTCGAGGCGCGGGCGCTCGGCCTTGATGGCAAGCCCACCCAGGCCGGCCAGATGTACTCCTGGATGAGAATGATGGCCTCGGGCGGCCTCGAGCAGGACCGCCTAGCCTGGCTCGACGGCCTTAAGACCAAGAGCAAGGCCACGGCGAAGAGCGACCTCATGTTCTTCGTCGGATGCCTCCCGCACTTCGACGTCTCGCACGCCCACGTCGGGTCCAACTCTCTTGATATCGCACGCGATTCGGTAAAGATAATCAATGCCCTCGGCATAACCCCGGTGGTGCTCCCCGACGAGCGGTGCTGCGGCCATGACCTCCTCTTCGGCGGGAACCCCGCCGGCTTCGAGGCGCTCGCAAGGAAGAACGCCGAGCTCATCAAGGCGGCCGGCGTAAAGCGCATTGTGATCTCCTGCCCCGAGGGCTATCAGACGCTTGCACAGGAGTACCCGCGGGTGCTCAAGGGGTGGGACGTCGAGGTGCTGCACATTTCAGAGCTGCTGGCCGAGATGCTCGAGGCCGGCAAGCTCAGCTTCAAGAACGACCTTGGCATAAAGGTCACCTACCAGGACCCGTGCAGGCTGGGCCGCTACATGGGAGTCTTCGACGCACCCCGAAAGGTCATAGAGGCTCTTCCGGGGGTCGAGCTGGTGGAGATGCAACACTTCGGGCCTGACGCCATCTGCTGCGGCGTGAGCTCCTGGATAAGCTGCGGCGCCACGGCGAAGAGCATCCAGATGGCGCGCCTCGCGGAGGCGAAGGCGACTGGCGCCGATACGCTCGTCACGGCTTGCCCCAAGTGCCAGATACATTTTCGCTGCGCGCTCTCCGGCAAGGTTCCGGGCGACAGAGGCGCGGTCGAGATCCCGGTCGAGGACCTCACCTCTCTGGTCGTGAAAGCTCTCGGCGACGGCGCGAGGAGCGCGCCGGGGAAAGCCGCGACGAAGAAGGCCGGCAAAGCCAAGTCAAAGGCAGGGAGTAAGAGTTAATGTCTGATTCAGTGCTGATAATCGGCGGGGGCGTCTGCGGCATCCAGGCCGCGCTGGACCTCGGCGACAAGGGCGTGCACGTCTACATGGTGGAGAAGGAGCCGTCCATCGGCGGGCGGATGGCGCTGCTCGACAAGGTGTTCCCCACCAACGACTGCTCCATCTGCATCCTCGCGCCAAAGATGATCACCTGCTTCAACCACCCCAACGTCGATGTGCTCACATGCGCCGAGGTGGTCGAGCTCAAGGGCAAGGTAGGGCACTTCAAGGTCAAGGTCAGGAAGAAGGCCCGCTATGTCGACGAGAACAAGTGCACGGGTTGCGACGCCTGCACGCAGAAGTGCGTTCTCGCCGGCAGGATACCGGACGAGTGGAACCAGAACTTCGGCACGCGGGGCGCCTCTTACATTCCTTTCATGCAGGCAGTGCCGCGCGTAGCTATAATCGACGAGGAGCGGTGCCTCAGGCTCACCAAGGGCAAGTGCAAGAGTCCCTGCATCGACGCCTGCCTCAGGGGCGCCATTGACTTCGAACAGAAGGACCAGACTGTGACGCTCGAGGTCGGCGCCGTCATCGTCGCCACCGGGCTCGACATCTACGACCCCACGCCGGTAACCGAGTACGGCTACGGTCGCTTCGACAACGTTATCCATAGCATGGAGTACGAGCGTCTCATCAACGCGAGCGGCCCGACAGGCGGCCACCTCCACAGGCGCTCCGACAACGAGCGCCCCAGGCGCATCGCCTACATACAGTGTGTCGGCGCGCGCGACGTTCGAAGCGGCCATCCTTTCTGCTGCAGCGTTTGCTGTATGTACGCGACAAAAGACGCGATGCTCGCGTACATGCATCACGACGATACCGAGAACATTATTTTTTATACTGATTTAAGAGCATTCGGAAGGGGTTTCGACGAATACATAAAGAGGGGCGAGAGCGAGTACGCCATTAAGTATGTAAGGGCACGTCCGGGAGAGATAACTGAAGACCCCGAGACCAGGAACCTTAACGTTTGGTATGATGACACTGAAGGTGGTGGCGTTAAGAGCATGGAAGCGGACATGGTAGTCCTATCCACTGCGTTCGTTCCTCCACCGGGCATACGCGATCTCGCAAAAGCGCTGGGCATAGAGATGGACGAATATGAATTCTTCAAAGCCAGGGACGACCTATTGGCCCCTATGGACACTAACGTGCCAGGGATATACATAGCAGGCGCCTGCACCAGGCCCATGGACGTCACCGACTCGGTGACGCAAGGCGGTGGAGCGGCCGACCGGGCCGCGCAGGCGATCAAGCAATTCGCCGGGAAGGTCACGGCATAGGCCGGGCCTTGGAGATAGGAGGTAGTGGAGATGGCAGCAGCAAAGAAGGCAGCCAAGAAGAAGGCTCCGGCAAAGAAGAAGGCCGCCGCGAAGAAGAGGTAACGCGGAGCAGTTACGAAAGGAAAGGCCTTGGCTGACAAGTCAGCGGCCGGTAAGAAGCCGGCCGCCAGGTCGTCGTCCCCTGGAAAAACAGGCAGGAAAGAACCGGCTAGGAAGTCAGCAGCTAAGAAGCCCGCGGCGAAAAGGGCAAAAGAAAAGGCGGCCGTTGCGAAGCAGTCGTTGGACGCGGCTCAAGCGACGGCCGAGACGGGGCCGAAGCGCCCGCCCGCCATCGATGCTTCGGGCGAGCCCCGTATTGGCGTTTTCGTCTGCCACTGCGGCACCAACATAGCCGGCTTTCTCGACGTCGAGGACGTGACCGAGTACGCAAGCACGCTGCCTGGCGTAGTGTTCGCGACCCGTAACCTTTACACGTGCGCCGAAGATGGCATAAGCGCAATCAAGGAAGCCATCAAGGAGCACGGTCTCAACCGCGTGGTCGTGGCATCCTGCACACCCCGCACCCACGAGCCGCTCTTCCGTGACGCATGCGAGGAAGCGGGTCTCAACAAGTATCTTTTCGAGTTCGCGAATATTCGCGACCAGTGCTCCTGGGTGCACATGCATGAATGGGACGAAGCGACAGCCAAGGCCAGGGACCTGGTGCGCATGAGCGTGATGAGGGCGGCGCTGTTACAGCCGCTCGACGAGATATCCATCGACATCCACCCCGCCTCCATGGTGGTAGGCGCGGGCATCGCCGGCATGACCGCGGCGCTGTCCATGGCCGACCAGGGCTTCGAGGTGTTCCTCGTCGAGAAGGAGGCCGAGATCGGCGGCATGCTCCGCAACCTTGACAGCCTGACCCCGACAGGGGCCGACCCGGGGACGATTATCTCCAGGTATCTCGAGCGCATAAAGGCAAACCGGAACATACACGTTCATACCGGCGCCTCCCTCAAAACTATCAAAGGATACTTCGGCAACTTCGACGTTTCCGTCGCCGCCGGCGACCGTGAGGAGACGTTCAAGGTCGGCACCATCGTGGTCGCCACCGGGGCCGAGGAGATGAAGCCCGAGGGCCTTTACGGCTACGGGGAGCTCTCGAACGTGATGACCCAGGGGCAGCTGGAGGTCCTGCTCAAGGAGGGGCGCCTCCCCGAGATAAAGGACGCGGTCATCATCAACTGCGTCGGCAGCCGTGGGCAGCGCGTCTCGTACTGCAACCGGATCTGCTGCATGGTCGGCATCAAGAATGCCGTGGCCCTCAAGGAGAAGTTCCCCGAGGCGAACGTCAGCATCCTCCACAACGACATCGAGGTCTACGGGGTGATCCAGGAGGAGTGGTACACGAAGGCGCGTGCGATGGGAGTGCGCTTCCGAAAGTACAGCCCGGAGCGAAGGCCCGAGGTTTTCGCCGATGGCGCCAGGCTCGCGGTCAAGACCTACATGGAGCTCATGCAGCGCGAGCTCGAGCTGCCCGCGGACATCGTTGTCCTCTCCTCTCCCCTGGTGCAGACGCAGGGCGGGCTCGACCTGGCGAAGATGCTCAGGGTGCCCGTGGGACAGGACAAGTTCTTCTTCGAGGCCCACGTGAAGCTGCGTCCGGTCGACTTCGCCACCGACGGCATCTACGTCTGCGGCACCGCGCAGGGGCCGAAGGATATCGCCGAGAGCGTGGCCCAGGCTCACGCCGCGTCGTCGCACGCGGTCAACCCCATGAGGAAGGAGACCGTCAACGCCGAGGCGATCACCTCGAGCGTCGACCAGGACGCCTGCATCGGCTGCGGCTTCTGCGCGTGGGTCTGCCCGTTCGGCGCCGTTGAGATGGTGGCTGACGAGCAAAACCGGTGGGTGTCCAGCATCAACGCGGCCCTCTGCAAGGGCTGCGGGGCCTGCGCGGCGGGTTGCCCCACCCTGGCCATCAACACACAGCATTTCACCGAGGACCAGACGCTCGCGCAAATAAAGGCGGCGTTCCCCGAACCTTCCAGGCCGGGCACCGACTATTACCCCCAGGTACTGGCGTTCACCTGCAACTGGTGCTCCTACGCAGGGGCCGACCTTGCCGGAGTCAGCCGCTTTCAGTACCCGGCGAACGTGCGCATCATCCGCCTGATGTGCTCCGCGCGCATCGATCCACTTTACGTGTTGGAGGCTTTCCGGCACAACGCGGACGCGGTGTTGATGTCCGGCTGCCATATCGGCGACTGCCACTACATCAGCGCCAACCTGATGACCGAGGCGCGGTTCTTCGCGCTGAAGGACTACCTGGCTGCGCTGGGTGTCGACCCCGATCGTCTTCAGCTGGCCTGGATATCGGCGGCCGAGGGCGAGAAGTGGGCCGAGGCGGTCAAGAACGTTGTCGATATCGCAACGAAGCTCGGACCGATGGACAAGAGCGCGCTGCGGTATAAAGCGTCTGAAAGAATGCCTGCTTAGTCAGCGCCGGGCCTCGCGGTATCTCTTTGCTTGCTGGTCCTCGCTTCAAGACAAAGACCGATTCAAGGTGATGCAAGCTGCGGAGGCTGCGCAAATAGAAACCCCTCGGCCCTCAGAGCAGGAGAACCACCCCACGGGATCAGAACCCCGCTCTGCAGAAAAGTACTTCCGGAGATGTTTCGCGGCAGGGGTGTGTTCGGTGGTGGTTCCAATGGTGGGGGCAGGGATCTTTTTGCTCTTCGCCTTCATCCTGCCATCGAGTCTCAGCTACAATCCGCTGGCGGAGCTGCTGCGCGTCTTCATGGGAATCGCACTACTGCTGCCTGTGCCGCTGGGTGTTGTGTCACTTGCCTTTTTCATCCTCGGCGCGGTCGCCTCGAGTGGCAGCCGGGAGAAGCGAAATTTGTCGATGGCCGGCGCGGGCTTGGCACTGTCGGCGGTATCGGCCACGGTCTTCGTACTGGCGATGTCACTCGCCCCCGCGCTTTAGAACGGCAGTATCCAGTAGTGCGGGCGGTTCGTTTTCCTTCTCAAACGCATTCCGCTATACTATTGATTCCAACAGCCCGGCAAGCCCGGGTTTGTTCTGCAAGTGGTGGTGGATTCAGTCATGTCACTGGTCGTACAGAAGTTCGGCGGTTCCTCCGTCGCCGACGTTGAGAAAATAAAGAACGTGGCACGCCGGGTGGCCGAGAGCAAGAAGCGAATCGACCACGTGGTGGTGGTGGTGAGCGCGCTGGGCGATACAACCGACGAGCTGGTCGGCCTGGCGGCGCGGATATCAAAGACCCCTCCCGAGCGGGAGATGGATATGCTTCTCTCAACCGGGGAGCAGGTGTCCATGGCGCTGCTGGCGATGGCGCTCAACGAGCTGGGGCAGGACGCCATAAGCATGACCGGACAGCAGGTGGAGATGCTGACCGATACAGGACACACCAGGGCGAAGATAAGGCATGTCGGCGCCGAGCGCGTCACCCTTGAGCTGCGCAAAGGCCGGGTGGTGGTGGTGGCAGGCTTCCAGGGCGTCACCAGCGAAGGGGAGATCACCACCCTCGGGCGCGGTGGCTCCGACACCACCGCGGTAGCCCTTGCCGCGGCTCTGCACGCCGACTGCTGCGAGATATACACCGACGTGGACGGCGTCTTCACCGCCGACCCCCGGGTAGTGCCCGGGGCGCACAAGCTGGACCAGGTCTCCTACACCGAGATGCTTGAGATGGCCGCGACCGGCGCCAGGGTGCTGCAGTCCCGTTCCGTGGAGTACGCGCGTAATTACAATGTGCCCCTTCACGTGAGGTCGAGCTTCCAGACAGGCGAGGGGACCTGGGTCAAGAGCGAGGATGATATCATGGAAAAAGCCATTGTAAGCGCCGTAACCCACGACTTCGGCGAGGCCAAGGTCACCGTCGTCGGCGTGCCGGACAGGCCCGGGGTGGCGGCCGGCCTCTTCAGCGCCCTCGCCGAAGCCAACATAAACGTGGATATGATAATCCAGAACGTCAGCGAGCATGCGCGCAGCGACATCTCTTTCACGGTCAGCCATGACGACCTGGAGAAGGTCAGAAAGGTGACCGAGGAAATCGTGGAGTCGCTCGGGGCCGAGGGCAGCCACTTCGACGACAGCATCGCCAAGATAAGCCTCATCGGCGCCGGGATGCGTACGCACCCTGGAATAGCCGCGGGGATGTTCAAGACGCTCGCCGACGGCGGCATCAACATCGATATGATCAGCACCTCGCCGATCAAGATCTCCTGTGTCGTCAGGCGGGACCAGGGCGAGATGGCGGTCAACGCGCTTCACGAGCACTTCGGACTCTAGGCCCCGCCGGTTCCTTGGTGATGGAGGGTGAGCCCGCCGCGCGTTAATGAGGTTGGCACCCGTTTTCGTTTGTTTTGATGCACGGGAGGCAGCACGGATGAAAGAGCCGCACGTAGCCATCGTCGGCGCTACCGGCATGGTTGGACAGGAGATGAGAAAAGTGCTTGAGCAGCGGGGGTTCCCCGTTGCCGGCCTCGCGCTGCTCGCTTCCGAGCGCTCGCGCGGCAAGGCCTTCGAGTTCCGCGGCGAGTCCCATCCGGTCCAGGTGCTGGACCAGGGCTCCTTTCAGGGTATCGACATCGCGCTGTTCTCGGCGGGAGCGTCCATATCGCGAGAGTTCGCGCCCATAGCGGCTGAAGCCGGAGCGGTGGTCGTCGACAACTCGAGCGCCTTCCGTATGGATCCGGGGGTGCCTCTAGTGGTGCCGGAGGTCAACCCCGGCGACGCCCTTAAGCACAGCGGAATAATCGCAAACCCGAACTGTTCGACCATCCAGATGGTCGTTGTCCTGGAGCCGCTGCACCGGAAATTCGTCATCGAGCGCGTTGTGGTGACGACCTTCCAGTCAGTCTCCGGCACCGGCAAAGAAGCGGTGGAGGAACTCATGCGGCAGGTTCGCGCGATCGAGGCGGGCGAGGCTGTGGGCTGCGATGTCTACCCCCACCAGATAGCGTACAACTGCCTGCCGCACATTGACGTCTTCCTCGAGAACGGCTACACGAAGGAAGAGGAGAAGATGCTCAACGAGACCCGCAAGATAATGGGCGTGCCGGACCTGGCCCTCACCGCGACTGCAGTACGGGTGCCGGTCCTGGTCGGCCACAGCGAGTCCGTCAATATCCAGTTCAAGAATCCCGTGGGGCCCGCCGCGGCGCGTGAGGTGCTGAGCGGTGCGCCGGGGGTGATTGTGATGGACGACCCACCCAACAACGTCTACCCCCTGGCAATCGACTGCGAGGGCGAAGACCCGTCCTTCGTGGGCCGCATACGCGAGGACTTCTCGGCCGCGAACGCGCTGAACCTGTGGATCGTGAGCGATAACCTTCGCAAGGGGGCGGCGCTTAACGCGGTGCAGATAGCGGAGCTGCTGGTAGGATGACCTTAGTGGCGAGCGCAGCCCCGAATTGCTCGACAGGGAGGCCCGCGGCAGATGGATAGGCCCTGCGGTCCCGGCTGCGAAGGCCGCCCGGAATGTTCCAATCACCCCGGCTCACAGGCAGTGGCGCGGTGCGTCTCCTGCGGGCGCCTGCTGTGCGCGTACTGCCGGGTGGTCGTAGGCAACCGCAACTACTGCAGGTTTTCATGCCAGGCCCAGGTCCTTGAAGGCCCAGGGTCGGCGGTGCGCCCCGCATCGCACGAGCCCCCCCGGTACGGCCAGGCTTACTGGCCGGGGCGCGAGCTCGGTTACCCGCCTCCGCCCGGCGGCGTTCCCCCTCCGCCGTGGTATCCTCCGGGTGGGCAGTACGGCTACCAGTACCCACCGTACGCCCCCGCCGCTCGTTACCGCAAGCCCAGGGAGGTGGTCTTCCCCGGCGCGCCATGGGGCGTGGGCGAGGCGTTGATAATCTTCGCAATCTCTTTCATGGCCGCCTCCGCGGTGACATTCGGCCTCTACATGGTGCTGAGGGAGCTGGTCTCCACTACAACTGCCGCGTTCCTCCTGATATTCTTCTCGAGCGTTATCCTTTATGCGCTGCTGCTGGGGGGTACCTTCTACTCGGTAAAAGTGCGCCACAGGAGCACCGCAAGCGCTCTCGGCCTGAAGTTGGAGGGTCTGGGTAGGGGTCTTGCCTGGGGCCTGGGCCTGGGCCTGCCGCTGTTTGTGGGTGCCATGCTGCTCGCCTACCTCTCCGAGCAGGTCCTGCGCAACACCAACACTCCCGATATGGTCAGCAGGTCCGTGAACAAGATTTCCTCCGGGAACGTCAGTGCCGCGCTTATCTTCCTGCTCTTCGTGACCCTGGTCCTGCTCGCCCCGGTGTGCGAGGAGATATTCTTCCGAGGCTACCTGTATCCCGCTCTCCGCAACAGGATGGACAGGCAGCCGGCCATGCTCCTGAACGGCCTGCTCTTCGCGGCCGCTCACTTCGAGGTCATCGGGTTCCTGCCGCGTTTCCTGCTCGGATACGGCCTGTGCTACGTCTATGAGCGCCGGCACAACCTGGTGGGCCCGATGACGGGACATGCCCTTTACAATGGCCTGATACTGGTCATGTCGCTTTTTTCCCAGGCTTTCTGAGCCGGCCTCCGCCTGGCGACCCGTCGCCGGCGCTCAAAACCCCGGGCAAATTCCTGGAATGCTCGTGTAGGGGCTTTTCGAAAAGGTCGTCCTGATATAGTATCCTGCTTGCTACTGTTAGATGTAACGTTGTTCTGGGAGGACGAGTTGAAGTCGTACAAGGCGTTTTCAGTGCCAGTGAAAGTCTTGCTGGTGGTCGCTATCTTCGCGCTGGTCTCGGGTGGATGTGGCGGCGCTTCGACTAAGGTCGAGGCCGTGCTGGTTGGACCCCGTGCCATCGAGGAGGCCGTCATGGTGGCCGGGAGCCTGCAGTCCGCCAGTCCTGTCCAGGTGATCCCGCAGGTGTCCGGTTCCGTTGCCCAGGTATTCTCGCAGGACGGCCAGCAGGTGGTGGCGGGACAACCCATGGTTCAACTCGACACCTCCAACCTCCAACAGTCCCTGCTGTCCGCGCAAGCAGGCCTGGAGTCAACACAGTCGCTGGCAAGCATGTTTAGCGGGCTCGCCTCTTCCGCCTCGGGTATCGGCTCGGCCGTGAACTCGGCGCTTACGAGTGTCGACGCGGGCGTGGCCAATCTCTACAGCCTCGAGAAACTGCTCGTCCCCAGCCTCCCCGAGGACATGAGGCTTCCCGCCCTCCAGGCCATAGAGGCCTCTTACAACCGGTACCAGGCGCAGGTGGACAACCGGCCGTCTTTCGGCGGGGGCGGTGGCGGCGGTTACAGCACGGGCGCACAGGAGGCCTCGGCGCAGAAGGCCATCGAGAACGCGCAGAAGAACCTGAATGCCGCCACCATAAACGCTCCGGTCGCGGGCACGGTGGTCAGCGTGCAAGGCGGTGGCAGTTCCCTGAACAGCTTGATGAGCACGCTCATGAGCAGTTTCAGCGGCATGATGCCCTCCGGTCTCAACCTCTCAGCCCTGACCGGCGCTGCCGGTGGGCTGGGCAACATGGGGCTACCGACCTCCGGCCCGCTGGTGCCCGGGGCATACGTCATGTCCGGCACGCCCATATTCCAGATAGTCGACCTGAAGAGCATGTCCATGGTTGCCAAGGTCGACGAGTCCGACATCGCCAGGATAAAGTCGAACCAGGCGGCCGGGGTAAGCCTCGAGGCGTTCCCCGGCAAGAAGTACCGCGGGTCCGTGGTGAAGGTCGCGGACGTGGCGACCACCAACGAAGCGGGCGCCACGGCCTTTGATGTCACGATCCGGATGGACCAGGCGGACATAAACCTGAAGATAGGCATGACCGGCACCGCCGATATCGTCACAGCGACCAATAAGGCGGCGACCGTCGTCCCCATCGAGGCCGTGGTCGAGAAAAAGGGCAAGAAGTACGTGTTCAAGGTGGTTCATGGCAAGGCCCGTTTAACTGAGGTTGTGATCGGCCTGGCCACCGAGGACAGGGTAGAGGTGGTCAAAGGCGTCAAGACGGGCGACAGGGTCGTCGTCAAGGGAGTCGAGAGCCTGAAGGACGGCCAGGGCGTAAAAATCTAGCGACGTAGTGCCTAATAATCGTGGTCAGATCTGATTTCATTAGTCTGAGCCACGGTGCGGGCATCTGACATGGCCCGCACGATCTGGCTGATCCTTGATTGATGCAATCCCAGGAATTCCCCGATTTCGCGCTGTCGGTAGCCGTGGACAGAATGGGCGAGCCATATCTGGTGGTCCCTGGGCAGATCCGATTTCGCAAGAGGCTCGCTGAAGCTTGAGACGGGAGATCAAAACCCGAACCGGACTAATGAAATCAGATCTGACCCCAATTATTAGAGGTCTATGCGGCCTTCCATGGCGCGGCCGAGGGTTATTTCGTCCGCGTATTCGAGGTCGCCGCCGACCGGCAGTCCGCTTGCGATGCGCGTGACCCTTATGCCAAGAGGTCTAACCAGCTGGGCCAGGTAGAGGGCGGTCACCTCCCCCTCGGCGTTGGGGTTCGTTGCGGCTATTATCTCGCTCACGCTGCCTTCGCGGAGTCGCACCATCAGCTCGGTGAAACGGAGCTCGTCCGGCCCGATGCCGTCTATGGGCGAGATGGCCCCGCCCAGCACGTGGTACCGGCCCCGGAACGCGCCGCTGCGTTCGATGGCAATGACGTCTCGTGGCTCCTCGACAACGCAGATGATCGACTCGTCACGCCGGGCGTCGGTACAGATGCCGCAGGCCTCCCCCTCGGAGATGTTGAAGCAGAGGCTGCAGAACCTGACCTTGTCCTTGGCGTCGACGATTGCCTTGGCGAGGTCGATCGCATCGACCCTGGGGATAGAGAGAAGGTAAAGCGCGATCCTCTGGGCGGACTTGGGCCCTATGCCGGGAAGTCCGCAGAGCCGCTCTATGAGGTTCTCGAGCGTCGTGGAGTAGTATGCCATCATGAGCCCCGACTCAAAGCCCGGGGAAATCCAGCCCCGGGGGCAACCCGAGCCCACCGGCCACCCCGCCCATCTTCTCAGCGGCGAGCTTCTGCGATTCCTCGAGCGCGCCGGTGACGGCCGCCAGGACCAGGTCCTCGAGCATGGCCACGTCCTCGGGGTCGACTACCTGGGGGTCGATGATGATGGATTTTATGTTCTGGTGACCGTCGACCGTTACCTTCACCATTCCGCCACCGGCGGAATGCTCGACGGTCGCTTCGGCGAGCTCGTCCTGCACCTCGGTCATCTGCTTCTGGACCTGCTGGAGCTGCTTCAGCATTTCCTGGGGACCTCCCGCGCCCTTGGGTCCCTTCTGAGCCTTTGGATAATACTTGCCCTTGGACACCTCTATTCTTTCTCCTTCTTCTCCTCGACGATCTCTCCGTCGAACTGATCTTTCAGCAACCGCGCGACCTCTTTCGAAGAAGCTTTCTTTCTTTTCGGGGGGTCCGGCTCCACCACCTTCTCCTCAGGCTCCGGCGCCGCTGTTTTCGAAGGCTCCTCCGCGGGAGCGGCAGGCTCTCCGGGGGGCGCCTTCTCCCTGCGGGCCGTGGGCGGGCCCTGCCCGGGGGCGAGGCTCACAAGCTCGACCCTGGCCGGCTCGCCCACGAACCGTTCCCACGTCTCCTCTATCGCGGAGATGTCCGCCGGGGACTCCGCGAGGACCTTCATCTGAAAGAGGGCGTCCTCGGGGAACCCCAGCACCAGCTTTCCGCCCTGGACTCCCTTTACTCTCGCCTTGGAAAGGAGAGCGTACAGCTTCATCTGCCCCCTCTTCTTCATCTCGGCGAGAACGGCCATCCATGCCCTGCGTGCTTTCTCCCTGTCTGAACTCGCGACCGGCGGCGCGCCGGTTTCCGCGGCGGTAGCGGCTTCGGGCAGCCTTTGGGCCTTCTCTGCCTTACTCGCGGGCGGCGACGGCGAACTCCCTGTAGGCTGCTGCTCGGCCGCAACCGGCGCCGGGCCCGGGTGGGCCGCCCCACCCGACGCCTCGATCTTTCGTTCCAGCTCTTCAATGCGAAACGCCAGGCCCTCGAGCGACACATCCGCGTCGAGGCTGGTGTTCTTGACGATGGCGCATTCCAGCACCAGCCTGGGGTTCTCGCTCCAGCGCATCTCCCGGTGGGCCTCGCCGAACCGCTCCATCAACTTGATGACCTCATGGCGGGACAGCAGGTTCGATTGCTCGCTGAGCTTCTTGAAGTGGTCGCTCGTCGCCTCGACGATCTCGCCAGGGTTGCTGGCGTTCTGTATGAGGAAGAGGCTGCGCAGGTGTGCTATCAGCGACTCGGTGAACCTCCGCGGGTCTTTCCCTCCGTCGACTATGCTGCCGACCAGCCTCAGCGCGCCCGGGGTGTCACGCTCGGCGATCATCTCGACTATCCCGAAGAACAGCTCGGTCTCGACCTCGCCAAGCAGCTCGGCCAGCTGCCCCCTGGTCACGCGCTCGCCGGACAGGTTTGATATCTGGTCGATGACCCCGATGGCGTCTCTCACCGAGCCGCGGGCGTGCTCGGCGATCATGTCCAGCGCCTCGGGCTCGATGTCGATGCTCTCGCTCGAGGCGATCTTCTCGAGCAGGCTCGAGACCTCCTGCGCCTGCACCAGGCTGAAGTCGAACCTCTGGCAGCGCGACACGATCGTGGGCAGAAGCTTGTACGGCTCCGTGGTGGCGAGCACGAAGATCACGTGGCCGGGCGGCTCCTCCAGTGTCTTGAGAAGGGCGCTCGACGCCTCGGTCGTGAGCTGGTGGACCTCGTCCACAATGTACACCTTCGAGCGCAGGGATGTCGGCGTGTAGGGTATTTTTTCCAGCAGGTCGCGGATCTCGTCAATCCTCCGATTGCTCGCGGCGTCTATCTCTATCACGTCGAGCGCGGTGCCGTCGGAGATGGACACGCAGGCTTCGCAGACATTGCACGGAGTCGCGGTGGGGCCTTCCAAGCAGTTGATGGATTTGGCCAGGATGCGCGCGGTGCTTGTCTTGCCGGTCCCGCGCGGCCCCGCGAACAGGTAGGCGTGCACTATCCTGCCCGACGAGAGGGCGTTGGCGAGGGTATTCGTCACGTGCCGCTGGCCCACCACCTCGGAGAAGGTACGCGGGCGCCATTTGCGGTACAGGGAGATATGCTCCATGACATCCTCGTCTCAACGGAGGCCGCGGCCTCCGGCCTATGGATAATAAGGTGACTGTGCACCCACCATCGACCCCAGCGGACGGGCACCGCCCCGGTAGCCAGCTCCAACCAGGTTTCTCCACGGCACACGAAAGGTTTTGCTTACCGCTGCTTCCTCCCGGACCTGACGGGGTTCACAAATTTCCGTTGCGTGGGACCCAGCCTTCAACACCGCTTGCCGGAGCAGCGTAACCGGCCCCAAAGGACCTCCGGTGGGAGTTCGGCCCCGCTGTAGCGGTTTGCGGGTTACAGGGCACCGCTGGCTCCCCACCTAGCACAGTCTGGATAAGTATACGACATCGGCGCGACAGGCGCGACGCACCCCCGGACCCCCGGACCGCGCCCTGAGATATAATAGTCCCGCCTGCGTTCGGCGGGCTTCCAGCGCTCGAGCCGAAGGCCGGTTCGTTGCGCTTGGGAGCGGGTTCCGGGTGAGGGAGCCTGTCCCGGCCGAGGCATGTGGAGGGCACGTGAAGCTGTTCAGAAAAGGCTCCGCCGGGCGGGAGGTCCACGACATACAGGGCCGCCTGGTGTCGGCCGGCGTTCTGGACGGGGCCTGCGCGGAGGCGGCCTCGGGCGACTTCGGCGACGAGACCGACCACGCGGTCCGCGCTTTCCAGCAGCACCGCGGCCTGCTTGCCGACGGCATCGTGGGCCCGGACACCTGGCGCTCCCTGGTCGAGGCCAGCCGCACCCTGGGCAGCCGCTTCCTCTACCAACACGAGCCGCCTTTGCGGGGGGACGACGTCGCGGAGCTCAAACGCAGGCTGAACGCCCTCGGTTTTTACAGCGGCAAGGAGGACGGCATCTTCGACAGCCGCGCGGCGGTTGCCTCCGAGCAGTTTCAGCGCAACAGCGGGCTGGCTGGCGACGGCATCGTCGGCACGAGGACAGTCGAAGCCCTTCTCAGGCTTTCCCGGGTCACCAAGCCGACCAGCGTCGCGTCCGTCCGCGAATCCGAGAAAGGTCTGCCGTCCGGAGGCATTACGGGCAGGCGCGTCATGCTTGACGCCGGCCACGGCTATCCCCCGGACCCCGGGGAGGTCGGGCCTTCTGGCCTGCGCGAGAGCGACGCCGCGGAGCGGATGGTTGAGCTGCTGGGCGGCAAGCTGGTGGGGTCGCGGGCCGTTGTCATCTATTCACGCCGGCGTGGCGAGTACCTGTCCGACGAGGAACGCGCCACTCGCGCCAACGAACAGGCCGTCGAGCTGGTCCTGTCCGTCCACCTGAACTCCTCGACGGACCCAGCCGCCGGAGGCTCCTCGTGCTACTACTTCGGCAGCGGTAACTACCGCTCCCCGTACGGATACAGGCTCGCCAACCATATCCAGGACGCGCTGGTCGGAACGCTGGGGCTTAGGGACTGCCGCACGCACTGGATGGCCGTACCGCTCCTGCGCGAGACCCGCATGCCCGTTGTCATAATCGAGCCGCTGTTCGTTACCAACCCCGGCGAAGAAGCCCTCCTCAGTGAAGTCGCTTTCCTGGACAAGGCCTCGTCCTGCATCGCCGAGGCCACTCGTAAGTACTTCATGGGCATGAAAGCGGGGGGCGAAATCTAGGGCGCCCGGGTCCCGCCGCGTCGCGGGCGGAGGTCGCGTTGCCGGGGCCGGCGGCGTGCTATATCATGATTCCCGTCAATGCAGCGCGCGGACGACCCTCGCGGAGAATCAGTCGAGCTCTCTTAAGCGAAAGGGGCGGCTTGAGATTCTTCGCGAAAGACCTCCGGGTTAAGATCACTGTAATACTCCTTTCGTTCGTGCTGGTCTCCCTGCTGGCCGCCGCAGTCATCTCGCACGCCCTTGTTGCTCGAATAGTCCGCGACAGCATAGAGCGGTCGGCATTAGACTCGGCGCGCCTTGCCGGTAACATAGTCGAGTCTGCGCTCGAGCGCCGGGTGGCGCTGGTCGAGCTCCTGTCGAACTACCCGGTCCTCAGGGACCCCGCCGCCGCACCCGCCAGCAAGGCGGGTGTGCTGTCGCTGTTCGTGGAGGGATACCCGCTGGGAAAAGGGGCGGTGATCACCGACACGGGCGGCGGCATCGTCGCCGGGACCGGCAAGCTGGCCGGTGTGGGCGGCGCCGAAGAAGCGGCCTGGTTCGTGAACGCCGAGTCGGCGGTGACCTTTTTGACTTTCGTGTACCAGGTCGAGGCCCTCGCCCAGCTGGGTTTCGACGAAGACGTCCTGGCGGTCTCCACGCCGGTACGCGACTCCAACAACCAGTTGTTCGCCTACCTGGCCCTCTTCACTTCCCTAGACGACATCAACGGTTCGGTCAAAGCGGTGAGGGTCAAGAGTTCCGGGCACGGCTTCCTGATCACCTCCACGGGCACCCTGGTATCCGGCTACCTCTTCATCCAGGCTCCGAAGCGCCCCTGCTAACGAGGTTGCGCTCGCGCTGTTCGGGCTCGCTGCGATAGTGCTCGTCATCGCCTCCGGCGCCGCGTTCTTCCTCGGCCACAGCATCACCAGGCCTCTGGACGAGCTTGTGAAGACCGCCAGGGAAGCTGGCTCTGGAGACCTGACCGGAGAAGTGGTCATCCGCACGCGCGACCAGATAGGCTCTCTCGCGGCTGCGTTCCTGAGAATGCGGGATTACCTCAAGGGAGCGCTGGCGGAAGCCGGATATGCCTCCAGCAAGATGTCGCTGCTTGCCGAAGAACAGTCGGCGGCTACCGCTGAGATGTTCGCCAACACCGACGAGATAGTCGAGTCCGTGGTGGTGCTGGCCAGGAATATGGAGGTGCAGACGGAGAAGATGCGCAAGCTGATGGAATTCACACGCATGATGTCGGAGAAGGCTCCTGCCTCGCCCCTACATCGCCGCGGCCGCCCGCAGGCTGACCGAGATGGCCCGCGAGCTGAAGGGTACTGTGGAGAAGTTCAAGGTGTGAGCGCGGGCCCGGCCCGCGCGCGGGCCGTGGCTACTCCGCGAGGCGGTATGGCTTCCTCAAAGGACGCTCTTGCCGTAGAGTATTGCGGTTATCAGAACATCGCCCGTGCCGGTGTTGAATCTTACCGTGCGTCCGTGGTTGCCGCCTGTTTCCTCGCCGACGACAGGGACCTTCAGCTTTTCCAGGACTTCTTTCACAGCCTCCACGTTGCGCGCCCCGATGTTCGCCGAGGGGCCGCAGGACAGCCCCGCTTTCCTGTTCCGGGACCCCGGTATCTCGAACATCTGCGCGCCGCCTACGATCTTGCAGATCAGGCTCTTCCGTCGTGCACCCAACTCGACCAGCCGCTCGACCAGTAACGGCACCGCGGTGTCCGCGAACTTGCCCGGCGAGGAGACGGAGTCTTTCCCGCGGCTCTCGGGCAGCATGACATGGGCAAGCCCTCCCATCTCCTTTCTCGGATCATAAATCGCCACTGCCACGCACGAGCCCAATCCGTAGCTCGCAAGGATGTCCGAGTTGTCCGAGACCTTGAGGTCGGCAACCCCGACGTTGAGAGTCTCAGTCAAATGGCACCCCCAGCCGTTCGAGTATCGTGCTGAGGGTTTTGAGGTCGGGGAATAGCACGAGGTGTCCCAGGACCTTCACGCCCGAGACCATGAAGTCAGTCTCGACGACCAGGACATGGTCCGCACCTTCGGCCAGGTCGACGAGCACGTTATCCAGAATGGCGCCGGCCATGTCAATGGCGAATCCGGGAACGGAGGGCTTGAAGAAAAGCCCGGTCAGCTGCCCGAGCGCGTTCAGATAAGACGCCGAAAGGATACTCCCTGTTTCCTGGAGCGCCGATTTCTTCACGATGGTCAGCTCGTCAGTGGCTTCCTCATCGCCCGGCACCATGAGGGCCGCGAGGCGGGTGGCGCTGTCCTCCTCGAGAAGGAGTATGATGCTGCCCGAGCAATCGCCAGCGACGTTCAGGTAGACGCCCGCCACGAGCGCTTCGGGCCCGCCCAGCAGGTCGGGGACCTTTGACAAGCGGAGCAAACTGGCCTTGGGTGTCGAAAGGCCCACCTTCTTGTTGACCATCTGCGAAAGCGCGATGGCCGCGTTGCCGGCTCCTATGTTACCCGCCTCTCGCAGGGCATCGATCTGCCGTGCGGATAGCGCCTGTCCCGGCTTTTCATCGTGCATCGAGCGTTCCTCTCCGTCGATCTTTCCCGCTTACATCAAGCTGGGGATATCCAGTATCAGCGCCACCCTCCCGCTGCCCAGGATAGTCGCGCCCGCGAACCCCTCTATCTTCTTCAGGAACTGGTCCAGGCTGCTTATGACTATCTCCTGCTGTCCCACGAGCGAGTGCACCCCCAGGGCGATAAGCCGCGGCCCTATCTCGTTAACCACCACCGGGAAAGGCAAGTTGCCGTTCAAGGGGTTGTCGACCTCCAGGACCCTGTCGAGCCGTAGCAGCGGAATGGTCTCGTTGCGCAGGAATATCGCCTCGTTGTTCTGAACGGTCTTTATGTCTTCCGGGTTCACGACATGGGTCTCGCGGACTGTTCCAAGCGGGACGGCGTACAGCTCTCCGGCCACTTCCACCATCAAGGCCTGGACAATGGCCAGGGTCAGCGGGAGGCTCAGTATGACCTTGGTCCCCCTGTCAGGCTCTGTGTCAAGGACCAGGTACCCGCCGAGCGATTCGGCCTTCGCCTTCACCGCATCCATGCCGACCCCGCGGCCCGAGACCCCACTCACGGTCTCCGCGGTCGAGAACCCGGGGAGGCAGAGCACGCGCAGAAGGTCATCAGCCGTAAGCCCCCTCCGCTCCTCCGCGGAGATCAGGCCCTTGTTTAGGGCGCGGTCGAAGACTCTCTCGGGCAGTATGCCCTCCCCGTCGTCCTCGACCGATACGGCCACGTAGTTGCGGTCGCGGTACGCCGACAGCCTGACGGTGCCCCTGGTAGGCTTGCCCTGCTCGCGTCTCTTCTCGGTAGAGCCTATGCCGTGGTCGACCGCGTTTCGGAGCATGTGGATCAAGGGGTCGGATATCTCGTCCAGGATCGTGCGGTCGAGCTCGATCTCCCTTCCCTCCATCACGAAGTCGATCTCCTTTTCCTGCGAACGAGCCAGGTCTCGCACCATGCGCGGGAACCGGTTGAACACGTGCTCGACCGGGACCATCCGGGTTTTCATCACCTCGTCCTGCAGCTCGGCGGTCAGGCGCGACGTCTGGTCGAGCGCCTCGCGAAGCTCCGCTATCTCGTAGCCCGAGGCCATCTGGGTAAGCTGGGTCCTGTTTATGACCAGTTCGCCCACCAGGTTCATGAGAGTGTCCAGGCGCCCTATATTGACCCGCACGCTTTGCGTCTTGCGGGCGATGGACATCGGAGCCTTTCCGCCGGACGGCCGGGCCGCGGCTTGTGATTCCTCTCCCTCCTCGGGCTCGTGCAGGGTATCGATATCCACACCCGATATCTCCGCAATAGCGACCAGCGCCCTCCTGACCCTGTCGGGAGTCTCAGGCGTCGCCACGGCCACCTGAAAGCTGTCCTCGAACTTCTCGTCCTCCAGGGCCTCCACCGGCGGCAGCGAGGCGAGCACCTCCCCGAGCTGGGCAAGCTTCTTGAAGACCATGAACACGCGAACGGACTTGAGCAGGCATTCCCTGTCCATCCGCACGATCAGGCGCAGCAGCCTGGTACCCGGAACCTGCGCATACCGCTGCCGGTCGGCCTCTTCGATTTGCAGTAAGCCGCCGGTCGCTGTTTCGGGGGCTTCGACGCCGGCCGCTCCGGCTGCCGGGACGTCCGCGGCGGACCCGGCCCCCCGGGACGCCCGCCCTCCCTCTTGCACGGCAGGCCTCTGTTCTGTCGCAGCGGGTTTGGGTATGACAGGCGCCCGCGGAGGCATCTCGACGCCGGCCCCCAATCCTTCGACCACGGCCCTCATCTCGGAGACCAGGCCCCTGAAATCGACCTCCCCGGGCTTGTCCGCCGCTATCGCGTTGATGATGGCGCCGAGAGTGTCGAAGCAGGAGAACAGCGTGTCGACCACTCCGGTGGTCACCGGCATGTCCCCGGTCCTCAGGTGTTCCAGCAGGTTCTCCATCTCGTGGGCGAGTTCGGTCAACTGGTCGTAGCCCATGGTCGCGGACATGCCCTTGAGGGTGTGCGCGGAGCGGAATATCTCGGTGATGACGTCGAGGTTCCGTGGGTCGTTCTCAAGCTGGAGCAGGAACTTGTTCAGAGAGTCGAGGTGCTCCTGCGCCTCGGTGATGAAAAGGTCCTTATACTGGGAGATGTCCATCTCCATCGAATCGACGCTCCTGCTTTGATGCCCTTACAACAGGGACACAACCCTTTCGGCTATCTTGTCGAGCGGCAGCACCTCTTCGGCAAGCCCGCGGTCTATCGCCGCCTTGGGCATGCCGAACACCAGGCTCGTCTCCTCGTCCTGGGCCAGGGTGTCTCCACCCGCGTCCTTTATCATCCCCAGTCCCAATGCGCCGTCTGTGCCCATCCCGGTGAGGAGCACACCGATGGCCTTGCTGCCGTAGACCTGTGCCGCGCTTTCCATCGTCACATCTATTACCGGGCTCGCGCCGCGCCTGGCGACAGTCGGCAACAGCGTGACGCAGACCCGCCCATCGCCCAGGCGGTCGAAGGCCATGTCATGGTCACCCGGCACCACCAGCGCAATGCCTTCCTCGAGGTTCTGGCCGTTGGACGCCTCCCGCACGTTTATCCGCGACCTGGCGTTGAGGCGCTCGGCAAAGGAACTGCTGAACGCTCCTGGTATGTGCTGGACGATGACCACGGGAGCGGGCAGGTCGTCGGGCAGCGCCGGAACGACATCCGCAAGGGCCTTGGGCCCTCCCGCGGAAGCTCCGAACACCACCAGCCGGCCCTGCCCGGCACTCTCCTTTCTTGACTTCAGCTTCCTGGGCGCCCTGGCTTTGCGGGTGCGCTCCCAGACTTCCCTGGCGCGCGAGTGCGCCGCGGTCTTTATCTTCAGGAGAACTTCATCGCGCACCTCGCTCACCGAGGTCGGCAGCTGGGACGGCTTGGCTATGAAGTCGGCCGCACCCAGCTCCAGCGCTTTCAGCGTAGGCACGGCGCCCTGCTTGACCAGCGCGGATAACATCACCACCGGCCGGGGCGACTTCTTCATTATGTACTCGAGAGCCGAGAGGCCGTCCATCTCAGGCATGTGGATGTCCATGGTGATCACATCCGGGTCCAGCTCCTGCGTCATCCTGATAGCCTCTATGCCGTTACGCGCCAGCCCGACGACCTGGAGCTCCGGGTCTCGCGATATCATGTCGGCGAGCATCCGCCTCACAAGAGCGGAGTCGTCGACTATCAGAACGCTTACCTTCTCCCCCATGCCATCGGCCCCTGACACTATCGCCCCTAGTCCTCTTCAGCCTGAAGCGCTTTGCGCACCGCTTCAACAACCTTGGCCGGCTGGAACGGTTTGATTATGAAATCCTTAGCCCCTGCCTCCAACGCTTCGACCACCAGCGGCTGCTGTCCCATGGCTGAGCACATCAGCACCCTGGCTCCCGGGTCCAGCTTGATGATGTTACGCACCGCTTCGATGCCGTCCATGTCGGGCATGACTATGTCCATTGTGACGAGGTCTGGGCGCAGTTCGGCATACTTCTTCACCGCTTCGATGCCGTTCTCGGCCTCCCCCACCACCTCGAAGCCGTCCTTGGAGAGGATATCCTTGATCATCATCCTCATGAAAAGAGCATCATCTACGATCAGAACGGATGGGGCCATCAGATGAATCCTCCCTTGTCCACGGCTGGTTCAGCGCCTGTCCCCCGCGGGATCGTCATTCTTCTTCTCCGGCTTCATCCTGTCGGGTGCCCGGCTCCTGCATCTCTTCGATATCGGTCAGCTCCTCGCCGCCGAGCACCCTGTCGACGTCGAGAAGTATGAGGAGACGGTCGCCAAGCTTCACGACACCGCGGATAGCAGCGGAGCTGACCTCGCTCGAGGCCATGGTCGGCGAGGCTTCTATGTCTTCCCTGCTGATGTTGATGACCTCCGGGGAGTCGACTATAAGCCCGACTTTCGCCTCCATCGCCTCCACCACCACTATCCTCGTCGTGTTTCCGCGCTCGGCTGACTCTATGCCCAACCGGGCGGCCAGGTCGACCACGGCGACTATCTGCCCTCGCAGGTTGATTATACCTTCGACGAACTCGGGCGCCCTCGGCATCCTGGTGATATTGACCAGCGAGATGACGCCCTCGACCTTCTTTACGTCGACGCCGAACTCCTCCCGGCCAACCTTGAAGGCGACGAGCTGCATCTCGCGGTCAACCGCGAACCCCTTCTCGTCCATCATCCCTCCCCGGATCACTTCGTGGTTATACCCTCGATAAGCACCCTCAACCCGTCGGCGGTCTCGGCAAGCTCCATCGCGGCGGCGGTTATCTCCTCCATGGAGGCGGTCTGTTCCTGGATCGAGGCGGATACCTCCTGGGTTCCCGAAGACGACTGCTCGGAGATGCTCGCCACCGTGCTTATGATCTCTACAACCTTTGCTGACCCCTCGGCTATGCTGTCGGTCGCCTGGGAGATAGCGTTGGTTTCCGCGCCGATGGTCTCGACGGCAACCTTGATGCTATCCAGGGCCTGACCCGCATGGCCGACCACGGAGGCACCCTCGCCGGCCTCGCCGGTGCTGTTCTCCATCAGGACCACGGTCTCGTTGATGGTCCTCTGGATCACCCTGATTATGCCCGCGATCTGGCTGGCCGCGCGGGCCGAGCCTTCCGCGAGCTTGCGCACCTCCCCCGCCACCACCGCGAAGCCCTTGCCGTGCTCCCCCGCGCGCGCCGCCTCGATGGCCGCGTTGAGGGCCAGCAGGTTCGTCTGGTCGGCTATGTCGGTTATCACGTCAACGATAAGCCCGACCTCGGCCGACTGCTCGCCGAGATCGCGCACGGCCTGGGCGCTTATGCCCGTCGTCTCCACCAGCCGCCCCATCTTTTCCGTTGCCCGCCCGAGCGCCCCCTCCCCTTCCTCAACCGTCACGCGCGCCTCGATGCTGTACCTGGCGACCTCGCGCGCCGCTCCGGCCACGCGGTCTATCTCCTCGGCCATCTGGCTGATTGTCGAGGAGGCCAGCAGCATCGAGTTGGCCTGGTCCTCCGCCCCGTGCGCAAGCTGAGAAACCGTCGCGGCGGTCCCCTGGACCGCGTCGCTGGTCTCCTTGGCCACCGAGGCCACGAGGCTGCTTGACTCCGCGACGTTGTCGGCTGTGTCATGCATCTCTTCGACCAGCAGGCGCATGGAGCCGACCATCTCGTTCAGGGCGGCGCTTATGGGCTGAAGCTCGGAGCGCTGGCCCAAATTCACGTCCTCGCTGAAGTCGCGGACCATCAGGCGCTTCGAGTACCCCTCGAGCTTTTCCATCGGTCCCACGTACATGACCACAGCGGAGGAACCTGCCACGGCCACGGCCACCACCCCTGTGACTAACCCCACCGCGACCCCGGTCAACCAGGTGAGCACTGTCGGGTCCGGCACAAGTATCCACACGCCGATCAGCCCCGCCGCAAGCGCGGCTGGAAAAGCAAACAGCGAGCTCCTCAGTATGAAGCGCTGGCTCATTCTCAGGTTATGCCACCAGGCCGCGAGGCCTCGCTTTTCGGCCTTCTCTTCTTCGTTCACTACCGCCCTCCATGTCGCTCGAGCCAGTATCGCTTCACGCCCGTACGATGCCCTTGAGCAGAAGCGTCCCGGCCGTCTAGAGCTTGAACCCCTGGGTCAGGTCGCTCAGCTTCAGCGCCAGTTCGGCAAGCCCCTGGGAAGACTGCGCAACGTCTTCGGTGGAGATCTTCTGCTCTCTTATGGTCGCGGTGACCTCCTGGGAGCTCGCCGCGGTCTGTCGCGCGATCGAGGCTATGTCGTTGATCGAGGCGAAGACCTCCTCGGTGTTCGCCGCGATGGCCTTTATCGCCGAGGATATCTCGCCTGCCGCGAGCGCCCCGGTCCGGGAGGAATCCACGATGCCCTCGAGCGCCTCTCCTGTCTTTTCGGCAACCACGAGCCCGGCCCCAACCCGCTCGCTGCCGACCTCCATCGACGCGACTACCCTGTTGGTCTCGG
This sequence comes from Candidatus Geothermincolia bacterium, assembly GCA_038326775.1. GTDB lineage: Bacteria > Actinomycetota > Geothermincolia > Fen-727 > Anoxymicrobiaceae > DYIU01. Next base: position 61,626 of record JBBQKJ010000002.1, read on the forward strand.
ACATTATCTCCCTGATAAGGCGAGATATCTGCTCCGCCGACCGCTTGGAGTTCTCGGCGAGCTTGCGCACCTCGCCCGCCACCACGGCGAATCCCCTGCCGTGCTCCCCGGCGCGCGCCGCCTCGATGGCCGCGTTGAGGGCCAGAAGGTTCGTCTGGTCGGCTATGTCGGTCATAACGTCGATTATAATCCCAATCTGCGTAAATCTCTCCCCCAGGCCCTCCATGAGGTGGGCGGAGTTCAGGACGGACTCCACTATCTCGCGCATGACCTCTGCCGCTTCGGCGGACGCTGCCACACCGCTCTCCGCGAGCTCCGCGGTCAACTCACTCTGCGCCGCGGAGACCCTGCCCCTGTCGGATATCCCCTCGACGGACCGGGCCACCTCGCCCATCGCCCTCGACGTGCCCTCGACCTCGCGCGCCTGCTCCTCGCTCCCCCCGGCTATCTTCCCGGCCGCGACGTCAGCCTCCCCGATGGAGCAAAGCGTCGCGTCGGTGGAAAAAGCGAGCGTCTCCGCCGCGCTCGAAAGCTGCCCGGAGATCGACCGCATCTCGAACATGAACTCGCGCAGCATGTCCAGCATCTCGTTGATGGCGTCACCGAGGTCTCCCAGCACGTCCGCTGTCGGCACCGACACCCTGGCCGTCAGGTCCCCCTTGCCGCTCGCGATCTTCTTCACCTCGGCAATGACATCGAGGATTATCCTGGAGACCCCACGGTAAATATTGGTCATGACTATCGCTACCACGAGCAGCATTATGCCGCAGATCAGCGGGTAGGCTATCGCCGCGAGTCGGGTTACACTCCTGCTCTGGCTCGAGGACTCCTCCACGAAGAGCTGCGCCTCGTTGTTCAGCTCCGTCGCGGCCTGAACCGTGTCCCTTATGGCGGAATCGAACTCCGCGTGCAGCGCCTCCACCCCGGGGCCACCTCCGCCGAGCGCCAGCGAGCGCTCTTCGTGAAAAAGGGAGATGGCCTTCGGGGCCCGCTCCAGGGCGGCGTCAGCCGCCAGGAAGAACGGCTCGCCCATCGGGTCGCCGCCCACGAGCCCGACCACGTCCTTCTCAAGGGACGCAATGCCCGAAAGCGCGGCCTCCAGCTGCTTCTTCCCCGCCTCAAATGCCTGGTTTGCCTCAGCAGCCTTGCCCTCCAGCAGGAGCAACTGCGCATTCTCGATCAGCCCCACGCCCTCGTATAACGAGGCCGACAGGGTGAACGCCCTGGAGGCGGTGTTCGACCAGTCCCTGGCCCTCGCGCTCCGTGCGATGATCACCGCGCTGACAGCGCCAAGCGCCGCCACCAGGCAAACAGCGAAAACGGAAACCTGGAAAACGCGCATCTTGAGCGTGGGCACGGCGAAAGCGCGTCTGAAACGTCGGGGAGGGTCACCCATTCCTGCCTCCTCGCGCACCCAGCCTCTCCCCGGGGATGACCTTGTATATCCTCTCGGCCGGGAAGACCTGCCTCAGGACCTTGGAAACCGCCGGCCCGGTGGTCTCGGACTTTCCCAGCACCAGGTAGCCCTCCCCCAGGATGCTCCCCACGAGTGTCTCTACGATCCTGGCCTGGACCTCCCGCTCAAAGTAGATGAGCACGTTGCGGCAGAGCACCAGGTCGAAGTGGCGCCTCGCGCCGTACTCGAGGAGGTTCGCCTTCTCGAACTTCACCCTGGCCCGGAGCTCGTCGCGCACCTTGTACTCGAGTCCCCCCCCGTTTTCTTTGATGACGAAGTAACGTTCCGCGTCGATCTCTGGAGGCAGCTCCAGCCCGCGGTAAGCGCCCGCACGCGCGATCGCCAGGCTCTTGTCGTCGTAGTCGGAACCCATCACCCGCACGTTCCACCTCGGCGCCTCGCTTCCCAGAACCTCGTTGGCAAGTATGGCGATGGAGTACGGCTCCTCGCCGCTGGAGCAGCCGGCGCTCCACACCCGGAGCGTCCTGGAATGCAACACCTCATTGGCCTCGGTGATCGCGGGCATGACCACCTCGCGGAGCTTTCCGTAGACGTCGCCGTCGCGGAAGAACTGTGTCACGTTGACGGTCAGCTCGTTCAGCAGTTTCGTGTACTCGTCCGGGTCTTTCTTGAGGGTGTTGAGATAGTCGAGGTAGCCGTCGGCCCCGGTGGCCCTGAGGCGCACGGCTATCCTGCGCTTGAGGTAGTTCTCCTTGTACTGCTCGCAGTCCATTCCGCGGTCCGCGTAGACGCGCCTCTTGAGCAGCACGAAAGCCCGATCGTCAGAGATCAAAACGCCCCCGATGATTGAGTCTCGGCACTAAATTCTATTTAAGAACCTTCGCCAACAAGCTCCTCAAAGCCTGCACGCGACCGGCGGCGGGCTCGCCTCCGCCGTCCTGCTTCGCGCCCATCCGCTTTGTTGACATCCACGCTCCCCTGCGTTACCTTCATCTGAAATCTTGAGGCCGCCCTTCGGCGGACAGGAGCAACCATGTCGCCCGAAATAATCTTCGACCCCTACACTGATCTCTACTCGAGGGCGACCACACTCATCAAGTCGTCAGAAGTGCGGGACCTCATGAGCGTCACCGGGCGCTCCGACGTGATATCGTTCGCCGGCGGCCTGCCCTATATAGGCGGCCTCCCCGTCGAGGATATCGCCTCCGCCATGGACACGGTCATCCGGGAAAGTTACACGAGCGCCTTCCAGTACGGCGCGACCGAAGGCAGCGAGCTGCTCAAGACCATGCTGGTCGAGGTGATGGCCGAGGAGGGCCTGCGCGCCGAGCCGGAACACGTGATCGTGACTACCGGCAGCCAGCAGGCGCTGGACCTGCTCGGCCGCGTTTTGATAAACCCCGGGGACCGGATGGTCGTAGAGGGCCCCACTTACATAGGCGCCCTGGCGGCTTTCCGCCCCGCCGACCCTGAGTTCATAACAATACCGCTCGACGACTCGGGACTGCAGGTGGAACTCCTGGAGGAGGATCTCGAGCGCCGGTCGGGGCCGCCGCCGAAGTTCATCTACGTCGTGCCGAGCTTCCATAACCCCGGCGGGGTGACCCTCTCCCCCGGGCGGCGGGCGGCCCTCCTGGAGCTCGCCAGGCGAAGAGACCTCATCATCATCGAGGACAACCCCTACGGCATGCTCCGTTTCGAAGGTGAGCCGCTGGAGCCCATCGCCGCGAGCGACCGCAGGAGGGTCGTGTACGTCAGCACGCTGTCAAAGATAATCTCGCCCGGCATCAGGACCGGGTGGGTGCTCGCGCCGGCCCCTATACTCGAGCGCCTGGCAATGCTCAAGCAGGGAGCGGACCTCTGCTCATCTTCCTTGAGCCAGATGTTCGCGGAGCAGTTCATCCGCCAGGGCCTCTGGAAGAAGAACCTGGATAACCTGCGGCCCATATACCGCTCGCGGCGCGACGCCATGCTCGCGGGCCTGGAGGAGCACTTCCCCGATGAGGCCCGCTGGACCCGCCCCCAGGGAGGCCTCTTCATCTGGGTCACCCTTCCCCGTTACCTGGACACGGCCAAGATGCTGCCGCTCGCCATACTGCAGAAGGTCGCCTACGTCCCTGGAACCGCGTTCTTCGCGGACGGCTCCGGCAAACATCACCTGCGGCTGAATTTCAGCTACGCCGACGAGGATCGGATTGCGGAGGGCACAAAGCGCCTGGGCAAGGTCATCAAGAGAGAGATGCGTCTGTACCGTTCATTGGGCCTTAGCAGGGCCTGAGCGCATCCGGGGACGCCCCGGAGCGGCGGGCCCCGACGGGCCCGGCCCCGCGCCGGGAAGCTCGAGCCCCGGGGAGGAGAAGGCATGAAGCCGAAAATCGCAGTTCTCATGGGGGGCCGCTCTCTGGAGAGGAGCGTCTCTCTGAAGTCGGGCAGGCGGGTAGAGCGCGCCCTGAAGGAGAGGGGCTATCCTGTCATCGCCCTGGACGTGGACGAGACGCTCGTCCCGACCCTGATCAGCGAGGAGCCCGACCTGGTCTTTATCTCCCTCCACGGCAAGGACGGCGAGGATGGGACCATCCAGGAGCTGCTCGAGATACTGGGCATGCCATTCACCGGCCCCGGGCCGCTGGCAAGCATCATCGGCTTCAACAAGGTGCTCTCCAAGGAGCTGTTCCTGGCGAGCGGCATCCCCACGCCCCGCTACTTCACCGTAAGTGAATCCACGCTGGAGGATATGGGCGCCTCTAAGCTGCTGCCTCTGGCGTGGGAGAAGATGGGCGGCCCCGTGGTTGTCAAGCCGGTCGCCCAGGGGTCCGCTCTGGGGGTGAGGATGGTGAACGAATTCGATGACCTTCCCGAGGCCCTGGTCTACGCTCTCGGCTACGACGAGCGAGTACTGCTCGAGCAGCGAATCGTCGGGCGCGAGGTCGCGGTGAGCGTCATCGGCAACGAGGAGCCGCTGGCCCTTCCGGCGGTGGAGGTGGTGCCGGAGTCGGGCTTCTTCGACTTCGAAGCGCGGTACACTCCGGGGAAGACCAACTACTTCGTGCCTGCGAGGCTGACGCCGGGGGTCGCAGGGGAGGTTCGGCGCCTTGCCCTCGAGGCGCACAGGCTGCTGCGCTGCAAGGACCTTTCCCGGGTGGACATGATAGTCGGTGAAGACGACGTGCCTTACGTGCTGGAGCTCAACATCAGCCCCGGGATGACCGAGACCAGCCTGCTGCCCATCGCCGCCGAGGAAGCGGGCATGTCTTTTCCCGACCTGGTGGAGCGCCTGGTGTCGCTGGCCCTGCTTTAGTCGGGCCTGCCCCAGTGGTCGGATGGCGACAGGCCGTCCTCATCCCAAACGCCCATCTCCAGCGCCTCGGTTTCCTCAGAGGCGTCCGTCGCGGCCGCGTCATCTTCTTTGGCCCGGGCCGGGTCGAGGCCACCGGCGTCGGCTGTTTCGGGTGGGCCTGCGCCTGCATCCGACGGCTCCAGCGCTCCGCCGGCAGCGGCCCCCGGAGGCGCGGGCGCGGCGATCGCGGAGGTTATGCGCCGCAGGTCGTCCATGTTTCGAAACTCTATCACGACCTTGCCCTTCCTCTTTCCCAACGACCCTTTGACCCGCGCGTCCAGGGCCTCGGAGAGCCTCGAGAGCATTTCCTGCATCTGTTCCGGCAGTGGCGCCTTCTCCGGCGCCTTCTCCCCGGGAACCCTCGGCGCGTCCTCGACCCGGGCCGCCCCACCGAGGCCGCAAAGCTCCTCGACCTGGCGAACGGAGAGGCCCTCGGCGATTATGCGCGAGCAAATCTCGTCCTGGAGCTTCGGCTGGTCCTGGAGGGCCAGGAGCGCACGGGCGTGACCGGTTGAAATACTTCCCTCCATGACCTCTTTCTGGATTTGTGGCACCAGCTGAAGCAGCCGTATGGTGTTGCTGATGGTCGCCCTGCTCTTGCCGACGCGGCGCGAAAGCTCCTCGTGGGTTATGGCGAAGTCATCGAGCAGCTGCTGGTAGGCGTTGGCCTCCTCTATGGCGTTGAGGTCGGACCTGTGAAGGTTCTCGATGAGCGCCATCTCCAGGGAGTCAGTCTCCGTCGTCTGCTTTACAATCGCAGGTATCTTCTCGAGCCCGGCTTCCCGCGCGGCGCGCCAGCGGCGCTCTCCGGCGACCAGTTCGTAGTCGGTGCCGACCGTCCTGACCACTATCGGCTGGACCACCCCGAACGCCTCGATCGAACGCGCCATCTGCCCGAGCAGCTCCTCGTCAAAATGCTTTCTGGGCTGCCTGGGGTTAGGCCTGATGTCCTTGACCGGTATCTCTTCCAGGCGCTGCCCCTCCGCGGTCGACGCCGAACCTATCAGCACATCCAGCCCCTTGCCCAGTCCTCTCTTCGCCACTCGACATCACCTCCTTCGCGAGCTCCATGTAAGCCCAGGCGCCTTTCGACGAGGGCTCGTACAGGATGATTGGTTTCCCGAAGCCGGGGGCTTCCGACAGCCTGACCGTCCTCGGTATCACGGTTTGAAAAGTCATGCCGGGGTACTCCCTGCGCACCTCCGCTTCGACTTCTTTTGAGAGGTTTGTCCTCGAGTCGAACATGGTGAGCAGGACGCCGGCTATCTTAAGGGACGGGTTGACATGCTGCTTCACGCGCTGGACGGTGCGGAGGAGGAAGACAAGGCCTTCCAGGGCATAGAACTCGCACTGGATTGGAATGAGCGCCTCTGCGGCGGCTGACAGGCTGTTGATGGTCAGCAGCCCCAGCGCGGGCGGGCAGTCGATGATTATGAACTCGTAGGAGGCCCTCAACGGGTCGATCCCCGACCGAAGACGGTTCTCGCGGCTGAGCTCCGTGGCAAGCTCTATCTCCGCCGCCGCCAGGTCGAGAGTGGACGGGATGACGTCCATGCCCTCCACCGGCCCGCGCTTCACCACCCGCAACGGGTCGATGCCATCGACCAGCAACTCGTAGACACACTCCTCAGTATTGTTATTCTCGATGCCCACACCGCTGGTCGCGTTGCCCTGGGGGTCCATGTCCACCATGAGCACTTTCTTTCCCATGGACGCCAGGCATGCGCTCAGATTTATGGCGGTGGTGGTCTTTCCGACCCCACCTTTCTGATTTGTTATCGCAATGGCGCGCGCCAGCCGCGGACCTGCCGCGGGCGCGCCACCGAGCGTTTCACTACCTTGCACGGACCCTCCCCCGGGAACCCAACGCACACTATCTTACAACTTCTCGATTACCACAAGCGAGAGACCGCTCCGCTCGGCGATCGACCGGGGGAGTGGTGGCCTGAGGATCCCCGCCACCTTCCCACCGGAGGCTTCGATGGCCGCGCTCGCCGCCTCCACCTCCACAAGGACATCGCTCTGCTTGAGCGCGATGTACCTTCCGCCGGGCCTCAGCAGTCCCAGCGCGACGCCTGCCGTCTCCTCGAGCCCACCCGCCGCTCTCGAGACACAGGCATCGGGCTCTTCAGAACCCACGAGGCTCTCCGCCCTGGCCCTGGCTACCCGGGCATTGCCGATCCCGCACGCGCCGATCGCCTCCGCGAGAAAAGCCGCTTTCCTCCCCGATGACTCGACCATCGTCACTTCCCATTCGGGGCACGCAACTGCCAGGACCACGCCCAGCAGCCCCCCTCCGCTCCCTATCTCCAGAACGCGCGTCGGGCCTCGCTTCAGGGCGGCGAGCAACGTGACCGACTCTGCGATCGCGGCTGGCGCGCGCTCCTGCAAGGCCCGCGACGTCAGCCCCGCCCATGCTCTCTTTTCCTCAAGCATGCCGACGTAGCGCTCGATCAAGCCTTTCTTCTCATCGAAATCCTCGACACCGTATAGCTCAAAGACCTCTTCCAGGGCCCGCCAGTCTCTTCTTTCCAATTTATCCTCTTTCCCTCCTTGTAACGGGCCTGACTGTTTCTCTACTTGAGATTATTTGTAAACCTTAAGTCAACATAGATACATAAAATACCAATTACTGCCATATTCTCCCCGGCACCGTACGGTTATCACATCCGTCTCTATCACTCCACCGACTTGAAACGCCTGTCTGTCTCGGGAAGCTGATTTCGCGCCCCCATGGGCTGGTCCCGGTCCTGCGTCCGGGCCCTGGCGCCCCCCCCCGGGGAATTACCCGATGCCAATCTAACAAACGATCCCCTGGTTATTAGATCAGCCTCTCCTCGATTGCGCTTTTCAATATCTCCCCGGAAGTCCGGCGTGCCGCCGCACTATGCTTCTCCGACCCTGTTTCTCCCGGTCAGCCTACCGGACAGCGCACCTATCGCTTTGCGCATTGGCGAATCGGCACTGGCCATGCGGAAGCTCACAAATAAAACCGCGCGACTGCTGTCAGGATAGCCTATTCCCTTCTTGCGCGCACACCGTCCCCTCGCATGGCTCCATCGCCATTCCACATGTCACCCGGCCCTTGCCCGGGTCTCAAACCTCCTCGAATCTCCCTCGAAACCCAGCCTTGAGGTATCCAGCGTGCCGCATATGCCGGACTTATCCTCCCACGCGTGCTCTCCTCTATCCCGTTGCTCTCAACGGCCGCGCAACAGCCCTGACAGCCTTGACACCCCTGACACCGACGCTGCTCTGCGCTGGAGGCGCTCCGCGCCGCGCGGCCCCATTCCGTTGACCCCTTATCCCAATTCGCCCTTTTTTTCCGGATGCCTCCTCATCCTCTAGGCATCCCTGCCCAACCCATGCCTCCCCCTGCTCTTGAACCTGCAGTACCCCACTCCGATCCAAGCCTGTGAACGCCTGGTAAAACCCTGCCGCATGCGTCCGGACTCATCGTTGCCTGAAATCAACGAAAGCACCGCACGGCTCTCTTCTCTGGTCTCTCCGGTCTATTTTCTTGCTTTTCTCCCATTCAGCAGGAGAGTGCTTCTGCTTGCGACCAGTTTTCTCCAAAGAATCGCTCCGGCCGACTGGGTCGCCCCGCCTTCCGGCACCGTCTCCAGGCTCCCTCCATCACTATGCCCGCAGCAGGCACCCATCTCCTTTGCCAACGCGCCATTTCTCCGTCCAGCCTCGTTCCTTTTTGTCATCATCAAGATGTTTCACGTGAAACGTTCGGGTCCAGTTTTCAACATTGCAAGCCAATTATTCACAATCTGTGGATAACCTTCCCAGACCAGTATGCACTTCCTTCGATGTCCCAGGGGCTGTGTCCAGCCCCATGCCTTCCTTGTTCCTCCATGTGCTGAGAGCCTGTTGCATAGACCTTTGACAATCATAGACCCGGGGCAGGAATCCCGCTTGTATTGCTGGAACAACAACTATAGGGGCAATACGAGTCAAGGGAGATGGCATGGCCTACAACTTCTTCGAACTGAACCGCGAGGAGCAGTCCCTCCTTCCGGAGAACATGCGCGACTGGCTTCCGGAAGGAGACCTGGCGCTTTTCGTGATAGAAGCCGTAGAGCAGGTGGACCTCTCCGCCTTCTACGCCCCCTACCGCTCCGACGGCTGGGGCGCAGTCCGTGCGAGCCCTCCTTGATGGTAGCGCTCATGATCTACTCCTCGTGCATGGGAGAACGTTCCTCTGAGCAAGATCGAGAGTCCGTGCGGGCGTGACGCCGGCTTCCGGGTTATAGCCGGCAACCACGTCCCCGACCACTCAACCATGGCCCGCTTCCGCAAAGACCACGAGCAGAACATCTCAGGTTTCTTCGGCCAGGTGCTCGCCCTGTGCGCGCAGGCCGGGATCGTTTAGCCCGCCGTCATCGCGATCGACGGCACCAGGATAAAGGCAAGCGCAGCCTGGACGCCAACCGCTCTCATGCCTCTCTCACCAAGGAGTACGAGGAGTTGGCCAGGCGCATGCTCGAGGAGGCCGAGCGCGTCGATACCGAGGAGGACCGCATCTACGGCCCCGGGAAGGGGCGATGAGGTCCCAGAGGAGCTCAGGAAGGCCGGCGAGAAGCACCTTGGGCGCAACCCGCTTTCCCCCGAGGTGGTACGCGAGCACTTCCTGAAGGACAAGGCCAGGGTGACCTGCGCTGAGCGGGGCAAGACCGGTGGAGCCGTCTTCGGACAGTGGAAGGACGGGCGAAGGTTCTGCCGCTTCATGAGGCGGGGCCGCGAGACCTGTAGCGCCGAGTGGATCCTGATGTGTTCGACCCACACCTGCTCAAGTTATGGAGATTCGAGACGGCGCTCGCGAAAAACGGGTGAGGGGGGGAATAACCTGTAATCCCGAGGTCGCAGCCACCTTCATGCCACGAATTGGCATCATAATCCGGGTCGGGGACTCTATTTGCCGAGTTGGCACGACAGGCTCTCGGGCCTTCAAAAGAGTCTCCGTCCTCAATCGCTGCTCCTTCGACCAACGTTTTTCTACCATTCCCCAGAACTTTTTCAAGGCGTCGTAACCGTATTTATGGACGGGATCACTTAGTGGCAAATTGATATCGTTTTACAAAACAGGTCCATCCTGAGACCATCTTGTACTCTCGATGATTCGTCTTCGGGTCTGTGATGTCGGGCGCATCGCCCCTGGCCCTGCTTCTGGTTCATTTTCCACATGTTTAACAATCTTATCCACAATCGTTGATTTACTCTTCTCTTTGATTCCAGTGCTGGCGTTGATCGGTAACCGTTTAATGTCTTCTTTGGCCTGCTCACACCGCAAGCCGATCACCCCACCTCGTTGACCTTTCTCGCCATAACGCTCATTCCTTACAATATCTCTTTTTCTGCGCTCGTCCTCTGTTGAAGACGGTTTCCAGGATTATGGTTCTTCTGCGTCCTTAGTCCCCTTTACGTTCAGCTGGCATATACACCAACCTTACACTAGAGCTTCACCAAATCTTTCGCCAATTTTTCTCGCAGTATCTCTTTCTGGCAGACTTCAGAAGCAGGCGGCCTCGGCTACTTTGCGCAGTTCGCGCTGCAACTGTTTGTAATTGAACCGAAGTATCCAGTTTAAGAACCTGTCCAATGAATCAACAAACGTTTATCAATTATTCAACAGGTTTTTCAATGCGGAACGCCTGTGGCTCTTCTTCTGTTTTTGCTCATCTGATCAATGCGCATTCCCATGATGACAGGTAGAGCGCTTCGCACTGTCCGGCGTCAACTATTCCTGAGTTCCCCCGCACAAGTGATTGGCTGCTGATCATTGCTGCTCCTTGATTCGACGGCGCAATCACGTCCGTTTTTGTGCTGGTCATAGGTCGCTCGGAGGGCTTTTCTTGCTGAGTCACTGATTTTCTGCAAATTCCCCCAAGCGATGCGGCCATTTTGGCCTTTTCCTCCACTCTCCAAGGATCAGGGTTGCTTCAACTTATTGGCCCTGTCTGAAACCAGGTTGAGATGGTCGAGAAGATAAACGATTCGACAGGCGATTGCCTGACCTTCCTGCATTTCCCTTAGAGCCGTCTAAAGAGGACCACGAACGCGCTCAAGAGGCGTAACCAGGAGACCCGCACAAGCGACGAAGGTAGCCCGCCGCTTCTTCCCGAACGAGGCCTTCCTGGGCCCCCGCGCTCCCTTAAGCTCATAACCGGGCCCGCGATAGAGCCAGCAGGGGGCCGCAAGGTAAGCGCGTGGACGTCTTGTTGAAGGGCTATGTCTTCGGTGAGAAGCGAGCGTGGCCCTTTTATGAGTACGGCAAACTGGCACTCGTTCCTCAGAAGAAGCATGACTAAAAGCAGCAAAAACGACACCCAGATCAACGACCGCGAGCTCTCCAGAGGCCTCCTGCGCGCTTAGAAACGACTGACGCGGGGTTAAGAAGCACACCCGCCGGCATAAGACGCTTGAAGCGAGAGGAGGTGCCGCCTGAGCGATACCTTAAGGGACGGACGCTTCTTGACCCTCGCGCCCCTCGGGACTCCGGTCCGAAGCGTAACAGACTGCATCACGTGACGTGGTCTTGAGACGTTCCAGGTCTTGGAAACTGGGAAGTACAGAACTTAGGCGGCACAACACGGACCAAGCCACTCCCTGGGGCTGCAAGAACTACAAGAGGCGCTCATATGGCCACCTGCAGCAGGAATATGCAGAAGCCATGAAGAAGCTAGTGCTGTACTCCCTTGCGTCTTATCAGAAATGCTTGCTGACGACATCTGCCATAATCGTTCTAAGCCCATGGGGAAGCTTGAGGAAAGGTGGGCAATTGCTCTCACCTTATTCTTATTCTTTATGTTTCACGTGGAACATTCTGGTTTTCACTACCAGGATGTATCACTACACGGCGTTCCGCACCCTCTCCGTTGCTTTCCGTCCAAACACCATCCCTGTTTCGAAGAGACATGTGAACAACCTTCCGCTCTGAAGCCGACATGGGCTGCAGTTCGACACTCTTCTTGAGAGAAATTGCTTTTGAAGCCATCTGCTCCGCCTCTTTTTCGAGCCTTACCTTCCTCCGTTTTTTGTACCCCTCGATGTCGATGACAATTCTCTTTGTGACTTCGTCGTTCCTTCGGCAGCCAATGTTAACCAAATACTGCAGCGCGTCCAGCGTGAGGCCGCCCTTTCCTATCAATATCGCCACGTCTTCTCCCCAGATATCGACAATTATGAGATCTTCGCGCTCGCGAGCCTCGACCCTTGCTTCTATCCCCATGATTCCCAGGATGTCGTTAACCATCATTGCAGGCTTTCCCGTGCTCTCAGGAGACATCGCCTCGCTTGTCTCCGCAGGCTCTACTGGTTCTTTCTCAGTGGTTGGGACCACCGACTCAGGGGTGCTTTCCTTCTTGCTGATAACTTCCCATTCGCCAATCATCTCTACCGTGATTCGCGCCTCTTTTCCTCCAAGCCTCAGGAAGCTCTTCTGCGGCTCCTCAAGAATCTCTATGTGAACGTCGTCTCTCTCCAGCCCAAGCTCCTCGAGGGCCGTCTGGGTCGCCTCTTCAACGGTCTTTCCCGTGTACTCCCATGATTTCTCTTTCATCTTCATACCTCTTCTCTGGCGGGCAGAAACGGCTTGGAGCGCCCTATTTCTTGACGGAACCCTTCTTCTTTGCAGGATAGTTCTTGGCGGAGGCGGTTTTCCCGCCGGTCTTGGCGACGGGTTCATCGCCTGGCTTCCCGCCGGGTTTCGCGGCGGACCCTTTCTTCCCGGAGGAAGAACCGGCTTCGCCCCCGGCCTGCTGCTTCTTAGCCTGTGGCTTCTTGGCCTCCGTCTCTTTCCCCGCTTTCACAGCGCGCGCAGCCGGTGCTGTAGAAGTGTCGCCCTTCGCCTGCTTCGGCTCGGCAGATTTCTTCTTTGTCGGTACCGCAACAGGCTTTGACCTCAGCCTGACCGCAAACAGGATCTTCGTCCCTGTGTCCATGGACTTCAGGTACAACCTCTTGTGCAGTTTCGCCTCTTCGCCCATCTTGCGGATCTCGGCCAACTTCACATCGTAGAAGCCTTCGTGTTCGAGCTGTATGTACTGCTGGACCATTGTGAAGATGTTCGTCACGATGATGTAGATTGTGACGCCTGCGGGCAGGATCCATGCGAAGACGCCCATGAGGACCGGCATCATGGCCATCATCTTTGCCTGCTTCGGGTCGGAGGTCATCATCTTGGCGGAGACGTAACCGGTCGCCACAGTGAGGAGTATCAGGATTATTACCTGGGCATAGCCCCCCTGGTTCCATATCTTGGCCCCGGTAAGGTTTATCTGCATGCCAAGGAAGTTAAGGTTCGGGTTCGCCCCTATGATACTGACGTACTTTGACTTGGCCGGGTTCGCCAGGGAGTGAAGTACGTCGAAGACGGCGAACATGATGGGTAGCTGGAGCAGGAGCGGCAGGCAGCCTCCCAGTGGGCTGACCTTGTTCTCCTTGTACAGCTTCATCATCTCCTGGCCCTGCTTCTCGCGGTCGTCCTTGTACTTCTTCTGGATCTCCTTGAGCTGAGGCTGGAGCTTCTGCATGGCGACCATGGACTTGGTCTGCTTTATCGAGAGGGGAAGGATGACCAACCGCATAATGAAAGTCAGAAGGATGATGGCGACACCGTAGTTGCCGCCGGTCACCGCGGCGATCCAGTGCAGCAAGTACGCGAACGCCTTGCTCAGCCATTCAAGTCCGGGAATCGTGAAAGCAAACATCAACACACTTCCGTCCGGTCTATCCCATCATGGCGGGTCGTAACCCCCGCTCGCGAAGGGGTTGCATCTCAGTATCCTGTAGCAACCTTTGAGCGAGCCTTTTGCCACACCGTACTTCAATACGGCCATCTCGAAATACTCCGAGCAAGACGGGTAGTACCGGCAGCGCGGCTTGAGTGCGGGGGAGATTGCCCGCCTGTACAAAAACACGGGAAAAAGGGCTATCTTCCTCCACCTTTTTAATCTGTTTTCATCTCGCAATTCGAATACCTCGACAGGATTGAGCTGATCTCGGATACCAAAAACTGGTAATTCGCGCTCTCCGCCCCGGGGCGGCACTCCACCAGGTAACTGTTGCCCGGTTCAAGGAGATGCCGCATCTCGACGATACACCCCCGCACGCGGCGCCTGGCCAGGTTGCGCTCTACGGCTTTTCCAAACCCCCTGCCTGTTATAACCCCCGCACGCGGCGCCTCCGCCCCTTCGTTTGCGTTAGGGGAAACCCAGGCGAACACCACCCTGCCTCGAGAGAAACTGCCGCTTCTTCTAAGCGACCGAATCTCCTGCGAGCTCTTTATCCACAAGATCCCGGGTTGTTCCCTGCGGGTCGTCCGAGTGTCGGAGCAGGCCCGCCTCATGCGCTCAGCCGAGCCCGACCTTTGTCTCTCCTGCGTTTCAGCACCCTTCGCCCGGCCCTGGTGCTCATGCGCTTTCGGAAGCCGTGCTCTCGTTTTCTTTTTCTTACTTTCGGCTGATAGGTTCTTTTCAAAAGGGCCTTCCTCGCACGTCTGAGTCCCTGCGGAATAGCAGGCTAATTATACTTGACGGCCCTGCGTTGTCAAAAAGGCCGGGCGCCCGGCCCATCGGCACGATGACCCGAAGGGGCTTCGCTGGGCTCCGGGTCCCGGCCTTGTGTGCTCTGTCCCGGCTGTCCACCTCTCGGGTGTTGGAACGCTTATGCCGCCCATAGGCAAGATTTATCGAGCAACATCAAGAAGCGTATTGCATTGCCGGGAGAGGCCTTGCTATAATCCATCGCGGAAGACCCGGGTCAGCACCCCGGGCCTTTGTTGTCTCGGAGGCTTTTTCCACAATTGTGGAAGCCGCTGTTAATAACCTGGGGTTTTTGTTGATGTCCTTCGGGGTGTCGGGTTTTTCGGCTCCTCGCGGGGCGCATGGTCGGGTTCCTGGAGATGTTGTCCACAAGGATGTGGAAAACGTGTTGATGCCTATGCCAGGCCAGAGCGACTGGTTTCTTCCGAAAATGTCCTTCTTCGTTTGATTGTACCCAGGGGAAGGTGTGTCATGGAGCAGCAGACAGTGGCAGAAGAGGATGGCCAACAAAGCGTGGAGGGGGTCTGGCGGGAGGCCCTTGAACAACTGAAGAACGAGGTCCCCCAACCGTACTACGATTCGATGATATCCCCGTTGCGGCCGTTGTCGTTAGAGGGCGATGCCTATACCCTCGGGGTTCCCAACTCCTTCATGAAGGAGATAATCTCCTCTCGCTACTCCGAGCAGTTATCGAGAGCCCTCTCCGGCGTTCTGGGCAGGCCGATCGTGGTGGTCCTGACGGTTTCGAGTTCCGCCCATATGGTCCAGTCGATCGTGGAAAGATCCTCTGGTGGTGTCGAGAGTGGTGACGAGGGCCCGCAAGAGCCGCCGCCGAGGAAGAGGTACACCTTCGATACCTTCGTGGTGGGTGACTCCAACAAGTTCGCCTACAACGCCGCCCTGATGGTCGCCGAGGCTCCCGGTCACAACTACAACCCTCTCTTCATCTATGGGGGAACCGGCCTCGGAAAGACCCACCTTCTTTACGCCATCCGTGATTACGCCGAGTGCATGAGCCCCAACATCAAGGTCAACTACGTCCAGACATCGAGGTTCATCGATGAGTTCATAGCCACCATGACCCTGAAGCGCGACAGGGCGACTTTCGACCGGAAGTACATCGACAACAAGATCGTCCTTTTCGACGACATCCAGGCCCTGAGTGGAACCGACGCCACACAGAACAAGTTCTTCGACATATTCAACCTGCTCTACAGCTCGAACAGCCACATCGTGCTGTCGAGCGACCGGCCGCCCAGCGAGATACCCCAGTTGTCCGACCGCATCCGCTCCCGTTTCGAGGGCGGCCTGATGATCGACGTCGTCCCTCCCGACCTGGAGACCCGCCTCGCCATCCTCCGCATGAAGGCGCGCCTTGAGAAGGTGGAGGTTCCCAACGAAGCCCTTGTTTTCATCGCCTCCAAGGTTAAAGACAACATCCGCACGCTCGAGGGCCTGCTCAACCGTGTCATAGGGTATGCCCAGTTGTACGGCACCCGCATCAACCTCTCGATGGTTCAGGAAGTCCTCAAGAACCAGGTCGTTCCTTCCGGCCAGTCCAAAGCGCCGTCTCTCGACCTCATAGAGCAGGTGGTGTCTACCTACTACAACATCTCGGTCGCCGACCTTACCGGCAAGTCCCGCTGTACGCCCCTTGTGCACGCCCGCCAGGTCGCCATGTATCTCTGTAGAGACATGACCGACGGAACCCTTATGGCTATCGGCCGTCATTTCGGCGGCCGGGACCACACCACCGTCCTCCATTCCTGTCGCAAGATAGAGTCGCTTATCAAGGAGGAGAGAGAGGTCTTCCGGGAAGTCACGGAGTTGACCGACACCATGAACAAGTCTATCTAGGGTGCCTCTCTTCTTTTCAACGAGTGTTTACTTCAGGGTGGAAAACGGGTTGAAACAGGCGGTTTTTTGTGTTTGCTATCAACAATCTTTCAACCGGAGGCGGGGTTGCGTTAGCCCTCCCAATCCGGCGGTTGTGTAAGCCGGGCCGTTTTTCCACCCTGTTTACAGAACCGCAAAAAGCCGCCTCTGCCCACGGGGAAGCCAACAGGGGCGAGTTGTCCACGTTTGAACATTCCTTACTACTACTACTGGTAATATTAATAAATAGAAGAGAACGGCGTCGGATGTTCACTGTGAAGGAAACCGCCGGTTTTGATATATAATCTTGGCGACCGGTTTGGAGAGTGCTAACCAGGGGGAGTGGCTAGATGATAGTTTCCTGTGAAAAGGAGAAGTTGAACAACCTTGTACAGACAGCTCTGAGAGGGGTTTCCAGCAGGGTAACCATGCCTATCCTCTCCGGGCTTCTGATCAACGCCGAGGAAAACCGTCTCGTCGTAAGCAGCACGGACCTCGAGATGAGCATAAGGGCAGAGATGAAGACAGGGGTGGAGGAAAGCGGCTCCACGGTGGTATCCGGAAGGTTGATTGGAGATATAGTCAAGAGCCTGCCCGCAGGCGCGGTCAACATAGAGACCGGAGAGAAGTTTATGACCGTGAAGACGGCTTCAGGCGAGTACCGGATACGAGAGATGATGCCGGAGGACTTCCCGCAGATACCCGCCTGGGCCGGGGAATCGGTGCTGAAGACGGCGGGCGGCGAGTTCATGACGGCGGTTCAGCAGACCGCGCGGTCCTCGTCCAGCGATGATAAGAGGCCGGTCCTCACCGGCACCCTCATTGAAAAGGTGGCGGGCGAAAACACCATCAAGATGGTATCGACCGACAGCTACAGGCTGTCCTGGAAGAATGTCGACGTCAGCGGGTCGGTGGATGTATGGGAAGACTGCATAATACCGACCAAGACCCTGAGTGAGGTCGCGAGGCTGGCCGGTTCCGTGGATGAAGACGTGGAGATGAAGATGCAGGACAAGCAGGTGCT
The DNA here is from genome assembly GCA_038326775.1 of Candidatus Geothermincolia bacterium. Classification (GTDB taxonomy): domain Bacteria; phylum Actinomycetota; class Geothermincolia; order Fen-727; family Anoxymicrobiaceae; genus DYIU01. The sequence continues at coordinate 78,830 of JBBQKJ010000002.1, forward strand.
TTTCAAGCTCGGAGACATGGTGGTCTCGAGCAGGCTAATCGAAGGCCAGTTCCCCAACTACAAGCAACTCGTGCCCAAGGGGGAGAAGACTTCCGTCAAAGTAAAGAAAGAAGAGCTGGTGGGGGTCGTGAAAAGGGCTCTGATATTCGGCCACAACATGAGGATGGGAGTTCACGGAGACCACCTGAGCGTTACCACTGAAACACCTGAGGTCGGTGACTCCAGGGAAGAGATAACAGCCGAGGTAACCGGCGAAGAGATGGAGATAGGGTTCAACGGCGTATATCTTCTGGACGGCATCTCGGCGGTCGAGACGGACAACGTGGAGATACGGTTGGACGATCCGCAGAAGCCGGTCCTGGTAAGGAACGACGAGTCCGACAAGTTTAACTATATATTGATGCCCGTAAGGCTGAGGTGAGCGCTACGGGCGGAGCGTGCGAGTTGTCCATTTGATCTTAACAGGGCTCGAGCTTTTTAACTTCAGAAACTACCAGCGCCAGCAAGTAGAGTTCTCACCGGACAGGAACGTAGTAACAGGGAGCAACGCCCAGGGGAAGAGCAACCTCCTTGAGGCGGTGTACTTCCTTTCCCACTTCAAATCAAGGCGCGCCCCGCGAATGAGAGACCTCGTGCTCGTTGGTGAGGAAAGAGCGTCAGTGCGGGGGGTTATCATGGACGGTGAGGTGCGACTTACCGTCCAGATATCGTTTGGAAGACAGGGAAAGAGCGTTGAGGTAAACGGCCAGAGGGCGGGTTCGGCCTCGCGGGCAAGGGGCATTCTCAAGTGCGTCATGTTCTCTCCCGAGGACCTCTACATGGTAAAGGGGGACCCGGGCAGAAGAAGGGATTTTTTGGATGAGACCATGGAGGGCCTCGGCCCGGGCGCCGCAAAGAAGGTGACCGATTACCGGCACGTCCTCAAGCAGAGGAACGCGGTGCTGAGGACGTGGGAAGAGCACGGGACGCGGCTGGGGGCGGTTATCGGGCCGTGGAACGAAGCGCTGGTCAAAGCAGGGGCGCCGATTCTTCTGGAGAGGGCCAGGATGCTGGGCGAGATGAGGAAAGACGTGGAGGTGGCCTACCGGGCGGTGGCGGGAGAAGAAAAAAAGGTAAGCATCGAGTACGTCAGCTCGTTCGAGCAAACAGAGAGAGAAGTGAGCGGCGTGGAAGAGATGATGAGGAGAGCCCTGGAGAAGAGCGGCCGGGACGAGAAGAGGCTCAGGAACACCGTTATAGGCCCACACAGGGATGACGTTGAAATAAGACTCGGCGAAAGAGAGACAAGGTTCTCGGCGTCGCAGGGGGAGCAGCGGACGCTGTCCTTCTGCATGAGGATAGCGCAGGGGAAATACCTCGAGACGACCACCGGAAAGGTGCCCATCATGCTCCTTGATGACGTGTTCTCCGAGCTCGACAGCGACAGGAGGGCGGGGGTCCTGGAAGTGGCGGGAGCGGGCAGCCAGGCCATTGTGACGACGACGGAACCCCCGGGCGCCCTGGCCGGCGGCGCCGGAAGAGTGTTCAGGGTGGAACGGGGGAAGGTTACAGTTGTCTGAGCCCGAGAGCCTGGGGAACGTCATGGCGCGCGGCCGGAGGCCCCCGGTGAGGAAGAAGAAACAGAAGCTCGACATGGTAGCGCTCGAATGGAGACACATAGCAGGCGAAAGGATGGCGGCGCACAGCGCGCCGACCGGGCTTTCCAGGGGAACGCTGAGCGTCGCGGCGGACGGGCCGTCCTGGGCCTCGGAGATAAGCATGCAGACGGCGGCCCTGCTGCGGAAGATAGACGGGCTGCTCGGGGATGGAAGCATAAGGAAGGTAAGGGTGCGCGCGCGTTTCAAGGAGGGTGAAAGCGGGGAAGGGCCAGCGCCGATGGAGGCTGAAGAGGCGGCGGAGCTGACGGGAGGGCTTGGCGAAGACGTCGCGCGCGGGCTCGAATCAATAGAGGGAGAAGACTTGCGCGGGGCGCTCGAAAGGATGCTTCGGGCTAGCAGAGCAAGCGAGCAGAGCAGGCAAAACGGGCGGGAGGGCTGAATTTTTGCGTTTTTAAGCCCAAAAGCCGCGTGGCAGATGGTATAATATAGCCAGGAGGTCCGGCCTGAAAAAGCAAGTCACCTTCTCGAAGAACCTCACATGACCTCGAGAGTGCTATCCGTGCTGTAAAGAGGTGGGAACCGTTGGAAGAGAAAGATCTGGAGAAAGCCTACGACGCCAAGAGCATAACCGTCCTGGACGGCCTGGAGGCAGTGCGGAAAAGGCCCGGGATGTATGTGGGGTCCACCGGCTCGAGGGGCCTGCACCACCTTGTTTACGAGGCGGTGGACAACTCGATCGACGAGGCGATGGCCGGCCACTGCAAAGCGATCAGCATCACCCTGGAGAAGGACGGCTCGGTAACGGTCATAGACGACGGCAGGGGGATCCCGGTGGGGGAGATACCCAGGTTCAAGAAGTCGGCCGTCGAGGTGGTGATGACCATGCTGCACGCGGGGGGCAAGTTCGGAGGTTCCGGCTACAAGGTGGCCGGCGGCCTGCACGGGGTGGGGATATCGGTGGTGAACGCGCTCTCCGAGTGGCTCGAGGTGGAGGTGGGCAGGGATGGAGCCGTTTACTCGCAGAGATTCGAGCGGGGCAAGGCAACCACCAGGCTTGAAAAGATAGGCAAGACAAACAAGACGGGCACCCTCATCAAGTTCAAGCCGGACGACAGGATATTCGAAGAGACCGAATACAAGTTCGACACCATCGCCCAGAGGATCAGGGAGATGGCCTACCTCAATGCCGGTCTCGAGATAACCCTTGAGGACCTGAGGGGCCCGGAGGAACCAAAGACGGAGACCTATAGATACACTGGCGGCATACAGGACTTCGTCAAGTTTCTCAACAGTTCCAAGGAGGTCATCCAGAAGAGGATCATCTACATAAGGGGCAAGCGGGAAGACGCCGAGGTCGAAGTGGCAATACAGTACAACAACGGGTTCATCGACAACATCTTCACCTTCACAAACAACATAAACACCCACGAGGGAGGAAGCCACCTGGTCGGGTTCAAGGCGGCCCTGACGCGGACGATAAACGATTACGCCAGGACCCGGGGCCTGCTCAAGGACAAGGAAGGCAGCCTCTCCGGCGAGGATGTTCGCGAGGGGCTGACAGCGGTGGTCAGCGTCAAGATGGAGGAGCCCCAGTTCGAGGGCCAGACGAAGACGAAGCTGGGCAACCCGGACATCAAGGGCTTCGTGGAGTCAAACGTTAACGCCAGGCTGGCGGAGTTCCTGGAGGAAAACCCGGGCGACGCCAAGAACGTGGTCAACAAGGCAATGACAGCGTCGAGGGCGAGGAGCGCGGCAAGGCAGGCCAGGGAGCTCGTCCGCCGGCAGAGCATCCTCGAGTCGAGCACCCTGCCCGGCAAGCTCGCCGACTGCTCGATCAAAGACCCGTCCCTGTGTGAGATATACCTGGTCGAGGGCGACTCGGCGGGGGGCTCCGCCAAACAGGCACGCGACCGCAGCTTCCAGGCCATCCTTCCGCTGAGAGGCAAGATATTGAACGTCGAGAAGGCGGGCCCCAGCAGGGTGTTCGCCTCCCAGGAGATACAGGCGCTGATCACCGCGCTCGGCACAAACGTGCGCGACGACTTCGACCTGGCCAAAGCGCGCTATCACAAGACGATAATCATGACTGACGCCGACGTGGACGGTGCGCACATCCGAGCGCTGCTCCTGACCTTCTTCTACCGATACATGCCGGAGCTCATCGAGGAGGGTTACATCTACGTGGCGCAGCCCCCGCTGTTTAGAGTAACGATAGGCAAGAAGAGCGTCTACGCCTACGACGACGAGGCGATGGCCCGGGTGGTCGAGGAAAACGAAGGGAAAAAGGCGCAGGCGCAGAGGTTTAAGGGCCTGGGCGAGATGAACCCCGAGCAGCTGTGGGAAACGACAATGGACCCGGCCCGGCGCAACCTGCTTCAGGTCAACATCGACGACGCGGTGGCAGCGGACATGATATTCAACACACTGATGGGGACCGACGTGGAGTCGCGTCGGACCTTCATACAGGAGCACGCGTCGGACGTCAGGTTCTTAGACATTTGAGACGCGATCATCGCGCGCGGGTCGTTTTGAATCCGGGAAGGAAGGAAATCAGGAGATGATAGACCTTGTCGGCGGGCGGGTGGAGCCGGTAGAGCTCGAGGACGAGATGCAGCGCTCGTTCCTGGAGTACGCCATGAGCGTCATCGTTGAGAGGGCGCTGCCGGACGTGAGGGACGGGCTGAAGCCGGTGCACCGGCGTATCCTTTACAGCATGATGGAGTCCGGCGTGACCCCGGCCAGCGCCTACCGCAAGTGCGCGCGCGTCGTCGGAGACGTCATGGGCCGCTATCACCCACACGGAGACTCGGCCATCTATGACACCCTGGTGAGGATGGCGCAGGAGTTCTCGTACCGTTACGAGCTCGTTGACGGCCACGGCAACTTCGGTTCGGTGGACGGCGACAACGCGGCGGCGATGAGGTACACCGAGGCCAGGCTCGCGCAGGTGGCGACCGAGCTTCTCGACGACATCAAGAAGGAGACCGTCGATTTTGTCGACAACTACGACGGCTCCATGCAGGAGCCATCGGTGCTCCCGGGCAAGCTCCCGAACCTGCTGGTGAACGGCTCCAGCGGCATCGCGGTCGGCATGGCGACGAACGTGCCGCCGCACAACCTGGGCGAGGTCATCGACGCTATCACGGCCTTGATAAACGACCCCGAGGTGAGCCTGGAGACCCTGATGGAGTTGCTCCCGGGCCCCGATTTCCCCACCGGCGGCATGATCATGGGAAGGGCGGGGATACACCAGGCTTACGGCACGGGCAGGGGCATCATCTATGTCAGGGCCCGCGCCCACGTCGAGCAGGTGAAGAGCGGCAGGCAGCGGATAGTCGTCACAGAGATACCGTTCCAGGTCAACAAGTCCAGGCTCAGCCAGAAGATAGCGGAGCTGGTAAAGTCGAAGACGATCGTCGGCATATCGGACCTGCGCGACGAGTCCGACCGCAGCGGCATGCGGCTGGTCGTCGAGCTGAAGCGCGACGCTGACCCGGAGGTGGTCCTGAACCAGCTCTACAAGCACACCCAGATGCAGAACTCCTTCGGCATAATCATGCTCGCCCTTGTCGACCGCGTCCCCCGCACCCTCCCCCTCAAGGAGCTCTTGAAGAAGCACGTGGAGCACCGGCAGGAGGTGGTCACCAGGCGGACGGAGTTCGACCTTCGCAAGGCGGAGGAGCGGGCCCACATCCTCGAGGGGCTCCTCATAGCCATCGACAACATAGACGAGACTATAGCGCTTATCCGCGGCTCGAAGACAGTGGACGAAGCGCGCGAGAAGTTGACGGAGAGGTTCAAGCTCAGCGAGGTCCAGGCGCAGGCTATCCTCGAGATGAGGCTGCAGAGGCTGACCGGCCTCGAGCGGCAGAAGGTCAAGGACGAGCTGAATGAGCTGCACGACAAGATCAAGGAGCTCAAAGCCATACTCGCCGACCCGGACAGGGTGCTGGTCATCATAAAGGAAGAGCTCGAGGAGATGCGGCGCAAGTATGCCGACGAGCGCAGGACCGAGATCGGAGGTTCGGCCGAGGACCTCTCCGTCGAGGACCTCATCGCCGAGGAGGAGATGGTCATCAGCATCACACACTCGGGCTACGCCAAGCGGGTGCCCGTCACCTCGTTCCGCAAGCAGAAGAGGGGCGGGCGGGGCGTCACCGGGATGGACCTCAAGGAGGGCGATTTCGTCGAGCACCTGTTCATCACGACGACGCACCACTACATCCTCTTCTTCTCCAACAAGGGCAAGGTGTACAGGCTCAAGGTCTACGAGCTCCCCACGGGGAGCCGCACGTCCAAGGGGAAGTCGATGGCGAACCTCCTGCCACTCGAGGCCGGGGAGAAGATAGTAGAGGTGATTGCCACCAGGGACTTCGAAGGCGACAAGTTCCTCATCACCGCGACCAAGAACGGCATAGTCAAGAAGACCGCATTCGGTCTGTATAATTCGGCGCGCAGGGATGGGATAATAGCACTCAGGCTGTTTCCCGGAGACGAGATGATAAGGGCAAGGCTCACCGACGGGGACCAGGAGCTCCTCATGATCTCGGAGAAAGGCCAGGCCAAGAAGTTCAGCGAAAAGGACTGCCGCGCCATGGGGCGGGTGGCCGCCGGGGTTAAGGGCATTACGCTGGAAAGGGGCGACCGGGTGCTCACGATGGAGGTCCTGGGGGACGGCACCGACGTCTTCGTGATAACGTCGAACGGCTACGGGAAGCGGACATCCTGCGGGCTGTACCCGCTGCACAAGAGAGGCGGCAAGGGGGTCCGGACCATCAGGCTCACGGAGACAAAAGGCGTGCTGGCCGGCGCGAGGGTCGTGATGGACAACCAGGAGCTCGTGGTGGTCTCGCAGGAAGGGATCGTCATCCGCGTCCCGGTGAACGGCATTCCCCGGACCGGGAGGGCGACCCAGGGGGTCAAGGTCATGAAGGTCCAGGAGAACGACAGAGTCAGCGCGGTTGCGCTGATGGTCGCCGGAGACGACAGCGGCGAAGCACAGGACCTCGACTCCGAAGAAGAAGCCTGACGCGGCGCGCGGGCCCGCCGGCCCGCGGACGGCGACCAGCTCCGGGTGGGAAGCATGTCTAGCTCGAGGAAACGCAAAGACGAGGATACGTCGTTTCGCATTGAAGCTATGCAGGAGTTCCTGGACGCCGCCGAAGTCGCCGTGGTCCTGATATCCCCCGACCGGAAAATCGGCTACATGAACGCGGTTGCCGAGCTCAACTGGGGAAAATCGACGGGGAAGAGTTGTTTCGAGGCCCTGCAGAACGCGCGGGAAGCCTGCCGCGACTGCCCGCTCGAAGAAGTACTGGAGAAGAAGGCCCTCCTCAAGCGCGAAATGCGCATGGCCGCGGGCGAGGGCTGGGCCGACCGTGAAAACATGTACATGCACGTTCTCGGTCCCGTCAGCGGAAGCCCCTTCATGGCTGTGGTCAGCACCGACCTGCCCGAGAGGAGGGCCCTCCAGCGCGAGGTCCGCCTCGAGAGGGAACTCTCCAGGGCGCTGCTGCAGTCGGTGAACGCCCTGGCAATCGGCTTCAACGCCGAGGGGGAAGTCTCTTTCGTTAACGGCGCCGTAGAGCGGGTGGCCGGCCTAAGTGAGGCTGAGATCATGTCCGCGGGCCGCATCGAACTCCTGGTCCCGGGCGAGTACCGGGAACTGGCGCGAGAGTACTTCGGGTCCCCCCCGGAGGAGCCGAGGTCGACCGAGGCTGTCCTGATCCCGTTGTCAAACAGGGACGGGCTGCGGAGGATGATCTCCTGGACATATTCCCCCCTGCAAATTACAGACGGAAAGGTGGAAGGCGCCGTAGCTCTCGGCCAGGACGTCTCCGAGCGGTTCGCGAGGAGGAGGCAGGCCGAGAAGATCGCCGAGGAACTCCTGGTCGTGAACACCATTCTGGCCAGGATAGGCGGCTCCACGGAAGTGGACGAGATGCTCGAGCTCGCGCTCGGCACCCTTCTGACGCTGCCGGGTTACCGCTGCGGGGCGGCCTATCACCTCGAGGGCGGCGGCTACGAGGGGAGACTGGTCGCCCACAAGGGATTCGAGAAGGCTCAGCCGATGGAGCTGGCAAGGGGCAGCGAACGGGAGTTCCCCGGGACGGCCGTGTTGAGCAACAAGGTAGAAACCGTTGCGCTGTCCGCCACGAGCATGAACCCCATCATCAGGGCCGCGTGCGAGGCGGAGGGCCTGAAAGGCGTCACCGCCGTTCCCCTTTTCATCGGCGGGCGGCCGCTCGGGCTACTCCTGCTCGGGCACGATCTCGAGCCGGAGGACGCCGCCGCCGGGCTCGACGTCCTCAGGGGAGCGGCGGACGCCCTCGAGTTGGGCGCCGAGAACGCGTTCTGGAGGGTGATGGCCGAAGAGCGGGCGAAGGAGGCTACGTCGCTGTTCAGCGTGGCACAGAGCCTTACCGGAACCCTGGACCTCACATCGGCGCTGGCGAGGGTGGCGGCCGAAGCCGCCGCGCTGCTCGGGGTCGACAGTTGCAATATCTGGCTTTACGATGAGGAAGCGGGGATGCTGCACGCAAAGACCGGCCACGATTGGACCCCGGCGGGCCGGCTTCCCCCGAGCGTCCCCATCTCCGAAAGCCGGGCGGCGGCCGAGGCAAGGAGGACCCTCAAGCCGGTAATCATGGACGGCGCCAGGTGCGACACCCGGCTGTCGGATGCCGTCGCGACAACAGGCGGCGACAGGTCTTCCCTGGTGGTGCCGCTGGTGACCGAGGGCAGGTTCACAGGGGCGCTGGCCCTGGACACGACAGCGCACGGGCGCGGGTTCACCCGGCGGGAGACGGACCTCATGGAGAGCTTCGCCAGGCAGGCCTCGATCGCCATCCATAACGCGTCGCTGGTGGAGGAGCTGCGCGAGTCTGAGGAGAGGTATCGCGCCGTAGCCGAGAATCCGCTCGTAGGCATCTTCGTTCACGACGGAGCCGACGTCCTGTTTGCGAACGACCGCGCATTCGAGATGGCCGGCTACCAGCGAGGCGAACTGAATACCATTGAACAAATCGTCGGCCTGATATTGCCGGAAGAGCGCCCCGGGATTGCTGCGCTCATCGACAGCTTCCTGTCCGGGGCCGAACCCGCCAGAGTCCGCCGGGAGGTCCGAATACAGAAGAAGGACGGGAGCGTCGCAGGTCTCGACATAATGAGTGCCATTATCGCCCTGGGAACACGGAGGGCTTTCATGGTGACGATGGTCGACATCACGCAGAGGGTACAGGCCGAGGAGGCGCTCAGGTCGTCAGAGGAGCGTTACCGGACGCTGGTCGAGTCATCAAGAGATTCCATACTGATAGCCGGCCCCCGCGGAAACATCCTCTTCGCCAACTCCGCCAGCGTTCAACTCACCGGCCTGGAGCCGGACCAGCTTATCGGTAGCAACCTCTACAACGTCGTCCACCCCGACGAGCGCAGGGAGGTCATTGCTGCTTTCTACAGAGAATGGGAGGCGGGAAGGGGCGTCACGCGCTACCCGATACGGGTAATCGTGAACAACGAGGAGAAGTTCTTCGAGGCCACCACCGCCGTGCTCGGGGAGGCGGGTCCTTCGGCCAACACGATGGTCATCGTCAGGGACGTCACCGAACGCGAGCAGGCGCAGAGGATGGTCCGGGAGTCCGAGGAGCGCTACCGGACCATCGTCGAGACAAGCCGAGACCTGATCGTTATGGCCAACCGCGCCGGTGAGATTCTCTACGCGAACCCCGTGGTGACAGAGGTCTTCGGCCTGACGCCGGGGGAAGCCATAGGCAGGTACCTCTTCGAGTTCGTCTACCCTGACGACAGGGAGCGGGTCGCAAATGACTTTATCAACGACTGGAAGACCGGCAGGACCATCCCCAACTACCCGTTGAGGCTGATGGACCACACAGGCAAGGTCATTAACATCGAGACCACCTCGGGGCTGGTGGGATGGCCTGACGAAGGCACAATGCAGATCTTCGTTATCAGGGATGTGACCGAGCGAAAGCAGCGCGAGGAAGAAAGGGACCTTCAGCTCAGGGTCGATGAGGCCATGGTGGCGGTAGCGAACCGGTTCGCCGATAACGAGGATGTCTATGAAGCGATAAGGGAGACCCTTGGGGGTGTGGGGGAACTCCTCGGCCTGGACCGGGCGTTCTACCTGGAGCTATCCGAGGGTGGAGCTAACACAGCAAGGGTGGTCGAGTGGGTTTCCGTTGGCACGGAGCCAATCAGGGATTATCTCCAGGGCCTGCCCCCGGATGAGTTTTCCTGGTGGATGGAAGGCTTGAGTTCCGGCAACGAGGTCTCCTTCGTGAACGCCGGTGACATGCCCCCCGAAGCGGATTTGGAGCTGCTCGAACGGTTTGACATCGGGGCCGCCGCGGTGGTGCCGGTGATGGTGAGGGACGCGGTGGCGGGCGCCATGGCTTTTCATTCGGTCGGCGAGCCGCGCCAGTGGTCCACGCACGAACTGCACCTTCTGCGAGAGATAGCCCATACAGTCTCCAGGACAATAGAAAGAGAACAGTGGATAGCGCGCCTGGGCCGCTCCGAGAGATTCCGCACCCGCATAACCGAGAGCATCGGGGAGGGGCTGTTCGTGCTGACCAACGGTGTCATCACCTGGGCCAACCGGCAGGCGGCCGACATCTATGGATACGCGACCGAGGAACTGCTGGGCCGGACGCCGGAGTTCATGTTCCCCGACCCGGCAGACCTCGAGGGCATGGCCGCAAGGATGCTGGACGCGCTTGCCGGGGGAGGCATCTTCGTGAACGAGGAGAAAGCCAGGCGCAAAGACGGCTCCCTCATCGACGTGGTTATGTCCATAACTTCGCTCGGGATGACCGAGGAAGGCGCCGGCGAGATACTGGCGGCGGTCAGGGACATAACAGATGCCAAGAGCATGCAGGAGGCGGTGTCGGCCGCCGCCGACGCCTACTCGACGCTCTTCTCATCCGCCGCCGACGCCTTTTTCGTCCACTCGGTGGAAGGCGTGATAAGGGACGTCAACGAGAGGGCGTGCCAGTATACGGGATACAGCCGTGGCGAGTTGCTCCAAATGCATATTTCCAACTTGGTTTCCGAGAGGCTGCGACCGCTTTACGCTGACAGGCGCGACGAGGTCCTGCGCGACGGCATGACCTCGTTCGAAGTGAACATATTGAAAAAGGACGGAAGCAGGCTCCCGGTAGAGGTCACGTCGAGGCTGATTCGGATATGGGGCGAGGAGGTGGTTCTTTCTTCTTACAGGGACGTAACCGAGCGGCGAAAGGCCGAGGCGGAGACCAGGCGGCGGGCGCGGCAGTTGGAATCGCTGAACGAGATAGTCAAGGCGGGGACCGGTTCGCTCGACCTCAAGACCGCGGTCGAAGCCATCCTCCGCGCAGCCCTGGAGGCCAGCGGCGCGGACGGGGGGGCAGTCTTCCTTGAGACCCGTCCGGGCAGGGGGGATTACGCGCCGGTGGCAGTGGTGGGCGAGCTTCCCGATGTGCGCGAGTTGTTGGGAGAAGATGCCCCTGGAGATTTCGCCAGGGAGGTGCTGAGCTCGCTCGAAAAGTCCGAAATAATCGACGTCCGGGAAAGCCAGGCCTCCGGGCGGGTGGCCGCGGTGATGGGCGCTCTGAGCGACAGGGGAAAAGCGCAGGCCCTGCTGGTACCGCTCGGGAGCGGCGGCAAGGCGCTGGGCTTCATGGCCCTGGCCGCGAGCGGTCCGGATACTTTCGACGAGCGCGACAAAGGTTTCTACGATGCCGTCGCCGCGGAGATCGGGGTGGCCATCGAGAATACCATCATCTACCGCGAGCTGGCCGCCGAGCACGAGAGGCTTTCGCTGTTGTACCGTACCGCCCAGGGCATTTCCGGCGAGCTCGAGCTCGGCGCGCTGCTGGCCAGGACCGCCGAGGAGGCGGCGCGCGCGGTGGGTGCGCGGCACGCAATGGTCGCGCTGGCCGAGCCCGGCTTGAACTCATTCGAGTGGAGGGCGGCCTACAACATAGACCTGGCCGACCTCGGGGGCGCGACCCTGAGGCAGGATAGTGGGATCGGCCAGAAGGTCATCGAGACCAAGAGGGCGTTGGTCGCGCACCCGGAAGAGGAGCTCGAGCAGGAAGAGCTGGAGCTGCTGGAGAACGACTCCGTTACTCTCGTGCTGGGGGTCATGTACGGCGCGGCGGTCCCGCTGGTCTCAGGCGACCAGGTGCTGGGGGTGCTGATGCTTTACTCCGAGACCGGCGACAGGAGGCTCTCCTCCGCGGACGTGCTGCTGCTCGAGGCGATAGGCCGGCAGGCCGGCGTCGCCATCGAGAACGCAAGGCTTTACGAGCAAGCCCGCCACCACCTGGAGGACCTGGAGAAGGCCCACCAGGAGCTCATGCGCCTGGACCGCATGAAGTCTGACTTTGTCTCCACCGTGTCTCACGAGCTGCGCTCCCCCCTGGCCGTCATAGAGGGTTTCGCCAAGACCATGGTCGAGCACTTCGACCAGATAGACCGGGAGACCGAGAGGGAGTCGCTGGAGATCATCCTCAAGAAGTCAGTGGCCCTTGAAGGACTGATAGAGAACATCCTCGACATGTCGCGCATCGAGGAGGGCCGCCTGGAGGTGGCGCGGGAGGAGTTCGACCTGGTGGAGCTCATCGAGCGGGTGCGCACCGACCACGTGAGCCTGGACGACACCCATGAAGTGCTGTCCCAGGCACCCGACGGGCCCCTGTTGGTTTTCGCCGACCGGGAGAAGGCGGAGGTGGCCCTGGGAAACCTCATCAGAAACGCCGTCAAGTTTTCCCCGGAGGGCGGGGCCGTCCTCATATCCGTCAGCAGAGCAGGCTCGATGGCCGAGGTCAACGTCGCCGACAGGGGCATCGGCATCCCCGAAGAGGAGCTGGAAAGGGTGTTCGACCGGTTCTACCAGGTTGACAGCGGGGAGACACGGTCGTTTCCCGGCTCCGGCCTGGGCCTCTACATAACCCGGGAGCTGGTGCAGTCGATGGGTGGCAACGTCACCGTTAAGAGCCGGCCCGGGCATGGCTCGGTATTCACCTTCTCCCTCCAGCTGGCCCGCTGACCCCGAGGCGGTGCCGCTTGAAGTACAGGACAATCGAGCACTCCGCGGATATCGGCATAGAAGTAGAGGCGTGCTCCCTCGAGGAGCTTTTTGCCGGAGCCGCAACAGGCATGCTCTCGCTCATCGTCGATCCCGCCACCGTCGCGCCCGAAGCTCCCCGCGATGTGACACTCGATGCGGGCGATCTGGAGGAGCTCATGTTCAAGTGGCTGAACGAGCTGCTCTACCTTCTGGGCGCGGAGGGCCTGCTGCCCTCGCGCATCCAGGTCCACAGGGTTGAGGAGCTGCGCATCGAAGCGTCGGTCTGGGGGGAGCCGGCTGAGGCGGGCCGCCACCAGGCGCTCGAAGAGATAAAGGCGGCAACTTATCACGACATGCGGGTGGAGCACCGGGAGGACGGCTGGTTCGCCAGGATAATCTTTGATGTTTGACCCGGGGGGGTGCGGCATGGAAGGCCTGAAAAGGGTCTCCGAGTACAAATGGGAGATGCCCATCGGCTTCAAGCCGGGGATGCGGGTTCCCGGGACCATCTTTGCCGATGAGGAGCTGGTCGAGCTGGCCGGGCGCGACAGGGCGCTCGAGCAGGTTGCCAATGTCGCATCTCTGCCCGGCATCGTTTCCCGGTCTCTGGCCATGCCCGACATACACTGGGGCTACGGCTTCCCCATAGGCGGGGTCGCGGCGTTCTCAAGCGACGGCGTGGTCTCGCCCGGTGGCGTGGGTTTCGACATCTCATGCGGGGTAAGGCTCGTCAAGACGAACCTCACCGAGGGCGACGTCCTGCCCGGGCTCGCGGACCTGCTTGCGGCAATAGCGGCGACCGTGCCGAGGGGCCTCGGCTCCAGGGGGCCGATCCACTCGCCGGAGGCCGTGCTCAGGAACGTCTTCAGAGGAGGGGCAAAGGCCGTCGTCGGCATGGGTTACGGGCGGGAGGGCGACCTCGAGCACGCCGAGCGCGGCGGAGTCTACGAGGGTGCGAACCCGGACGCGGTAAGCGCGCGGGCATACGAGCGAGGAAAGGACCAGCTGGGGACCCTGGGGTCAGGGAACCATTTCCTGGAGGTCCAGGTCGTCGAGAAGGTGATTCGGGGCGAGGTGGCGCGCGAGTTCGGGCTCTTCGAGGGCCAGGTCACGGTGATGATCCACTCGGGCTCCAGGGGCGTCGGCCACCAGGTATGCACCGACTACCTGCAGGTCATGGACCGCGTGGTCAAGCGCACGGGCATCGAACTCCCCGACCGGCAGCTTGCCTGCGCGCCTCTCGGGTCGCAGGAGGCCGTCGAATACATGGGAGCGATGGCCTGCGCCGGCAACTACGCGGTGAGCAACCGCCAGGCGTTGATGCACTGGGTAAGGCGCGCTTTCGAGCGGCACTTCAACTCCCCGGAGAGCAGGCTGGGGATGGACCTGCTCTTCGACGTCTCTCACAACACAGCGCGCATGGAGACACACGAGGTCGAGGGGCGGCGCCTTGATGTGTGCGTCCACCGTAAAGGGGCGACGGCGTCGTTCCCGGCGGGGCACCCCGAGGTCCCGGCGGCCTACGCTTCAACCGGTCAGCCCGTTATCATCCCTGGTGACATGGGGACCCACTCCTACGTGCTTGCAGGCTCGCACGAGGCGATGAAGGAGAGCTTCGGGTCCACCTGCCATGGCGCCGGGCGCACGATGAGCCGGACGAAGGCAAAGAAGACCATCGACGGCGCCGAGCTGCGCGCCAGGCTGAAGTCACGGGGCATCCTGGTGGTGGCGGGCACGGACGCGCTTCTGGCCGAGGAGGCCCCCGAAGCCTACAAGGACGTCACTCGCGTTGTGGATGTCTGCGAAGGCGCCGGCCTCTCTCGCAAGGTCGCCATGCTCAGGCCCATGGGAGTCATCAAGGGATAGCAACCGCGCTTGCCCGCGTTAACGGTTAATGGTACCTTACAGTTCCGTCGGGCCTATAGCTCAGCAGGTTAGAGCGCACCCCTGATAAGGGTGAGGTCGCTGGTTCGAATCCAGCTAGGCCCACCACTCCGATCCAACTTCACCCCATCCTAGCGGGATTCGAAACAGCGACCAGGGGGGCCTTCTCTTGCGGGGGGAAGGTCCCCCCGCAATCCAACATCAGGGGGGAGCACGTCGAGGGGGGACGTGAGTCCCCCTTCGAGGCCGCCGCACAGGCCACCTCGTCTGTTGCTCCTCCTCTCGCGGCGGTCCTTTTGCCTGGTTTGATCACAGGAGCGCGGGCTGACATCTTTTCAGGGTCCAGGCGGGTTTGCCTGCCCGGCCCGGCCCGGCCGAAGTCCAGTTTCCTCATGGTTATCACCCGTTTGTGATGGTTACCCGTGGGCGTCTTCATGTACACTTTGACTGAAGGCATGCGCCGGCCCGGCCGAACGGCCCGGCCGCAGGAGGAACGATGGAGAATGATATCGGATGAAGCAAGATGGAATACTGAAGAGGTTGACCACCGCGATGACCAGCAGGACGCCCGTCAGCCTGCCGGCCAGGCTACTGGATGAAGCGCTGGCGTCGGCGCTCTTGCTCCTGGCCATCTGGGGGAAGGACCCGGAGCTCTGCTGTGACGTGGGGCAGGCGCTGGCCGACATCGGCTTCGATCACAAGTCGCTGAGGTGCTATGCGAGGGCTGCCATGCTCGACCCGACCAACCCCCTGGCCTGGTACAGCAAGGGCGTCTTGCTCTACAGGCTGGGCAGGTTCACCGAGGCCGAACGGTGCTTCCAGATAGCCGCCGAATCAAATCCGCAGGAGGACTGGTCGTCGGCCTCATGGTACTGGCGGGCCCAGGCGCTGATGGAGCTGGCCCGGGACGAGGAAGCCATGACCTGCCTGGACCGCGCCCTCGGCATCAACCCCGAGTTCGCCGACGCCTGGGAGGGGAAGGGATTATGTCTCCACTACGCGGGGCTGTTCGATGACGCGGTCAGCTGCTACGACAGGGCGACAGGCATTAACCCCGAACACAGCTCCGCCTGGCTCAACCGGGGCTACGCGCTGGCGAGGCTCGAGCGTCACGACGAAGCCATGCGCAGCTACGACGAAGCCCTCAGGTACGACCCGGGCTGCGCCGACTGCTGGATAGGAAAGGCCCACGTCCTCGAGGCCTACGGCTTGCTGGACGACGCCGTCCGTCTCTACGACCAGGCCCTCCGGGTCGATCCCGAGTGCGTCGACGCCCTGGTGGACAAAGCCGACTGCCTTGAGGAGTTGGGCCGCCACGAAGAAGCCGAGCGATGCCTTGACGAGGTTGTGAGCCTCGAGACGAGAGACCTCGACCTGCTCCTTTCGGACCTGGCGTTCGACCAGGGGTGTTGACTCCGGCGGATCGAGCAATGGAATTCCCACTCATGGTCGCCGTAAGGCAGGAGCTCGCTCGCGAGCCCCTGGAAGACCCGCACGCCGCGCTCGGGGCGGGCCTCGACGCGGCTGCGCCGGGATGGCCGCCGGCCGGGAATGGCCGGGTCGCCATTGCGGTGGGCAGCAGGAAGATAGGACGGCTGGTCGAGATGGTCGGGCTTCTGGCGGACCGGCTCGGGGCCGCCGGCCGCCGCCCGTTCATAATCCCCGCGATGGGCTCCCATGGCGGCGCCACGGGGAAAGGGCAGGAAAGGGTGCTCGGTTCCCTCGGGGTCAGCGAGGAGACGACCGGAGCGCCCGTCGAGTCCTCCATGGAGGTCGTCTCGCTGGGAGAGACGCCCGGAGGCGCGGCGGCTTTCATCGACCGCCTGGCCATGGAAGCCGACGCCATAGTGGTCATCAACCGGGTGGGGCCGCATACCGGCTACTCGGGTCCCGTCCAGAGCGGCGTCGTGAAGATGCTGGCGGTCGGGCTGGGGAAGGCCGCGGGGGCCGGCTCACTCCACCGCCACGGCTTCGCGTCGGGGCACCTCATAGGCGAGATGGCCGACCTCCTCCTCGAAAAGGCCCCGCCTGTCCTGGCGGTCGCTCTCGTCGAGGACGGCACCGGGAGGCTCTCGCGCCTCGAGGTCCTGACCGGTGAAGACATCAGGCGGCGTGAGCCCGGCCTGCTCGATGTGGCCGTCTCGATGTGGCCGGGGATACCGCTCGACTCGGCAGATCTGCTGATAGTGGAAGAGCTGGGCAAGGACATCTCCGGGGTCGGGATGGACCCGTTGGTCTCAGGCAGGGGCAAGGCGTTTCCCGCCGCCGGGCGTTTCGCCGCGAAGCGACTGGTTGCCCTCTCGCTGACGCCGGGCTCACTGGGAAACGCCACCGGGGTCGGCCATGCTGACATAATCACCGAAAGATTACTTAGCGCAATCGATTTCGAAGTGATGCGTAAAAACGTTATTACTTCAGGAGCTCTCGAGAGGGCGAGGATACCGCTCGCCGCGGGCTCCGACAGGGAAGCGGTATCAATGGCACTCCAGAGCCTCGGTTGCTCCTCGCCGCGGGAGGCGAAGGTCGTGCGCATAAAGAACACGAGAGAGCTATCGGAGTTCCAGGCGTCCGTCGCCCTTGCGCCGGAGTTAAAGGACAGGGAAGGGATAACCGTGGGCGGGGAGGCGAGCGAGATGGCGTTCGACTCCAGGGGGACGATACGGTAGCGAGTCGCCGGTCTGGAGGTTGAAGCGGTGCTTAAGACGAGATGCAGGGCCTGCGGCGCCCCGAAGGTCGTTGGGACTTTTGGGCGATGGAATACCGACGGCACGATCACCTCCAGGTTCAGCAAGAAGGCGGTGCGGGCCTGTTTTGTCGAATGCGAGGAGGCCCGGAGCCTGATCGACGGTATCTCCGCGCGCATAGGGTTCCCGATAGACCGCATCGTTGCCGAAGGAGAGCGGAAGGCCAACAGGAGGGTCGTCGGCGCTTTTCTCTCCACTGGAGGGGGGCTTTTCAACCCCCTGGCGCGCAGCCGCATCGGGGTCCCTTTCGCTATTGCGGCAACGCAGGCCATAGCGACCGGACTCGGTCACGGGATGACGGAACTGCTCGAGCACAGAAGGGGACAGCGGATAAGGGTGCGGGTGCACAGGCCGTACAGCGTTCCCCTTATCGCCGGCGACCTGTGGGGGACCTACGAAGCGTACTTCACGATGACTGCCTCGGCGACATGGGAATTGGAAGGCGACGCGGTCGTTATCACCATCGAAAAGGCGCAGGACTCCATGGTCTGGGTAGACCCCCTCCGGCTCAATCTTGAAAACAAGGCCACCAGCCCCGGAGAGGTCGAGCTGGACCGCTGTTCGCGTTGTGGTGTCCCCCTGGAAATGACCCGGACCGTTTCATGGGACACCGGCAGCGGAATAATGGTAAACAGGCTCACCGGCCGGCGCGAGATAACGATCATTGTCGAGGCGCTTAACGCCGTGATACGCGAGCTTACCGAAGAGCTGGGAGAGGAAGTCCCCAGGATGGTAAGCGAGATAGAGCGGGACTACGTAGCCGGGGTCATGGGGGGCATCCCGATGCCGAACACCACGCGCGAGTATAAGATGCTGCTCGGCGAGATGTGCGTGCTGGGGCACGGGAACCCGGTGGAGGTCTCAAAGGAAGCCGGCGTACTGTCGGTCAGGATAGATAGCCCGTTCTGCGAGCCGGTGCTCGCCGGCCGGGTGGCCGGCTACTTCCAGGTTCTCGAGGGTGTAAGGGCGGAGGCCACCTGGACGCCCGGCGACGAGGGGTACACCATAATCAAGGCCTTGCCAGCCTGAATCCACCTTCGTTGTCAGCACAATCGACTGCCCAGTCTTGCGCCGATGTCCGAAAGTCGATAATCTACCCGAAGAGAGCTTCCCGGCAGTTTACGGAAAGATAGAGGAAGACCATTGGCTGAAAAGTATGACGCGATAGTTGTCGGCGCGGGCATCGCCGGGCTCGGCGTCGCCGGCCTCCTGCAGCGGGCGGGGATGAACACCCTTTGCGTCGAGAAGGATGACCGTGCCGGTGGGAGGATGCAGGGCTTCGACCTCGAGGGTGGTTGGAGGCTTGACATCGGGCTCCACATGGCGGAGCTCGGCGACGCCTCCTCGGCGGACATGATCGTGAAGGAGGTCGGCAAGGAGGTCGAGTGGGCCGGCTTCTCGGAGACAGTCGAGATATTCCGCGAAGGCCGCTGGAACACCCTGCAGGATATGATAGTCGCCGCGCCGCAGGACATCGAAGAGATAAAGCGCGTGATGAAGCTCATCGCGACCATGGACGACGCGACCCTCGAGTCGACCGACCTGGCGAGCTGGGGCGATTGGCTGGGCGCCAACACCACCTCGGCGGTCTGCCGGGAGCTGTTCGAGGTCAACGGCATGATAATGACCACCGTGCCCGACCCTTACGAGATGTCCGCCGGAGAGATACTCTACATCTCACGCGAGAACCTCCTCAAAAAAAGGAACGTCCTGACGGCGGCTTACCCGAAAGGCGGGATGCTGGGAATCATCAACCCACAGAGGGAGGCTTTCGAGGAAGCCGGGGGGACCCTCATGCTCGGCACCGAGGTCGACTCGGTGCTCTTCGAGGGCGGCAAGGCCGGGGGGGTAGCGGTACGCAAGAAGAGCCTCTCGCCGTACCCGGGGTGGTTCTACATGGACGACCTGGCGGTGATAGAAGCGCCGGTGGTGGTATGCGCGCTGCCCCTGTGGAGCCTTGACAGGGTGTTGGACATGAACCCGAAGACGGCGGCCCTGCCTGAGTGGTGGATAAAGAGGTACGAGGACCTGAAGTACGAGACGACCGGGCTCATCGGCTACACCGTGGCTTTGAGCGAGCCGGTCTACGACAGGCCCAACTTCCTCTCCGCGCTTACCCTCGACCATACCGGCATGCCGTTCCAGGCGTTCGTGCCCTCGGCGTTCGACCCCGGGGTGGCTCCCGAGGGGAAGTCCCTTCTCCAGACTGACTGCGTGGTCGAGGTGGGCCAGATCTTCGATAAGTTCGAGCTGGACCGGCTGCTGGGCTCGATGTGGACTGACATCCAGGAGATGTTCCCGGGAATCGACGAGAAAGTCGAGTGGAAGTTCGCCTACAAGTGCGTGGGCTGCGATGGGCTGGCCCGCAAGCCCGGGCAGGTGGGGGCGTTCAAGCCGGATGTTGTCGCTCCGGGTGTGCAGGGGCTCTATTTCGCCGGCGACACCTACCGCGGCCGCGGCCTCGCGCTGAACAGCGCGGCGCTGTCCGGCAAGACCTGCGCCGAGAAGGTGCTCGAGAAATACGGGCCTTGAGGGCGCGTCCCGAGGCTGCGGTGTGGCCGCCTCCGCGGCAAGAGACGCGTTCGCTTTTCGCGAAGGGCCATCTCCGACAAAGGAAATGGCCCTTCGTTTTTGGTATGTTTATACAGGCATGGAGAGGCGGGAGCCCGACAAGGAGGCGTGATGCTCGGGGCGAAGGCGGTGGCCCGCGCGAAGATCAACCTGTTCCTCGAGGTGTGGCCGCGCCGCGATGACGGCTACCACGAAGTCCGCTCGGTGATGCAGTCGCTGGAGCTTTCCGACGAGCTCTACTTCCGGCGCACCGACGGCTCCGGCGGCGGCATAGTGATACGCTGCAACGATACGGGCGTCCCGGCCACGAGTGAGAACCTGGTGTGGAAGGCCATCGAGGTCTTTGACGAAAGGACCGCGTCGATGTCGGGCAGCGGCATCGAGGTCCTCATCAACAAGCGCATCCCCATCGGGGCCGGCCTCGCGGGGGGCAGCGCCGACGCGGCCGCCGCCCTCCTCGCGATGAATCATATCTTCGAACTGGAGATGCCCCTTGATGTCCTTGCCGAAATGGGTGCGCTGGTTGGCTCTGACGTGCCGTTCTGCATGCTGGGCGGGACGGCGCTGGTCACCGGCAGGGGAGAGCTGGTCGAGCATCTCGACCCCCTGCCGCCGTACCAGGTCGTCCTGGCCTCCACGGGGAAGGAGGTTTCCACGAGGGAGGTGTACGAGCGGTTTGACTCCCTTGGCTCGGGTTCTTCCGCAGCGCCCGAGTTGTTGGAAAGCACTTTCAAAGCGCTCCTCGAAGGCATCAGAAACCGTGATTTTGAGCGTATTTATCCCAACTTGCACAACAGTCTTGAATCTGCAACGATAGCCGGGGGCCGGGTCGAGCAATATAAGGACGTGGCTCGAGGGGCCGGGGCGTCAGCGGCACTGATGACCGGCTCCGGCCCCACCGTTTTCGCGCTGGTGTCCGGAATGGAGCAGGCGGCGGAGGTAGCATGGGAGCTGGAGAAGGCGGCGCCCGTAACAATCGTGACCAGCTTCGCCGGCCGGGGCGCGGAGATCTCCGCGGTATGAGAAATCCAGTTTTTGGGGTGTGGCCAAGTGGTAAGGCAGCGGCCTTTGGCGCCGCGATCGCAGGTTCGAATCCTGCCACCCCAGCTGTGCAAGCTGATGGCTTCGCAGGGTTCGAACCGGGGGACCGGATAATTGCGGCGGCGAGGGAGAAATGATTTCCCGTTTTGAGCAGCACGGACATGGGGTAGTGGAGTGAAGTACGCCGAAGGAGCGCGGGAACAGCATACGCGAAAGAGCAACGACGGGCTCGCGGTGGTAATACTGGCCGCCGGCCTGGGAAAGCGCATGAAATCAGGGCTTCCGAAGGTTCTGCACCGGATGTGCGGCCGCACCCTGCTCGATTTCGTCCTCGGCGAGGTATCGGGCCTCGGCGCGGGGGAGGTCATCGTGGTCGTGGGGCACGGCTCGCGCGAGGTCTCCGGGCTGGTGGGCGACAGGGCGCGCTGCGTGGTGCAGGCGGAGCAGAACGGCACCGGGCACGCGGTGATGGTGGCCCTCGAGGGGCTCGGCCCGGGCCTGGAGGAGGTGCTGGTCCTCCCCGGTGACACCCCTCTCATACGGCGCTCGACCCTCCAGTCGCTGCTGGAGGCGCGCCGCTCGGGCCCGGCGGCGGCTTCCCTGCTCACGGCGGAGCTTGACGACCCGACCGGTTACGGCAGGGTCATCAGGGACGGCGCCGGGGGCGCGAGAAAGATCGTCGAGGAGGCGGACGCCTCCTCCGACGAAAGAGCCGTGCGCGAGGTCAACGCGTGCACCTACGCGTTCGACCGCGCGCCGCTCGAGACGGCGCTGGGCGCGCTCACAACCGATAACGCCCAGGGCGAGTACTACCTCACCGGGGTGGTCGAGGAGTTTGCTCGGAAAGGCCTGGTGGTCGTCCCGGTGCCCGGGCCGGCCGAGGAGGCGCTCGGGGTCAACGACAGGGAGCAGCTCGCGGCGGCTTGCGCGATCATGAGGGCGCGAATAAACGGCGCGTTGATGCTCGAGGGCGTGAGCCTGGTCGACCCTGAGCGGACCTACATCGACTACGGCGTTGAAGTGGGGCGCGATACCAGCATAATGCCGCTGGTGTTCCTGACCGGCGCGTCCAGGATCGGCGCCGGATGCCGCGTCGGCCCCTGCAGCGAGATCAACGACGCCGTGATAGGAGACGGCTGCGAGATAAGCTTCTCCTGGCTGGACGGCTGCGAGGTCGCCGGCGGGGCCACTATCGGGCCGTACTCCAGGCTCAGGCCCGGCTGCAGGGTGGGGCCGGGGTGCAAGGTCGGCAGCTTTGTGGAGATGAAGAACACCGCGCTAGGCGCCGGCAGCAAGGTGCCGCACCTTTCCTACATGGGAGACGCCGTGATCGGAGAGGACGTCAATATCGGCGCGGGCAGCATAACCTGCAACTATGACGGCGAGCGCAAGCACCGGACCGCCATCGGCGACCGCGCGTTCATCGGGAGCGACACCATGCTGGTCGCCCCTGTGAAGATCGGGGAAGACGCGGTGACCGGGGCCGGCTCCTCTATCTACGAGGACGTGCCGGACGGCGCCCTGGGCATCGAGAGGACCGAGCAGAAAAACGTGCGCGGCTGGCGCGACAGGAAAAAGAAGCATGGCCATGAGGGGTAACAGCTCGCCGGAAAAGCGCTTTGAAGGCAACCGCCGAAAGGGAGGTAGCGATTTGAGGGAGGTCACCCGTAAAAGGTTGATGGTTTTCTCGGGGACGGCTTACCCCGAACTCGGCGAGGAAGTGGCGACCGACATTGGGGTAAGCCTCGGGAGGGTCGAGATATCGCGCTTCTCGAACGGTGAGATATATGTGAGGTTCCTCGAGAGCGTCCGCGGAGTGGACGCGTTTATCATCCAGACCTGCGCCGAGCCGGTAAACGACAGCATAATGGAGCTGCTCCTGATGATAGACGCCCTCAAGCGCGCTTCTACCAAGAGGATAACGGTGGTGATGCCATACTACGGCTACTCGAGGCAGGACAAGAAGACCCTGGCCCGCGAGCCTATCAGCGCGCATCTCGTCGCTGACGTCATTACCGCCGCGGGGGCCGACAGGGTCGTGTCGGTCGACCTGCACGCCGGCCAGATCCAGGGCTTCTTCGATTTCCCGCTCGACCACGTCACGGCCCTGCCCCTGCTGGCGAGCCACATTGCTCAGAAGAACCTTCCCGACCCGGTGGTCGTGTCGCCGGACGCGGGCAGGGTGAAAGTGGCCAAGAGGCTATCCGACCGGCTGCACGTTCCCATGGCCATAATGCACAAGCGCCGCCCGGAGAAGAACGTCGCCGAGATAGTGCACGTGATCGGAGAGGTCGAGGGCAGGACGGCCATCCTCATCGACGACATGGTGGACACCGCGGGCACCATGGTGGAAGCCGCGGACGCGCTGAAGAAGTACGGCGCGAACGAGATATACGCGTGCGCGACGCACCCCATACTCTCGGGCTCAGCGGTGGAGCGGATAAAGCTCTCGGCGATCAAGGAACTGGTGACCACAAACAGCCTTCCGGTGCCCCCGGAGAAGAAGATTGATAAAATAACAATGCTTTCGATAGCGCCGCTGCTCGCGAGCACCATCACGGCGGTGTTCAAGGAGGAGTCGGTCAGCGAGATAATGGGCGGAGACAACCAGACATAAACTGGAGTGGTAGAAGTTGGAACTCAAGCTTAAAGCAAGAGCCCGGTCCGAGACCGGGAAGAGCGTCGCCAAGAAGATGCGCGCGCAGGGGGAGGTGCCGGCGGTGATGTACGGGCATGGGACCGAGCCCAGCTCGCTCGCCGTCAAGAGCGAGGAGCTGCAGGACGTGATTCATGGAGAGGCCGGGCTGAACGTCCTTCTCGAGCTGCAGGTGGTCGACGGCACGAAGAAAGACAGTCACCTGGTCATGATAAAGGAGCTGCAGAAGCACCCCTTCAAGGAGAAACTGCTTCACGTAGATTTCCTCAAAGTCGCGCGCGACGAAAAGGTCACCATGCGTGTCCCCTTCACCGTCACGGGCGAGGAGAGCTCGCTGGGACTTCGCGCCGGCGGGACCCTTCAGCACAACCTCTGGGAGGTCGAGGTGGAATGCCTGCCGACCGAGGTGCCCGACCACCTTTATATCGACATCTCTGAGACATCAGTCGGGGAGCACCTGAGCGTTGGCGACCTGAAGCCTTTGCCCGGCGTGACCATCCTCACCGAGCCGGAGGACATAATCCTGTCGATACTGGCGCCGCGCCTGGTGGTCGAGGGAGAGGAAGGCCTCGAGGAGGAAGTGGAGGCCGGGGAGGAGGAGGCGGCTGCGGAGGACAAAACCGCGGGGGCCGCCTCACCAGCGAGTGGCGAGGAACAAGAATAGGCCGGGCCGCGGCTCTGTCCGGCGGGGGGCCCCGGTACTTGGATTCCTGGAACGCGGCGGCGGGCCGGTCCTGGTCGTGGGGCTCGGAAACCCCGGGCGCAGGTACCGGTCGACCCGGCACAACGTGGGGCACATGGCCGCCGACCTGCTGGTAGAGCGAGGCGCCCTTCTCGCCCGTAGCAGGTGGCCGGATGGAGAGCTGGCTCTTATCGAGGGCGCCGGCCGGCGGTTCCTGGTGCTGAAGCCATCCACCTTCATGAACGAAAGCGGTCGCGCGGTCGCGCAGGTCCTCAAGACCTACGGGCTTGATTCAAATAGCATTGTGGTCATCCATGACGATATCGACGTCCCCCTCGGGGACGTCCGCGTCAAACACGGGGGCGGCACGGCGGGGCACCGGGGCCTGGAATCGCTGGTGCGTGAGACCGGCGGCGCGGGATTCGCACGCGTGCGAGTAGGGGTAGGACGCCCGCCGGCGGGAGTGGACCCCGCCGAATACGTCCTGCGGGGCTTCCCGGCCGAAGAGCTCGAGCAGGCCCGGGATTCCGTGGAGGAGGCTGCCCGGGCCGCGCGGGATATCGTGTCGGGGGCGAAGAGCGGGAGCGGCTAGGCGTCCCGTGTGTTCGCGGCTGCGGCATGAATAACTGTCTCGACATGAAAGCAGCCGGCGCGGCCGGGCTTTACAAGAAGGCCAGCGATCAATATGAGAGCAAGAACCTGGGAACGTGGATCAGGTAGCCCCGGGGTGCTGCTGCTGGCGGCGCTCCTCGCTGTCGTCCTCCTGGCGGCCGGCTGCGGCCTTCAGACAGAGGAGGCCAACAAGCAGCTCGCCAGTGCCACCGGGCAGCAGGAGAACGCCGAAGCGATACTGGTCCGCGTCAAGGCGTTCCCAGCGGAGTGGGAGGCCCTCTTCAACGTCGGGAAGGTCGGGCCCGACCAGGTGAACGCGGCCCGGCAGCTCCTGCAGGCGCGCGAGGCGGACCTGGACGCCCTGGACAAGGCGCTCGGGGCCTGGGAAGACGACTTGCGCGCCATCGCAAAGCTGAATGTCGAACAGGCGGTGAAGGATTATGTGCGCCTGAAGATCATCGCGGTAAGATGCTGGCAGGACTATGTGACCACGTACCTGCGCCCGCTTATCGCGTCATACGGTGGGATGGTAGAGATAATTGCTTATGGCAGGCCTTTAAGCGAGCAGAGCGCGAAGGCACAGGAAATAACCAACCTGGTCAGCGAGTCGGCCCAGGGGCTCGAGGAGTGCCGCGCCGCCGAGAAAAAGGCCGACGACTATTTCAGGGAGAACAAGCTGGGCAAGTAATGCCCGGCGGCCAGTACTCGTTGACGCGGGGGTCGGCTTCAGGCGCGCAGCGAAAAGGTCAGGTCGCCGTCTTCGGCCAGCGACCAGTCGAGCCCGGCTGTCGAACCGGTCATGAACTCGAAGAGGGCCGCGGCGGTGCCCAACAGCACCAGGGGAACGGCGGGGTTCTCGATGCGGGCGGTATATCCGCCCTCCACCGTCTCCATCGAGACCAGGTTGCCCATGCCCTGCATCGCGAGCCAACCCTTCAGCCAACCCTTCAGGTCCGCGCCACCCATCGCTTTGCTTTGCTTGCCCATCCTGCTTGCGACATGCATACGCTGGGCCTCGATGATGGCCTCGGGAATCGACTCGCCCAGCTCTCGCTCCAGCTCGTCAAAGACCGCCTGCAGGCCGGCCGGGCCGAAGACGGCGTAGCGGATGCCGGTTGCTTCGTGGATGATGGTCCCGGCGCTGGTGTCCCATTTGAACTGGGATATTTCGAGCGGTACGCTGCAGCGGGGGCAGAGATCGTAGAAGATATTGCCGGGCTTGCGGGGCGGCGCCTTCGGCATCAGGCGGCCCTGGAGCTCGGGCGCGTGAGGCTCGTGGT
The DNA here is from genome assembly GCA_038326775.1 of Candidatus Geothermincolia bacterium. Classification (GTDB taxonomy): domain Bacteria; phylum Actinomycetota; class Geothermincolia; order Fen-727; family Anoxymicrobiaceae; genus DYIU01. The sequence continues at coordinate 104,969 of JBBQKJ010000002.1, forward strand.
GTGTCGTGACAAGGAAGGTGTTCGGCTCGGTCTCTTCAAAGGAGATCCTGGCCTCCTGCTTTCGGATCGCCTCGGTTGCGCCCCTCATGTCGCCGCAGAAGAGCTTGAGCGAGTACGGGTTCCGTATCTGGTTCTTCATTACCATTTCTTTCCAGTTGACCTCGACGGTCTCGATGTCGCCGTAGCCCATCACCCTGCCCTGGTTCACCACCTTGCTCACTATCCGTTCCAGGCCCACCAGGCGGGCGGCGGTGCCCCTGAAACCCCGCAGCAGGTGGGAGATGTAGGCCGCGGTCGCCCTGGCCTTGCTTTCGACGACTATCTTCTCGATGGGAATGCCGATGAGTTGTTCTATGTTAGTGAAGAGGGCTTCGATTCCTTCGGAGTCGAAGAATATCATCCGGTGGTCCCGGTCCCGTCTCTGGGAGATCGTGCCATCGGAGTTCCAGATGTGGTCCTTGCCCATGCGGAGCGGGACTCCGCAGGTCTTGCATTGCTTGAAAGCCGCCATTTGTTCACCGTTCCTCGTTGCCGTCACAGCTGGATTATATTGGCTGGAAAGCGTACAGTCAAAACGCGCCATTGCGGTGCGTCGCGGCCGCCGGATATCATGTCTGTTTGGCGCTTGTGCCGCGGAGGTGAGGTGGAGAAGGCGCGGGATGCTCGAGACGGGAAGGCCCGGTCGAAAATGCCCTCAGAAGAGAGAAAGCCAAAGACCTTCGAGCTTGCGGAAAAGCTGCTCGAAGCGTTTGTGGATGCCTACCCGGACATGCCTGCCAGCGATGCCCGGCACGCGGCCAGGAACCTCACCCAGGTGCTGGCCGGGGTAATCGACATAGGAGAAAAGGCGGGCGGCGAAGGAGATATGACCCACATGGACGCGGCCAATGCGTTCGCGTACTGGTGTGTGACAGGCACCTATCTCGAGGAGATCCATAATGGCAGGCGGGACAGTGGGCTCGCGGACCCCTCCTCGCCTCACCTCACTGACGAGGAGATGCGGAAGTTGACGGGGCAATTCGCGATGAGGGCGGCCGACATGATGTTATGCTTCGAGGTTCTCAGCGGTTATCCCGAGATGCGCAAGGCCTTCATTACTGGCACTATCGCGCTTGGAATCTCTGATTGGGAGAGGAACCGGGGGAAGCTAAGTTCCTGACCGGAGCACCGCGAAGACCCGTGTAAACCCGCGCGAAGCCCGCGAGCGAGAGCCCCAGCCCCCGGTGGCCCCGCCCGCCTGAGATGATCGATATGCAAGCTGCAAGGCCTGGGCGCCCGGCGCCGAGGCCCGCTCGGCGTTTGACCAGGACGGGTTATGATGGCGGACATCACGGCAATCGTGCTCGAGAGGGTGCTAGGCTCGACACAGGCGGAGGATGCCGTCGAGCAGTCGAACCGCGAGCGCGGGCGCATCTTCACGCCTGAGTCCCTGGTTCCCATCCTGGTGGCGGCCCTCTACAGGCTGCGCGGCGGCCCGATCGTGGTTGCCGCGTCCGTGGAGGCCGGCGCGCTGGCCTCCGACATCAACTGCTTCATCCCCGGCGAGGTTTTCCACCTTCCCGGCGCAGGCCCCGCGGGGGACTGGTTCAGGCCTTACGAGGAAGCGGTCGGACAGCGCCTTAAGGCGGCGCGTGCCCTCCAGGCCGGCAAGGTCGCGGTCGTGGGCGTCGAGGCCCTGGTGTCGGGGATGCCGTGCGAGCTGCCGCGCAGCTGGCCGCTGCTGATAGAGGTCGCCGGGGAGATTGACCTCGAGGAGACGATGCGGTCTCTTGTGGAGGGCGGGTACAAGCGGGAGTACAGCGTCGAGGGCTGGGGGAGGTTCGCCCTCCGGGGAGGGATCCTGGACATATTCCCCTCCACAGCCGAGCGGCCGGTACGGGTCGAGCTCGAGGGCGACCGGGTCGAGTCGCTCCGGGAGTTCAACGTGGTCACCCAGAGGTCGTCTACACTTCTCGAGCGGGTCGAGGTCTTCCCCGCCTCGGACCCGTCGGGGGACGAGGGGCCGGGCAGGCTCGAGGGCGCCACGGTGGTGGCTTTGAACCCGGGCCTGCTCGAGGCGAAGGCCACGGAGTTCCTCACCGAGGCGGGCCTGGAGCAGACGGAGGGCAGTGTCTTCGAGCGGTGGGGCGCCCCGCTGGCGGTGGACACGCTTGGAAGAGACGCGGGAGTGAACACCGGCGCGGTCTTCCCGGGCGAGGTCGCCCGCGAGTTCAGGGGTGACCTTCACGAGGCCGTGGCGGCCTGGCGCAAGCTCTCATCCGGCGGCACTGACGTGTTTCTCTTGCTGGACGGCGAAGGACAGGTCGAGCGGGCCGGGGAGCTCTGGCAAGAAGGCGGCGGGCGAGCAGACGAGCCACGGATGGGCGTGGGCGCCCTTCGCCGGGGATTCAGCATACCGGCCCTGAAGCTCGCGCTCTTTACCTCGGCCGACCTGGTGGGAAGGCGCAAGCGGCCGCGGGCCTCCAGAAAGGTCTCCAGCGGCACCCCGGTCTCCAGCTACGCGGAGCTCGAGGTAGACGGCTACGCGGTGCACCTGGAGCAGGGCATAGGCATCTACCGGGGGCTGGTCCGGCAGGAGGCGCTGGGGGTAACGCGCGAGTACCTGCTCATAGAGTACGCGGGGCGCGACAGGCTGTACGTCCCGACCTCGCAGCTCAACAACGTCCAGCGATACGTGGGATTGGAGAACCCACGCGTCCACAAGCTCAGGGGCAGGGAATGGTCCAGCTCCAGGAAGGCGGCGCGCCGCTCCGCGGAGAAGACCGCGCGGGAGCTCCTCGGGCTGTACCTCGAGAGAAAGAGCCGGCCAGGGTTCTCTTTCTCGCCCGACGGCCCCTGGCAGAGGGAGCTCGAGAGCTCCTTCCCCTTCGACGACACGCCCGACCAGGGTCGCGCGGTGGGCGAGGTGAAGAAGGACATGGAGTCGGTGAGGGTGATGGACCGGCTGATATGCGGCGACGTCGGCTACGGGAAGACGGAGGTCGCGATAAGGGCCGCCATGAAGGCTGTGCTGGACTCCAGGCAGGTGGCGGTGCTGGTTCCCACCACTGTGCTCGCCCGGCAGCACTACGAGACGTTCTCCGAGCGGATGGCGCCGTTCCCGGTCAAGGTTGAAATGCTGTCGAGGTTTCTCGGAAAAGCAGAGCAGGCACGGGTTGCCGGGTCGCTCAGGAGCGGCGAGACTGACGTGGTCATCGGTACCCACCGCATGCTGCAGGACGACATCGCTTTCAAGGAGCTGGGCCTGCTCGTGGTGGACGAGGAGCAGAGGTTCGGTGTCGAGCAGAAAGAGGGGCTGCGGCGTCTGGCCAGGAATGTGGACACACTGACGCTTACCGCCACGCCCATACCGCGCACCCTGCAGATGTCCGTGTCCGGGGTGAGGGACATAAGCATCATCGACACGCCCCCCGAGGACCGGCACCCGGTGTCGACCTACGTCGGAGAGCTCGACATGGGCCTTGTGCGTCACGCCGTCAACTACGAGGCCGCGCGCGGCGGCCAGGTTTTCTACGTGCATAACAGGATAGCCAGCATCAAACGGGTAGCCGACCGGCTCGCCGCGGCGTTTCCCGACCTTTCGATAGCCGTGGCGCACGGGCGCATGGACGAGGACGACCTCGAGCAGGTCATGCTGGAGTTCGCGGACGGGGAGCACGGTGTCCTGGTCTGCACCACCATAATCGAGTCCGGGCTGGACCTGCCCAACGTGAACACGCTGATCGTTGACAGGGCCGACCGCCTGGGCCTCGCGCAGCTCTACCAGATCCGGGGGCGGGTGGGGCGGTCCGGCAAGCGGGCCTACGCCTATCTATTCTACCCGCGACGCGAGGTCCTGACCGAGACCGCGGTCGCCCGTCTTTCCACCATCAGCGAGATGACCCCGCTCGGCTCGGGCATGAGGATAGCCATGCGCGACCTTGAGATCCGCGGCGCCGGGAACCTGCTGGGAGCCGAACAGAGCGGCCAGATAGAGGCGGTTGGATTCGAAATGTACTGCGAGCTACTCAAGGAGGCGGTGGAGGTCCTCAAAGGGGAGGCTCCCGCGCCCGGTAGGGAGGCCACCGTCGAACTACCGGTTGACGCCTATATACCGGAGGAGTACGTGTCCGACCAGGAGACCAGGGTCGAGGAGTACCGCCGCTTGATAGTGGCCGGCAGGACCGGAGCGATCGACGAGTTCGCCGCCGAGCTCTCCGACCGCTTCGGGGAACCCCCGGTGCAGGTCAGGCAGCTGCTGGAGGTGGAGCGCCTCAGGGCGAGATCCTCACGCGCCGGCCTGGAGTCCGTCACCGCGCGTGGAGGCGAACTGCAGCTCAAGTCGTTCGCGGGCGAGGAAGGTGCGCTTGCCCGCGCCGCGGCGTGCGTCGCGAAGCACGATTTTTGCGAGCACAAGGGGCTTTATGCCGACGAGGAGTCGAGAACGCTATACTTAAAGTTGAGATTCGGGGAAGTAAACAACAGGCAAGAACTGTTGTTAAAGTGGCTAAATTCAATTATTGATGATATACTCGAAGATGAATAGCCCTGTTGAGGGAGGCGGAGGTCTCGTTAGAGGGCTTGAACAAGGGATGGAAGGCCCACGTATTGAGCACCGGCAAGACAAGCAGTTCAAAGGCCGGTCGGGGGTCGCAGTTCGCGGCGCTCTTTGTTCTGCTGTACCTGCTGCTTGCTCTCGGGGGGTGCGCCTCATCCTCGGCCATCACGGTAAACGGCAGGAGAATACCCTCCTCGGAGTTCGAGTTAGAGGTTGGCCGCAGGCTCGCCGTAATCAAGAAGAGCAACCCCATCGAGCTCAAGGGAGATAAGGGCGAGAGGGTCACCGCGGAGACAAAGAGGCAGGTTGCGACCGAGCTCGTCAGGGCGGTCCTCGTGAGAGAGGAAGCCAGGAAGCTCGGGGTCAAGCTACCTGCGGACGAGATAAACAGAAGGCTCGCGGAGGAGCGGGGCCGCGTGGGCGAAGAGCAGTTCGCCAAGAACCTGAAGGCCCAGGGCCAGAACATCGAGCAGTTCAAGAGGAGACTCGAGGAGCAGGCGCTTGTGGACCGGCTCGGCGCGAAGGTGAGCGAGAAGGTGTCGGTCACGGGCGATGAGGCAGAGTCGTTCTACCTCACGAACAAAGAGCTTTTCAGCCAGACACTCATGGTGCGCGTCGCGCACATACTTCTGGAAAACGAGAGCCAGGCGGACATGATCGCCGCCGAGGCAAAGCGCGGCGAAGACTTCGCCAGGCTCGCCGGGGCTTTTTCAAAGGACACGGCGACCAGGGGCAACGGCGGCGACCTCGGTTGGATAGAACCGGGGACAAGGGAGCCGGCTTTCGAGGAGGTGGTTTTCTCTCTTAAGCCGGGGCAGGTGAGCGGGGTGGTCAGGGCGAGCGACGGCTTCCAGGTGATGAAAGTGCTGGACCGCCGCGAGGCCAGCACGCCGCCGTTCTCCGAGGTGAGGGGCGAGGCGATAAAGACGCTGACCAACCGCAAGAAGGACGAGGTTTTCTCCGACTGGCTGCGGACCGTTTATGCAAACGCGCGCGTCGAGGCGGGAAGTACGGGCAAATGGGACCCCAGGCTCGGAATGGTGGTCCAGCGGTAGCGCCACGGACAGTAGCGGAAGGTGAGAGCCCACTTGGATGAAGAAAAAGTAACTGGTGATAAGGCGAGGGTTCCAGCGGGCCTCGGTCATAAGTTCGAGCGGCTCGCGTCGGTCATGGCGCGCCTGAGGTCTCCGGACGGCTGCCCCTGGGACCTGCAGCAGACACCCGGAACACTTGCCGGGCACCTGCTCGAAGAAGCTTACGAGTCGGTGGACGCCATCGACTCGGGCGATTGGAAGCACCTGGCAGAGGAGCTGGGCGACCTGCTTCTCCAGGTTGTCTTTCAGTCGCGCATCGCCGAGGAGCACGGCCGCTTCGATCTGTCGGAGGTTGTCGATGGTATCACGGAGAAGCTCCATCGGCGCCACCCCCACATCTTCGGGACCGCGGATGCGGAGACCGCCGAACAGGTGTCGGTTAACTGGGAGCGAATCAAGCGGGAGGAAGAGGGCAAGGAGTCCGGAGTTCGGATGCCCCCGGGGCTGCCGGCGATGATGGCGTCGCGAAAGATACAGAACGAGGCAGCCCGCGACGGCTTCGACTGGGAGGACGCAGGCGGCGTCCTCGATAAGCTCGATGAGGAGACGCGGGAGCTGAGGGAGGCGCTGGACGGCCCCGTCGAGCGGGTTGACCAGGAGATGGGCGACGTCCTGTTCACGGTGGTCAACCTGGCGAGGCACCTGGGGGTGGACCCGGAGCACGCCCTGCGGAGGACCGCCCTGGAGTTTGTCAGGCGCTACGCAATGATGGAGGAGGAAGCGGAGCGCCGGGGGGCGGCCCTCGGCTCGATGACGATTGAGGAGAAAGAGGCGCTGTGGCAGGCCGCGAAGCGGCGTGATGATGATTGACGAGCCCGGCCTCAGGAGCGGGTACGGGAGCGACTTGCGAAATCGAGGGAGTTCTAAGGAGGAGTCATGAGCTCGATATCGGACCTGTTCGCCCGCGAGATCCTGGACTCGCGGGGGAACCCCACAATAGAGGTGGACATCCTTCTGTCGACGGGCGCGTTCGGCAGGGCGGCTGTTCCCTCGGGCGCTTCCACGGGAACGCGCGAGGCGCTTGAACTGCGCGACGCGGACCCTTCGCGCTACATGGGCAAGGGCGTGCGCACGGCGGTCAAGAACGTGTGTGAGATCATCGGGCCCGAGCTGCTGGGCATGGACGCAGACGAGCAGGGCGACATTGACCGCGCCCTCATAAGCCTGGACGGCACACCAAACAAAGGCAATCTCGGGGCGAACGCCATCCTCGGCGTTTCGCTCGCGGTAGCGCGCGCCGCGGCGGTGGACCACAGCCTTCCTCTCTATCAGTACCTCGGGGGCATCGAGGCCAATGTCCTTCCAGCCCCGATGATGAACGTCATAAACGGAGGCGCCCACGCCGCTAACAACATCGACTTGCAGGAGTTCATGATATTTCCGCTGGGCGCCAACAGCTTCTCCGAGGCGCTGCGAATGTGCGCGGAGACTTACCACACACTGAAGAAGGTCCTTCAGTCGGCGGGGTACTCTACAGGGGTCGGGGACGAGGGCGGCTTCGCGCCCGACCTCGCGGGAAGCGAGGAGGCCCTGAAGGTGATGGTCGAGGCCATAGAGAAGGCCGGCTACGTGCCGGGGCGCGACATCTACCTCGCGCTCGACCCCGCGGCGAGCGAGTTATTCAAGGACGGTGCCTACGTCCTCGAGGGTGAAGGAAAGAGGCTGACCCCCGGCGAGATGGTCGAGTTCTACGCGGACCTGGTCGAACGTTATCCTATCGCGAGCATAGAGGACGGGATGGCCGAGGAAGATTGGGACGGTTGGAAGGCGCTCACCGACCGGTTGGGCGGCAGGGTCCAGATCGTCGGTGACGATGTTTTTGTCACCAACAAGGAGATCCTCTCGAGGGGCATCGAGAGAGGCATCGCCAACTCGGTGCTGATCAAGCTCAACCAGATAGGGACGCTCAGCGAGACGCTCGACACGATTGGACTGGCCCGGCAGGCCGGTTACAGCGCGGTGGTTTCACACCGCTCCGGCGAGACGGAGGACAGCACCATAGCCGACCTCGTGGTGGCGACCAGGCTCGGGCAGATAAAGACCGGTGCCCCATGCAGAAGCGAACGGGTGGCCAAGTACAACCAGCTTCTACGCATAGAGGAGAACCTGTGCGATGACGCGAGGTACCTGGGTGCGGCGGCGCTGAGCGTCCGCCTCGGGGGGTAGCAGCCTGTTGGATATAGAGGCCGTGGGATCGGGTGGCTGGGAGCCGCCCGCAGGAAAGTTGAAGACGAAGATAGTCTGCACGATGGGCCCGTCGTCGCGCAATGCCGAGATGCTGACCAAGATGGCCGCGGCCGGCATGGACGTAGCTCGCATCAACAGTGGCCACTGTGATGTGGATGAGGTGCGGGGGTACGTCGAGCTGGTGAGGAAGGCTGGGGAAGCGGCGGGGAAGCGCATTGGGGTGATGCTCGACCTCCAGGGCCCCAGGCTCAGGGTCGGGCCCATCCGGGGGGCGAGCGTCCAGCTGGTGAAGGGGCAGGATTTCACCATCTCCACCGTGCAGAGCCGCGGCGACGCCTCGCGGATATCGGTGGCATACGAGGGGCTTCCCCGAGACCTCGAGCCAGGGGACGCGGTCTTCATCGATGACGGCCTGATAAGGATGAAGGTCAGAGACGTGGCCGGGACTGAAATACGCTGCGAGGTTATCGAGGGCGGCACGCTGCTGCAGGGCAAGGGGATGAACTTCCCGGGCTCGGACTTGAAGCTCGAGTCTTTCACCGCGCGTGATCGCGCGTACCTGGAAGCAGGGCTCGCGACGGGCATCGACTGGGTCGCGCAGTCGTTCATCAGGACCGCCGCCGACGTCCGCGGCCTCACGGCCGCAATGGACGAGATCGGCTTGAGGGTCCCGGTCATGGCCAAGATCGAGAAGCCCGAGGCCCTGCGCAACATCGACGAGATCATCGATGTGGCCGACGCTATCATGGTCGCCCGCGGCGACCTCGGCGTGGAGATGGAGGCTGAGGACGTACCGCTTGCGCAGAAGGAGTTGATAAAAAGGGCGGTGCGGGCGGCACGCCCGGTGCTGACGGCGACCCAGATGCTCGAGTCCATGGTGGACAACCCGCGCCCGACCAGGGCGGAGGCGAGTGACGTCGCGAACGCGATACTGGACGGAACAGACGCGCTTATGCTCTCGGCGGAGACCGCCATCGGGAGCTACCCGGTGCGGGTGGTCGAGATGATGACGCGAATAGCGGCCAAGGCTGAGCGGGCTATCGACTACCCGCACATCCTCGAGGAGCGCGGAAGGTGGGCTCACCAGGGAGTCGCCGACGCCATCGGTTACGCGTCCTGCAAGATAGCGGCCGACCTCAAAGCAAGGGCGATCGTCACCCTGACCCGCTCCGGTTATACCGCGAGGCTGGTCGCGCGTTACCGGCCCGAAGCGCGGATAGTGGCGGTGAGCCCCGACGAAAAGGTCGTCGACACAATGTCGATGGTATGGGGTGTCAGCGGCCTGGTGGTCCCGGAGCGCGAAGATCTCCGGCAGTTGATAAAAGAAGCTTCAAGCGCCTGCGTGAGCGCCGGGTACGCCGCCAGTGGCGACGTCGTCGTGGTAACAGGCGGCTTCTTAGACGAGGAGCGCGGCAAGACGAACAGCGTTCACGTGCACACCGTGGAGTGACCTGTGGAAAAGCGTAGCCAGGGCAAGAAGAGAGCCGAGGCGGTAAGAAGCGGTACCGCCGCGTCCGCGCGCGCCCGGACGCGCGGCCGCCGCGGCAGTGCGCGGCCGGAGCCGAGCGCGAAAACGTCGGCAAGCAGGTCCACCCGTGGAGCGAAGGGCCGCAAGCCACGCTCGGCGAAGAAGAAGCTCATCGAGAGGCTCATGGACATCTCGCCGCGAAAGGTCATGCTGCTGATCCTATTCGTGCTGTTCGTGGTGCTGTCCGTCAGCCCCGTCACCAGGAACCTCGAGGCGACGGCCCGGCTCAAGAAGATGGAGGGCGAGTTCAAGAAACAGCAGGCGGTGACCGAATCTCTTCAGAAAGAGGTTACCGAAGCCAATACCCTGGACTACGTGGAGAAGGAAGCCCGAAAACAGCGTCTCGTAGCACCGGGTGAGATACTGTACCTGGTAACTACCGACGGTGAAAATAACGAGGTGGAGTACCGGGTAAAGGCTCTCCAGTCGATGCAAGAGGCCTGGGCGCGGGTTCGCAAGATGCTTTACAGCGTACCCGGGGGGCAGTAGCGGTGAGGCGTTTCTGTCGACCGGACACGCGTCGTTGGACGAAGGCCTTGAGCGGGGCCGGCGATTGACAAGAAGGGCGGCGTCCCTAAACCTATAATTATCTTTTGGAGACTTGAAACATGGGGAAACAAGAGCTTAAGCGGGTTCGTCTGATTCCAGGGAGTGAACGTCTTGGATTGTAAACGGCATCCAGGCCAGACGGCGGTGGGCAGTTGCCTTGAATGCGGGGAAGGCATCTGCCAGGAATGCATCAAGGAAACAGGGCAGGTCTTGATGTGCCCCGCCTGCCTGCAGAAAGAGGTGGCGGAGCTCGCCGCGAGGATGAACACACCTGTGGGCAATGCGCCGAGGGCGCCCAGGCCCTCCAGGGCAAGAAAAGAGAAGGCCCCGAAGAGGCGAAAGGGAGAGGAGGCCCCCGAGGAGGCCCCGCAGGCCGTGGCCGCTTTCCCCGTCGTAGAGCAGGAGCCGCCGGTATACGAGGCGATGGCCGAGATGGATATTCCCGGCGAAGCCGGGTCCGCCCCCGCGGCCGAGGGCAAAGGCAAGAAGCAAAAAGCCAGGAAAAAGAAGCCGAACGCGGCGCCGAGGGAGAGGCCTGCGAAAAAGGCTGAAAGAGAAAAGCCTCCCAGGGTGGAAAAAGAGAGGCCGCCGCGAAAGACGAGGAAGGGCGAGGTTCCGGCTCCGCCCGCCGCGGCGGAAAAGCCCGCCGCGCCACCTGCGCCCATGGCGCTCGAGATACGAGAGGCGGCTTCCGTCCCCCACGAGCGGTTGTTGGTGGTCCCCACCGCGGATTTCGAAGAGCTGGAGGCCGAGGGAATCAAGGAGGCGGCGGGGCCGGCTCGAGGCAAACCTGCTCATAAGCCCCCCGGGGCAAAGAAAGAGAAGCCGCCGCGAGTAGCGAAAGAGAGGCCGGCAAAGAAAGAGAAGCCGCCGCGAAAGCCCAGGAAGGGCGAGGTTCCGGCTCCGCCCGTTGGCCCGGCTCCCCCGCCTCCGGGGATGGCACCGCCTCCGGCCCCGACGGAATACGCCGCTCCGCCCGCTTACACCGAAGCGCCGCGGGCCGCAGGGGCTCCTCCCGGCAAGAAAGGCCGGCCGGCAAAGGCAAAGAAAGAGAAGCCGCCCAGGAAGCCTAGAAAAGGAGGACCTGCCGGGTTGGCAGCGACGGCAGCGATTCCCACGGTCATACCCTCAGTGGAACAGCCTCCCGTCCCGACGGAATACGCGGCTCCACCCGCTTACACCGAAGCGCCCCCGTTCGCGGCCGCTCCACCGGCGTACGAGGCCCCGCCCCCTTCGGTCTACGAGGAGGCTCCGCCGACTCCGTTCACGGAAGCCCCCCCTGCGTACGTTGCACCTCTCCCGTCACCGGTCGGTGAAGCACCGGGGTCAGAGTCTCCTTTTGTGAGCCTCGAGGGGGTTGCGGATGAAGTGGCTCCCTGGGAGGTGGACGTCTCACCCCCGGCAACGGAAGCGACGCCTCCGCTCGCGGAGACTCCGCCGGCATACGTTGCACCTCTCCCGCCCCCGGCCTATGAGGCGCCACCGGCGTACGAGGCCCCGCCGACATTTGAAGAAGCCGCGCCTCCGACATTCGCGGAAATCCCGCCGGCATACGAGGCCCCGCTGCCGCCGCTGGGAGAAGCCCCGCCGACCTTCGAGGCACCCCCGGCGTACGAAGCGCCGCCACCTGGAACTCCCGTGGGAGTCGAAGGGCAACCGGTGCCGTTCGAGGGGAGTGACGGGATACTGGAGCAGATAAGGCCTGAACACGTAACGCCCGAAGACTACGCTCTCCCACCCGAGTACCAGGAACTGTTGGGTGAACGCCAGGCGGGCCCGGCCGCAGAGGCTCCACCTCAAGCGGTGGAGGCCCCGCCGCTCGCGGAGATCGCCGAGAAGAACGCTGACCCCGCCCCAGAGCACGCCCAGGAGAAAGAAGAGTACGACTGGCCGTTCGACGAGGTCGCGCCCGGGGTCGGGCCACACCGCGAGGCCGTGCCCCCAACGTCAGAGGACAAGGGGTGGGAGCAAACTACCGCCGCTGCCGAAGAAGCCGTTTCTCCGGATTGGCCGGAGCCGCCGAGGGCGCCTCCCCCTTCCGCCGGTGAGCCGCCCGGCGCGCCTCCTCCTCCGCCCGTTGGCCCGGAGCCTGGGCCGCCGCGCGATGAAGGCCTCACATCGTTCTTCTTCGAGGACGAAGGCGAAAAGAAGAAGCCGGGAAAGGGTGAGCCGGAATCGTTCTGGGAGTGATCCTCGAACGATGAGCCAGGCCGCGAGCAGCCCCCGCAAGAAGAGGCGCCCCTTCTACGAGGCGAGGGAGCCCCGGGGCTACGACCGCAGGTTCTACGCGGGTGTCCTCCTGGTCGCATTCCTGCTGATACTCGCGGTCGTTGGATTCGCGGTTTACCGCACTGCCTTCAATACCGAGACACCTCCAACGGGCCCGTCGTTCGACCTCTCCAGCCTCTATCCTGGTGGAAGCGGGCTTCCCGACCCGGGTAATCCCTGCATGGTGTTGCAGGAACACCTCGAGGCGACCAGGACCAGCGCATATCGCAAAGCATATGGCTACTTGTGCCAGGGGCTGAAGAAGATCACTTCGTTCGACCAGTTCGTCTCGAACGCCAGGACCGACAGTCTGCTCTTCCGAGAGGTGTCCGGATACCGCTTCGCCCGGTACAAGATTGACGGGACCGCTGCGGGCGCCACCGGTTTCATCACCTACAAGACCGGGGGCCGCAGCAGGGTGGATGCACAGTTCGCGAGGGAGGACGGCTCCTGGAGGATCGCCCTGATGACCGTGATATACCAGTGAGAGCGCCGCTTCCGGCCGAGGCGCTGGAGGAGTTCCCCCGGCTGGGGCCATTGGGTGAGGCCGACTTCGCGGTGGTCGCGAGCCAGCTCGGCCGGCCGCCCAGGGGTGAAGTCTTTGTCGCGGCGCGGTGCCGGCACGGCCGCCCGTCCGTGATTCTCACGGTCCCGTTCGAGATCGAGGGAAAGCCCACCCCCCCGCTCCTCTGGCTGACCTGTCCGCACGCGTCTCTCCAGATGAGCAGGCTGGAAGGCGAGCGCGCGGCCCGGCGCTTCGTGGAGGCGCTCGAGCCGGGGGGCGAGGCGGCGGCACGGTTCCTGGCCGAGGAGGAGCGGTTCGGCGAGGCCCAGTGTCGGCTCGCGGCGCAGGCCAACTGGAAACTCGCCGTCCGGCTGCGAGGGCGAGGCGTCGCCGGTGGGCCGCCCGGCGCCGTGAAGTGCCTTCACGCCCACCTGGCTTTCAGGCTCGCGAGCGGGCGCGGCGTTGTGGGAGGATGGTGCCTGGAAGAACTGGTGAAGACCGCCGGGAGGGCTTGTGACCGGATCCCAGAGGCTTGCCTCACTTGACCTGGGGACTAACTCGACGAGGCTGTTGATCGCCGACTGCGACGGCTCGCGCACCAGGACCATCGAGCGCCGCATGGTCATAACGCGCCTGGGCGAGGGGGTTGACGAGACCCACAGGCTGCTGCCCGGGGCGATCGAGCGGACCCTGGCCGCGCTCGAGCAGTACCGCGGGGTGACGGGGCCGCTCGAGCCGCTGGGGGTCGCCGCCGCGGCGACCGCCGTGCTGAGAGGCTGCGAGAACAGAGAGGAGTTCCTCGACCGGGCGGAGGGTATCATCGGGGCCAGGCCGCGGGTGCTCCCCGGCGAGGAGGAGGCGATGATGAGCTTCCTCGGCGCGATGTCCGACCTGGGCGACGAGGCGGTGGGCGGCCACGGCCGGGTGTTGGTTTTCGACATAGGCGGGGGCAGCACCGAGCTGGTCGCGGGCGACCTGAGGGATGCCGTGGATCAGACCCCATCGGGCTCGCTTCAGGTGCGCAGCGTTGACGTCGGCTGCGTAAGGATGAGTGAGCGCTTTCTCAAGACCGACCCGCCCTCGCCGGTCTCCATCGGGCGCATGGAGTCGCACATAGTCGGCAAGCTGCGCTCGGCCGTGGCGTCGCTGCTGGGCGACAGGCCCGCGCTCGCGGTCGGCCTCGCTGGAACCATCACCACCCTCTCCGGCATCAAGCTGGGTCTCGAGGAATACGACACCGACCGCATACACCACTCCAGGCTTACCCGTGCCGACGTCGAGGAGATCTTCACGAGGCTCGCCTCGGTCCCTCTCGAGGAGAGAAAGGAGGCCATGGGCCTCGAGCCCGGGCGCGCCGACGTCATCATAGGTGGCGCGGCGGTGCTCCGCGTCATCATGGACCTCGCCGGCCTGGAGGAGATACTGGTGAGCGAGAAGGACATCCTGGACGGGCTCCTCATAGATCTCTACCGGAGGTTGGCGACAACTTGTTGAAGCCGGCCTGAAACGGCATGCGTGCCAGACATGTGCCCGCGGACCTGGAAGAGCCGAGAAATATTGTTAGAATTAGACCATGTCGACGGCGACAGCCTGACAACAGGTTGGAGAATCTCCAGCTGCCGTGTCGAGACTGCCACTCTCAGACCAGCGACTACAGGGCAAGGAATACGTCATAACGGATATCTAACCAAAGCACTAGAACGCAGCGGGGATGGTGGAATAGCTAGACACCCCTGACTTAAAATCAGGTGCTCGCAAGAGCGTGAGGGTTGGAATCCCTCTCCCCGCACCAACACAAAACGCCGCCGCTAGGCTTTGTCTTTTCCAAGAAAGACCAGGACCACCACCGCCAGCCCGACCAGCATCGCCGAGTAAACGAGCAGCGCCCACAGCAGGCCCGCCCAGCCCTTGAGCGCGCCGCCCAGCAGGGGGCCCAGGGCGTAGCCGAGGCTCCAGAAGAAGTTGAGCAACCCGAACGCGGTCCCGTAGTGTATATCGCCGCCGCCGTCCCTGGGCATCGAGTCGGTGATGAGCGGCACCGAAGGACTCTCGAACACCGTCAGGGTTATCCCGAGCAGGCCCATGAACACCGAGACCGCGGCGACGTTCTTGAACACCGCGATGAGAGGCATCAAGGCCGCGGTGGCGAGCAGCCCCAGGACGATCGGCTTCTTCCGGCCGATGCTGTCCGACAGCCTGCCTGCCAGAGGGCTCGCGACGGCGTACATCAGCATGGTCACCCCGAAGACCAACCCTATCCCGGTACGCGACATGGAGAACTCGTCCCTCAGGTAAAGAGGCAGGGTGGGCTCGAGCAGCCCGAGCCCGGTGGTCGTGACCATCGAAATCACGCACGCGATGAGGACGGCCCGGTTGGCGATAACGTTCTTGAGCATCCGCGCGGCGGGCACGATGGCGCGCTGCGCGACCCTCTCCTCCTTCAGGAAGACGGCAAAGACGCCGCCGAGAAAGCAACCGGCGGCGATAGCGTAGAACGGAGCGCGGTAACCAAGCGCGTCGGAGAGGAACCCGCCGAGCACGGTCCCCGCGATGCCGCCGACAGCCATCGCCCCGATGGCATAACCCATCTTCGCGCCCATCTCGCTCTCTTCGAAGCGGTCACCGAGGAGCGCCAGCCCCGCGCTCCACGTCGCCGCGGCGGTGAGGCCGTCCAGCGCGCGCGCGATTACCAGTGTCCAGTAGCTGTCGGCGAACGCGTAGAAGACAAACGCCGCCGACATCGCGAACATGCCGAAGAGCACGAACGGCTTGCGCCCCAGGCGGTCCGAAAGCAGCCCCATCGGTATCGCCCCGAGCAGGAGCGCGATTGCGTATGTCGCGAAGAGAAAGCCTATCTGGAAATCGGTGGCCTTGAGGGTCCTGGCGTAGATGGGGAGCACCGGAACGACAACCCCGTACCCCACCGAGTCGAGGAAGACGACCAGGCAGACCAGCAGCAGCAGCGGCGTGCCGCCGGTTATGTCGAGCGATTCGCGGGCATGCCGCTTGACCCCAAACAGGTGTTATCGCCTCCTTTGCCGGGACGCACAAAATCGTGCGCGGCTGCCGTCACAGAACGAGCAGTGAAAGCCGACCTCACCATCTTCAAGGCCCCGAAGTTGAGGCTTCTCGCGCCGCGGAGGGAAATGGGGTTCAATTCAGGGAGATCACCTTGGTCACCCTGGTGAGCGTGATCACATGGGTGAACATCCCCTTGATCTTCAGGTCGCCCTTCATCAATTTCTTGACGAGCCCCCGGCCCGTCTCGTCGAAGTAGTTGGGAACGCCGAATACTATGTTGATGTAGACAAGTTCCAGCAAGGTTTCGGAGTCGGTAAAGATAGAGATATCCGGCTTGCCAACCTTTCCCCCGTGGACCACCAGTTTGCCCCGGTCGAAATCCATGGTCATGCCCAAGTCCATATCATTTATATACATGAAGACCCTCGTCTTCAGGTTGTTGAAGACCTTTTCCTTCTCAGGCCTCTCAAGGTTGATCTCGAGCATCTGAACCAGCATGCCCGCGAGCTCTATCTCCTCCGCCTCTGGAGCAAGGGTTATATCAGCCATCTGTCAACCTCCCGCTGTTTGCGGCACGCGATATCGGCCTTTTCTCAAGCGCGCGACGAGCCCCGCGAAAACGTCTCCAGCAGAATTCAGTCATTGCCAAAGAGGCCAGACCCCTGGTGGTGCCTGCCAAAAGCTCATCCTTGCTCCAGATACTAGGTTCATGCCGGGAATCTGTCAAAAAAGAAGCTGTCGGGTGATGATGTTCCCCGAGGTACCCTGCGGCTCTCCACCGGGTTTCGAGGCCTTGTCGGTTCACAAAAGAAATGAATTGACGCACATATAGGCCGGATATAAGATGAGACAGCACTTTTCCCAAGACAAGGCCCGGTACCGCCTTGGGGCGATACGCAGTTCACGAGCACAGGGGGTGATCGTATGCCGATCTTTGAAAGCACGGAGAAGATGTACGAGATTCTGGGATACCTTTTCCAGAAGCTTGCGGACGATCCGGAGGTTGGCCCAAGGGCCAACGACGAGAACATCAACATCGTTTTCCGCATCAACGACCCCGATGGCGATCTATGGCTGCTTCACGGCGATCCAAAGCCCACCGTTTGTACCGGGGCGTGCGACGCACCGCCGGACATAGAGATGTGGATCTCCGGAGACGACTGCCACGCGTTCTGGCTGCAGAAGGCAACACTTCCCATATTGCTGGCCAGGCGGAAAGTCAAGGCAAAGGGGCCCATGGCGAAGGTGCTCGGGCTGCTGCCCCTCCTCCAACCCGCATACGACGCTTACCCGGCTATCTGTGAGAAATACGGCCTGCCCACCGACGTATAGAACTCCTGTTCCTTGTGGCTGGTTGGCTTGCCTGATTCCTTCGAAGGAAATGGAGGTGACCATGGAAAAGGCGCTGCGAGAATACGAAGAGAAGCGACAGGAGGGCGCCCGCCTTGCCGGGAAGCTGCTGCTCGCCTCGGCGGTGACCGCGCCCCGGGTGGGCGGCATAGACGAGATCAGCGTGCAGTACATCGATGAGCGGGACGCCATAGAAGAGATGGCCATCGCTATCGACAAGATGGCCTCCGACAATCCCGCCTGGGGCTTCTTCCGGTCCGACGCGATACAGGTCAGGGACTCGGACGTGGTCCTGGTAATGGCCGACCGCAGGTCCGGGCACGATCCCATGGACTCAAACTGCAATCTGTGCGGGCACAGCCTTTGCGATCAATGGAGGAAGGTGCCCAGGCTCTCCGACGAGGCGAGCGTGGCATTTCGAGGGCCTTTCTGCCTCCTGCGCTCGATGAACATCGCTTACGCCCTGGGGGGCGCGGTGACCCTGGCAAGGCAGTTGGGAATAGACTACGCGGTGAAGATGTCCGTGGGAGCCGCGGCGGTGAGGATGGGCCTGACCCCGTACAAATCGGACGTTGCGCTTGGATTTCTCGCTTCGGTCACAGAGAAAAGCCCCTTCAAGGACCTGCCCAGGAACTACGAACAATATAACTCCGCGAGTCTGGAGAACCGCCTCATAGGGCGTCTCTTTCCGACGTTCCGGTCTATCTACAGTTGAGGAGGTGAGGAAATGGCGATCATCAACCAGGAGGAACTCCTGAAAGGCGGGCTGGATCGAGCGGTGGAGCTGATGGCAGTCGCCGCCAACACCGCGATGATGTTCGGGAAGAAGAAGCTGAAGATCGTAAGCGTGGGACCCGAGGAGTTCGAGGATCTTTCGGGATTCTGCGAAGGCATAGCCGGCCTCTCGCCCCTGGCGGACAGGGACGGCAGGAGCTTCGCCGACCTGGCGAAGGAGGATGCGCGGGCCTTGCTCATCGGGGCCGATCGCAAGTCGGTCTACAACTTCGACTGCGGTGCCTGCGGGTACGCCACCTGTGCCGAGCTTAACCGCGCCGGGTTGGTCGAGGGCATCGTGGCCAATGGGCCCTGTTGCCATTTCGCGGTCTACGACATGCACATGGCGGCGATGGCCGCGGCGGCCGCCGCCTGGCGCATGGGGCTTCACTGCCGTGTTTTCCAGACTGTTGGAACCGCGGCAACCGCGTGCGAGTTCATCACCGACATCGACTTCAGTGTCGGGGTGGGGGTAAGCTACCAGCAAATCGATCCATTCTTCGATCGCCACAAGTACTGGACTGATGAGGAGTGGAAGGAGAAGTTCGCCAGGGATTTCCCATCCTTCGCACGCAGATTCATTGGAGCCGTGGAATAGTTTTGCCGGATAACCGCAGCGGGAAAGGAGACTCCAAATGGCTGAAGGAAACCCTGCGCTGCTTTCCAACATCCTGGAAACCAGGGTCGACGAAAAGCCCGACACCGTAGGCATCATATTCGAAAACGGAGGCCTGTATCCGGATGAGCTGATCACCTACAGGAAGATGCTGTCGAACTCCATCAAACTCGCCATAGGCCTTCGCGAGCTGGGGTTTAAGAAGGGGGACAAGCTGGCCCTGGTCATGCGCAATCACCCGGAGGTGCTTTATTCATTCATCGCCTCGACCCTGACCGGCATCGTGGCGGTTCCGATAGACCCCCGCTCCAGGGGCGACAAGCTCACTTACCAGCTCACCGATTCCGACTCCAGGGGCGTGATAACCACCGCCGACCTTCTCCCCGACGTGGAGGCCGCGATCAAGGGCGCTCCAGATGTTCAGAAGGTCATCCTGAACCTGAAGCCCGACGCGGACCCCGGGCTGAAGGACACATGCGTCACGGTCCAGGAGATGCTCCAGGGGCCGGAAGCCCTGAGCCTTCCAGACCGCATCGACGACCCCAACCTGCCCTTCGAGATAATCTACACCTCCGGGGTGATGGGGAACCCCAAGGGCGTACAGATAAAGTCCTCCAGGACCTTGATGTATGTCGTGCTGGCGAAGATGGTGTGGAAGTACACGCCGGAGGACATCCCCTACACGGGCCTGTCGCTCACCCACGGAAACGCCCAGGCCGTGACCATGATGCCCGCCCTGGCGGTAGGCATCCCCGCGGTTATCGGGCAGCGCTTCTCGAAGAGCCGGATCTGGGACATATGCCGCAAGTACGGCTGCACGACCTTTTCCCTGCTGGGGGGGATGATGGCCGGCATCTATAACGAGCCACAGAAGCCGGACGATGCCGACAACCCGGTGAAGGTCGTTATCTCGGCGGGGACTCCCCTGCCTATATGGGAGGCCTTTGAGAAGCGTTTCAACGCGCAGATCCTGGAATGGTACGGAGCGGTGGAGGGAGGGTTCGCCTTCAAGCCCATCGGCGAGGGCCCCATCGGCTCCTTCGGGAAACCTATCGAGGGCGTCATGGAGATGCAGGTGGTCGACGAGAACGACAACGAGGTGGCCGGCGGGGCCTCCGGTGAGCTGATATGCCGCCAGGCCGGCACAAACGCGGAAGTGGATTACTACGGCAAGCCCAAGGCTTCAGCTGACAAGACACGGGGAGGCTGGCTGCGCACCGGGGACGTGGTCCACCGCGACGAGGAGGGGTGGCTGTTCTTCGACTACCGCAAGGGCACCGCCTTGAGGAGGTCGGGGGATTTCATCAAGCCGGAGTACGTGGAAAAGGTGATTGGCGAGCACCCCGACGTGTCAGAGGTCTGCGTCTACGGCATTCCCGCTTCCTCCGGCGCGCCGGGCGAGAGCGACCTGGTCGCGGCCGTGACCCCATTTCCCGGAAAGGTGCTCGACCCGGCTTCCGTCTTCGAGGCCGCCGTCGCCGGGTTGGAGCGCAACGCCGTTCCCAGCTATGTCCAGATGGTGGAAGAGATACCAAAGAGCCCGTCCGAGAAATACCTTGACCGGATATTGAAGGAGCAGTTCTCGCCGGAGGCGGACAACGTCTACAGGCTCGAGGATTACGCATCCTAGAGCGGCGCGGCGGTCCGTCGTGGGAATGGAAAGGAGATGGTAGACGTGGCGGCCCCTTACCTGGACTTGAACCTGAAGCTCGACCGTACCCAGGAAATGCAGAGAGACATGGTGCACGAGTTCGCCCGGGACGTGCTGCGGCCCGTGAGCCTGGAGCTGGACAAGCTCGACCCCGAAGATGTGATAGCCAGGGATTCCATCCTGTGGGACGCCTTGAAAAAGGGATATGAAATCGGCCTCCACAAGATACTTATCCCGGAGATCTACGGAGGGGGCGGCTTCTCTCCCTTAGAGGTGCACATGCTTTTTGAGGAGATCGGCTGGGGGAGCGTCGATTTCTGGATAGCCTTCGGCGTGGCCTGCTTCCCCGCTTTCCTCGCGAGCATGGTGCCCACCAAATACCTGGTCGACAATTTCATCGTCCCCTTCTGCGAGGACAAGGAGGCCAGCATCATCGGCTGCTGGGCCATAACGGAACCCGATCACGGCTCCGATACGCTCGCTCCCTTCACCGAGCAGTTCTCCAAGCCGGAATGCGCCGGTTCGGTGCGGGCAAAGCTGGACGGAGATGAATGGGTCATCAACGGGACCAAGGCCGCGTGGGTGTCGATGGGGACCGTCGCGACCCAGGCGGCGGTGTACCTCACTATCGATCCCGAGATGGGGATGGCCGGGGGAGGGATCTGCATCGTCCCGCTTGACCTTCCCGGGGTGAGCAGGGGCAAGCCCCTGAACAAGCTCGGCCAGCGGGCGCTCAACCAGGGCGAGATCTACTTCGACGACGTGCGGGTGCCCAGGGACAACATGCTGGTGGACCAGGAATCCTACGAAGCCCTGTTGGACATAACGCTTGCCACGGCAAACGCGAGCATGGGCGCGGCCTTTACCGGGTTGGCGCGCGCCTGTTTCGAGGAAGCCGTGGCATACTGCAAGGAGCGGGTCCAGGGTGGCAAGAAGCTCATCGAGCACCAGATGGTACAGTTCAAGCTCTTCCATATGTTCAAGCTCGTGGAGGCCAGCAGGGCTTTGTCGCGGGCGGCAATGGAGTTCAACTTTTCCACCAACCCGCCGTATACCCAGTACTCCATCGCTTCCAAGATCTTTTGCACGCAGGCCGCTTTCGAAGTGGCAAATGAGGCGGTCCAGCTCTTCGGAGGGCACGGAGTCTCCAAGGAATCGACAATAGAGAAGTTCTTCCGTGACGCGAGAGCGGGCATGATAGAGGACGGGTCCAACGACTTCCTGGCGCTCGTGGCCGCCGAGGCCGTCCTCAAAGAATTCTAGCGAGCAAGAGACGCGGCACCTGAAGAAAGCAAGGAGGTCGTCAAGGACAGTGGATGATGTATACGTGATCGGGGTAGGGACCACCAGGTTCGCCAAGCATTTCGACAGCTCCGTAAAAGCCCTCGCCGCGGAGGCCGTGGAAAAGACCCTGGCTGACGCCGGCCTTGTCGCGAAGGACCTCGAGGCTGCCTATGTCTCAAACACGTTCTGGGGCATGTTCGCGGACCAGCACTCCATCAGGGGCCAGGTCATGCTCCGGGCCATGGGGATAGACGCCATACCCATTGTGAACACGGAGAACGCGTGCGCGGGGGCTTCCACGGCCGTCCATCTTGCCTGTACGGCGATAAGAGCGGGGATGTACGACGTGGTCATGGCGGTGGGGTCTGAGAAGATAACCCACGAGGACAGGATGCTTTCGCTCAAGTCCTATGCCACCTGCCTGGACGTGGAGGAGTTTGACAAACACATCCAGGGTTTCATGGCCCTGAGCGAGTCATTGAACCTGGATATCCCGGATACGGGAGCGCCCGGCGAAGGAAGGTCGGTGTTCATGGACCTCTACGCGGTGGGCGCCCGCTGGCACATGGCCAGGTACGGGTCCACACAGAGGCAGCTGGCGGTGATCGCCTCCAAGAACCATCTCCACAGCTCCATGAACCCGAACGCCCAGTACCAGGTGAAGATGAGCGTCGAAGAGGTCCTGGCCGACAAGCTCATAGCCTATCCGTTGACACGCGCCATGTGCGCTCCCGTTGGAGATGGAGCGGCAGGCGCCATCCTCTGCTCCTCCGCCTACTTGAAGAAGCTCGACGGTGCGAGGCCGGTCAAGGTCAGGGCCTCGGTGCTCGCGTCCGGACGAGAGCGAGACATAGACGACGAAGACATTGGCGTGCGCCTCTCGCGGAGCGCCTACGAGAGGTCCGGCCTGGGGCCGGAAGACATCCATACCGCCGAGGTCCATGACGCGACCGCTTACGGAGAGCTCCACCAGGCTGAGGCCCTCGGCTTCTGCCCGGAAGGGGACGGCGGCGTCCTCGCGGAGTCGGGCGCGACCACCCTGGGGGGAAGGATCCCCCTCAACACCTCCGGGGGCCTGGAATGCCGGGGCCATCCCATCGGCGCGTCAGGCCTGGCCCAGGTGCACGAGGTCGTTACCCAGGTCAGGGGAGAGGCGGGGGCGCGCCAGGTGGAGGGCGCGCGTATCGGCATGACCGAAAATGGTGGAGGGAATATCGGGGTGGAGGAAGCCGCGATGGCTATTCACATATTTGAAAAGGTTTGAGGAAGACCTAGGTCTCCACGTAAAGAGCCGGGGCTGAAGAGCCCCGGCTCAAGTCGTCACAAGCGTTATGTTCGGGCCGCGTCAGATCTTCTCGATGATGATCGTGCCGCCCTGGCCGCCGCCGCCGCAGAGCGTCGCCGCGCCGTACTTGCCGCCCTCCTGCTGGAGGATGCGGGCGAGCGTGCCGGTCAGGCGGGGGCCGGAGGCCGCGAGCGGGTGTCCGATGGCCACGGCTCCGCCCTTCACGTTGACCCTGTCAGGGTCAATGCCCAGCTCGTTGATAGCGTAGAGCGGAACGATCGAGAACGCCTCGTTTATCTCCCAGAAGTCGATATCCTTTACGCTCATCCCGACTTTCTCGAGCGCCTTCTTGCTGGCCGGAACCGGGCCAGCTCCCATTATGCTGGGGTCAACGCCCGCCCATCCCATGGAGATGACCCTGGCCAACGGCTCGAGGCCCATCTTCTTCGCCTTCTCATCGCTCATCAAAAGCACCGAGGAACACCCGGCATTGAGCGGTGAAGAGTTGCCGGCGGTTATCTGCCCTTCGGGGTTGAACGCGGGCTTCAACCCGGCGAGGCCCTCCATGGTGGTGTCGCCCCGGATTGAGAGGTCGTTCTCGACCTTGAGCATCGAGCCGTCCTCCTGCTCCACCTCGAGCGGCAGGATCTCGTCCTTGAAGTAGCCCGCCTCGATGGCCGCCGACGCCTTCTTGTGGCTGCCCAGCGACCACTCGTCCATCTGCTCGCGGGTGACGTCGGTCATCGACCAGAGCTTCTCGGCTGTAAGCCCCATCGACAGCGCGGTCTGCAGGTCGTACTTGCCGAGGCTGGGGTCGGAGAAGAACCTGGGGCTGACCATCATCAGGTCCGGGTTAAACCTCGCGTCCAGGGGGACGTGGGTCATGTGCTCCATGCCGCTGGCGAAGCAGACATCCGAGTAACCGAGCATTATCTCCATGGAGCACTGGTGAACAGCGCTCATTCCGGAGATGCAGACCCTGTCGATAGATTGGGCGGGGACCTCGAAAGGAAGCCCGGCCAGCATGACGACGGTGCGGCCGCCCATGAGGAAGTTCTCCCTCATCTGGAGCGAGCACCCGGTGATCATGTCGCCGATCTCCAACGGGTCGACGTTGTTCCTCTTGATGAGCTCGATTATTACGCTCGCGAGGGCTTCGTCCATCCTCTGCTTGTTGTAGGCGTCGCGCTCGGGCTGGGCCGGGCGAGACCTCGAAAACGGAACCCGTAGCGAATCGACTATCACAGCGTCTGCCATTGCTACCTCCTTCATAAGCTTACTGTCCGGGTGCCTATTCTACAGCAGTGAGGCTGCCCGATAAACCAGGCGGCATGCCCCATCCTTATTAGGCCTCCGGCCGGCAGGCGGCAGACGGGGGACCGAACGGCCACCCGCTCCCGCCGGAAAGCCAACCAGACCACCGCGGGCGCTTCACACTGCGGGAGGCCGCTAAATGGTACCGATGACTTATCTCGCTCGGGCCCCGCCGACCCGATGCAATCTCTGAGCGTCGTTGAGGAAACGAAAAGAAAGGGTCATCAAGTTGAAAAGATCGAAGCTTCCCCCGCCACGAAAGCCCCGCGGGACCGCACGCTCGAGAGTCACCGTCGCGATGTCGGTATGCCTCCTGGCGTTCGCCACCCTGGGCGTGCTGCCCGGCGCGAACCCGCTCCGCGGCGAGGCCGCCGCCGCCGACCAGCCCTCTCCGATAGCAGCCCGCTTCGGAGTCAACCAGCCCCACATCAAGCTCAGTGACCCCGCGACCATGGAGAGGGTATTCTCGGAAATGGCCGCCGCCGGAATAGGCTGGGCGCGAATCGACTTCGCCTGGCCCGACCTCGAGCCGACAAGGGGGAAATGGGAGTTCGCGGGGGCCGACCTGGCGGTCGCGAATGCGCGGAGCCACGGTATCAAGCTGCTGGGGATCCTTGGCTGCGCTCCCACCTGGGCCAGCGGCGGGTTCTGGTTCACTTTCCCTCCAACCGACATGGCCGCGTGGCGCAACTACGTATCCACCGTGTGCTCGCGCTACCGCGGCGTGGTCCCGGCCTGGGAGATATGGAACGAAGAGAACATCCACCAATTCTGGCTGCCCTGGCCGGACGCCAACGTCTACGTTGCCCTGGCGGCCCAGGCCGCCCCCGCGATTAGGGCGGCCGACCCCGCCGCAAAGGTCGTCATGGGCGGTGTCGCGGGCCTGGACCCCAACTACCTTGACGCCTGTTTCAAGGCGGGTGTCCTTGAGCACGTGGACGCGGTCGCCTACCACCCGTACGCCGAGACCATGTCTTGGGGGAACTACACACCGCAGGAGCCGGGCGCACGCTACATAGTCTCATGGCTACGCAACCAGATAAAGCAGTATACGGCGAAACCCGTCGAGATATGGATAACAGAGCTGGGGTGGTCCACGTCCACCCCAAGCCCTCCCGGGGTGGACCAGGCTACCCAGGGCATATATATGATGCGAACGTTCATAAACTACGCGGACCTCGGAATCGACAGGGTCATTTCCTACAACTTCTGGGACGAGATGAACAACCCTCAAGACATCGGGTACAACTACGGCGTCCTGTCGAACGACTTCTCCCGCAAGCAGTCGTTCAACTACTTCAAGGTATTCCAGGAGACGTTCGGGCGGGCGGTCAATGCCAGAACGGGCGCCGCGGCGTTCTCATGCTCGAGCCCCGGCTCGCTGGAGGCGCACTCGTTCGACTTGCCCGACGGGAGCCTGTTGATGGGTGTCTGGAAGGCCGACGACCTCGACGACCGTCTCACCATCACCTTGAACAGCGCCTCTTACTCCGAGCCGGTTCTTCTGGACGCGGCCACCGGGCAGCGGCAGGCGGCCGCGGGTGTCTCGCGCGGTCCCGACGGCAAGGTAACCATCGCCGGCCTGGGGGTGGGCAAGCGCCCGGTCATACTCGAGTTCGCGCCCGTGAGTGTGCCCCGCGTCATCAGCGTCGCGCCACCAAGCGGAGCGGTGGGAGCGGAAGCGACCATCTCCGGCGCCGGCTTCGGGGCATCGCGCGCGGCCTCCACGGTGAGCTTCGGGGCCACCTTGGCGACCGAGTACACCGCGTGGTCCGCGGACCAGGTGAAGTGCAGGGTGCCGGCGCTCCAGCCCGGAGCGGTGCAGCTGGCGGTCACCACCGGCGGCGGCACGTCCAACCCCACCCGGTTCACGGTGACAACGCCCGGGCCCACCGTTGGCTCCATCGCTCCGAAGGCCGCGGTCGAGGGAACCACTTTGAACGAAGTGTGCCTTCTCGGCACGGGCTTCGGTCCCGGGGCAACCGTCACTCTCGCGGGAAGCGGCTCGACGATTGCGGCAACGAGTGTTAACGTTGCCTCGAGCACGAGGATCACCTGCTCGTTCAGCTTCCAGGTCGGCCAGGCGCGGAGCTACGACGTGGTGGTCCGCAACGCGGACGGCTGCCAGGGAACGCTGCCCGGTGGCTTCACGGTGAGCGCCGCACAGTGCGGCGCGGGGGGCGCACCCGCGGTGCTGGTGCTCGGCCTGGCCATGGGCCTCGTGACCATGGCAGGCCTGTGCCCCGCCAGGAGGAAGCCGCGAAGGCCCGCTTAGTGGGAGGCTATGCATCCGGTCCTGTTCAGAATAGGGGACTTTCCCGTGTACTCCTACGGGGTCATGCTCTTCGTGGCGCTGCTCGCGGGGACCTTCGTCGCGGGCCGCGAGCTCGCCAGGAGAAACGTTGAACGCGCTCCACTGTACATGCTGGTCGCGGTCATTGCGCTCTCGGGCCTCGTGGGCTCGCGCGTTTTCTACGCGCTGGGCCACCTGTCGGAGTTCTCCGGCCACTGGACCAGGCTCTTCGATATCAACACGGTGGGGCTGGTCTACTACGGCGGCCTGCTGTTCGCTTTACCCGCGGCGGTGATCGCCATCAGGATACTGAAGATGCCGACGAGCGTGACCTTGGGCGCCATCGGGCTCGCCTTGCCGCTCTCGCTCGGCATCGCCAGGTTAGGATGCTTCCTGAACGGTTGCTGCGGCGGCAAGCCGAGCGGGCTTCCCTGGGCGGTCACGTTCCCCGGGACCCCCACGTCCGTTCACCCCACCCAGCTCTACGAGGCCGTGCTCGACATCGTGCTGTTCGCGGCACTTCTGCTCGTGGGGACACGCTTCCTCGAAGGGTGGGAACTCCTGCTCTGCTCGCTCGCGGGCTACGCGCTCATACGCTTCTTCATGGAGTTCTTCCGCCTTCACGCCAACCCGCGCGCGGGGCTCTTCTTCCAGCTGTTCAGCGTGGCCGTGTTCGTGGCCTGCGCCGTCGCCCTCGTGGTAATTCATCCTGGGGTCAGGCACCCGGACATGAAATAATGTGACGGGGCCGGACCCCACGATGGATTCTGGCGCTACCACGGGGCGGCGCT
>JBBQKJ010000003.1:0-108778 GCA_038326775.1 Candidatus Geothermincolia bacterium
TTGAGGTTGGCCGTTAATGGAACGGCGGGTTGGCCAGCCTGAAGGCCGGGCAGCTCATGGCAGGTTCGTAAAGACTTCCGTGATCTCAGGGGCCAGGATCGGCTTGAGGACGCGGAATTCTGAGTATTGTCCGATGCTCTACATTCAAAATGGGCTCTCCTAAGAGAACAGCGGCGATTGCGTGACCTGCTTCATGATGAGCAAAAAGAATTCTGTATTCGGAGCCCAGGTCCTCCTCGACTGTCTCCAGCAAAATCTTCTTCCAAATGGATAGGTATGGCTCCTTCACCTTAATGCTCCTCGCCTGTTTTTCCTTGCAGGAATCCTTTTCCTTTCGCCGGTTACTTGCCGAAAATGAGTCTAGTGGGTCTCTTTCGATACTAACCGCCGGCCGCTCAAGCCTTCCACGCCAGGTCCGTTTCCTGTGCTGACCTGGGAAAGTAGGGACACCTTTCGAGGTGGCACTGGGGGTTCAGAGCGTAGTCAACGCATCTGCCGCCAACGCGGCTGACCGGCAGGTCGTACCCGAAATCCTTCAAGACGCGTCCCGCGAGGTGCAGCGTGGTGTAGGTGCTCAGGGTACAGCACCTCGGGCCGCCCAGGCGGGCGATTCTAGCGAACGCCTCCTTGCCGGCCTCCAGGCTTCTAGACCGCTTTTCCTCGTGAAAAGGTGTCGACCCCTGGATGATGCTCAGGGCTATCCCCAAGCCCGTGCCAGCTCCGCAGACACCGAGGAATCCGCAGCCGCCGGCCGGGACCATCAGCCCCCTCTTGAGAGCCTCCCTGACATCCTCGTCCGTGAACTCGTAACCATTGTTCCTCAGCGAAGCCACTAGGATTCCCGCCACCAGGCCGTGATGCCACGGTCCATGGAACGGCAGGCTCTCCGAGGCCGTCCACCTGTCGCGGAGCTCGGCAATTACTTTTTCGTACATCACCACCGGGTCCTTGTCTTCCATCCCCGGCACTATCTCGAAGACAACCGGCATGAACTCCTTGTAGTCCTCCATGGAGAGCTCGTCGAACTCAAGCGCGGATTTCATCCATTCATCGTACCCGCTGATTTGCTTGCATTCTTCAAATTGAGCAGGATTCATTTGCATACTTCCCTGTTTTTCGCGCCACAGTCGAATTACTCCTCATGCCGGTCGTCAAATGCGGGTTGCAGTACCCGGTAGAAGACCTCTCCTCCCGTTAGTTCCGATATAACCCTGTTGCCCGCGACGAGCCGTGACAGTACCTTCAATGCCTCGATCTCGTTAATGTTGAACGTGTCCGCTATCTGGCCGCGGGTGCAGGGCCTCCTCTCGATAAGCGCCAGCAGTTCCCCCTCGCTTATGGACCCTCCCGCCGACTCGCCTTCGCCCCTCATGACCTCCCTCAGCACGCTCGCGTGCGGACGGAGTATCGACACTATCTCCTGCACTCTCTCCTCGGGTACGGGCCGGGCGAACGGTTCCGCCGGCGGCCTGATAACCGTGTTCAAGTGGACCTCGTCAGGAGCTATGTCCTCGATCAGCTCACCGATGTTTTTTACGCTCCCGTCGCTCGAGTTGAGGCCTTCCAGCAGCATTACTTCCAGCCAGATGGTCCCGTGATACTTGCTCCTGAAGCCCGCGAGACCATCGACTACATCCCTGAGGCGAAGTCCCGCGCAAGGCCTGTTCACCCTCTGGAACGTATCTTCGTCCCCGGCGTCAAGGGAAGGCAGCACCAGGTCTGCCATAAGGCAGGCCCTCGATACGGCGGGGTTCCCGAGCAGGGAACCGTTCGTCAGGACGGCCACCGGTATGTCCGTGAACTCCTTGATTCGGGAGATTATCTGGGCCAGCTCGCTGTTAAGCGTCGGCTCGCCGGAGCCGGCCATGGTGATGTAGTCGGGGCGGGTTCCCGACTCGAGACTGGGCTTCAACTCAGCCAGGATATCATCAGCCTTGACATAGGGGGCTATGCGGGTGGCCCTGGTCGAGGTCCTGCCCAACTGGCAGTAAACGCAGTCGTAATCACAGGTCTTGGGAGGCACGAGGTCCACCCCCAGCGATGCGCCGAGCCTGCGCGAGGCGACCGGGCCATAGATATGCTGTCTACCCTTTTTCATCAGCCTATTCCAACTCCCGGGCACTCACATTCCTGCCTGCTCCGACCTTGAAAAAGGCGTAGCCATAGGCATTCAGGAACGCTTGGGTAGCCATCTCCCCGGTGGAGTAGACACCGTCGCATATCGACCGGGCGTCTGAGACCTCTATCAGATCGGCGCCGCTGCTCCGTACGACGGCCTTGGTGTCAGGCGGAAAGGAAGCGGGGAGGTATACCTCCACGTCGGGGTTCGACCAGAACAGGCCGGGCAGGCCACCGACATGGTCCGAATGCGCATGAGACAGTATGACTGCGTCTATCGTCTTCGGGTCGATGCCCAGGCGAGACATGTTATACGACAGGACGTCGTAGTCGCCTCCGGTATCAAAAAGGACGGTCTTGTCATCACGCTCAATGAGGCAGGAAAAGCCCCAGGAGGTCTTCAGACCCTCGATGAAGGGGCTGTTGTCGCAAACGACGGTCAAGCGCATCGCACCTTCTTCATCAGGCGAGCCTCGATGATACGAGAGCTTCGCTGGAGACTCGTTGCGGACCGCCCCCGAGCCGCATCCACCCATGCCGAGCGTGCATGCGATAACCGGAGCCATCAGCAGAGCCGAAAAGAGCCGCGCTTCAGTTCGCATAGTTACCGACAAACAAGGTGAGCTGAGCGAGAAGCCCCGGCTGTCATTGCCCGGCCCTTCTTCGCATTTCCACCATCACGCAGATGTCGTGGAGCACCTTTATACCGTTCTGGTCACAGAAAGCGATCGCCTCCTTCGACTCAGCGCCCGGCTGCATCCAGGCCTTGTCCACGCCGAGGGCGGGAAGCTGTCGGACTATGTCCTCCGTAACGCCGGGAGGGCACACGAACTCCACTACGTCGGGTTTCTCCGGAAGCGAATCAAGGTCAGGGTAGCACCTGTCGCTGTAGATATCCTGACAGCGCGGGTTTACAGGGTAGGCCGAGTAGCCTCCCCGCTTGAGGTCCTGGTACACCTTGTACCCGTACTTCTGTTTGTTGGTTGATACACCGACAACGGCGAAGACCCTGGCACCCAGGAACTCGTCGACCAACCTCTGGTCGAACGAATGCTTCTCCATGCCGTTACTCCTTTTTGCCCTCGGGGTTCCTCAGTCTGCTGTAATATGAGTTCGATGTGTAGAGGACCGCCGCAGGATTGTGCCCGGTGACGCGGTCCTTGGCGACGAGCACCGTGGTCAGCGCTTCAGTGTGCTTGAAGAAGAGGGAATCGTGCCCTACGCATAGTCCCACCAGCACGTTGAGGCCGCAGCCCTCGCGGTCCAGTATGAACGCCTGTGCTACAGGGTTGCAGTACGACTCGTAGGCGCCGGGCAAGACCTTCTCGGAGTCCGCAAGGCCGAGGTTTTCCTTGGGCTCTCCCCCGACCTTGCAGCAAACCGAGACCACCTCGAACCCGTGTGCCTCCAGGATCTCGGCGAAAATCCTCGCTTCATTTCTAAGACCTATGCAGAAGGCAATTCCTATCTTCCGCACTTCCAGCCGCTTCGCGAACTCGACCACTTCCTGGACGCGCGTCCACTTCCCGTACCCGGTGCCTTCCACCCTTGAGGCCTCGCGCGCGACGTGACTTGACTCTTCGTCACGAAGTGCCGTGCGGGCCTCGGACAAGTCTTCCTCTTTATTGACGCTGGGGCAGAAAACGGGTACCCCCTCCTTGATGCCAAAATGGCAGAGGGGCTTCGCACACTTGACGCAAGACGGTGCCGTATGGCTTCGTTCAGTCGACAAATGAACTACCCCCTGGTCTATGTGTAGAACCTGGTGGCATGGCCACCGCGTCTGCCTGATGCCCGGCCTTCCTGGTTGAACCCGAGGGCGAAAGGTAGCAATATGCGAGGCGCTTCATCACTCATCCTCGCCACTCGGGCTGGCCCCAAGGTAATCATCAACGGCCATATGCAGCGTGGTAGCCGCCAGCAGCGCGCAGTGCTCGCTTTCCTCGGGGAGGCCTTTCAGCGCCTCGAGAACCCCCGCCTGGCCTATCAGCTTTGCATCGTCGAGCGCCTTCCCCTTCGCCAGTTCCGTTACCATGCTCCCAGACGCTATCGAGGTCCCGCACCCGTCGGTCCAGAACCGGGCTTCCCTGATGATGCCGGACGAGACCTCGATGGAGATCATCATGGTGTCTCCACAGGGACCGGTAAAGGCCGCAAAACCGTCCTCGTTCTCCAGGCGCCCCACGTTCCTCGGGTTCATGGCGTGGTCGAGGACGATTTCGGAGAAGCCGCTGTTTACTTCACTCTCTATTCTGGCCGCGAATCGGGCAAGATCATCGTCGTCTGTCATCTGCAGCTCCCGCTAGTTACGCATTTTGTCATGTCTTCCGACAGGTGCCCCCTGTATCACACGGCGGCG
The DNA here is from genome assembly GCA_038326775.1 of Candidatus Geothermincolia bacterium. Lineage (GTDB taxonomy): Bacteria > Actinomycetota > Geothermincolia > Fen-727 > Anoxymicrobiaceae > DYIU01. Next base: position 4,478 of record JBBQKJ010000003.1, read on the forward strand.
AATCGCACCGCTCTTCCCTGCCGCAACAGGTCAGGCCACCGGATGCAGCGGGATTCCTGGGCGTCGTAAAGGTAGAGAAAAGCTTCTCCAGTTTTTCGCTTCCGCACTCGGGGCAGGAAGTTGCGGTTTCTTGCCCGGGAAGGGCTATAGACTCAAACCCTGCACCGCATTCGCCGCACTTGAACTCGAAAATAGGCATTTAATGACCTCCCCATCGGCACTCATCCCTTACATGGGGCTTCTTGGCCTTCCGACCGATGACGTTGCCCTTTCTTTCTTCAAAGGACCTGAGGCTTCCAGACCTCCCAGACCTTTCCGACGAGGTCCGGCCCGGGCTTCAGTGTCCTATCCCCGGGGCGCCAGCCCGATGGCGTCGCTTCGCCGGTTTCCCTTACCTGCTTGAATGCGCTGACCTGTCTGATGAGCTCGTCAACGTTTCTGCCAACTGGCGGAGAGAGCACCTCCGTCGCCTGCACTATCCCGTCCGGGTCGATCAGAAAACGACCCCTGACATTAACCCCGGCCTCCTCATCGTAGACACCAAAGACCCGACCGACCTGTCCGCCCGGGTCGGTCAGCATGGGGTATGGAAAACCTCCGGGCAACATCTTCCCGAGTTCCTGCTCCTGCCAGATCTTATGCACGAATCGGCTGTCAACGCTGATGGAAAGGACCTGTACTCCCAGCTCATCCAGCTCGCTCTTGCGCGCGGCAACTGCCGCGAGTTCCGTCGGTCACACGAAAGTGAAGTCGCCAGGGTAGAAACAGAGGACCACCCAGCTTCCCCGGTAGTCGGAGAGCCTGACGTTCTTGAATCCGCCTTCCTCGAAAGCGCTGACCTCGAAATCGGGGGCCTCTTTACCGACCGCGACACGCATTGGGTTCCCCTCTTGTTCGGCATCCACCGGTTCGACAGAACCTCCCCTCTCGCTGGAGGAGAGAATTCCCTTGGCCGGCTCTACGCAGGAGTCTTTTAGTTCAGACATCCGACACGACCTCCTTGGAAGTTTCGAGGAATTCCTGTAACAACAGACATCGTCCTATTCCGCCGCATGATTCCCGTACCCGGAATCCGCCTGCAGACCCTCGCTGCTCGCGACTGCAATTACTGACGGCCGCCTCCTCTGCCTCGACCTCCCCCGCGACCCATACCCCGGCCGCCGGGCCCCATACCGCCGCCGCCCATTCCGGCACCCCTCGAACCCGCGGGGCCCATGCCGAACTTCTCGTCAACCGTCGCCGAGCCCGCGGAACTGAGCTTCCCGGCCTTGTAATCGGCGAGCGCCTCCTCAGCAGTCCCGGCCGCGCCCGTGAGAACACTGATCCCGGCTGCGTCCAGCACCTTGTAGGCGTTCGGGCCGATATTGCCTGTAATTACCGCCTCGGCGCCCCGTTCCACCACCATCTGCGAGGTCTGGATACCTGCACCGCCCGCTGCGTCGATGTTCGGGTTGTCCAGGTATTCGAACTCCCCGGTTTCGAGATCAACCATCAGGAACCCCCGGGCCCTTCCGAACCTCGGGTCGACGACCGCGGACAGGTCACTGCCTTGAACGGATATCGCTACTTTCATCAGCAAAAAACCTCCTGTTACTCGCGTTTCGCTTCTATGCCCAGCGTGGGCCCCTGCCTGCGCCGCCACGGCCTCTTCCCAGGCCGCTCGGACCACGGCCCGCACCGAAGCCGCCGCCGGGAACCACCACCGTTCCTCCACTCGCCGCGGGACCGCTCGCCGCGGGACCGCTCGCCGCTAACGACCCGCCTCGGCCTGCTCCCCGCTCGAAGCCCCTGTCGCCTTCGGCCCTGTGGATGTTATTTCCGCCGCACTTCGGGCATTCCATCGACCTGCCGGGCACCCCTGTCCCGTAAGGCACCTCGAAAGTGTCATTGCAGTCGTAGCATGTGAACCGCCTCATCGCTGCCATTTGCAAGACCTCCTTAATATCCTTGGACCAGCATCCAAGCCTGCTCTTCCCTTTTCATTGCACTATTTTCACGTCCCGCCTTTTCCGCTGGACAGCTTACGGTAAAGGTCTGTCGTCTCCCGTATCACCCTGATGACGTCGAGGGTCAACTGCGCTCCCGCCCTTACGACGTCGAACCACGAGAACACTCTCTCCCTGGTGTCGCGACCGGACTCCCCTTGCTCATCGTCCTTATGAACTTCCAACCTCTCCGGATCCCCGCCGGGTTTGCTCTTCTCCAGAGCCGCACTGTCTTCCGCGGCTTCATGGTATCTTGCAGCTCGTCCCTGTCTTTTTCTCAAACCAGATCACCTTCTCTCCATATGGTCCTCGCCCACGTCGACCTGCCTGTCAACACCTGCAGCCCTGAACCCACTAGCATTGCCCGCGCAGGTGCCCATCCCCCCTTTGCAGGCTATCTCTCTCGAAACGAGATTTCCCGAAAGCAGGCTTCCCAGAGTATCCTCCACGGAACCCTTCGCGCCGGAGTACACACGGATATCGGCAGCTTCAAGGTGTTCCAGAGCACGCTCTCCTATGTTCCCCGTCACGAGGCGTTTCACCCCTTTCTTCTTCAAGAGAGCGGGAAGCGCTCCGTACTCATGAGGTGGCGCAGGCAGGATCTCGCGGTCCTTTATGTCGCCGTCTTCCACCTCGACCAGCATGATCTCCTCCGCCTTGCCGAAATGCGGCGAGACCTTCTTACCGGACATGACTATGGCGATTCTCATGCTCCGCGCACCGTCGCAGCTTCTCGGGTCGCTCATCCCTTTAGCGCTCTCGGATCCTCTCAGCGCTTCTGCAACTGCCTTGTCGAACTGGACTTCTTCCATCTCAGGGCTCCCGTCACTCCCGATCCTCAGCGCTGCCCCCGTTTTCCCTCCGGCTTTCTCTCGCACTGCCCGGGGACCCGCACCGTCCCCGCGGGCCTCCTCCTCGCCGCGCTCCGAAACCGTGGCCGCCACCGCGCCTCATCACGGGGCCGCCGCACTTCGGGCACGATGCCTCGCGGGCCCGTACGCCAGAGCCGAAGGGCTCCTCCCAACTGTTCCCGCACTGGACGCACTCGAAGATTCGCGCGCCGCCCGCAAGGACGTAATCGCCGCCCTCGATACCCAGCGCCTTTCCGTTCACCAGCACGTCCGCTACCTTCCTCCTCGCCTCGCGTAGCACCCTCTGGAAGGTCTGCCGCGAGACCTCCATCCTCTCTGCCGCCGCCTCCTGGTAGAGGCCTTCATCGTCAACAAGGCGCAAAGCCTCCAGCTCCTCGACCGAGAGGACGACGCTCTCCAGGTCCCTCAGAGGGATGCCCTGCGGCTTGAAGTACCGCGTGACGGGCTCCGCTCTCACAAACCTTGGTTTTCGCGGCCTCGGCAAAACCCTCTCCCCTCGCTAACTATATGGGCATATGCCCATATAAATAATAGCAACTGTGGCTCTTTCTGTCAACGGGAGATTCATTCCGAAGTGGACAAGCCCAGGTACATAGAAGGCGGTATTCGCCTTCTCAAGCCAGCAAAGTGACCCGGGGGACAGTCGTTGCTTGGCTGACTCTAACGAACACCGGCGTTACCCGGCGGTCCTCAAATCACGGGATAGTGCCGTGCAGCACCGGCTCCTGTCGCTTTATCTAGGCCTTTCCTGTTTCCTTTTCGAACGGCCAGGCGGCTATCCCGCCGTCCAGTACCCATACGTCCTCATAGCCGCGGTGCTGGATGATGAGAGATGCTTCGTAAGCCCTGAGTGCGGACTCGCATAAAACGACCACCTTCCGGTCTCTCGGCACCTCCTCCAGGCGCCCTCGCAACGCGCCCAGGGGAATCAGGTTGGAACCGGGTAGCTTCACTGCCTCGAACTCGGCAGGCGAACGTACGTCCAGCAGGAATACCTCCGCCCCCTCGTCCATCAGTTCCTTCAACTCGATGGAGCCCATGCCCCGGAACCTGCCCTCCACCTTGTTCCGCAGGGTATTGGCCGCGGTGATGATATTATCCATGGCGGGTGAAAAGGGAGGCGCGTAAGAGAGATCGAGGTTGGTGATGTCCTCGATATTGGCGCCGAAGGTCAGCGCGGTTGCCACCACGTCGATGCGCTTGGCCACGTCTCCCGGACCGATGATCTGCGCACCCAGCAGCTTGCCGCTTTTCCGGTCGCAGACCAGCTTGATGATTATAGGCTTGGCCGTGGGGAAGAAGTGGGCCTTGTCCTTTGCGGCGGTAACCGCCGTCATGGCATCAAACCCCTCCTCCATCGCCTCCTTCTCCGAGAGTCCTACTCGGGCCACGTTATATTCGAAAGCTTTCAGGATGCCCGACCTGACGATACCGTTGAAATTCTCGTTACCCCCGCAGGCATTAATGGCCGCGACCCTGCCATGCTTGTTGGCCGTGGACCCGAGTGGGGTATACGAGTAGAAGTTCTTCTGGCAGACGAGGCAGCGGTTCTCTACGCAGTCTCCCGCCGCGAATATGTCCGGGTCGCTGGTGGCCATGCGCCGATCCACCGCTATCGCGCCCGTCCTGCCTATTTCCAGCCCCGCCTCCTCCGCCAGCTTGATGTTCGGGCGGACGCCGGCCGCTATTATCGCGAAGCCCGCCGGCAGGTGGTGGTCAACGGTCACCACCTCGACGACCCGGCCGTCTTTGCCAAGGATTGCCTCAACTTTCTCACCGGTGATAACCCGCACGCCTTTCGACTCCATGTGCTGGCGAACCAGCAGTGACATTTCTTCGTCAAGGAACGGGAGTATGTGGGGAAGGACCTCGACAACCGTTACCCGGCAACCTGCTTCGACCAGGTTCTCGGTGCTCTCGATACTTATTAGGCCTCCCCCGATTATCACCACGTCCTTAGCCTTCCGGTCCTCCAGCTCGGAACGGATTGCCTCGGCATCCTCGATCGATTGCAGGCAGTAGACACCCTCCAGTTCACGCCCGGGGATAGGCGGCACGAACGGGTGGCTGCCAGTAGCGAGTATCAATTTGTCGTAAGGCAGCATTCGGACGGAGTCTGCCTTGAGGTCGCGGACCTCTACTTCCTTCCTGCTGCGGTCGATGCGCAGGGCTTCATGGTGGTTGAGCACCTTCAGGCCTTTGACCTTTTTGAAGAACTCGGGGTCCCGCAGTACCCCTATCGGCGTCGACATGAGATCGTTGCGGTTTTCGACGACTCCGGATATGTAGTATGGTAGTCCACACCCCGCGTAGGACAGGTACTCGCCTTTCTCGACAACTACGATATCGGCGTTCTGGTCCAGCCTCCTCGCCTTGGCAGCCGCCTTGGTGCCCGCCGCCACGCCGCCGATAATAACTATTTTCCTGCTGGCCACAGTACTGCCTCCCTTTCGCGAGAACTGGTCGACTCGTTGACAATAAAACGCAGAAGAACTTCTTGAAAAGATTTGTTCCTCCGCGTAGGCTAACTCCTTCGACGTCATTTACCCGAATACGTTTCCTATACCCGATATCCTCTGCCAAAACAATGATATATCCTCAAATCGTCGCGCGTTTACCACAATATGGGCATAACGGCACGGATAAACTTGATGGAGATAACACGCGAGGATGCGGCCGGGTCGGCTGTGAAAAGCGGCTGAGACCGTATAGAGCCGAATGTGTACAGTAGCTGCCTGGAGAAGCACGGCTACAGCGAGTTCCTGCCTGATCGGGGATTCTCTGCCGGTTCGAGCGGACAACCGCCAGAAGCCAACTGCCGGGCAGTCACTACCTCTCGCTCTCGATTATCAGCTTCGAGATCCGGTCGGAGTGCGCCATAATAAAGAAGTGCGGCCCGCAGCAGGGCGCGATTGGGAAGATCGAGGAATCGCAGACGTAGAGCCCGGGGTAGTTGAACACCTCGCCTTTATGGTCGATGACCCCTTCACCCGGGCTGTCCGCCATGGCCGCACCACCGGTCGGATGGACGGACCCGATGCCTTTCCACTTCCTGGTCCTCTCGATCCTCGCGATCTTCCTGCGCCGCTCCTCCTCGCTGAGCGGCCTGCCGACCGCGTCCGCTTCCATGGCGACCATCTTATGGTCGATAGTCGCCTCGCGGTGACACTCCTGTGACGGGTACTCGATGTCCACGACATCCCCCGCCGGAGAGATCCGGCCGATCGGCTGTTCCCTGGAGAGGCTCAAGAAAGCCATCACCCTGTGGGTTATCCAGTTCAGCGGCGGCGGCGCCCACGCCATGGTTGAGGACCTGCACGCGAAGAAATGGTACTGGAAATCGTACCTGTCGGATTCCACCTCCATGTATCGAAAGAGACAGGTGCCGTAGGAGTGGTCCAGCCTGTTGTGCCTGGCGATTCTCAAGCCGATGCGGTCTCCGTTGAACCCCCACCTGGAGCCAAGCCTGTCGCTGATCATGGGCAGCCCGTCGGGCATCGACTTCGATTTGAACAGGAGCTTCATGGTATTCACCGCACCCGCGCTGACGATCACCCTCCGCGCGGCGACCGATTTCAAGCTGTTGTCCCTGATGTCGTGGTACTCGACCACGTATCCGCCATCGGCCTTCCTTATTGCATGGGCCTCCGATAGCTCTCTGACCTGTCCGCCGCTCTTCAAGACTTGCTGGAGGTAGGTCACGTCCATGCTGTTCTTAGCACCCACGTTGCAGCCGGTAAGGCAGTCTGCGCGATACTGGCAGTTATGCTGGGAGCGGCCGAAAATGTTGGTCCGTGTCTCCTGATGATCGGGGCCGGAACCGTACCACATGCTGGTGGGCTGAGGCACTGACCTGATATGAGGGATCTTCTCGCAGGCGGCGTCGATGGTTTCCTGGTACCAGGTCGACTTGGGGGCCACCGCGGGCTGTATCACTTCCGCCACGCTCTGGAAGTGCGGCTCCATCTCCTCGGGGGTTATCTCAGCGGGGTAGTGGTCGTAAATATCGCGGGGGGGCTTATCCACGAACCCACCTATTACGAGCGACCCGCCCCCTACGCCGCACGGGATGATGATGGTGTAGCCGTTAACGAAATAGAACTCGAAAAGGCCCGCGCGCCTGTTGAGGTTTATATACCTCTTCAAGAATGGGATGCTAAGGCCGATCCCCCGAAAGGAGCGCGCCCATTCCATGTAGCCAGTGGGAAAAGGCCTCTCTCCGTTCGCCTTGCCCCACCAGGTTCCCCTCTCCAGGACACAAACGCTCGCCCCCGCGCCTGCCAGGTTCCCCGCTGCTGGAGACCCGCCGCAGCCGCTGCCTATGACGACGACATCGAACTCGTCCATTGCCACCCCCGGAAGCCTACTCGAGAAAACCCGAGAACGGGTCGGTCATAGACGCCCGCCCCTGATCACCGCTCCAGGGCCTTGCCTTCCAGCAGGTAGCGCCACGGCACAGCCCATACATCGCCCGCGACCATCGCGGCGTAGCCCAGGATCAGCCAGACCGAAGACGACATGTCCAGCTCTCCGCGCTTGGCCATCAAGCCCACCACCCCGACAAACCAGGTCATCTTATAGACGAACTGGAGCATAAGGATGGGTGACCACTTCAGCGGGTCCTTGAGACCGAGTATCGACAGACTGCCGAAAGCGAAGTACACCGACCCGCTTATCCCGAATATCAGCCTGTCCTGATCCTTCCAGTTGAACAGGTTCTGTGTCCACCGGGGGAAAAGAATGATAGCTAGGCCCAGTGGTATAGCGGCGAAAATCGTGAACCAGTACTGGAACTTCATGCATTTCATCTTGAAGTCGCTTACCCGTCGGGTTTCCATCGCGCACCTCCACGCTACATATACCGACCAAGGCGCCTTATTATAGACCGATTAGGTCGATATTTCCCGCAGCGCAGAACAGTGCGAACAACGAGGCGCTCCGGGTACGGCGTATCGGTGGCCCTTAGTTTGCGGCCACCGGCGCGCAAGAAGTGAATCGAATCCTGCCACATGAAGCTTCGCTTTCCCCTTAACCCGACCCTCGAGGGTTGCGGCCTAACCACGCCCGCACAGAGCCGGAGACTGCCCCGGGAATGACTACTGGAAGTAAGCCTCCATCCTGTCGAACGCCCGGTCTATTGATTCCAGGGGGACGCAGAACGACAACCTCATGTGGCCTTCGCCCGTTGGTCCGAAGGCGACTCCAGGCGTAGCCGATACCCCTGCCTCCCTGAGCAGTTTCTTGCAGAAAGCGCTCGAGTCCTTACCTTCCTCCAGCAGTATCCGCGGGAACATCAGGTATGAGCCGCCGGGTCTCTGGTACTGGAATACCGAGGAGAGCCGGTCGAGCCGGTCGCACATGAGGTCGCGGGCCGAAAGGTAGTGTTCCCTGAACTCCGCGACGCAGTCCTGGGGGCCGTCGAGGGCTGCAAGCGCCGCGTACTGCGAAACCACAGGCGCGCAGATAGCGCAGGGAATATGCACCTTGTTGATCTCGGGTATCATCGCCTCGTCCGCGTGCAGGTAACCAACTCTCCAGCCGGTCATGGCGTACGTCTTGGTAAAGGTGTAGCAGCTTATTACGTTCTTCCTCATCTCCGGGATGGAGCCCATGCTGAAATGCTCGTTGCCGTCGTACGTGAAGTACTCGTAGGCTTCATCGGTTATCACCATCAGCCCGTGCTCCAGGGCCACCTCGGCCAGCCGCTCGAGCTGGTCCCTGGAATAGACAGTGCCCGTCGGGTTGCAGGGCGAGCAGTACATGATCGCCCTGGTCCTGGCGGTCACAGCCTTTCTTATGCCCTCGATATCGAGAGCGAACCCTTCCTCCTCGACAGATGGGACCATGACCGGCTTGCCTGACGCGGTCACCACCTGGTCGATGTGGGTGGAGTAAGTGGGGGAGGGCAGGATGACCTCGTCTCCGGGGTCTATCACCGCCATAACCGCGGAGAAGAGCCCTTCGATGGCCCCTACCGTAACCAGCACCTGGGAGATATCGGCATCGATCTTGTTGAAGCCATCGAGTTTCTTGACTATCGCCCTGCGCAGTTCAGGCAGGCCCGCGTTCTCCGAATAGCCGCCTACCAGCCCATCCCGGATGGCCATGGCCGCCGCTTCCTTGATATGGTCGGGAGTATCGGTAGTGGGCTTGGCCCATGACAGGAACGCCACGTCCTCGACCTCTTTTGACAGCCTGGTCATCTCGTGGATAGCCGACCTGCCCATCGAAGAAACTCTTTTTGATGCAACCGGTCCAGCGTTCATAAGGACATGTCCCCTTTCAAAGTATAGACCCCTGAGGGTTAATCGGTTCAGGGCAGGCCCGGCGGGTTGCAGGTACGCCCTGGGAGGAGGAATGCCACTTGAAATGGTCGTCAACCAACCAGACTGTGAGCACATTCTGATAGGAGCACCTTCAAGCGATCGAGGGAAACCACCCGGGGTTCGATGCTGATGCCCATCCAGTCTGAGAACTCGAGTATCTCCTCCGGATTCTCGGTCGCCAGCTTTTCATAATATCCCAGGGGATCGAGCAGGATTGCGAGGTCGTTGGCGGGGAAAGTCTCATTCGCTTGTCCGATGTCCCATTCAAGGAATACGTGTTTACGGAATTCCATCCAGCCGGGTACCAGCCAATAGGCTTTTCGCCCGTCGGCCATTTCTTCTCTTTCGTCCTGTGAGGCAAGCATATCGATGCAGTTGTGTGCGTGGACCCGCGCTACCCCAGGGCCTTGCTCAGCGATAACAGTATCGATGCTGCGGTAGTAGTCGCTTGAATCAACAAAGCACCTGTCGCCGTAGACGACGATTACCTTCCCGGACTGGCTCTTTGCTTTCGCCACCTGGCGGACCAGCTGGTTTTCAAGCTCCCTTGGTATTTCGTGGAGGCCGGGGGTTGTGAAGAATAGCCTGTCAGCGTCAAGGAATCCCTCTTCCTTCAGCTGCTCGAGTTCTCTTCTCACGGTACCGCAGGAGACTACCGAAAGACCTTTGAAAGATATCTCATCCATCAAGACCTCGAATCACAACTGATAATCAAGACGAATGCCTACGTGGAACCGTGCCCGAATAGAAAGAAAGGCTATCGGAGTATCCTGGTATCAGCCTTTCGAGGCTGGTACCAGGATATCGGAAGACACTCCGCTCAGTCCGACTGCCGGTTCAGCGGCTCCAACCCATCCGTCCGCGGCCCCGACCCATACCCCGGCTTCCTCTTGGCCGGTTGTCCGGTTGCATCACAGGAGCTCCAACCGGGTAGAAGCCATCGGCCCGACCAGCGTTGCCCGCGAACCGTCGCGGCACTGGATTAGCGTACCCCGGTACCTCAAAGCCCGCGCAGTACCCCGCACCCCTGCCGGTCATCGGCCCCAGGCCCGCCGGCCCCGTTCCATCTCCACCAGGCATGCCATCACCTCCTCGTTAATCCTTTCAGGGGCCTTGATGACCAAGTGGTCATCTTGCCCGCATTTCCATGTACAGGGTTACCCCTGGATTCGGATAAACCCGTTTCAGTCTTATTCATGCTCGTCGTCCCGAATGAATATGTTAGGCATGCCTAACAATTTCTATAATACCACTCGTTTTCTCAGAAGTAAACCAGCAGGGTAGTCCGCGCGTTTAACCGGACCCGGGAGTTCCGTGGGCATATTTGTCTTGCTTCCGGGCGGTACTCGCCCGGCGAGCCCGGAGTCTACTTATTCTGCAGGGCCAGCTCGGCCAGCTCGATTATATGGTAGTTTTTCAGCCCCGCGGCTGAAGCGACCTTGCGCAGGTTGAGCACGCACAGAGGGCATAGATACGCCATGGCCTGAGCGTTGTGCGCGACGGCGTCACGGACGTTGCGCTCCTTTGTCTCCATAGCCCGGCCCCGGTCTCTCGGCATCAGGGGAGAGCCGCAGCACAGGGCGGATATCCGGTCGTATTCGCGTTCGACCCGCTGCACCCCGATGAGCCCGAACAGCTCGTCTAACTGCTCGTCTTTCCACGGCGTGTACCGGGAAGCACATGGCTGCTGGTAGGCGACGCGCAGGTTCAGCGGCTTGACGTCTCCCGCCCGCTCTTTCACCTGGCCCAGCAGGTACTCGATGATGTGCACGGGACGGAAAGGCACTTCTATGCCGTAGTCATCAACCATCGAGGCTAGCAGGGCATAGCAGTCGTCATGATAGAAGACGATCTCCTCCGCGCCCGTGGCAGCGAGGTTTGCAACGACCCTGGACGCGTTCTCGCGCACCGGCGTCTCCTGCCCCAGGTGCACCCATCCCACGCTGCAGAAGTAGTCCCCGCCCTTGAGCACGGTCATCCCCTCGAAGAGAGGGCCGTCGAACAGTCCCGGGATGAAGTCGCCGACGCTACACAGGGACAGGGCCGGCTTCTCGGGATCACCCTGGATTACCTGGCTGGGAGCGTCCGGCATGTTCCACGTAGGGGCACAGTACCAGGCAGTCGCCGCATAGGTCGCACTTCCCTGGGTCGAACATCTCCTGACTCCTTTTCTCTTCCTTCGGAGCTACTGGGTTAATCTACCAAGGTGGAGGTCGAGGGTCCACGGGGGAAGGGTGGCGGTTCTCCATAACGAGTGTCGCCGGTCGGTGAACGCGCTGCACCGGGCGATCGGCAGGGAGGCAGGCGGTGATATGCTCCCGGACGGGCCCGAGATGAAGCGCATCTTCTCAGGCGCGGGTTTTCATGACGTAGCCATTCTTGAAGGCGATGACCGGTACGTGCTGCGGGCCTGCAAGCCCGTTCTGCGAGAGGGGCGTACGGATGTCTCCGATACGCCCTTTGTCATCGGCTTACATGACAGGCAGAGAAGGGAACCGACTACATCAGTGGAAGCGTAAACAGAGGTGAGGTAGATGCCCAAAGTAATTGTCTGTGGGAGGGGCGGAAGCGGCAAGAGCACTCTCGTGTCGCTGCTTGCGAGGGAAATCGCCGGGCGCGGAGAGGTCCTGGTGGTGGACGCCGACGAGTCAAATCTGGAGCTCAATTCTATGCTGGGCATCCCGGCGCCGGAGCATACGCTCATGGACTTCCTGGGCGGGAAGCCGGGGGTGAGGGTGAAGCTGCTGGCCCGCCTGAAGGGGGAGGGCGACGAGGAAGTCAGTCTTTTTGATGAAGACCTGGCGGCCTCGGACCTGCCCGATGATGTCACGAGCAGGAGCGGTGCCCTGTCGATGGTGCGAATAGGAAAGACCGAGCACAGCATGGAGGGGTGCGCCTGCCCCATGGGAGCAGTCGCACGTTCGTTCCTCAACCACATTTCTGCGAGCGGGGATGAGTGGGTGCTCGTGGATACCGAGGCGGGCCTGGAGCACTTCGGGCGCGGCGTCCTCGAAGGCGCGGATTACGTGTTGATAGTCGTGGACCCCTCCTTTGAAGCCGTGGTCCTCGCGGAGAAGGCCGGCAGACTGGCGGAGGAGGCCGGAAAGGCCAACGGTATCGTGCTCAGCAAGGTAGATGAAGAAACAGGTCCTCTCTTGAGAGAAAAGCTGGCACAGAGGGGTCTTACCCCCCTCGGCTCCATTTCTTACTCAGCGACGCTCGCTCGTGCGGGCCTTGAGGGCGAGCCCGCCGCTGATGAATCCATGCATGGGGAGCTGGGTCGGGTCGTAGGTCTATTGGATTCGAGCATTAAGGGTTGACCTGTTGCGAACCGGGCAAGAGACGTCCGCGTCCGGTCAGTCATCTAGTCGTCATCTAATCGAGAAACACAACGGACAACCAACAGACAGAGTCACGGTTGAACTGCCGGAGCAACAGCTCGATGACACTATACGCCCGAGCTAGTGCTCGTGGTCAGGGGCGGAGGATTCCGCCTCCTGGACTTCGAACAGCTTCTCGGCGGCGGCATCGGCGGTTACGCGGGCCTTGTCGAGCAGCTCGGAAACTTCTTGAAGCAGGGCTCCCGCATCCGGGACCCCTCTGTTGTTCGAGAGGTTGGCCCACTGCCTCGCGAAAGTCGTTTCGTTTGCCAACAGCGCTCCAAGCTGTCTCACTGCGGTTTTGATTGATACCAGGTCAGTGTTAGCCATATGCATCCAAAACACCCCCGCTCTGCGGATCCCCTTTGATGCGGCAATCCTCTAAGCTGTCTACTTATTTCTTCGCGTTTATTATTATCTTGTGCTCGAGGAACGTTATCTCTTCGATGGTTCCCTCAAACTCCTTCTCGTCCCCAAGCAGGTCGGCGATCCATATCTTCCCGTCATGGTTCTTGAGCTCGACAGCGTCTTCCATGACGAGCTTGTCGCCTTGTGCATCCCTCAGGTACACGTTGGACTCGCACAACAGACTCACCTCCGGTCGTTCAAATGCTGCGAATTGTTAGCTGTCGTTCTTCTACATACTATGCAACTACCCTGCGCCCTCAATGCGTATTCTCGTCCCGACGGCTCGTAGCAAGCAGGACCTGACCGCGGCAAACATCGTCGTTGCCGGGCGCGCCCTGCGATTGTGCTCACCCAAGAGACGGGCAGAGAACAGCGCTTGCCGAAGACATTCGTTCGAGGAAACACTCGGGTAGCTCGGCCTTTCAAGATCCGAATCTGTCAAAGCTGAACAACCGTTTACTCCTGCCGGCCTGCAAGCTTGGTCGAATACTCAACTGCCACTTTCTCCGCATCGGCGAGTGTTTTGACTTCGGAATGATGAAGTACATCAATGCCCTGTGCCTTCAGGGCATAGAGTGCGCCCTTGCCCTCAAGCGTCTGGGTCGTGATGAGGAATTCGACTCCCTGTTGCCCCAGGAACTCTGCAACCCTGACTCCTTTAGGGGTTGGCCGGTATCTCGTGAGTCATGACGCTACCGTCTTTCACGTTGATTTCCATGATCGCAAAAGAGGGTGCCTTCCCGAAGTGAGATGCCAGAGACGTGTTGTCATCATCGACAGGCACCGCGAAGACAAGCTTGTCCTTCTCCTCGACCTCGAACTCGATGCGGACCCTGTCTACATTCGGCACCTGGCCGCTGATGTTCTGTTCGAGTTCTTCGGCCGCTCTGTGGGCCTCCTCCAGGTCATTGGTCCTGGACACGATCAAGAGTGAGAGGAAGCGGTATCTTCCCGAGTTCCTTCCCGCGTCAAGTGCTGCTGCAATCAAGACAGCGAAGCTCGAAGCCATGTCCGCAAAGGCATCACGGGAACTCGCGCGCAGGCTGGGCGAGTTTTCCTGCCTTGCAACCCTCGACATGTACCGTGCCATGAACCCTGTCACCACGATGACCACCGGCATCACGATCAGCATGATCACCGGTTTATCGAGCTTGGGTCCGTGTGTTGTGAGCTGGTGGATGGCCTCTCTCGCGAGCTCATAGGCACCGATGAGGATGAGGACGCCTATGACCGTGGCGATCAGGTTCTCGAGCTTATACAGGCCGAAAGGGAATCGCTCGGTGTGGCGGTCGGAAAGCCTGAGCCCTACGAGAACTGCGATTGAAGCGATCGAGTCGATCGCGGTATGGATTCCCTGCGCAAGAATCGAGACGCTTCCCGTGACGACCGATGTCGCGATCATCCCGGCCGCCATGAGCGCCGAAGCGATGACCGACGTCAGTGCAGCCTTCTCCGTCTTCCGCATCTGCTGGTCCTCGCTTTTCCATTTACGGATTTAGAGTTCAAGAGCCAGGCACCGATTCCTAATGGGAACGGCACACGGAGTCCGCTTCTAAGCCTACGGGCAAATTACTATCTTGGTCGCCTCCACTGTGAACTTTCTCCTCATCTTTGGCCGGTACTCCGACTTACGCTTGACAATGCCTGGGCGAGGTTGGAATGGGGAAAAGAGCGCGATGCTCAGCAACTGATCAGATTATTTCCACCGGGTCTCCCTTTCTGACAGAGCCACCCTCGATGACCCTGCAGAACAGCCCTTCAGCTGGCAGGAGACTTATCCCAAAAGTCTCGCTCACTATACTCGGATGGTCTTCTTTACCTATCTGGGTGACCTCCAGGATGGCGCTCGTGCCGAGCCTCATCCTGCTCCCGGCTGCCAGGATTGAAAGGTCTATTCCTTCGATCAGGATATTCTCGGCGAAGTCTCCCGGACCGGCATCGAGGCCGTGCTCCTCGTTGGCTTTCTGGACGCTTGCCCAGTCGAGGCAAGTGACCTGGCGGTCCCATTCCCCCGCATGACCGTCGTTTTCTACTCCGTGGTTGCGCACGAGATTGGCTTCGGGAACCTCGGCCTTGAGCTGCCCCCTTTTCTCGCTTATGGATATAGCCTTGATAGCGCCTTTGCTCATCAGAATACCAGCCATTCCCGACCTTCTATGGGCATATCACCAGTTCCTCCACCTCTGCCCTCCACGGCTGAGGTGAGCTTGAAACAACTTTGAAATCAGCTTCAACAGTCTGTCTTTCATTTACCGCGTCGAGGTTCGCAGTCTGGTCGGTGCCGCTGCGTCGGTCGATTATCTTCGAGTACTTCGTAACGGTCAGGAGCGCTTCGTCGACAGGGGAACTTCTAGCTCCTTCGACAAGCACCGTTCCAAGGTCGCCTTCGCGGCCTGTTTGAGCTTCGCTCCTGGTCACTTCGATGACTTCACCCCTGATGTTTGACCCGGTCTCATGAGAAGCGTGTCCGGATGGCAAAGGTGGATGACTGCCGCAACCCGTCAGCGCCGCAGCCAGTGTCAGAGCCGCCAGAGAAATAAACACCAAGCGGCTAGAACGTGACGACCTTGTCCGAATCCCGCACGATCTCATATTGGTCCTTCAGTGTCGACAGGGGGCAGATGTCCGAGCCCTCCGATTTCCGGAGCTTCAAGCATGCTCCGCAAGCGAGGAACAGACCACCCGCCTCCAGCACCTTGCGAGCCTGACCCTTTACGTCAAATGCTCCGCCCTCGATCTGATCGATCTCAACCCCACTTCCCGAGAAAAATATCCGCACCTCGTCTCCCTGCACGAGGCTGAAGAGCGCGAGCCTGAGTGCATTGAAAACCGTCTCGGGGTCCGTCTGAGAAATAATTATGCCTAGTTTCATGCCCGCTCCTTCCTTCTACTGCTAGAGGGTCAACGCCATGCCAGCCTGACCTGGTATCACCCTGTCCTTGAACCGCTCCAGTAGTTGTATCGTGGCATTCAGCCCTGTACAGTGGCACGGCACGATTCTCTCGGGTAGTACCTCTTCGAGGAAGTCCAGCGTCGCGCTGATTCTCTCGGGGCTTGCGCCCAGGCCAAGATGGGTACCGCCGACGACGGCCTTTATCCGCCCCGAGGATTCGAGCGCGTGCTTGAGTACGTTCACGAGGCCGGAGTGGGCGCATCCGGTTAAGACTACGGCGCCATCGGGGGTGTCGATGACCAGTGACTGGTCGTCAATGAACGGATCGGGTTGTACCTCACCATCTGTCTGACAGAACAGGTTCGCTTCGAAACCCTCGAACTCCGTTACTCTGGGCACCTCGCCGGTAAGGTATACGCCGGGCATGACCTCCTGCGCTTCGCTGGCAAGCTCGACGCCCGAGCATGCTGATTCGATGGCGTCTACTTGAAACGGTATCCCGATGAACCTCTTGATGTTCCCGGCCATGAAGAACTTCGGCTCAAGCGCCTTCGGGTGCATGAAGAGCTTTTTGGGCCCGGATGCTGAAAGGATCTCCATAAGCCCTCCAGCGTGATCGAAGTGGCCGTGAGATATCCCGATTCCCTCCAGGTTTCTCAGGTCTATGCCCAGCAGTTTTGCGTTGTGTACAGCTACATCTGACTGCCCGCAGTCCCACAGGAAGCTCTTGCCTTCCACTTCTACCAGCACCGCAAGCCCGTGCTCACCCTTGAACGAGAGAGGACCGGCCAGGTTGTCGCAGAGAATCGTTACCTTTACGTCCATTAGAAACCCCTTTCCTTGTCCCTGTTCCTGGTCCGATTGACCTTACCCGGACAACTGGTTTATCGCTTCGGGTTGACCGCTACGGCTGGTGGCGTTATCCTTATTATGAACATATGTCCACTTAGTGTAAAGACCGGTATGGGAGGCGCGTTGTCAAGGCCCAGGAAGCCACGGTGTGTAAGGGGAGAGCCTGTATTCGGGTTCTTCAAGCCGCACGGCGTGCCTCTAAGAGCGCTCGAGGTGGTGCGCTTGGGCGTCGAGGAACTGGAGGCCCTGAGACTCGCGGACATCGAGGAGCTCTATCAAGAAGATGCCGCGGAACGCATGGAGGTCTCCCGCGCGACGTTCCACAGGGTGCTCAAGGAAGCGCACCGCAAGGTCGCCATAGCCCTGGTGGAGGGAAAAGCGCTGGGCATCGAGGGGGGAGACTACGTCCTTGCCGGGGAAACCCGCATCTTCGAGTGTGTGGAGTGCGGACATACGTGGGAAGAGCCGTTCGGAAGCGGGGTCAGGGCCTGCGAGGCGGTTTGCCCTCAGTGCGGCGGGGCCGTGACGAGATACGGATGTGCCAGGGGACGGGCGGCACGCCAGGGCCTCAGGCCTCGAGACCGGCGCGGCCCTCAGGTGGCGTCAGGTGAATGACTGAAATGGAACGGAGGTAGACGTGAGGAAGAAGAAGAACGACAGCCCGAAGGAAGAGGTCGCCGAGCAGCCCGGCTGCGGGGCCGAGGGCGGATCCGAATGCCCGGCAGGCATACCGCGCTTCAAGCCTTCGTCCGAGACCAGTATCAAGCATACTGTCGCAGTGATGAGCGGCAAGGGCGGCGTAGGCAAGTCAGCGGTAACCATGCTCCTGGCGGTGGCGCTCCGCCGCCTCGGTTTCGAGGTCGGCATTCTCGATGCCGACATTACCGGGCCGAGCGTACCCCGGGGGCTAGGCGTCAGCGGCCCCATCCTGGTCGGTGAAGAAGGGGCTATTCCCGCGACAAGCTCCACCGGAATCAAGGTCATGTCCATGAACCTCATACTCCCGGCGGAGGACGACGCGGTCATCTGGCGGGGTCCCCTGATAAGCTCAGCGGTGGGCCAGTTCTACCAGGAGTGCGAGTGGGGAACCCTTGACTACCTTCTCGTGGACCTCCCCCCCGGGACAGCGGACGTGCCGCTCACCGTGATGCAGTCGATACCGCTCGACGGCATCATCCTGGTTACCTCCCCGCAGGAGTTAGCCGGGATGATAGTTGGCAAGGCGGTCAGCATGGCCGGGCAGCTCGATGCCCCCATCACGGGGCTTATTGAGAACATGTCCTACATTACCTGTCCCTCGTGCGGTGAGAGGGTCGAGCCGTTCGGGCCCAGCCACGGCGAGGAAGCGGCGAAGAAGATGGGAACGGTTTTCCTCGGGAGCCTGCCGCTGGACCGCGCGATATCGGAGCTGGCGGACGGGGGGAAGCTGGAAGAGTACGAGTCGAGTGAGGTAGAGGCTGTCATAGGCGATGTCGTAAAGAGGTTCTCGAACGATAAAGAGGTTGAAGACGTGCCAGGCACACAGGAGGGAGAAAGCATGAAAATCGCGATAGTGATGTTCGGGGGCGAGGTATCCCCGCATTTCGGCAAGTGCGAGGAGGTCATGATCGCGGAGATCGAGGATAAAAAGTTAAAGTCGCGTGATGTTGTGCCCGCGCCGCCGCACGACTGTTCCGCGTTGCCTAATATGTTTGTACAGAAAGGCGTATCAAGCGTAATAGCGGGTGGCATGGGCGCCGGGGCGATCCAGAACCTTGAGCGCGCGGGAATACACGTCTACGCAGGCGTGCAGGGATCCCCCGAAGAAGCGATTGAAAGTTTCATCACGGGTACTATGGCCAGGGGAGTGGCCGTGTGCGACGGTGGCGATCACGGCGGCGGCGGGTGCGCCCAATGACCGTTCCGGGTAGGCGAGCCGGCCTTTGACAGAAGAAGGGAAGACGTTGGTAATCTCTATTGCAAGCGGCAAGGGCGGAACGGGCAAGACCACTGTGGCCGCCAACATGGCGTGGGCGGCTTCCACGGTGGAGCCCGTAACCTTCCTGGACTGCGATGTCGAGGAGCCGGACTCCCACTTCTACCTGAAACCTGAGTGGTCAGGTGAAGAGGATGTGTGCGTGCCGGTGCCGGTGGTTGATTCCTCTCGCTGCGACGGTTGCGGGAAGTGCGCGGAGTTCTGCCGGTACAATGCGCTGGCCGCAATCAAGGGCGACGTCCTTGTTTTCCAGGAGCTCTGCCACGGATGTGGCGGCTGCTCGCTGGTTTGCCCGCTCAAGTGCATCAGCTATGAAGACAAGAGAATAGGTATCGTGCGAAATGGGTCCCGCCGCGGAGTTCGCCTGCACCAGGGGCTCCTCGATATCGGGGAGCCGATAGCCGTACCGGTGATAAAGCAGGTCAAGGAGAAGCGGGCTGGTGACGGCCTGACCCTGATAGACTGCCCGCCCGGAACCGGATGCCCCATGGTCAACTCCATTACGGGCTCGGACTACTGCATGCTGGTAACGGAGCCATCGCCTTTCGGCAGGCACGACCTGGACCTCGCGCACCGCGCCGCTCTCGAGCTCCGTATACCGCACGGCGTTGTGATAAGCAGGTCGTCCGGCAATGACGCGATAATCGATGATTACTGCGCGGACGAAGGACTGAAAGTCCTGGGCAGGATACCTTTTTCCAGGGATATCGCCGAAGCCTGTTCCCGGGGGGAGATGCTCGCGGAGATAGATTCGGCATGGTCCCTGCGCTTTTCCAGGATACTCGAGGAGGTGAGGAAGGAATGCCTGCTCAGCTTACTATCTTGAGCGGCAAGGGCGGAACGGGCAAGACCACAGTCGCCGCATCGTTCTTCACGCTCGCTCAAGGTGCGGTCGCGGCGGACTGTGACGTGGACGCGCCCAACCTGCACCTGCTGCTCGAGCCCACGCTGCTCGAGCGCGAGCCGTTTCAAGCGGCGATGGTTGCCGGTATTGACCCTGACACCTGCACCCAGTGCGGCCTGTGCGAGGAATCCTGCAAATTTGGAGCTATCAGGGACTTCGAGGTGGACCCTTTCTCCTGCGAGGGCTGCGGCGTCTGCGAACTGGTCTGTCCTGAAGGCGCCGCCAGGCTCGTGCCCGAGACCACCGGCGAGGTCTTCGTTTCCGAGACAAGGTTTGGCCCCCTGGCACACGCGCTCCTCAGGCCGGGTGGAGAGGCGACTGGTAAGCTCGTTACCAGGGTGAAGGAGGTCGCCTCCCGCCTGGCGGGGGAGCGGGGGCTGGAACTCCTTCTCGTTGACGGCTCTCCGGGGATAGGGTGTCCTGTCATCGCATCCGTTGCAGGCTCGGACCTCATCCTTGCCGTAACCGAGCCCACGTTGAGCGGACTGTGGGGGCTCGAGCGCATACACGGTGTAGCAAGGCACTTCGGGGTCAAGCTGGCGGTTTGCATAAACAAAGGTGACATAAACCCGGAGATAGCGGAACAGGTTCGCCGCTACTGCTCGGAGTCGGGCCTCGAGATGCTGGGGGTCGTACCGTTCGACGAGGAGGTCAATAAAGCCACCATGAACGGCGAGGTGCTGGTGGAGCTGTACGACGGGCCTGCGGCAAATGCGCTGAAGTCTCTTTGGAAAGCGACCATGGCGCTATTGGAATCCACGAAAGCAAAGACATAGGAGGTGGCATAATGCCACTCGGAGACGGAACAGGGCCCGAGGGCAAAGGGCCGGGAACGGGAAGAGGGACCGGTGGGGGCGGACGTGGGAGCGGCCGCATGGGCGGTGACAAGCCCGGGAGCGGGCCAAGTGGCAACTGCGTTTGCCCGAGTTGCGGCACTACAGCGGCGCACACGCGGGGCATACCCTGCTCGACCAAGAAATGTCCCAAGTGCGGGACCAGGATGACGCGGGAATAAAAAGGGTTTGGCTCATCTCCCAGAAGTGTGTGTAGCTGGCCTGAACGCTTGATTATGCAGACGTTTAGGGATTTCTACGCAAAAAAGAAAATCGGGGTCACGGTCTGCCGTTATTCCGGGCCTCCTAAACCTCGATATATCCCTTATTCCCGCGGTTTCTCGCCGCCCCGCCCCAGCCGCAGGTTCGCCACCTCGAAGTACATGTCGTAGAGGTGCAAACCCTTACTGACGGCGATGGTCTCGCCGGGCTCTACGCCGTCGCCGATCTCGTCGGCCATGTACTCCTTGAGGAGCTGGAGGCCTGCCAGGTTTGAGGGGAAGCCGCCCCAGAGATCCCAGGAGCGGAAGTAGAGAATGAAGTGCAGCTTCTTCTCGTCGGGGTAGATGCGGGTGTCGACCTGTCGCAGGCACGGCGGATCTCCGAGCAATATGGCCTGTGAATCACAGACAGCCATGCATGCCTGGTTGGTGCCATAGCCGTCCTCCCTGTACATCTTTATTACCTCGGGTATCTGGGGCTCCAGGTAGTCGGCATAGGTGTAGTCCTCGTTCTTGGCCTTCGAGTAGGAATCGACCAGCTTCTCCAGGTACTTGTTGACGAACTCCATGTCGGTGGGAGGAGGTAGATTGGAGCCCTCCGGCATGGTCGGCACGATGGGGCGCGCCTCGGGGTGGGTTATTTTCACGACCGCGAATTCGAATTCGCGCCGGGTCTGGCCTTCGTAGGAGCCGCGGTCGATGACGTACTCGCGGCCCACCTCCATAATGGAGTAGATGCATTGAAACCAGGCGTCCGGGATGTCGCGCGCCTCGATGCAGGTTATTTGCAAGGTGCCTCCGCTAACACTGGGCCAGACCCTCTTACCAGGTCTCGTAGTGGACTATGTCGGCCAACTCACTGCGGGGGCGCTCGCCCGGTGTCCTGGCGGGTACGCCAAGCGGGGTCAGGCCCACGATACGGTACTTGTCGGGGACGCCGAGGACCGCCCGCACGCCGTCCTCGTCGAACATGCCGATGAAGACCGTGCCGAGGCCGAGGTCCGCGGCTTGAAGCATCAGGTGGTCCATCAGGATTCCGGCGTCTGCCATGTAGTAATAGCGGCCGTCTGGCGAACCCGAGGCCTCCGGGTCCATGCAGACGACCAGCAGCACCGGCGCGGTGGCGACGGCCTTCTGGCCCGGGTTGGCCGCGAGGACCTCGGCGACTTTCGCGCGGGTATCGGCGTTCTTTACCACCATGACCTGCCAGCCCTGCATGTTCGCCCACGAGGGCGCGTAACGCAGCGTCTCGAGCACCTGTCCGACCTGCTCGTCGCTTACCTCGGTCTCTTCGTACTTGCGCACGCTGCGCCTCTTGCGTATCGCGTCCACTGTCACTGGAACCACCCCTTGTTCTACCTCGTCGATTGCGGCATATTCTACCATCATCCGCGACCCCCGCGCGCGAAAAGCGATCGATGAAACCTGGCGCGGCCCCGTTGATGGTACGAAAGGGTGTCCGGGCCTGGTAAAGGATGAGGCGGGCCTAACCCTGATGCGCTGCCTGGTCTAGCCCGATCTTACTATCTTCCCCAACAAACCTAAGCAACCCCCGGTGGGGTGACGATAATTCCTGTGACAGAACGAATGTTAACCCGATGCCCGCTTTCGGTTGTCGGGTTGGAGATACGGGGAATGGAACATCACAACCGGCGCCAGCCGGGAAAAGAAAGGAGAGGAGGATGGAAAAGGCGACAACAAGAAAACTGACAGCGACCATCATAGCTGCACTCATGATTTCTACATTGCTCCTCATCGCCTCGCCGGCCGGAGCCCGGGCGTGTGGTTTCGGCAAGTGGTATCTGCCAGAGGGCTAAACCGGCGGGAACTTCGACACCTTTGCGCTGATTCAGAATCCCAACGACTGGGAGGCGGAGGCTTCGGTCAGGTTCATGACCGAGAACAGTGTGACAGAGCCGGTCGAGTACAAGCTCGGTCCAAACTCCCGCACCACCATCGCGGTGGACGATCAGCCCGGGCTCGAGAACGCGAACGTCTCGACCATGGTCGAGGCCACCGGCGGGGTAGTGGTCGAACGCTCGATGTACTTCAACTACGAGAACGGCAAGGCGGGGGGCAGCGATTCTATCGGCGCCAACCAGACCTCGCGCAGTTGGTACCTGGCGGAGGGGTCTTCCTTCACGTCCGGACAAGCGATGTCCCCTGTTGCCCGGCCGGAAGTCGGTGATAGAATGAGCGCACTGCCATGTCAGAGCAACAGGACCGGGAAGGTGTTTGGCGGATGCCTAAGAAAGCCAGGACCATGATGCGCTGCCGCGAGTGCGGATTCCCGCGCATCGTAGGTTTCTTCATCAAGTGGAACGATAACGGCACCATGGTCCAGTTGATGCGCAGGGATTTCAGGGTGGTTATCCTGCACCACGGTTTTGTCGACAACCTCTTCTCCAGCATAGAGGCGAAGCTCGGCGTCTCCATCGAGCACATCGCCTACGAGGCGCAGCGCAACGCCAGCAAGGCGACGTTCGAGGCGTTCGCCGAAAAAATTCCGGGGGTGAAGTACGGCACCCGGTTCAAGTTCGTAAGGCGCATCGCGGTCGAGCAGTTCCACAAGGTGGCGGTCCTTACCGGGATGGCCTGCTCGGAGACTATAGAGTACGTCCCGGGAAAGTACGGCGTGGCGCGCATCAGGAACCCCTTCAACATGGGCCTCATGGCGGCGAACGTGACCGGCGCCTTCGAGTTGCTCGAAGGCATTCCCTTCGGCAGTACCTGGGAGGATGAGTCAAAGGATTCCTTCGTCATACGAATCGAGGCGACCGGAGATAAGCCGGAGATGGCCGAGAGGATGAAGATCGAGTACGGCGCCGTGCTGCCCGGCAATATCCACTTCGACAGGTGCCCCCGCTGCAAAGTGCCCTGGGCCATAGCCAACTCCCTCAAGTGGATAGAGAGCGAGGGCACGATAGTGGACACGCGCACCGGCGCGCGCGTGATCTTGCTTGATGCGTACATGTTGACGACCGTCCTCCGCGAGATGGCCTCGGAGCTGGGCGACGAGATCTATGACCTGGTGGTCGCGGCCCAGAGGGATTGGACGGCCGACCACGTGGCCGAGCTGGGGCTCTCCGGCGGCAACGGGCCGCTGTCGCCCGCCGAGCTGGAGGCCGCCTACAGGGACTACCTGGAGATGCTGCCGCTCTACGGCTACGGCAACCCCGGCACCTTCAACGTGAGCGAAAGTGAGGTGCAGGTCGTGGTCGAGAACCCTTACGAGCCAAGTATCCTCGCCGGCACCTTCCAGGGCCTCTTTGAAGCGCTCGAGAAGAAGAAGAGCAGCGTTTCCTGGGAGAAGCCACGCAGGGGAGCAGTTTCCTTCACGATTTCGCAGGTCGGCTGACCCGGAACGCGCGAACCTGTCCCGCAACCCGCACCCCTGACGTAATATCAACAGTAGCGTTTCAGGCTCTCGCACGTTATAATGCCTGGTGCCGGGAGACTGTGGGTTGGGTTGCAGTCGTCCGGCTTTGTCATTGAACAGGGTTGAAGATGTGCCCCCGGAGGTGGACTTTTTTGGTTATGGGAAGAAGTGCCAGGGTTGCGCTCTCCGCTTTCATGGCGGTGGCGCTTGTCGGGATGTTCGCTCCCGCTGTTTTCGCGGCGGGACACGGGGCCGCGCCTTACGGCCTGGAGGTGCGGCCTCCGAGCTCCAGCTCGGGCGGCAGCCTCAAGCTGACATGGAAGGTCGACGACCCGTCGCGGGTGGCCGCTTACAAGGTGTTTCGCTCGAGCGACCCGGACTCCGGGTTCAAGCTCGTTCACACCGAACAGGTCCAGGTGACCGAAGTGAAGATGATGGACTACTTCGACACGGGCCTGAAGGATGGCGCGAAGTACTACTACCGGGTGGCGCTCACCGGGGTGGACGGGCGCGAGCTCGGGCGGACCCCCACGGCCGAAGGCTCCCTTCCCTCGCTATCGAGGGCGAAGACGGGAGGCTACCCCGGAAAGCACATCATCATCTCCGTTTATGACCAGCGCATCTACTTCCTGGAAAATGATGTCCTGGTCAAGTCGCATCTCTGCTCGACGGGGACGAACGACCACCCGACCCCGTTCGGCGTCTTCACGGTGCAGTTCCACGAGTACCTTGTGATAAGCGAGATGTACGGCGGCGCATACTGCTACTGGTGGATGAACTTCGCGCCGGACACCGGCATGCACGCCCTTCCATACAACCCCGGCAGCGGCACCTACACCGGCGCCAGCCTGCTGGGCCAGAAGGCCTCGCACGGCTGCGTGCGCCAGTCGGTCGCCGACGCGCAGTGGGCTTATAACTGGACGCCCAACGGCACCAGGATCGATGTGAGCCCTTCCCACTGGGAACCACCGCCCCCACCGCCCCCACCGCCCCCCCCGTACAAGGGCGGGCACGCCAGCCAGGGCCTTCAGGCGGCTACGGAGTGGTACCTGGCGGAGGGGTACACCGGAGGCAACTTTGACGAGTACGTGCTCATGGCGAACCCGAACGGGATGGCGGCGAACGTCACCGCCGACTTTATGAAGCCTGACGGCTCGGTGGTGAGCGGCAGCTACAGCATTCCGGCTCTCTCCCGTTCCACAATCCATGTAGACAGCGTTGCGGGCCTGGACAACACAGAGGTCTCGACGCGATTGCGCTCCGACCAGCCCATCACCTCGGAGCGCTCGATGTATTTCCACGACTTCTTCAACAGCAAGGAGGGCGGGACCTGTTCGGCCGGCGTCTCCTCGCCCCAGACCACCTGGTACCTGGCTGAGGGCTATACGGGCGGAGAGTTCGACGAGTTTATCCTGGTGCAGAACCCGGGAGATATGGACGGCACCGCGGGGATGGACTTCATGCGCTCCGACGGGCAGAGCTTCCACCGCGATTGGCCGATAAAGGCGCACTCGCGCCTGTCGGTCCACGTGGACGATATCGCCGAGGTCTCACAGGCCGAGGTCTCCACCCGGGTGACCTGCGACCAGCCGGTGGTCGCCGAGCGCGCCCAGTACTTCAACTACAACGGCAAGAGGGAGGGGAACGCCTCGGCCGCGGTACGCGCCCCGGCGAAGAAGTGGTACCTGGCCGAGGGCTACACCGGCGGTGAGTTCGACGAGTACGTCCTCATACAGAACCCCGGCGACACCCGAGGCCGTGCCGTGGTCACCTTCATGTGCAGCGACGGGCTGAACGTGGTCAAGACCTATGACCTGCTGCCGCGCTCGCGGTTCACCATCCACGTGGACGAGATACCCGAGCTTGCCTCAAAAGAACTGTCCACTATGGTGGAAGCGGACGTCGACGTCATTACCGAGCGGTCGATGTACTTCGTGAGCTACGGAAGGCCCGGAGGGGCGGACGCCCCCGGCGTTTCGGCGGCAGACCGCTTCTGGTACCTTGCCGAGGGCTATACCGGCGGAGCCTTCGATACCTACGTGCTTGTGATGAACCCCAACGACCAGGCAACCAAGGTGGACGTCAGCTTCCTGAAGCCCAACGGGGAGCAGAAGGGATTGAGCTTCACCGTCGCGGCGCACAGCCGGTACACCATCCATGTGGATGCTGTCGAAGGCCTGACCGACGCGGAGTTCGCCTCGGCCGTAACCGGCGACCTGCCGGTTATCTGCGAGCGCGCGATGTACTTCTCGATTCCGCGGTAACATAAGAGCGTGAAGAATCACGAACGCCATCGTGGAAGTCTATATCTATGCGCGACCCCGATAGGGAACCTCGGCGACATAACCGTGCGAGCGCTCGAGACCCTGAGTGCCTGTGACCTCATCGCGGCCGAGGACACGCGCAGGACCCGGCGCCTGCTTTCGCGCTACGACATCCACACCCCGATGATGAGCTACCGCGAGGAGAACCGCGAGGCGGCCGGCCTGAGGATAATCAGGCGGATCGAGGAGGGCGCGGTGGTGGCGCTGGTCTCGGACGCGGGCACCCCCGGTATCTCCGACCCCGGTCACGACCTCGTGAAGAGGTGCCTGGAGCGGGAGTTGGACGTCGAGGCGCTGCCCGGCGCGAACGCCGCGGTGACCGCGCTGGTGCTCTCCGGGCTTCCGACGCTGCGCTTCTCCTTCGAGGGGTTCCTGCCCAGGAAGAAGGGCGCGCGGCGCAGGGTGCTGGAGGAGCTGGCCACCGACACGAGGACCCTGATATTTTTCGAAAGCCCTCAGAGGGTCGCGGAGACGCTACAGGACATACGCGACGTTATGGGCGACCGAGCCATCGCGCTCGCGCGTGAGCTGACCAAGAGGTACGAGGAGGTACTGCGGGGCGCCGTTTCACGGGTCGCGGAGCTGCTGGAGAGCAAGCCGGTCAGGGGAGAGGTCGTCCTGGTGGTGAAGGGCGCGGATAAGGCCGCTGAACCTTCCAGCGAAGATGCGCTGGAGCGGGTCGCGCGTCTGCGCGGCCAGGGCACGTCCCTTAAGGACGCGGTAAACCGGGTGGCGGAGGAGTCACCAGGTATCTCCAGGAGGAGGCTGTACAACGCCGCCCTCAAGGAGTAGGCATTGCCCGTATCTGCTTTACGCAGTCCGAGCAGATGTTCTTCGAGAGGTAGGAGTAAAGAGCACCCGTGCCGCCGCAGAGCGTGCAGCCTTCACGGTGCGGGGTTATAACCAGGCTGTCGCCATTGACCCCGATGTCCAGGGGGTCCCCCGGCTGCAGCCCGAGCATCTGCCGGTAGCCCTTGGGAACCACTACCCTCCCGAGGTTGTCGATCTTCTTGATCACTCTCCGTCTTCCTTTCGTTAGACTTCGGTACCGCCGACCGTCAACTCGGCTATCCTGAACGTCGGTCCGCCGGTGGTTACCGGTACGCCCTGGCCGTCCTTGCCGCAGGTGCCTTCCTCGAAGGACAGGTCGTTGCCGACGGCGTCTATCATTTCCAGGGTTCGGGGTCCGTTCCCTATGAGGGTCGCGCCCCTCACCGGCGGGCCGAGCCTGCCCTTCTCTATCAGGTACCCCTCCGACACCCCGAACACGTAGTCCCCGGTCGCCGGGTCCACCTGTCCGCCTCCCATCTTATGCGCGTAGAGTCCCCGTTCGGTCGAAGCGATTATTTCGGCCGGTTCGGAGGCGCCGGGCTCGATATATGTGTTGCTCATGCGCGGCACAGGTGTGTAACGGAACGACTGGCGCCGGCCGTTGCCGGTGCTCTCACAGCCGTCCTTCATGGCCTCGTGCCTCGCGTAGAGGAACTCGTGAAGTACCCCGTTCTCGATGAGAACGGTATGCCTCGAAGGGGTGCCCTCATCGTCGTACGCGTAGGAACCCCACAGTCCGGGGAGCGTCGGGTTGTCGGACGCACTCACAACCGGGCTCGCGACCATCCGTCCTATCTTATCGGCATAAACCGAGGCTCCCTTATGCACGTGGTCGATCTCAAGGCCGTGGCCGGACGCCTCGTGCAGGAGCACGCCGCCCGTTCCGGAGTTCATAACCACCGCCATCTTGCCGGTTGGAGAAGGCCTGGCGTCCAGCATGATGAGCGCCCTTCGCGCGGCGACGAGCGCGAACGAGACGGGGTCGTGACTGGTGTAGAAGTCCGGGCCTGCCAGGGCGCCGGGGGCCTCCTGCCCGACCTGGACAACACCGTCGCGGCCGGCTACCACTTGAAGGACCAACCGGGTGCGGCGGCAGGAGTCGGTCCGGACCTCGCCCAGGCTGTTGACCAGGAGGCCTTCCTCGATCGACGCGTTGTGGACCGCGGTGACCTGCCTTACGTCCTTGCTCTCGGCTCGCGCGGCCTCGTCGCAACGCGAGAGGTGTTCGAGCACGGCACTTACCTGGTGGGCCCCCGAGTCCTGCTCGCATACCGGTGGAGGGGCGGTCCGCTTCGAAACGACGGCCTGGAGGGTCTGCCCCGGAGCGGCGTGGCGGAGGGCTTCGGCTGCGGTTCGAGCGGCGCGCAGCAGGTGTTCTCTGTCGAGGATGTCGGTGTGGGCGAACGCCGCCAGGTCTCCTTTGATGACCCGGACACCCGCGCCGCTGTCGACCCCTTGCGAGAGGTCGTCGAGCCCGCCGTCCTCGAAGCGCACCATCTGGACCGAGCGACGCTGGCAGAGGACATCTGCATAAACGCCCCCGGTTTCGAGCGCGGCCCTGGCGACCTCGAGCGCCAGGTCCGGGTCAACGACGGTCACTGTAAAGAGCCCCCATTCGATGCTGTCAATCTCCAGGAACAAAATCCGTTCCGCTAAATGAGGCTAATACAACATGGTCCGGCGCGCAACCAATTATTTCCATTTGGGGTCAGGCGGCACGTGTGCATTTCGATGTTGCGATCCAGACCTCAACGGGGGAAAATGCACGTTGACCCTGAATCGCCTTGAAGAAAGGAAAAACCAAATGACCCGAGGTAACGCCCGCCGTCACGGCAAGGCGCTTCTCGAGATCTTTACACTCGCGCCCGCCGTCGCCCGTTTATTCCCGCTTCACGTGGGTCACGGCGAGCCCGCGATAAGGCAGATCGTGCCGAGGTGGCTGATGCGCGTTTTCTCCCGCTACGAGCACCTGGCGATGAGGACTATCGATTTCCTGGCCGAGCGCGAATGGATCTACAGCAATGATTTTGTCAGGAGTCAGGTGATGCGCGTGAGCAAGCTGGTGATGAAAACAATCAACGGCGAGGTGCTGACGCTCGGGGAGGCGCGTGAGATGGTAGCCTCGGCTTTCGAAGAAGGGTACGTGGTGGCGGTTGGCACGTGCCCCTGCCGCCGCGCGAGGGACGTGCTATCAGATGTTAAGCCGAACAACACTGACATGGTTTTCGGAAAGTGGGCCGAGGAGTACCTCGAGAACTACCCGGGTCTGTATCACAGGGTGGGCCGCCAGGAAGCGCTCGGCCTCGTCGAGGAGTTCGACCGCCACGGGTACCTCCACCAGGTCTACGGCTTTTTTACCAGGGAGGGCGCGGCTTTCGTCCTGTGCAACTGCGCGCCGGATATCTGCATCCCGCTGCAGGCGCAGAAGCGGCGGGGATTCCAGGCGTTCCGGAAAGGGAGGGCCCTCGCCGTCGTGGCCACCGAATCGTGCCTGGGTTTCGACGAGTGTGGGGCGTGCCTCGGCAGGTGCCCCTTTGACGCGCGGGTGGCGGTCGGCCCCACCGGCGAGGTCGACGCGGGAGCGTGCTTCGGTTGCGGGCTCTGCGTCGCCACATGCCGCGGTGGCGCCACGCGCCTCGAGCGAAAGAAGGGCGCGCAGTTGATCTATGCGCGCAGGCTGGTCTCCTGATCGGGGCATTCACCCTGGGGTCAGGCACCTTGACATGAATTCGTGTCTGAAACACCCGAACGCCGCTTCAAATTCATGTAAAGGTGCCTGACCCCCGACATGAAAGTGACCTGACCCCGGTATTTGCGTAAAATACTCTAGTGACTGAAGAGAGTGGGGTGGGAGGAGATGGCTGAACGGGAAGCTCCCGAGGGCGAGACGCCAGATTTCGGGGAACATTACGACGTGGTAGTCATAGGCGCGGGCGTCGGAGGGCTTGCCTGCGGGGCGCTGCTGGCCAAGGCGGGCCGAAAGGTCCTCATCGCCGAGAGGCACGACAGGCCCGGCGGGTTCGTCACGGACTACGAGCGCAAGGGGTACCGGTTCCAGGTCCCGCACATAATGGGGGGATGCGGGCCCGGTGGCGACCTGACCAGGGTCATGGACCATCTCGGCATGAAGGTGGACTTCAAACGCGTCGAACCGTACATGCGGTTTATCTACCCCGAGCATGACATCACCGTCTCCAGCGAAACCGGTGCATTCATGGAAGCTCTGAAGGAGAGCTTCCAGCCCCAGACGGAGAACATAAACCGGTTCTTCAGGATGGCGGCAGGCGTGCGAAAGGGGCTGGACATAAGGATGTTGAGGCGCCCGAGGGGGGCGGGAGCGGCCCTCAGGGGCCTGGCTTATCCATTCGTCCACCCCCGCATGCTGAGCCTCCTCTCGGGAGGGGCTACGCTCGAGAAGTTTCTCGACTCCTTTTTCGCAGACGAGCGGATCAAATCGGTGATAGCCACTCCCTGGCCGTTCCTCGGCTCGCCTCCCTGGGAGCTTGCGGCTTTGTCTATGCTCGCAATGATGAACAGTTTCGAGCGGGGCGCTTTCTTCCCGTTGGGGGGGTACGGCGAGCTCGCCATGGCCTTCGCCCGGGCGTTCGCCGAGAACGGAGGCACGCTGCTCCTCGGTCACGAGGTCACCTCGGTCAACACGAGCGAGGGCCGGGTCGACGAGGTGGAGCTGACGCCCCGCAAGAGGGTCAAGACCGAGACCGTGGTGAGTGACGCCGACTGCAAGCGCACATTTCTCAGCCTTTCTGAGCGGGAGAGCTTCCCGCGCGCTTTCGTCGAGAGGTTGGAGGAGGGCGAGGCGTCGATGTCCGGCTTCACCATACACCTGGGAATGGCCAAGGCCGTGGACGACGACGCCCTGGCCTGCGGACCCATATTCTTTCAGCCCTCCTACGACCATCGCGAGGTGTTCGAGGAGCTCTGCGTAAGTGACCGCTACCCCGACCCCGCCAGGCTGGCTTTCTGCCTGATGGTTCATTCCGCGCTGGACCCTTCGCTCGCCCCCGAGGGAAGGACCTGCCTGGACATACTGGTTCCGGCGGTCCCCTACGAGTTCAAGAAGCGCTGGGGGGTCGAAGGCGGCGTGAGGGGCGAGAGGTACCTCAAGACCAAGGAGAAGTACGCCGAGGCAGTAGTCGCCGCGGTCTCAGGGGCGTTCCCCGACCTCATCGGGAACGTCGAGGCCTACGACATATCGACACCGATAACCTACGAGCGCTACACGATGGCGACGGACGGTTGCTGGTACGACAGGGCGCAGGTGCCCGGCCAGGTGCTCGGCCGCCGTCCGGGCCCCCGGACCCCACTGCGGGGGCTTTACGTCACCGGTTCGAAATCCGTTCTCGGCGGGGGCATTTACGCCTCGGTCATGTCGGGGCTCCTGGCGGCCGACTCGGTCATGGGCGGGCAGCTGCACGAGCTGTTTTGAACCACCGGGCATGGCCCCTCCCGCATGTCTATTTGTCTTACGCGGGCGGCCTCCCCGTTGGAGGAGGGCGAAACCTTCTCTTTGGCGGCTTCCCGGGCGGCCCGGGTTTTTCTGCAATCTCTCCTATGCCCAGCAGGAAAACCAGGGAAAGCGAGACCGCCGCGGGTATGGCGACGCAAGAGAGGTAGCCCCTGGGATTGGTTATGAAGTCGAGGAAAGACCCGAGCCCCGGTAAGTTGAGGGCGACTCCCCCAACGACGGCCCCTGTCGAGATCCTCCACGGGTCCCTCACCGGGTTGTTGTCCCCCTTGGTGCTGAAGAGCCGGGCGTCGCCATTGTCATGAACGGCGACGACCCTGTGTATGACGAGGCGCTCATGGTCCTCGGGGTCCCGGAAGATGATGACCTGGCCTGCCTTCACGTCTCGGCTTTCTACACGCTTGATGATAACCGCGTCGCCGCTCTTGATCTGCGGTGACATGGACGAGCCCTTCACGGCGTGGAACGGGGTGAATTCGCGCTGGGCGATTATCAGCAGCGCCAGCGAGAGCGACATCGAGATGAGGATGATCGAGAACAAGCGCGTGAGGCTCGCGAGCGCGCTCAACGGCGGGCGGGGGTTCATCCGGCGCGGCGGGCAAGGGAAAAGAAGGGCGTGCCGCCTCTGTCTTCGCGCTCGACCTCACCCTGCTCCTCGAGCCTGATAAGGTGGCTGTCGGTTATCTGCAGGCCCGGGAACATGCGCACCGGCTCGGGGAAGAGAACGTCGGTCAGCTCCAGAAGCGACCTGGGGCCGTCCTCCAGGAGCTCAAGCAGGCGCCGG
The DNA here is from genome assembly GCA_038326775.1 of Candidatus Geothermincolia bacterium. GTDB lineage: Bacteria > Actinomycetota > Geothermincolia > Fen-727 > Anoxymicrobiaceae > DYIU01. The sequence continues at coordinate 36,931 of JBBQKJ010000003.1, forward strand.
TCGCGCTTCAGCAGGACCCCCCGTGTGCTCGCGATGGAGCCGGCCACGTCCGTGATGGCCTCGCCGTGCGAGGGCAGCAACAGCTCGGCGTCCAGGCGCTCTATCTTGTCGAGGCTTTCCAGGTAGCCGCGCGCCCCGCCGCCCGACGGACAGTACCAGGCGACCACCGCCCCGACAAGGTCGAACGCGAGCAGGGTCCTGTTGCGGGCGTCGTAGAGCGATATGTGCCCGGGGGCGTGGCCGGGCGTGTGCAGGACCTCGAAGCTCCTGCCGCCCAGCTCGAGCACGTCGCCCTCCTCGACGGTGTCGGTCGGCACGGCCGCCCCCATCGGGCAGAGGTTGCTGAAGTAATCAAGTATGTCGAGCGAGGCCGGGTCCGTGCCGCCCAGCCGCTCCGCGTAGTAATCCGCGATATGGCCCATGTCGAAGCTCTTGTTCAGCAGGCTGTTGTCGATGGCGAGGGGCTTCTCGAGAGCGTGGATTATGATGCGGGGGGAGGCCTCCTCCAGCAGGAACGGGATTGCTCCCATGTGGTCGGGGTGCGCGTGTGAGAGCACCACCGTGTGCACGTCGCCGGGCCGCAGCCCCAGGCCGGCCAGGAAGTCACGTACCCTCTGGTAGCATTCGCGGTAGCCGCAGCCCGCGTCTATGAGCACCGCGCCGTCGGCGTCCTTCAACACGAAGCTGTTGGCGGGCGCCGGCCACTTGTGCGTCTCCGGCCTGCAGGTGAATATCTCAGGTGGCCTCAACTGCGCCTCTCACACCCCCATCATGCGGGAGATTATCTCCTTCATCACCTCGTCGGTGCCGCCGCCGATAGGCATCAGGCGGATATCGCGGTAAGCGCGAGCGACATCGTATTCTTCCATGTAGCCGTAGCCGCCGTATATCTGCAGGCAGGTGTCCACCACCTCGCACGCCATCCGCCCGCAGAACAGCTTGGCCATGGAGACCTCCTTTATTGGGTTCTTGCCCTCGAGGTAAAGCTTGAGGACGTAATAGGTCAACTGGCGGCCCGCCTCGATCTTGGTGGCCATGTCGGCGAAGTAATGTGCGATGACCTGGAACTTTGATATGGGCTTGCCGAACGCCTGTCGCTGCTTGGCGTAACTGAGCGCCGCTTCCATGCAGACCTGCGCTCCCCCGACCGAGCCCAGCGCGAGTGTCATGCGCTCCCAAACGAACATGCCCATTATCTGGAAGAAGCCTTTGTTCTCCTCGCCGAGCAGGGCGTCGCCGGGTACACGCATGTCCGTGAAGGCCATCTCCGCCGTGCTGGAGGCGCGCCAGCCGAGCTTGTCGAGCTTGCGGGTGACCTCGAACCCCGGGGTGCTGGTGTCAACGACGAACATCGAAATGCCACTGTGGCCCTTTCCAGGGTCGGTCTTCGCGGCCAGTACCATGAAGTCGCATCGCGCGCCGTTGGTGATGAACGTCTTGGAACCGTTTATGACCCAGTCGTCCCCGTCGCGAACCGCGCGGGTTTTAATACCAGCCACGTCGCTGCCCGCGTCAGGCTCCGTGATCGCCAGGCAGCCGATCCACTCCCCCTTTATTCCGGGGATGAGGTACTTCTGCTTCTGCTCCTCGGTGCCGTAGGTCAGGATGTGGGGCATTGCGATGGCCATGTGCGCGCCCAGGTCGGCCCCCACTCCTCCCGAGCGGCAGTTGGCCAGCTCCTCGTGGAACACCGCTTCGGACAGTATATCGTCACCGCCGCCGTACTCCTCGGGATAGCGCATGCCCAGGTAGCCCAGGTCGCCCATCCGCATGAAGACCTCGCGAGGAACCTCGCCCGCTTCTTCCCATTCGTCGGCGTGCGGCGCGAGCTCGTTGATTATGTATTCGTGGATTGTCTGGCGGAACACATCGTGCTCGGGTTGGAAAAGGTCACTGCTCATCGGTTCCTCCTTGCGCGGTTTGCCTTGCTCGTGCGCACGGCTCGCGCCGAGTCGCACGGAAACGATTATAACGCAGGGGTTCGGGATAAGGGTGAGGGCGCGGTTGCCGGAGGGGCCGCGGGGACCGTCAGCCGGAGATGGCTAATCTCCCTTCTTCTTATCCTTGTTCTCCGCTTCCTCCGCGTCGATGCCTTTGTTGGCCATTTCCTTGATCGTCACCATCGTATCGGCGACCCTCCTGGCTATTTTAGGCAGGAGCGCGGGCAGAAAGAGGACGACTACGATCGCGACGATGATAACGATCTCGAGCGGGCCGAGCCCGAATATGGCGTACGGCTGCATCTTAACTCCAGAGCTTTGGTTGCGCTATTTGTATAACACAACAGCGGGGCCGGAACAACTCCGGGCCTTGCATCGAGAAGGCGGGAACCGGGCCCCAGGCGGAGAATACTACTATAGCCGGGCAGTCATCCGGCCGGTGGGATCACACAGAAGTGGCGGGGAAATGCGAAGAGTGACCCGACCGCATTTTTGTAATAGGAAGGAGCGCAGGTTGGATCTGTTTGAGATGTTCAACCCGGGGAGAATCGCCGTCGTTGGTGTATCAATGACCAACCCTTTCCATCCCGCGAATATAATCTTTAACAAGAACTACTACGGCAACGATTGCGAGGCATACGCGGTTAACCCCAAAGGTGGGGAGCTCGAGCGCCGCAAGGTCTACCGCTCGGTGGGCGAGATACCGGTGCGGGTGGACATGGCGGTCGTGGCGGTCAAGGCACGTTTCGTGCCCGAGGTCGCTCGCGAATGCGCTGCCGCCGGGGTGCGTGCGCTGGTCGTGATCTCCGGTGGCTTTGCCGAGATGGGCGAAGTAGGCCGCTCGCTCCAGGATGAGCTCGTGGCGGCCTGCGAGGTGGGCGACATCGCCCTGATCGGCCCGAACTGCTTCGGCGTCTATTCACCACCAAGCGTTGACACTTTCTTCCTGCCGCCCGAGCGCACGGTGCTTCCAAGGAAGGGAGACATCGCGGTCGCCAGCCAGAGTGGAGCATTCCTGGTGGACCAGGTAATGACCAACTTCCACGAAGCCGGCATGGGCATAAGCGTAGCGGTCAGCATGGGCAACAAGGCGATGGTCGACGAGGAGGTGCTCCTCGGGCACTTCGCGGGACGCGAAGACACGCGCTGCATCTGCTTTTACATCGAAGGCATGGACGAGGGTGTTCGCCGCTTCATCGAGGCGGCGCGCGACATAACGCCTCGCAAGCCCATAGTCGCCTACCTCGGAGGCAAGAGCAGTCGCGGCCAGGCGGCGGCCAAATCGCACACCGCGGCTCTCGCCGCCAACCACGAGATCATGGCGGGCGCGCTCAGGCAGAGCGGCATCCTCGAGGCCACCACGGAGGCCGAGGTGACCTCCTTCTGCAAGATACTCTCCTTCTACCACCACCGTCCGCTGCGCCAGTGCGGCATAGCGATTATCTCCTCGAGCGGTGGGCACGGGGTCCTCGCCTCCGACCTTGCGGAGGAGGCGGGGCTCGGAGTGAACGAGTTCGCGCGCGAGAGGCAGGAAGAGCTGCGCGCCCTTATCGACCCCAACCTGCGAGAGATAGCCTCGCTGGCCAACCCGGTGGACCTGACCGGCAGCGCGACCGACCAGGACTTCGAAAGAACGCTCGACTTCCTTCTCGGCCAGGAAGACATAGAAGCCGCCCTTGTGCTGACCCTTCCTTACACCCCGATGATGACCTCGTTTGTGGGGACGAGGCTCGGCCTTGTGGTCAAGAGGCACGACAAGCCGGTGGTCGCATACGTGCCGAACCTGGCGAAGTACGGTATGGTCCTTGAGGGCTTCGAGCTCAACGGCATCCCGGTGGTGCATTCCATAGAGGAAGGTGTTCAGATGATGAAGGCGCTGCGGCTGCTAGGGCTCTACGCCGGCGGCTGACAATTGGCCTCAGATCTGACCCTGATATATATCAGGAGGGCACGATGATATGCTCGAGGTGCGGAAAGGAGTTGAGCGAGGAGGCGCGTTTCTGCGATTCGTGCGGAACGCCCACGGTTTCTCCACCCCTTGGGATGCGGCTCCCCGACGAGCCACTCCCACTGATTGCGGAGACTGAGCCTGAGGAGGAGTTCCTCCAGGCTCCGAAGCGGAGGATGAGCGTAGGGCTGCTGATAGCGCTTGGCGTACTGGGGCTTCTCGTTGTGGCGGCGGCTATAACAGCCCCTGTTCTGCTCACTTACACGGCCGCAAGACAGAGCGCTCAGCGGAAGACATGCCAGTCGAACCTGCGAAACATCCAAAGCGCAATCGAGACGTACGGAGCGACATCGCCCGACGAGACTTACCCATCCTCGCTGGAAGACATGACGTCGCCGGGCATGCGGGTGCTTCAGGGCATCCCCACCTGCCCGTCTGGGAACGAGCAGTACATCTGGGTCGAGGGAGACATTGGCAAACCCCCGTCAGTATCATGCCCCAACAGGTCCGACCACACCATCTAAGCGGGGCCTTCCTCGCGCTCAAAGCTTTCTGGTACTTCTGGGGGGTCGGGGCACTCGCCATGGGGACCCTCGACGTCCGCGAGGCTTTCCGGGGCGGTCCCAGCCTCCTCGGCTTCCTCTTTTTCGAGCTGCTTGAGGGCCTTTCTAAACGCTCTTTCCTGCCTGGTGCCGGGGTGCCAGGCTCGCCAGCAGTGAATCCCCAGACCGATTGTCCACAGGCCCATCGGGATTAACACCCATGGCATGGCTTTGTTGACAAAAATCCCGAGGAGGACCAGGTAAGCGCAGCCGGTCAACCAGGCGGTGACGTGCAGGAAGAAGCCGAACTTGCCCAGCGTCTCCTGGACAACCCGCTGACTTTCCTCTTCTTCGATTCTCTCGAGCTCGCGCAGGCGCTCCTCGAGCTTCTCCCGGTCTTCTTCAGATTCCACGGACTACCTCGGCCGGCTCGCGGGGATGCCGTTGAAATGTAACACCGGTACCAGGCAGGCGCAACAACGGGCAACGCCGCCGCCGGGCACTTGAGCGGCGGACATGCTCGTCCACGCGGGCGGGCGCAACTGAGCGCGCTAAGCTCCTGACTCGCACCCCTTTGTGTTACTGTTCAGTTTGACCTCAAGAGACCTCCAGGAAGAGCGAACATGGAACAGATATTAACACCCGGTGAGATAGAAGAGCGATACGGGGACCTCCCCTACATCACCCCTTACGAGATGATAATCGCCATGGTGGACGAGGAGACCGGGCTGGTCGAGCTCCACGAGTTCCACGCGAGGGGAAAGTGCTCGGGCGGCGCGGCCTGGGAGGTATATCACTACGCGCGCACCAGCCCGCTCGTGCTGGCGGCCAGAAGAGAGGGAGCGCGCAACGTCTTCCTGTGCAGGGAGGGGCGCGCCGAGCTAGAGCTGACCCCGGGCATCGCCGGGGCCGGGTTGGAGGCGGTTCGCGTCGAGGGAGGCGCCCTCGAGCTGACCTACGCGGGGCTCGCCGGGGGAGGCGTCGCGGCGACCCTGTGCCGCGGCATGGCCGGCGGAGTGATATCGACCACGGTGCACGAGCGCGGAGGAGGAGCGTCGCTCGGCAGGGCCACCCTCAGGGTGCCCGCCTCGAGGAAGCTGGTCGTCGGGGTGGACGACACCGACGACGAGAAGCGTGGGGCGACGTGGTCAACGGTGAACGAGCTGGCATTCGAGCTGGAACGGGACGGCGCCTGTCACTACCTCGGCCACTCGATAGCGCAGCTCTTCCCGGACAACCCCTTCAAGACCACCAACTGCTGCTCTACCGCGGTTGTGCTCGGCGTGCGTCCCGAGGAAAGTTCGGCGGTCGCGGACAGGATAGCGCAGACGCTTGCGGACAGGTGCTACAGCGAGCATTGCGGCATGGCGGTGACGACCAGGATAACAGTGGCGGACGCGCTGCGCGCGTTCTCCGTTGAGGCAAGGTCGCGAATGGTATCCATCGAGGAGGCGGCAGAGACGGCGGCGCGCTCGAGCGCGGTTCTCCGCGTTGTGACGGGAGAGCGCGGCTGCATAGGCGCCCTGGCCGCTTTGGGGATGTACGACGACCCGGACGGCGCGGTGTTGCCGTTCGGCGAGGGCAGCCGCGAACCATGAACGCGGGCCTGCCCGGCGCCCTCGAGCTCAAAGTCGAGCTGCAGTCGCTCGGCATTCGCGTTCCGGGGGAACTGCGCTTCCGCGCGGGCGGCGCGGGGCCCGCTGATGGCATCACCCTCTTCATCGATGAGCTGGTCGCAACCGTCCCGACCGGGGCTTCCTACGTCGAGCGCTCTCCCTTCAGCCTCAGCGACGCGGGTGGGGCCTTCGAGCTTCTCAAAGACGGGCGTTCGCTCGGGGAGGTGCGGCCCGCGCCGGACCCGGCGTTCTACGCATTCGAGACCGAGGGCCTCGTCCCCTTCCACAAGATCGCTTTGCGCCACGGGCGGGACGGCATAGGCTCCACGGTCGCCCAGGGTTGCTCTCACGGTGCCGACTCCTGTAAGTTCTGCGCGATATCACTGTCAAAGGAGTTGGGCGCGACCATTGCCCGCAAGTCACCCGGTGAGCTCGCGGAGGTTGCCGCGGCCGCCGAGGGCGAGGGCTACGCGCACATCGTGTTGACCACCGGCACCACCGGAGGCGAAATGGGGATAGCGCACATGGCGGAGTGCGCGGCCTCGGTGAGGGCGCGCACCGGCATGAGGATCCACGTGCAGTTCGAACCCCCCGAAGACATGGGGCTCATAGAACGTGTCGCCCGGGTATCGGACAGCGCTGCCATCAACGTCGAATGCTTCGACCGGGCAGTCCTGGCGGACATCGCACCCGGTAAGGCGCGCACGGGGCTGCCCCGCTATCGCAACGCCTGGAGGAAGGCCGTCGACACGTATGGGCCGGGGCAGGTCACAAGCTTCATCATCCTCGGCCTGGGGGAGCCCGACGAGAGCGTGCTCGAGGGCGCGAAAGTGCTCGCGTCGATGGGGGTCTACCCTTTTCTGGTGCCGTTGCGTCCGCTGAGAGGGACTCCTCTCGAGACATGGTCTCCGCCCGAATCGGGGAGGGTGATGCGGTTGTTCGAAGCTGCCGCGGCTACCGTCCAGGAGGCCCGGCTCAGCGCGTCGAGTTGCCTGGCGGGGTGCGTGCGCTGTGGTGCATGCAGCACCATCACCGACCTCACCGGCTGATTCATGTCGGGGTCAGACACCTTGATGAAAACCTGGCGTGAATCGCGGAAGGGAAAGGGCTTCAAAGAAGAATTCATGTCAAGGTGTCTGACCCCGACATGAATCAGCCGACCTCGGAGAGGGCGCACTCCTTCTTGATCTTCTGCTTGATGCGGCAGAGCGCGTTGTCTACTACCTTGGTCTCGCAGTCGATCTCAACGGCGATCTCCTGGTAACTCTTTCCCTCGAGATACTCGACGAAGACGCTCCACTCGAGGTCCGAGAGCTTGTCGCGAAGGATGGCGACAACAGAGTCAAGCTCCTCCTCGAAGATATAGAGCTCCAGCGGGTCTTCGGATTTGTCGGAACCGATGCCCTGGGAAGCGAGGTTGTCCAGCAGGTTCTCGTCGGGCACCTGCGTGTCCAGCGACTGGTAGGATGAAAGGGGGTTGTGTTTCTTTCGAGCGTGCGTCTTGACCGCGGTGATTATCTGCCGGGTGATACAGAGTATCGCGAACGAGCGGAACGAACAGAGCTCGCCCTCTTTGTAATCGCGTATCGCCTTGAAAAGGCCGATCATGCCTTCCTGGACCGTGTCCTCGTGGTCGGCACCGGTGAGGAAATAGGAGCGCGCCTTGACATGGGCGAGATACTGGTACCTGCTGATGATGACGTTTTCCGCCAGGAGGTCTCCGGCCCGCGAGCTTCGGACCAACTCCTTGTCGGACATCTCGCGGTACTTCTTGACGGAAGGATTATCTGTCTTTCGTCGAGCCAATGCCACTCCTTAACCCCGGGGCATATCTTGTACCGATATGGTCGAGTATATCATACATGTTGACGCGTTTGTCAAACGAGTACTCCATGGTCACTTCTTGTTGCGTTCTGTTGGAATTGTTGGCTGTTGTCAACAATTCCCGAGTCAGAAGCGGACCAGGGTGTTTCGGCCGCCAGGGAAACAATTCCAACAAAAGGCAAAGGCGGGTTTGACCCGCCTCCGCATTGATCGCATATTGAGGTGTCTTATTCCATGGTGACGGCTTCTACAGGGCACTCCTCGGCGCAGTCTCCGCAGCCGATGCAGGCCTCCATATTGACGACGCTCGCGATGTCATCGACCAGGTCCAGGGACTCCTGCTCACAGACATCCACGCACAAACCGCAACCGGTGCACTCGTCGGCATCGATCTTGGGTCTCTTGTCGCTGGCTTCTCCCATAGTGTCACCTCCTGAGCATGTGAACCAACTCGCAAATAATCGCAGGCGCTATTCCCGCCCGTCAAGCAATTCAGGCAAAGTCCCCGGATGCGTGTGGTAACCGGGCCCGGCTACATTCGTGTAATGGCGGCTCCACGAGAACGATCTCGCCGCGCGGAATCATGGCGGCGCGAGGCGTGCCGCTTTCGGGCGAGCTTCTTCGATGTGCCACTGACCGCGAAGGCCAGGTACCTGTGTTTCGGACATGTCGCTCATGGACCTGATGGCGGTGATGGCGGAAGAGAACGCGGTGACCTTTCCTCCCGTGCCGGTATAATTATTGACACGCACGGATCGGGCCTGCGCATGTGGTAAAACCCGAACCGCGGGACATTTTTCTCCAGGCCGGCAGGGAAAACGGCCGGCACGTGGAAATATGTGGTCGCGGTGCTAGCGACAGCAAGCAGGCATTCAACAACAAGTAGCTGATGTATTAAGCATTAAGATACTTGACAACAATAGACTCATGTTATATCATGGCATCACGCACTAGCTTAGCAGGCTGAAAGCCACGAGTTACAAGGAGTGGTAGAAAAATGGCGAAAGTAATTGGTATTGACCTGGGGACGACCAACTCGTGCATGGCCGTACTCGAGGGTGGCGATCCCACGGTGATCCCAAACACCGAGGGCGGGAGGACGACACCATCGGTTGTAGCGTTCTCAAAGACAGGGGAGCGGCTGGTGGGCCAGGTGGCGAAGCGCCAGGCAATCACCAACCCCGAGCGCACGATTGCGTCTATCAAGAGGAAGATGGGCACAAAAGAGACTATCAAGATCGACGACCGCGACTACACGCCGCCGGAGATCTCCGCGATGATACTGCAGAAGCTAAAGTCCGACGCCGAGGAGTACCTGGGGGAGAAGATCGCCGAGGCTGTCATAACAGTCCCCGCGTATTTTGACGACAGCCAGCGCCAGGCTACCAAGGACGCCGGGAAGATCGCCGGCCTCGAGGTCCTGCGCATCATCAACGAGCCGACGGCCGCCGCTCTTGCGTACGGCCTTGACAAAGAGGAAGAGCAGACGATCCTCGTTTTCGACCTCGGCGGCGGTACGTTCGACGTGAGCATCCTCGAACTCGGCGGCGGCGTGTTCGAGGTCAAGTCCACGAGTGGCAACACGCACCTGGGCGGCGACGATTGGGACCAGCGCGTCATCAACTGGATGGCCGACGACTTCAAGTCCAAGACCGGCATCGACCTTCGCAGCGACAAGATGGCGCTCCAGCGCCTCAAGGAAGCGGCGGAGAAGGCCAAGATGGAGCTCTCCACCACCACCACGACTAACATCAACCTGCCTTTCATAACCGCTACGGCTGAAGGGCCGCAACATCTCGACATGACCCTTTCCCGCTCCGACTTCAACAAGATGACCGCGGACCTGGTCGATAAAGTGGTCGGGCCGTTCAAGCAAGCGGTATCTGATTCCGGGCTTGGCACCAAGGACATCCAGCACGTGATCCTGGTGGGCGGCGCGACGCGCATGCCCGCCATACAGGACAAGGTCCGCGAGCTGACCGGTGGCAAGGAGCCGCATAAAGGCGTCAACCCCGACGAGGTCGTAGCGGTCGGAGCCGCGATTCAGGCCGGTGTGCTCAAGGGCGAGGTGAAGGACATCCTGCTCCTCGACGTGACCCCGCTGTCCCTGGGCATCGAGACCCTCGGCGGCGTGTTCACCAAGCTGATCGAGCGGAACACGACCATCCCTACCAGGAAGAGCGAGGTGTTCACCACTGCCGCGGACGGCCAGACATCCGTCGAGGTCCACGTCCTGCAGGGAGAGCGCGAGATGGCTGATTACAACAAGACGCTCGGCAAGTTCCACCTTGTGGGAATACCGCCGGCCCAGAGGGGGGTGCCCCAGGTCGAGGTGACCTTCGACATCGACGCCAACGGCATCGTTAACGTCTCCGCGAAGGACAGGGCCACTGGCAACGAGCAGAAGATAACCATAACAGCTTCCAGCGGATTGAACGAGGAAGAGATCAAGAAGATGACAAGCGACGCCGAGGAACACGCTGACGAGGACCGAAGGCGCCGCGAAGAGGCCGAGACCCGCAACAAGGCGGACGAGGTGGTCTACACGACTGAAAAGTCGCTCAGGGAGCTGGGCGACAAGGTCGACGCGGAGGAGCGCTCCGGGATAGAGGCAGCCCTGAACGACGTCAAAGAAGCGCTGAAAGGCAGTGACATAGCACGGATACAGTCTTCTGTCGAAAGCCTGATCCAGGCGTCGCACAAGCTGGCCGAGGCCGTATACGCCCAGGCTTCGGCGGGCGATGGAGGCCCCGCCCATGAGCCCTCGGGAAGTGACTTCGGGCCGGAAGACGAAGAGGTGATAGACGCCGACTACGAGGTCGTCGACGAGGAGAAGACTTAAAGGCGCGGTTAACGCGAACGGCTGCGTGCAACCGCCGGGCGGTCACTCACCGCGAGGTGCTCCACCCGGCGCCCGGCCCGCCGAGAACGTCAGGGCGGATTACGACGACCGGGTGCTGAAGGTGGTCATCCCGAAGGTGAAACCGAAAGAATAAATCGCGGCGCGAGAGAGTTTCGGGACGCAACGGTACTGCAGTGTAAACCACTAGAGCCGCCTGCCGTGACAGGAGCAAACACTTTGAGACAGGGTGACGATATGAGCAAAGGCGAGAACACCGAGGATGACGACAGCAAGGTGGAGGCACAGGTTGTCGGCGACGCTCGGGGCCCCGGCGAGTCCATCGTGGTCGACGAAGAGGAGCGCCTGGATGTATTGGGCGAAGACGTCGAGGAACTGACAGAGCAGAACGCCGTGCTGCTGGACAGCCTGAAGAGGTTGAAGGCCGACTTCGACAATTACCGAAAGCGCATGGTCAAAGAGCAGACGCGCATTCTCCAGACCGCGGAGGCGGGCCTCATCAAGAAACTCCTGCCGATCATCGACAACCTCGAGAGAGCCGTTCAGAGCGCGCAGGAGTCCGAGGCCGTGGGCCTGAAGGAGGGCGTTGCCAGGGTCCTCGAGCTGATGCTCGATACCCTGGTGAAGGAAGGGTTCGAGGTCATTGACCCGGAGGGCGAATTGTTCGACCCGGAACACCACGAGGCGTTGATGGTGGTCGAGACAGACGAGTGCCCCGAGGATACCGTCACGGATGTCGTCCAGAAAGGCTACCGGTTCGGCGGAGTGCTGCTGAGGCCGGCCATGGTGCGGGTCTCATGCCCCACCAGTCGGTAGGCCGCCGGTCCCTCGCCAATCGCGCAACAGCGGAAATCGGACGTGATAGCAGTTGAACGGCAAAGATTACTATAAGACGATGGGCGTCGCCAGGAGCGCGGGCAAGGACGACATAAGAAAGGCCTACCGCAAACTGGCGCACGAGTACCACCCCGACAAGAACCAGGGCAACAAACAGGCCGAGGAGAAGTTCAAGGAGATCGCCGAGGCCTACGAGGTGCTGAGCGACGAAAAGAAGAGGTCCGATTACGACTCGGGCAGGATGTTCGCCGGCCAGGGCGCGTACGGCTCCGGTGGCTTCAGGCCCGAGGACTTCGGCGGCGCCGGCGGCCAGGGGTTCTCCTATTCGGGGGATATAGGCGACCTCGGTGACATTTTCAACCTTTTCACCGGGGGCCGGGGCGGCGCGCGGGCCGGCAGGGGCGGCAGGAGAGGCCAGCGCGGAAACGACGTCGAGGTCACGGTGAACATGTCTTTCGACGACGCCCTCAAGGGCGCCGAAGTCCCGGTAATCATGACCCGGAACGTGGCCTGCGAGACCTGCAAAGGCCTGGGGTCCGCGCCGGGCACGCTGCCCGAGACCTGCCCCGTATGCGGTGGACGCGGGTCTGTCGCCGAGAGCCAGGGAATGTTCGGGATCTCCAGGCCTTGCACCAACTGCGGCGGAAGGGGCACCATCATCCAGAACCCGTGCTCCACCTGCCAGGGGGTTGGGTTCCAGAAGAAGCAGAAGAAGATCAGGGTGCGCATACCGCCGGGAGGGAACGATGGCTCGAGAATAAGGTTCAAGGGAAAGGGCGAGCCTGGCCAGGGCGGTGCGGCTTCGGGCGACCTGTACGTGGTGACGAGGGTTGAAGAGCACCCCTACCTCCGCCGGAGCAACTCCAACATAACCCTGGAGTTGCCCATCACTTTTTCAGAGGCCGCGCTCGGAACGCAGGTCGAGGTCCCCACCGTCGATGGGAGGATAAAGCTGAAGATCCCCGCCGGCACCCAGGGCGGGCGCAAGTTCCGCCTGCGGGGCAAGGGCGCGCCGAAGTTGAAGGGAAAGGGGCACGGCGACATGATAGTGACCGTGAAGGTCGATGTTCCGCAGAAGCTCAACAAGATCGAACGCGAGGCGATCGAGAGGCTGGAGGAGGTCGAGCCCAAGGACCTCAGGGCGTTTCTAGAGTAGGTCGTTATCGGGCCTGAAGTCCCGGAGCCGCGCGGTTCGCGCAAACGAACAGGCCCGGCAGCAGGCACGATCAGCCAGTGGGGTCAGGCCCGGGAGAAGTCAATACGGTGAGGCCTGTATGGAGCGAGACGAACGACAGGGAGTATACATAATAAGCGTGGCGGCGCGGCTTGCCGAGGTGCATCCGCAGACGCTCAGGCTTTACGAGCGCAGGGGCCTCCTCAACCCCCAGCGGACGCCCAAGAACAGGCGGCGCTACTCGGACGTCGACATCGAGAGGCTGAGGCGGATCCAGGAGCTGACCCAGAGCAGGGGCCTGAACCTCTCGGGCGTCCGAATGGTCCTTGACATGGAGGATGAGATGTCCGCGCTGCGCGATCGCGTGGCGGCGATGGAGGAAGAGGTCGTCGAGGCGCAGAGACGGCTGATGGACCAGATGGCGAACCTCAAGAGACAGGTGGCGCTGAGCACGAAGTCTCCGACGAGCCTGGCGGTCAGGAGGAGGGGCCGGACCCGGTAGGTTGAAGGCAACCACGAAGAGGACGTCGATGCCGAAAAAGTATGACGTGATAATAATAGGCGCGGGCCCGGCGGGGATCTTCTGCGCGCTGGAGCTTACCCGCAACTCGAGCCTCAAGGTGCTTATCCTGGACAAGGGGGAAGGTCTCGAGAAGAGAAAATGCCCCTCGCCGGAAGGGCAATGCAGGCGCTGCCAGCCCTGCGCCACCCTGAGCGGGTGGGGTGGAGCGGGAGCCTTCAGCGACGGCAAGCTTACCCTGTCGAGCGAGATCGGCGGATGGCTCACCGACCTGGCGCCGAAGAAGAAAGTCGAGGGGCTCATCGAGAAGGTGGACCAGACCTACCTTGAGTTCGGCGCCCCCACGAGGACGTTCGGAGATGACGAGGAGAAAGTCCTGGAGATAGCGCGCCGGGCGGTGAAATCGGACCTTCTGCTCATTCCTTCCAGGGTCCGCCACATGGGAACGGATTTCTGCCCACGGGTGCTTGACGCCATGCACGAGGAGCTCGCCCCCCGGGCCGATATAGTAATGAAGACCATGGTGGAGGAGATAAGGGTCAAAGACGGCCTGGCGGTGGGGGTCACGACAAGGTCGGGCCAGCGCTACGACGGCCGTTACCTGGTGGTCGCTCCCGGCCGGAGCGGGGCGGAATGGTTCGACGAGGCCGCCGAGACGATGGGCCTCTCGCGGAACAACAACATGGTGGACATCGGGGTGAGGGTGGAGGTGCCGGCCGGGGTAATGGCCCCGCTCACCGACGAGCTCTACGAGCCCAAGCTGGTCTATTACTCCAAAGCCTCCGAGGACCGCGTCAGGACCTTCTGCATGAACCCGAACGGCGAGGTCATCAAGGAATACTACGACCAGGTCCTGACGGTCAACGGCCACTCCTTCGCCGAGAAGAAGACCGAGAACACCAACTTCGCGCTGCTCGTCGACAAGCGTTTCACCGAGCCTTTCCACGAGCCGATAGCCTATGGCAAATACATCGCCTGGCTGGCGAACCTGCTGGGAGACGGCATCCTGGTCCAGCGCGTGGGAGACCTGCTGGTCGGGCGGCGCTCCAACCCCAAACGCATGGCCCGCAGTACCGTGAAGCCGACGCTGAGCGAGGCTACGCCAGGCGACCTCAGCCTCGTTTTGCCCTTCCGATACCTCTCCGACATCCTGGAGATGCTCTCGGCCCTCGACACCCTTACGCCGGGTGTCTTCTCCCGGAACACCCTCCTCTACGGTGTGGAGGTGAAGTTCTACAGCTCGCGTCTCAAGGTCTCGTCGGGCCTCGAGAGCGAGGTCCGCAACATGTTCGCCGCGGGTGACGGTGTCGGCCTGACCAGGGGCCTGGTGCAGGCATCGGCCTCCGGCCTCCTGGTCTCCGAGTCCATCTTGAAGCGCGAGAAGAAGAAGTCCTGAAGTATGGTCTTTTCCAGGGCTGCTCGCGTGGTATAGTAGGTGGCTGAAAAGCGGGTTGATTATCAAAGCGGGTGATTTATTTGCCGGGGAAGGTCGTACTGGGCGCCCAGTGGGGTGACGAGGGCAAGGGCAAGATAACGGACCTCATGGCGGACCGCATGGACTTCGTGGTCCGCTTCGCCGGAGGAAACAACGCGGGCCACACTATCGTCTGCGGCGAGGATGAGTTCAAGCTCCACCTGATGCCATCGGGCATCCTCTATCCGCACATCACCACTGTCATCGGCAATGGGGTGGTCGTTAATCCCAGGGTGCTCCTCGAGGAGATGGACAGCCTGCACGCCCGCGGTATCTCCTGCGACAAGCTTCGCATAAGCTGCAACGCCCACCTGGTGATGCCCTACCACCTGGCGTTTGACCGCCTGGGCGAGGTGAGCCTGGGCAGTGCCAAGCTGGGGACCACCCACCGCGGCATAGGCCCCGCCTACGCCGATAAGGCCGAGAGGATGGGCCTGCGCGTGCAGGACCTTATCGACGAGAAGATCTTCCGCACCAAGCTCGAGACCGCCCTCGAGCGCAAGAACGCCATCCTGGTGAAAGCTTTCGGCCAGGAGCCGTTCGACGCCGACGAGATAATGACAGAGTACATGGGTTACGCCGCGAGGCTCGCCCCGCACATAGAAGACACCTCCCTCCTTCTTTACAACGCGCTGGAGGACGGCAAGAAGGTTCTCTTCGAGGGCGCCCAGGGCACCTTCCTGGATCTCGACCACGGCACCTATCCTTTCGTGACCTCTTCTTCTCCCACCATAGGGGGCGTGTTCGCCGGAACGGGCGTGGGCCCAAAGCACATCGAGAAGATAATCGGTGTCGCCAAGGCGTACGTCACCAGGGTCGGCTACGGCCCGTTCCCCACCGAGCAGGACAACGAGGTCGGTGAGACCATGGGCCAGAAGGGCGTCGAGTTCGGCACCACCACCGGCAGGAAGCGCAGGTGTGGCTGGCTCGACATGCTGCTTCTGCGCTACGCGGTGCGCGTCAACAGCCTGACCGGCATCGCCCTCACCAAGCTCGACGTGCTCTCCGCGTTCGACCGGCTGAAGATATGCGTGGGTTACTCCTTCCAGGGCAAGATCTACCACGACTTCCCGCCGCACCAGACCATATTCCATAAATGCGAGCCGGAGTACCTCGAGCTTCCCGGCTGGGGGACCGACATCACGGGCATAACCGAGAGGGGCGACCTTCCCGAAGCGGCGCGAAAGTACGTGGAGTTCGTCGAGCAGGCCGCGTGCGTGCCGGTAGAGATAATCTCGGTCGGGCCCAAACGCACCCAGACGATATGGACGCGGGAGGGCTTCAAGCCCGCGCTCGAGGAAGGGCCGTATCTTCTTCGCGAGGAGTTCGAGGCCGAGGGCGATAGCCCTTGACCAGGTCGGCCCGCAATCATGAGACACCTGCCATGAGGAGACGTCGATGAAAGTCATGATTGTAGGCAGCGGCGGAAGGGAGCACGCCCTCGCCTGGAAGATCGCCTTGAGCCCGCTGGTCGCCGACATTGTCTTCGCGCCCGGCAACGGCGGCATGAAGCAGATGGGCGAGTGCGTCGAGGCTGACCTGGACGACCCCGCGGCGATCGCGACCGTCGCCGAGGAGCGCGGGGTCGACCTCACGGTGGTGGGGCCGGAGGCCCCGCTGGTGGCGGGTATCGTCGACGAGTTCCGGTCCAGGGGCCTCAACGCCTTCGGCCCGGTGGGCCGGGCGGCCCGCCTCGAGGGAAGCAAGAGCTTCGCCAAGTCCATCATGGAGAAGCACGGCATACCCACCGCGCGCGCTCGTATGTTCGATGATTACGACGAGGCCAGGGCATACATAGAGAGCGAGCCCGCTCCGCTGGTGGTAAAGGCCGACGGGCTTGCGGCGGGCAAGGGCGTCATCATAGCCCCGGACACAGGGGCGGCCCTGAAGGCGCTCGACGAATGCATGGTCGATTCACTTTTCGGGGAGGCCGGCGCGAGGGTACTGGTCGAAGAGTTCATTGAGGGCCCCGAGGTGTCCATCCTGACGCTAACCGACGGCGAGTCGGTCGCGCACATGGTCCCCTCGCAGGACCACAAGCGCGCGCGCGACGGCGACGAGGGCCCCAACACCGGTGGCATGGGCGCCTACTCGCCGGTTCCGCTGCTCTCCTCTGACATGGAGTCGCTCATCCACGACAGCGTGATGAAGGCCACGGTCGGGGCGTTGGCCGCCGAGGGCATAGGCTACGCCGGCGTGCTCTACGGTGGGTTGATGCTGACCGCCGACGGGCCCAGGGTGCTCGAGTTCAACGTGCGCTTCGGCGACCCCGAGACGCAGGCGGTCCTGCCCAGGCTGTCGAGCGACCTGGTCCCCGGGCTGCTCGCGACCATCGAGGGGACGGTGGGAGGCCTGGAGATGAAATGGTCGAGCGACTACTGCGTCTGCGTGGTGTTAGCCTCCGGCGGATACCCCGGCAAGTACGAGACCGGCAGGCCGATCACCGGCCTGAAGGCCGCCGCGTCCGACCCCGGGGTCCAGGTGTTCCACGCGGGGACCAGGCTCGAGGACGGCAAGGTGGTCACCTCGGGCGGCAGGGTGTTGAACGTGGTAGCCCTGGGCGGCGACTTCGCCGAGGCGAGGGGGCTCGCCTACCAGGCGGTGGAAATGATCGGCTTCGAGGGAATGCATTACCGGACCGACATAGGGCACCGGGCGATGAGTTAACCAGGGAGGCTTGGGGGAAATGGACGCGATCAAGGTCTTGATAATCACAGGCAGCGAGAGCGACCTGCCCGCGATGGAGGGGTGCGGCGAGATGCTCGAGGGCTTCGGCATCTCCAGCGCGCTGGTCGTCGCCTCCGCGCACCGCAATCCCGACAGGGTCACCGGCCTTGTCAGGGAGGCGGAGGAGAGCGGGGCTCAAGTCATCATAGCCGGCGCCGGCATGAGCGCCGCCCTTCCGGGCGTGGTGGCCTCCCACACCGACCTGCCGGTCATCGGAGTCCCCCTCGACTCCGGCATGCCGGGCGGCATCGACGCCCTTTTCTCGATAGTGCAGATGCCCACCGGCATACCGGTGGCGGCCGTAGCGGTGAACGGAGCGAAGAACGCGGCCGTCCTCGCCGCGCGGATGCTCGCGCTCGGGGACCCGGAGGTGAGAGCCAGGCTCAAGGAGTACCGCCGCGAGCTCGCGGAGGGTGGTTCGAAATGATCGAGAGGTACAGCCTGCCGCGGATGAGGGAGATATGGACCGAGGAGTCCAAGCTCGGCAACTGGCTCAAGGTCGAGGTGCTGGCCTGCGAGGCGATGAGCGAGTTGGGGCTGGTGCCCCGTTGGGCGCTGGAGGAGATAAAGGCCAGGGCGCGCTTTGACGTGGAGCGCGTCAAGGAGATAGAGAAGCGTACCCGTCACGACGTCGTCGCCTTCCTGGAAAACCTCGCGGAGAACATCGGGGAGCCGGCGCGTTTTCTTCACATGGGCATGACTTCTTCCGACATCCTTGACACCGGGCTGGCGATGCAGATGCGCGACGCCGCCGAGATCCTCATCGAGGACACGAGCAGCCTGCTCGGCGTCCTGAAGAGACGGGCGCTCGAGTTCCGCGACACCCCGATGATCGGCCGCACCCACGGCGTACACGCCGAGCCCATAACCTTCGGGCACAAGCTCGCGGTGTGGGCTTTCGAGACGCGGCGCAACCTCGACCGTCTCGCGAGGGCGAAAGAGACGGTCAGCTACGGCAAGATATCCGGCGTCGTGGGGACCTACGCGAGCCTGGACCCGTTCGTCGAGAAGTACGTCTGCCGGCACCTGGGGCTAAAGCCCGCGGAGGCGTCTTCCCAGGTGCTCCAGCGCGACAGGCACGCGGAGTACATGTGCGCGATGGCTATCGCCGCCTCGTCGCTGGAGAAGTTCGCGACCGAGGTCAGGGGGCTGCAGCGCACCGAGGTCATGGAGGCGGAGGAACCGTTTCGCGAGGGCCAGACCGGCTCGTCGGCGATGCCCCACAAGCGAAACCCCATTATCTGCGAGAGGGTCTGCGGCCTGGCGCGGGTTATCCGCGGCAACGCGGCCGTCGCGCTCCAGGACATGGCCCTCTGGCACGAGCGCGATATCAGCCACTCCTCGGCCGAAAGGGTCATCGTGCCGGACAGCGCCACCCTCCTCGACTACATCAGCGGTAAATTCCTGGAAGTCCTGGAGGGAATGGTGGTCTACCCGCAGAAGATGGAAACGAACATGGGATTGACCCGTGGGCTGATCTTCTCTGAGAAGGTCCTGCTCGCGCTCGTCGACAAAGGCGTGACCAGGCAGGATTCTTATGAGATGGTCCAGGGGAACGCCATGAAGGCCGTCCGGGGGGAAGGCGAGTTCGCCGACAACCTGCTTGCCGATCCGGAGGTCGCCCGGCACCTGTCGCCGGAGGAGCTCGGTGCCTGCTTCGACGTGCGGGGTTCGCTGGCGCGAGTGGGGACCGTCTTCGAACGCCTGGAAGGGTTAAGAGTCGAGCCGTAGAGCGAAAGGGGCTGAAGTTGGCCAGGGCCAGGGTATTCATCACGCTTAAGGAAGGCATCTTGGACCCGCAGGGCAAGACGGTGCTGCGGGCACTCAAGTCGCTTGGATACGACGAGGTCGAGGACCTCAGGGTAGGCAAGTACATGGAGCTGGAGCTCACCGGCGACGACAGGGGCACGCTCGAGTCCAGGCTGGGTGAGATGAGCGAGAAGCTTCTGACCAACCCGATCATCGAGGACTACCGGATGGAGGTCGATGTCTGATGCGCTTCGGGGTCGTCGTTTTTCCGGGGTCCAACTGCGACCATGATTGTTTTTACGTTCTGGACAAGGTGCTCGGCCAGGACGTCGACTACCTCTGGCATGGCAGCACCGACGTATCGGGCTTCGACTGCCTGGTGCTGCCGGGTGGCTTCTCCTACGGGGATTACCTGAGGACCGGCGCGGTCGCCCGCTTCTCCCCGGTCATGAGCGCCGTCGAGAAGTTCGCCGCGGGGGGTGGGCTGGTGATAGGGATATGCAACGGGTTCCAGATCCTGCTCGAAGCGGGCCTGCTGCCTGGCGCCATGATGAGGAACACCGGGCTCAAGTTCATCTGCAGGTTCGTTGACATCAGGGTGGAGACGACCAGCACGCCCTGGACTTCCGGCGCGGCCAGGGGCCAGGTCCTGCGCATCCCCATCGCGCACAACGAGGGTAACTACCAGGTTGACGCCGCGGCCCTCGAAGAGATGAAGAGGCGCGGCCAGGTGGTGTTCCGCTACTGCTCGCCCGACGGCGGCGTCGACGGCGAGCATAACCCGAACGGCGCCACGGAGAGCATCGCGGGGATCTGCAGCCGCGAGGGCAACGTGCTGGGCATGATGCCGCACCCGGAAAGGGCTTCCGAGGCGGAGCTGGGTTCCGAGGACGGCCTGGTCGTCTGGCGGTCGCTTCTGTCTCACTGCGGTGCCGCGGTTTAACAACACCGGCGAAAGGTGCGCGAGCTGATCAAGGTAGATTTTCACGTTCACACGGTCTATTCGCCCGATTCGGTGATCACTTTCCCGATGCTCGTCGAAGGCTGCCGCGCCGGCGGGATCGACGCGGTGGCCATCATGGACCACGACGTCATCGAGGGGGCGTTTGAGTTCGCGGCGAGGTCGGAGGAGCTCCGGTCGCGCGGCGAATGGGCGCCCCGCGTCCTCATCGGTGAGGAGGTGCGCACCAGCGGCGGCGAGATATGCGGCCTCTTCCTCGAGGAGCACGTGCCCAGGGGCCTGACTCCCGGTGAGACCATGCGGCTGATACGCTCGCAGGGTGGGCTGGTCTACGTGCCCCACCCGTTCGACATCCTCAAGCTGAAGAGGTTGAAAGCGCGGCAGCTCGAGGAGCTGTCCGGCATGATCGACATCATCGAGGCTTTCAACGGGAAGCCGCGCTTTCCCGCGGCCAACGTGCTCGCCAGGCGCTTCCTGAAGGACCACACGTTTCCCGGGGGCGCCGGCAGCGACTCCCACGAGCCGACCCACCTCGGCGCGGCGTACGTGGAGATGGCTGAGTTCGATGGCCCGGACGACCTGTTGAAGGAGCTCCGCTCGGGGACGGTGGCCGGACGGCTGTACAGCCCGCTGGCATCGGCGTATGTCAGGTTGAAGAAAAGGCGCCTGGCCGAGCGCGAGAGCGGGGAGCGGGGCTAGGGCGGGCTGTCGGAACTGTCCGCGCTGTCGTCACTCGGCACATCTCCTTCGACATCAGCCCCCTGCGGCTGTTAAGCGTCCGCCGTGTCAGTCGCCGGCTCACCTTTTTCATCCTCAGCCCGCGGCGGCTCCGCGGCTCGCTTTCTCCTGAGCGACGGCTTGCTCCATTCCGCGCCGATTTTCAAAATGAAGGGCACCAGGAGGGCCAGCGTGAGCCCGCATGCCACCATGAACCAGTCGGCACCCTTCATGTAACGCTGGACGAAGTCGCTGAAGGGAAGCCTGGTGGGGTTCGAACCGTACACCACCTTGTAGGCAAGGAGCTCCAGCAAGGGGGTGAACACCGCCACTATCGTGAAGGACAGCGCGGAGACCATCGATACGGGGGGAGGCTCCGTCCAGACCCTTCTGCCCATACGTTTCTTTCGGGTTGTCGAGTTGAAGAGCGCCCAGGGCACAACCAGCCCGAGGGAAAAGATGGAAACCTGGGACCACTGCTTGCTGAACAGCGCAATCAGCAGCCACGCGCAGGCCACAAGGACTGCCGCGCCGAGCCCGTAAGGCAGGGCGTATGCCATCTGGCTCAAGAGCCCGGTCCTCTCCGAGGGTTCTATCACGGGCTCCATCACGGGCTTTTCCTTTTCGAGCAACTTCAGCCCGGCGGCGGGGGTGGGAGGCACATCCGCCGCGACGACTCCCGCCCCCCGGGCCGTTTCAGGCTGCCCGGGGCCGGAAGGCTCCGGCGAGACGACCGTTCCATCATCGAAGACCGTGACCTCGCCCGGCATGAAAGGCGCACCGCGGGGCGCGGGAGGCTCGAGGGGCGTCTCCGCGCGCTCGTTCGTCAGTGGCGCGAGGGCCTGCTTGCAGGGAGCGCAAAGGAGCTTGTCGCCGCTATCCACTCCACACTCCCGGCATATGGGGCGCCCGCACGAAGAGCAGTCTCTGATGGCGGGCTTCCCGGTATGCAGGTAGCATGCCCGGAAACCATGAGGACCTGGCGCCAGCGTTTTCTCCCCTCAGCAGGGCGGGCCGGCACGCCCGCGGCTTACACGTTCCGTCCCTTACTATTTTGCCGGACTGCGCCGCGCGTCCTTTGAAAGAGGCCACCGGCGTCTCCCGCTTTCCTGGTTCGCGGATAGAGGAACGGGTCCAGCAGGTGGTCAGGCTGTCGACAACGCGCAACCTTTACGCGCAATGGCTCTATCACCCCGGGCTCGAGCGCTGGAGGTTCGAGGCGACGAAGGCCCGGTTGACTTCCTCCGTGAAAGAGGTAAGCTCCGCCGCGGTCGGGAACTCGTCGCTCGCGCAGAGATACTCCTCGCTCCAGGGGTTGAGCCTGAAGGCCTCCCTGTCCCGGGCCGGGACCCGCAGGGCGAAATGCTCGAAGAGGGCGGTGCCTTTGAACACAACCAGGGGGAAGAAGGTCGCTGTTTGCAGTTTGTTCTCATTGAGTATGTCCACGGTGCGCCAGATGCTCTCGCGCGTCTCACCGGGCAGGCCGGTGATGAATGTGAGCAGCGGGTACATGCCGGCCGTTCGTACGGCGTTGGCCGCCTCGAGGATGGACCCCACATCGAGTCGCTTTCGCGCGACCTCCCGGAGGATCTCCTCGTTGAAGGACTCAGCTCCGATGGCCACGTTTGTAAAACCGCGCTCGGCGAGCGCATCGACGATGTCCCGGTCGAGGTAGTCCGCGCGGGTTTGTATCTGGTATGTGTAGGGAAGCCCATCCAGGAGGCCCAGTAGCTTCCGGAGCCTCTTTCGGTTAATGGTGAACGTGGCGTCGCCGAAGAAGAAAGAGCCCGCCCCACCGGAGAAGTTGTCCGAGCAGTAATCCAGGACCTCGCGGACGTACTCCGGAGTGTGGAAACGCGTGCGCATGCGGTTTATGGCAGGGTCGAGGCAGAAAGCGCAGGCCTCAGGGCATCCGCGCGACGTCAGGAAGCCCGCTCCCGGTATCCAGTCACCGTGAGGGAGGAGTTCGGAAAGCAGCTCGAACCTGCGAGAGATGTTGAACTCGCCGGAGGCCGTATACGGGTGTGGTAGAGCGTCGAGGTCCGCGATGGGCGCCCGGGCGCGATTGTGGACGACCGCCCCGTTCTCGCGGTAGCTCAGGCCCTCAACACCGCCGAGGTCACCTCCGGACTTCAGCTTTTCGAGCAGTTCCGTGCAAGTCAACTCCCCCTCTCCGCGGATGACCACGTCAACGTGACCGTCCGCCAGTATCTCGTCCGAGTGTAATGTCGAATAGACGCCGCCCGTCACCAGCAGCGCGTCCGGGAAGGCCTCCTTTATCTCGCCGAGGAGCTTGCGCGTATAAAGCGCGAGGTTGTATATGGAGAGCGTAACCAGGATGACTTGTGGGCGCTCGGTTTCGAGCGACTCGAAGAGGTGCCTTCTCGACGCCTTTGCGGCTCCGGGTTTGGAGACGAGCGACCCGGAAAGCTCTTCGGGGTCGGTGTTGGGCTCGCGGAAGAGCTCGATCCGGTCGTGCACGTCCGCTATGACGTTAACCACCTTGACTTCATGCCCCGCGGCTTTGAGGCAGGCGACCACATGCATGGCGCCGTAGTCGGGAGCGAGCAGGTCCTTGTTCCTCAACCCGGCCAGTCTGACCCTCCACGCCGGCTCCGGCCTGACCTCCATCACTCCCATCGCGGCTGTGTCGGAAACTAGAACAGTCTTCAAACCAACTCCGTTTCAACTAGCTGGACAAAGCGATACTATCCCTGGTCTCCTCAAGAATCCAGCCGGGCAAAAGGCAGCGAAAAAGCCCCCGTTTTCGGGGGCTTCTCCGACCACCCCAAATATCTCCATTATGAGTGCCGTCCCGCTTCCGCTGGTAGTCAAATATAGACCCCTGAGATAAAGTTTTCAACCTTCTGTGGGTATTTTTCCTTTCTTTTTGACCGGGTCGGCCGGGCCGGTCAATGCGCACTCGCATGCCCGAGGAGCCCGCTTCGCTACAAGCACGGGCGATAAGGCCTGTCTCCAGGCCCCAGGCGCGATGCCCCGAAACGAGCGCGGTTGGTGAAGTTCAGGACAAGGGGCATCACGTCGCGGCCGCCGAGGGTACCGAGTGAACCCGAGGCGCACGATACCTCGTCAAAAGAACAGACCGCGTCCACTCTAACGTTGCGGCCTGACATCAGGACCGGCACGGACTCGCCGGAGTGGATGACATCGTCGGTTCCGCTGGATGGCGAGGTGTGGTCAGCGGTTATGACGGTCAGCAGTTCGGGATCGCGAGCGAAGGACTCCACTACCACCGCGAAGGCGAGGTCGAGCTCCTCGAGGACGCGTACCTTGCGGCCCGGCCGCCCGCTGTGCGAGGCCTCGTCGGCAGACTTGGTATGCACGAAGGCGAAGTCGAACCCGTCATCGAGCGCACCGCGCGCGGCCCGGAGCTTGTCGTGGAGGTCCTCGCCGGCATCCTTTGACCCGAGCTCGAGGAACTCCATGCCCAGGACGCGCGCCAGGCCTCCGTAAAAAACGCCGGAGGCCACCGCCACCGGCTTAAAGCCCCAGGCCTCACAGAACCGGGGCACTTCGGGCTTCGTCGAAGGCCATTTGACAAGCACGTGGTCTATTGTGGTCATGTCGCCTGAGGCCCGCTTGAGGTTCACCGGGTGATCCTCGAGCACTCCCGAGGCCCACTTCGTAAAACGCTCGAGCTCTGTCGCGGTCTCGGCGGCAGCCGCGGAGGCGCCGCTGAAAGGCACTATCTCCGGCACGGGCAGACGGTAGAAAAGCGGGTCCGAGTCACTTACCTGCGGCGAGGCCCCGCCCGCCAGGATAAGCACCATGAAGGGGCCGCCCAGGTGGAGCAGCCGTGCCCGGAAGCTCTCGGCCCGGTATGAGGCCAGGCTGCTCGCGAGGCGGACAGCCTGTTCCTCGGGGAGGTAGGCGGGGGCAGCCTGGACGTAACGCTCGCCTCCGTCGACCATGGTGCTCGCCAGGTTCACCCGGAAGGCGACCTCGCCGTCCGCCATCGTGAAACCGGCACCCGCCGCCTCGATGGAGGCCCTGCCCGGGAACCGGCGTGGGTCGTAACCCAGAAGCCGCCAGTGCGCCTGGTCGCTGCCCGGGCATATGCCGGGGGCAACCGGGTACATGTGGCCGCACGCTCCGGCGGACGCAAGGGCGTCAAGGTTCGGAAGCTTCGCCGCCTCGAGCGGCGTTTGGCCGCCGAGCGCCTCCTGGGTCCGGTCCGCGATCCCGTCGACCACGATGAGAGCGGCCTTCAAGCGTTGCTCCTTTCGGCGATGATCTCCCGGGCGATGGCGGCGTAGGCGGGCGCGCCCGAGCCGTCGCCCAGGCGTGCGAGCACGCGAGAGGTGAACGGGACCAGGAACTCCTCGAGGTAGCTTTCCAGGCGCTCCTGCGCGAAGGTGAAATCACCGTCGACGCCACGGTAGTTCGCCTCCAGCGCGCATGACATCTGGCGTCCCGACTCAGCCCAGGGCCCCACCAGCCCCTCGACGCGGCTGCCCTCGCTCATTTCCTCGAGCGGCAGCTCCATGGCGATACCGTGGCTGCCCGCGACCTGCGCGTAGGCTTCGAGGACGCCCTTGAGCTGGTTGAGCTTGACCGTTCCGTCGTGCGCCAGCCGCTCGCCCGCGATGATCGACACGGCGCCGACCGCCCGGGCGAACGGGATACGCGCGGCGTGCAGGTACATGTGGCAGGCGACGCATGTTGCCGAAAAGCCGTACCTGCTCTGAATCTCTCCGGCGAATCTTCCCGCGCAGGCGTGCCACCAGCGGGGTGAGCCGAGCAAGACGGTCTCGTCGGCGACCTTCACGCCGGGAAGGTCCTCCATCCGCTCGGAAAGAGACCGCGCGTTCGCAAGCACGACCTCCCAGTCGCCGAATTCGGTACCTGTGTATGCCACGGTGGGCACTATCACGTCGAAGGAGCCTGATCTGGCCGCGGCGACCGCGGCCGCTATGCTGTCGCGGCCGGCGACCTCGGCGAGCGCCGCGCGGCCTTTGCCGATGGTCGAGCGGATTCTCTCCACCAGCCCCTCCTCGAAGCCGGTAATCCTTTCCGGTCTGGATAGAAGGATGTCACGGGCCGCGCTTTCGATAGCGCACCTCCGGGTCTGAAGCGGTCCCCCGGCAAATCAGCCTAATTATATGTCGGCGAGGCTCGAGGGCAAACCGGGGCGCTCGGTCGAGGGATCTGCACGATCGGGATGGCCCCGCATCGCCTTTCTGAAGGCAGCCCGAACGCCCGGCTGATATAATAGGAGCGCCGGCATCCAGCCGGCACGCCTATGATATGCGCCGGTTATCACTGGAGGGAACGGTTGGGTCACAGGGCCAGGGTATTAATGCCGCTGCTGCTGTCGCTACTGGCCCTCGGCGCCTGGGCCGGGTGCGGGGGCAAGACAGCTTCCTCGCCCCAGGGGTCGCAGCCCGCCGTGGAGGCGAGCGCCCCGAGTGACGAGAGCCTGGAGAAAGACCGGTTGTCCATAGTCGAAGCGGAGAGCAGGTCCGAGGAGGAGAAGAGCGCCGCCCGCGAAGCGCTCCGCTATGCCAAGGACGCCAACACCGGCTCCTTCTTCAAGGCGATAGAGATCGTAGTGGAGGACGGATGGGCGCGAGTGGCGGTTGAGCAAGGCGGTGTGCCCGCGGAGGAAGCGGTAGCTTACTCCGTGTTCCTGCGCAGGCAGGACGACGGAGCGTGGGAAGTGGCCGACTCCGGGAACTCGGTCTCCCCGGATCAGCTTTCCGGAGCCCCACCCGAGCTTTTCGAAGCCGACTGAAACCGCCTGTTCGCCGGTATAAAGCTTGAGGGCGGACCGAAGAGCCCGCCCTCAATACGCTTTCGTCGAATTGCTGTCTTACTTCAGTTTATCGCGGCCGAACCCGAGCACGTTCCTGGCGATGATCAGGGTCTGTATCTGGCCGGTCCCCTCGAAGATGTCGTTGATCTTCGCGTCGCGCATCCACTTCTCGAGGAGCAGCGAGCGAGAGTAACCGAGAGGCCCCATCAGCTCGACGCACTTCTGGGTTATCAGTGTGACCGCGAGGCCGGCCTTGGCCTTGGCCATGGACGCCTCGAGGCTGTTGCGGTCGCCGTTGTCCAGCATCCATACCGCCCGCCAGGTGAGGAGCCTCGCCGCCTTGAGGTTGGCCTCCATGTCCATGATGTCGCGCTCGATGGCGGTCATGCGGTTCGGGGCGATGGCGTAGCGAACCTCCAGGCCCTCGTCGGCGAGGACCTGCTTGAGTAAGTCGAGCGCCGCCCTGCCTACGCCGAGCGACATCGCCGCTACCAGGGGCCTCGTCGCGTCGAATGTTGCCATGACGCCCTTAAAGCCCTTGTCACCGGCTTTCTTGGGATCCGCAACCTCCGCGCTTCCCAGGATGTTACCTTCGGGGATGCGGCAGTCCATGAACGAGAGCGAGACGGTGTCAGAGCAGCGGATACCCAGCTTGTCCTCTATCTTGGTTATCTCCATGCCCGGGGTGCCGTGCTCGACAATGAACGGCTTGATGCCCGCGCGGCCCGCCTTGGCGTCGACGGTCGCCCACACCACGACGAACCCATCGGAGCTCTCGAGCGAGCTCTTGCCGCTGGTGACGAA
This sequence comes from Candidatus Geothermincolia bacterium, assembly GCA_038326775.1. GTDB lineage: Bacteria > Actinomycetota > Geothermincolia > Fen-727 > Anoxymicrobiaceae > DYIU01. Next base: position 64,400 of record JBBQKJ010000003.1, read on the forward strand.
TATCTTCTCGCCGTTCAGCACCCACTCGCTGCCGTCCTTTGCCGCGGTGGTGCGGAGGTTGGCGGTATCGCTGCCGGCCTCCGGCTCGGTGATGGCCATAGCGCCCCAGACCGGTTTTTCGCCGGAGAAGCGGGCCAGGAACTGCTCTTTCTGCTCGGGCGTTCCGGTTGCCTGCACCGCAGCGCCGCCGAGCCCCTGCCCCGGGAACGCGAGCCCTATGCCGGCGTCGCCCCAGAATATCTCCTCGACCGTCACCGCGGTTGCCAGGTTGTTCTCGCGGCGCTTCTTCACGCCGCCTTCATCTTTCTTCTCGCCGCCGCCGCCCATGGAGCCGCCAACGCCGCCTTTCATGAAGCTGTGGACCATGGTTATGAGGTCCCAGGGCTTCTCGTGCTCTTCCTCGTCGTACTTTCTGGCCTGGGGGCGCATCGCCTGCTCGGCGAATCCCCTCAGCATCTTCTGCGTTGCCTTGAGTTTCGGTGAAAGTTCAAAATCTATCATTCAGGCTACCTCCTAAACCATTGCCATGCCTTCGAGGGTGGAGAACGCCCGGGCGTTGCGGAACCACAGCTCTGGCATGTTGTCCCGCACGTACCCGTGGCCGCCCATGACCTGCACCGCACCGTCGCAAACCGTCATGCACTTCTCGGCGGCGTAGTTCTTGGCCAGCGCGGCGTCTTTGGCGAACTCCTCGCCCCGGTCGCACTTCCAGGCGGCCTCCCAGACCAGCATCCTGGTGGCGTCGGTCTCCATGAACATCTCGGCTATCATGAACGCTATCGCCTGGCGCGAGCCGATGGGCTCGCCGAAAGCGATGCGATCCCTGGCGTAGTCCCTCGAGTGCTCTGCGGCGCGTCGCATCATGCCAACGGCCATCGCGGCGATCGCCAGGCGCGAACGGGACAACAGGTTGAGGAAATCGATGCCTCCCCTGCCGCCGACCTTCGCCTCGAGCGGTACGCGAGCGCCGGCGAGCGTCACCTCGTACGTGGCGAGCGCCTTTAAACCCATGTTCTTCTCGCGTTCGCCTATCACGACATCCTTGGTGCCCCGGGGCACTATGAACGCGTCCACACCCGCGAAACCGGCGCCGGGATCGGTAGTCGCGAAGACCAGCAGGTTGTCGGACTGCGCGGCCAGGGGCACCAGGCACTTCCGGCCCGAGAGCAGGTACTCGTCGCCGTCGCGGACCGCCGAAGCGGTGAGCATGGACGGGCAGAACGAGTAGCGCGGTTCGACGAGCGCGGCGGCGGCGGCTTTGAACTCCTCGCCGCAGGCCGACGGGAGCAGGGCGTTCTTCTGCTCGTCGGTACCCTCCAGCAGGACGCTGTAGGCCATGACGGTCGGGGAGCAGATGTGCAGGGCGGTGGAAAGGTCACCGCGGGCGAGCTCCTCGTAGGCGATGACCCCCGTCAGCGCGGACGGTCCCTCTCCGAAGCCACCGAACTCCTCCGGGACGCACGAGGCGATGATCTCGAGCTCCCACCCGGTCTTCACCAGGTCCGGCGACATATCACCGGATTCGTCCATCTCCCGCATCACCGGCTCGATCTGGTCCGTGGCGAAGCCGGCGATGGTCTCTTTCACCATTGCCTGCTCTTCGCTCAACTCGAAAGACAGCATAGGCTTTTCCTCCCTTCAATTGGAGCCGTCGTCCTGGAAGATACCTTCGGCGATCAGCTGGGTACGAAGCTCCCTTTTCAATACCTTCAAAGTCATTGTCAGCGGCATCTCGTCGACAATCCTGACCACACGCGGCGATTTGTAGCCGGCGATGTGCTCCCTGCACCAGGCCAGCAGCTCCTCCTCGGTCGCGGAAACTCCCTCGCAGAGCTGGATCACCGCGACGGGCGCCTCGCGCTTCGTCGGGTGGGGCACGCCGATCAGGGCGACCTCCAGGACCTTTGGGTGCTGAAGTATCTCCTCTTCGACCTCACACGAGAACACCGAGTAGCCGCCGACCTTTATCACGTCCTTCTCCCTGTCCACGAAGTGGAGGAAGCCCAGCCGGTCCTTGAAACCCACGTCGCCCGTATGGAGCCAGCCGTACTTGAAAGCCTCGGCGGTTCGCTCATCGTCGCCCCAGTAACCCTTCATGACGCTGGGCCCCTTCACGACGAACTCGCCCACGTCGCCCGCCGGGAGCCTATTCCCGCCCTCGTCCATGACCCTGACCCTGACGGTCGGTATCGGCCTGCCGACCGTACCCTTCTTCTTGAGGAACGGCAGGTTGACCGATATGAGCGAGGCGGTCTCGACCATTCCGTACCCCTCGATGAACTTCCCACCGAAAGACTCGTACTGCTTTTTCTGGTCCTCGGGCATCGCGTCCGCGCCCGCCATCCAGTAGCGCATGTTGGACAGATCGTATTTCTCGGGGTGGAACTGCAGCATCACGTTGTACATGACGGGAACGCCCGTGTAGAGGGTGGCCTTGTACTTCTCGAGGTAATGAAGCGTCTTCTCCGGGTCGAAGAACCTCTGGAGAAAACCGCTTGCTCCGGAATAGAAGCCTCCTATCACGTTCACGTCGAAGCCGAAGATATGGGCCAGGGGAAGAGCGGTGACGCCGAAATCCCTGGGTCCCAGCCGAAGAGTGAACACGGATATGCCGGTCGTGATTATCATGTTCCTGCTCGTGACCATCGCGCCTTTCGGGAAACCGGTGGTCCCGGATGTGTAGAATATCGCGGCGGTCTCCGCCCGCTCGAGGTCGACGGGCTCGACCCGGGCGCCCGTGTAACCTTCGCACAGCTCGTCCACCGACATGAAGCCCTCGGGCACTGTCTCCCTCGGCCCGATCATTATCCAGTGCTCGATCTCCGGCACGTTGGCCTTGTCCCTGATGTTCATTGCGAACAGCTCGGGCTCGGTCACGAGGACCTTCGCGCCGCAGTCGTTGACCATCTTCGCGATCTCCTCGGCCTTCAGCATGTAGTTGAACGGGACGAACACCGCGCCGAGGCGGGCCAGGGCGGTGAAGATGAGGCCGAGCTCTATCGTATTCGTCAGCACAACCGCGATGCGGTCTCCCCTTCGAACCCCCAGCTTGTCCCTCAGCACGGCGGCAATCACGTTGCAGGCCTGCAGAGACTCCTTGAAGCCGTAGACCTTCTTGTCGGGGTCCAGGCCAAGGTTCTCGTACCGCACGTCCTGCTCACAGCGGGCGAACGGCTTGTCCCCGAACTTCCTGGCAGCCCTGTCTATGAGGTTTGCGACGGTCAGTTTTGACACTTCTCACCCTCCGAGACCCGGTGGTTAAACGACCGCCATATTATATAACTGTTACGCGATGTTTTGACAACCGAGTCTAGTGGCGTTGAGCAGCGGTCGGTCAGACAAGCATGGCGAAGCCGAAGCCGTCTTCTGATGGCCGACGGGAGAGGAACTGGAGTTTTTTCTCGAACTCATTAGTGAGAGCAAGGCGTGTCCCGAGGGGCCCGAGCGGAACTTGCCGGGGCGTTTTGCCGTCCTTGAGTTCAAATGCGGGCGCAAGGACCGCGGGCCGGCCGGTTAGACAGAAGGGAGTGCTGATGGGGAGAAGAAGAGCCCTCCGTTACGCGATAATCGCTGGCGCTGTCGTGTTGCTGCCACTGGTAAGCCTCACGGGTTGCGGCAGCAGGAAAGCCGGGCCCGCCACCGCCCCGGGCACCACTCCAGTCTTCCCGGATGCAAGCCGGCAGGGCGCTCAGGGCGGCGCGAAACCGCAGGTCCTGCTGTTCACCCAGCCCGGGTGAGCGTCGTGCGGCGACGCGAAGCTCCTGGTCGAGGGGCTCTTGAGCGGGATGGGGGGAAAAGTCGAGTACCGCGAGGTGGACATATCGACGGACCAGGCCGCAATGTTCAAGTACGGCGTGCAGAGCACTCCCAGCATCATCGTGCTCGACAGAAACGGAAGAACCCTCGATTTCTTCGCCGGTTTCCCCGACAGGGCGGAGCTCGAGTCCTCGCTCGATAAAGCGGCCTCACGATAAGCCGCTTCGTGGCCGTGTCCGCCGCTTTGCCGCCGTGGCCCGCGTCGGTGGTGACGTCGTGGGTTGTGCACCTCAATACCGTGAAACCATCGACCACGGTCTCGGAGGCAGCAGAGGATACAGTGTTGCCCGGCGATGTGAAGTTTTCGAACACCACCGGAGGGGACCGTGCAGGGTCACGACATCCTCGATCGTGCCGCAGGCAGGCACGACGTTGTCGAACCTCGGCGAGGCGACGTCCCCGGTGAGGCCGTTCTCCAGGGGGTCGGTGGTCATCCCGACGGGCCCACATGCACGCACGGACCGGCTGGTGCTAGACTCAACGGGGGGGGCATGGGCTTTGAGCCGAAGGTCCTCGAATCGATAACGATTTACCGGAAGAAGTCACGGCGCGCCCGGTCCCTGCTCATGTTTCCGTTCATCCTGGCGGTCTTTCTCGGGGTCGCCCTGCTGCTCGTTACACTCCTGGCGCGCGAGAGGATATCCGAGGTATTCGAGGTATCAAGCAACGGGGAAGCAGAATACTGGTTGACACAAACGGCTGTTTTCATAAAGTTCATCGCGGCGCTGTCGGCCCTCGCCCTGGTCGCTGGCCTTGGATACAACCTCTATGCCACCTCCCGCTACGCGCGGGCCCGTTTTGCCCTCTTCGTCGAACAGCAGACGTCGGACTACGGGCCCACCGCGGCCGATAAGTTCATCGAAGCGCTCGGCGGAGCGGCCCTCGGGGCGGGGGTTGCCGTCCCAGGCCTGGTCATCCTGGATGATCCCGCCGCGAACGCCGTGGCTTTTGAGAGCGAAGAAGGCGTTTGGGGAGTGGGCGCCACCGCGGGACTGCTCGAGGCCGGCGTCTCTGTCGCCGAAGCGAACGCGATAATGGCGCACGAGCTGTCCCACCTCCTGATCGGTGAAAACGTGAGGGCCCCCCGCGCCACCGACCTCGAATTCCAGCCGAGCCTCCTGCTTGTCATCTTCGGCACGCTCTGCGCCTCCTCCGTCCTGGCGGCGCCTGCGAACATAACCTATGTACTGTGCGAGGTCGCCTGCGCCCTTGCGGCGCTGGCAGTCCTGATGCTCTTTTATCGCTCCGAGACGTTCATCGTGAAGTTGTTGAACCTGGCGCACCAGCATGACGACATCCTGGCGGATTCCCTGGCGGCGAAGATAACCCGCGACCCTGCCGCTCTAAGAAGCGCGATAGTAAAGGTGGAGGCGCTTGCGGGCAGGACGGGCCGCGTGCCCGGCGGCACGATACTGTCCAGGTACCTGTTCGTGACGCCGCCGAGCCGGCCGGGAGACTACTACAGGTTCACTACCCGGGTGGCAGGCGAGATCCTGGGCGGCAGGAAGCAGCCCCGGACCTGGTTGTTGTTCAGCAGGCCCGCCAACAGGGCTACCCGGAAGCTGCTCGAGGTCGAGTCGCGCATGACGGCCGAGAGGCTGATCAACATAGACCTGATCGAGCAAGGGCGCTGGCGCGCGCTGGAGGACTGGAGCAGAGACTGAGCACCGCTCCTTTTGAAGAAGCCCGCCCCTTGCGCTAGAATAATGCGCACATGGGGCCGTGGTCCAATGGGAAGATGCGTCCTTCGCGCGGACGAGATGGGGGTTCGATTCCCCCCGGCTCCACCATGCCGAATGCCCACCAACAGCCGGCCGGCGCCTTCCGAGCGACGAGATGGGGGTTCGATTTGCGGGGTTTCGCCGAGAGCGGAGGGGAAATCGAAGAGAAGGCCGGCGGCAGGCGGATTATCCTGCTGATCGGCGTCGCACTGGTGGCGCTGCTACTCGCCGCCGGTTTCGGGTTCTACCAGTTCGGGCACCGCGCCGAAGCACCGATAGGCGTTGTGAAGTCACACGCTATCCACGGGACCGACCTGGACATCGGCGAAGGCATACTAGGCGTCATCAAGGACCGGGGCATAGAGGTCCTGGGTGAAGGGCTCAAGCCTTCCTGGGGGGCGGAGGAGATCGCCGGCAACGTCTGGATTGTCTCGTACGTGTTCGAGGTGGGCCGCCGGTCGCGGTGGGTTTCCTGGAAGGTATACTATGATACGGGCAGGGTCGTCCCCCTTGACGGCCTGGCGCGCGAGCTCTGGGAAGGCAGGTGAGGGCGGCAATCGATCCGAGAGAGGCCGGCGGGCCCGGCAGGTAGCGGGCCTGGGTTCGGGCTCGTGCGGTATGATTAACGCGATTAATTCGTGTTCCAGGCAGGAATTACGTGGAACGTCAAGAAAACTGAACCCGGGCATTCGAAATGGAGGTGCAGGCAGGTGACGAGGGGACCACACGGGCATGAGCGGATCGGTGAGGAGATCATGAGGATAAGGTGTCACAACTGCGGCAACCGGGTCTCTTTAGAACCTGGCGAGGATGAGATAAAATGTCCTCACTGCGGCACCGAGCTGAAAAGGCCAAAGCAATCTCAGGAAGGTAAGTAGCCTGTAAAGACCCCGGGACGGGGCGCGATTCTGGAGGGTAGCTTGGAACTCGAAGTTTCTACCCGCGACGTTGGTGACCACTCCGTCATCAAGCTGAAGGGAGAGGTTGACATCTATACCGCCCCTTCCCTGCGCGAGACGATTGTTGACGCCGTCGAAAAAGGTCGCTACAAGATAGCGGTCGATCTCGACGATGTCGACTTTCTTGACAGCACCGGCCTGGGCGTGCTGGTCGGCGGGCTGAAGAGGGTGAAGCAGCACGATGGGGAGCTCGGCATAATCTGCAACCAGGAGAAGATCCTGCGCATCTTCAAGATCACCGGCCTTACCAAGATTTTCAAGATGTACGAGAGCACCGACGATTTCTAAGTTCGGAGGCGTTCGCGGCGGGCTTCGCGGCGAACGAAAAATCGGCACGAAGAGGCGGACCAAGGTCCGCCTCGTGTTGTTGTAACGGAAGTTGAGGGCTATGGCCGAGGATAAGAAAGACACGGGTCACTACCGGGAGCTCCGCCACGCCATGGTGGAGCACCAGGTGGAAGCGCGCGGCATCAGTGACACGCGCGTGCTGGATGCTGTGCGACGGGTGCCCCGACACCTCTTTGTCCCGCCGGCCATGCGCTCGCGGGCGTATGAGGACATGCCGCTCCCGGTGAGCGATGGGCAGACCATATCGCAGCCGTACATGGTTGCCTGGATGAGTGAGCTGCTCGGGGCGAAGGCCGATGAGCTGGTGCTGGAGATCGGCACTGGCACCGGTTACCAGGCCGCGGTGCTGGGGCTCCTGGCGCGCAGAGTCTACAGCATGGAAAGGATAGAATCGCTGGCCTCCTCGGCGCGCAAGCGCCTGGCCAGACTCGGCTTCGAGAACATCGAGGTGGTGGTGGGCGACGGAAGCGGGGGCCTGCCTGAGCATGCGCCATATAAGCGTATAATAGTCACCGCCGGTTCGCCGCGGGTCCCGCGGGTCCTCACCGAGCAGCTCGCGGATGGCGGCCGGCTGGTGATACCGGTCGGCACCTCCACCATGCAGGTGTTGACGGTCGTTGAAAGGCAAGGGGGCAAGTTGGCCACCCGCGAGGAAGGGTCATGCGTATTCGTCCCGCTTCTCGGAGAGCACGGATGGCGGCAGTAGGTCTGCCTGCTTTCCGGTTGCCGCAGTGCCCCGGAGCGCGTTGCCGGATAGTTACCAGATAAGAGGTATGGAATGCAGTCGTTCATTGTGATGCCGACCTATAACGAGAAGGAGAACATCGAGCGCATCGCCCGGGAGATACTCGGGTTGGACTGCGGCGTCAAGATACTCATCGTCGACGACAACTCCCCGGATGGAACGGGCCGGATCGCTGACCGCCTGGCGCGGGAGTTCGCGGGCCTGCTCTTCGTCGAGCACCGCGAGGGAAAGCAGGGGCTCGGCACCGCCTACCGTCACGGTTTCAAGGTGGCCCTGGACCGGGGCGCGGACCGCGTCTTCGAGATGGACGCCGACTTCTCGCACGACCCCCGGTACATCCCCGAGTTCCTCGAGGCGATCGAGAGCCACGACGTGGTCATAGGGTCCAGGTACGTGCCGGGGGGCGGAACCAGGAACTGGGGCCCGCTGCGCAAGCTCATCAGCAGGGGCGGGAGCTTCTACGCCCGGCTTTTCACCGGCCTGAAGGTCAGGGACTGCACCAGCGGGTTCCGCTGCTACCGCAAGGAGGTCCTTAACGCCATCGACTTCTCGAGGATTTCGGCGTCAGGCTACTCGTTCCAGGTGGAGCTGGCTTACGTCTGCTCGATCATGGGGTTCGACACCTGCGAGCTGCCAATAATCTTCGTCGACCGCGTCGAGGGCACTTCCAAGATGAGCAGGTCGATCATCTGGGAGGCTATTGGGCTCGTCGCCGGGTTGAAGAAGAAATACAGGGACATCAACAGGTTCGAGAGCTTCCAGGCTCCCGACACGCCTGGCAGCAGAAAACGGTCTGGAGGAAAAAGATGAATGAGGAGTTGAGCGAACAACTGAAACACCTGTTCGAGCCGAGGTCGGTGGCGATAATCGGCGCGAGCAAATCGATGGCGAAATGGGGCTACATAGTGCCGGCTAACATACTGGCCGGCGGCTATGCCGGGAAGCTGTATCCGGTCAACCCGAAGGAGCTCGAGATACTCGAGCGGCCCGCCTTCAAATCGGTCAAAGACATCCCCGACGAGGTCGACCTCGCCGTCATAACGATACCAGCTGAGAGAGTCGTCCCGATGGTGAGGGAGTGTGTCGAGAAGGGTGTGAAGACCTGCATAGTCATCTCCGGCGGATTCAGTGAGATCGGGGGCGACGGCGTGCGCCTGGAGAAGGAGATGGCCGAGGCGGCAAGCGGTTCCGGCATGCGGCTGGTGGGCCCCAACACCATGGGCATATATTCGGGCCCCAACTCCCTGCACGCGCTGATGCCGCCGGTCAGGCCGGTCCGGGGCAAGATAGCCTTCGCCGCGCAGAGCGGAAACCTGGGCACGCAGATGCTCAGCCTGGGCAGGGCGCTGGGGGTGGGCTTCTCGCGCTTCGTCTGCATCGGCAACGAGGCCGACCTCAAGTCGGCCGATTACCTGGAGTACTTTGCTGACGACCCCGCGTCCGAGGTGATCCTTCTCTACATCGAAGGCCTGCGCGACGCTCGCCGCTTCATCGAAGTGGCCGCCCGGACCTCGCCTGGAAAACCTATCATCGTGCTGAAGGCCGGCAAGACCAGGGCAGGGGCCGAGGCGGCGGCCTCGCACAGTGCGGCGCTGGCCGCTGACGAGGCCATCTTCGGTGGGGTCATCAAGCAGACCGGCATGATAGAGGCCGACACCACCGAGGAGATGCTCGACATAGCCAAGGCGTTCGCGGCGGTGCCGTCCCCAAGGGGCAAGAGGGTGGGGGTCATCACCTGGGGAGGCGGCTGGGGCGTTGTCACCGCCGACGCGCTGGCCGAGCACGGGTTGGAGCTCGTTCCTTTCCCCGATGAGACTCTAAGCGAGCTCGACGCGGTGCTTCCATCCTACTGGAGCCGCGGCAACCCGGTCGACCTGGTCGGGACCCTCGACCTCTCGATGCACTTTAAGTGCCTGGAGATAGTCGCGCGATGCGACTGCGTCGACTCCGTCATAACACTCGGCACCATGGGGGCGACGTCCTCGTTCCAGTCGTTCGCAATGGAGGGCCAGGTGATGGATGACGCCGTGCGCGAGCACATCAAGCCGAAGGTAGTGACCAGCGAATTCCTGAAGGAGTTGCTCAAGACCGACGAGGCTTACCGCAACGAGGTCATAAGGTTGATGAAGGAGACGGAAAAGCCGATCATCGCGGTGTCTTTCCCGACCTCCGGGGCGATGTCCCCCATGCTTGCGCGCCAGAGCGAAGTTGTCATCTACCCTTCGCCCGAGCGCGGGGCGAAGACGCTGGCGGCGCTGTACGAGTACAGGCGGTTCCTCGAACGAAGGCGCGCGCGTGTGTAGCCGTGAGGCGCCGGCGGGCGAGGTGGTCCGCGCGTGATCGAGGTGCTGCAGGCCATCCTGCTGGGGATAGTCCAGGGGCTTACGGAGTTTCTCCCTGTGAGCTCGAGCGGGCACCTCGTGCTCATGCCCCGGCTCTTCGGGTGGGAGCACCTCGGGTTGTCGTTCGACGTGGCGCTGCACATCGGCACACTGCTCTCCCTGATCGTTTTTTTCAGGAAAGAGTGGGTCGCACTCATCAAAGGCTTCTTCACCTCGTTCCTGGTGCGCCCACGCGATTGGGCGCGCGAACAGAGGCTGGCGTGGATGATAGTCCTCGCGAGCATTCCGGCGGGCGTCGCGGGGGTGCTAATCGGAGAGGACCACCTCAGTACGCCCGCATGGGTCGCGATCTTCCTGCTCTTTGGATCGCTCATCATGATAGCGGCGGAGGTCTGGGGAAGCAGGACCCGTGGCTTCGATGACCTGCGCGCGTGGGACGCGGGAACGGTAGGGGTCGCCCAGGCGATCGCGCTGCTGCCGGGCATTTCCCGCTCGGGGATAACGATCAGCACGGGGATGCTCGACGGCCTGAACCGTGAGGCGGCGGCCCATTTCGCGTTCCTTCTGTCCGCTCCCGTGATCGCCGGGGCCGGATTCTGGCAGGGGCAGAAGATGATACGTCACGGGGGCTTTGGCGGCCACGCCGGCGTGTTCCTGGCCGGCTTCATTGCCTCTGCAGTCACCGGGTTCTTTACCATCAAAGTGTTACTTGCTTTCCTGAAGAAACACACTCTCTACCCGTTCGTCATATACAGGGTGGCCCTCGCGGTGCTGGTCTTGATCGTTCTCGCGGTCAAGTAATCGGTTAAGATATCCGTGCGGGGTGTCCGCGCGATTGATAGAGGTGCATAGATGCACGAGATGTCCGTATGCGAGAGCATGCTGGAGGTTGTCCTGAAGCACGCTCAGAGAAACCGCGCCGACAAGGTGACCGCCATAAACATGGTGCTCGGTGAATTCAGCACGGTGATGCCGGAGTCGGTGCAGTTCTACTTCGACATCATCAGCAAGGACACCGTCGCCGAGGGCGCCAGCCTCAACTTCCGCCGCACCAAGCTCATCGCCAGGTGCGAGGAGTGCGGCGACGAGTTCGAGGTCGTGGAGTATGACTTCACCTGCCCCGGGTGCAAGGGCGAGAAGACGGAGATAATATCGGGGCGCGAGTTCCAGGTCGAATCGATAGAGATAAACTGATTACAGGCGGGAGGACGCTGAAAATGGAGATAGAGGTATTGGAGGGAGTGTTCGACGCCAACGAGATAATCGCCCGGGAAAACAGGGCTCTGCTCGACGAGGTGGGCGCCTTCATGGTGAACCTCATGGCGAGCCCCGGAGCGGGCAAGACCTCCTTCATCATGAAGACCCTCGAGGGGTTGGCCGGCGAGATGAAAGCGGCGGTCATCGAGGGCGACATAGCGGGCAAGGTGGACTCCGAGCGCATCGCGGCCACCGGCGTGCCCGCCATACAGATCAACACCGGCGGCTCCTGCCACCTGGAGGCGAGGCAGATCAACACCGCTCTGGACCGGCTGGATCTCGAGGGCGTACGACTCGTTATCGTGGAGAACGTGGGAAACCTGGTCTGCCCAGCGGAGTTCAAGCTGGGCGAAGACCTGAAGGTGATGATCCTCTCCGTTGCGGAAGGCGACGACAAGCCACTGAAGTACCCGCTGATGTTCTCCGAGAGCGACGTCCTGATAGTCAACAAGATAGACCTCATCCCGCACACCGACTTCGACATGGAGGTCCTCGAGGAGACGGTGCGCAAGATGAACCCGGCGGTGGAGATCTTCAAAGTTTCCTGCCGGACAGGCGATGGCCTCGACAGCTGGATAAACTGGCTGAAGGAGCGGTTGACTTAGTGCTCCCTTTTCTGCCTTAGCAATATGAAGGCGGGAGGCGCCCGTTCCGGCCATTGAAACGCAGGGGTAAAAGGCATGTCGACAGACGGAATCATCAGGGTTCGCCAGGCCGAGGACAAGGCCGAGGACATCATCGACGAAGCCTCCGATGATGCCGACCGCATCGTGTCCGACGCCAGGGTAGAGGCTTCCAGGAAGGTTGCCGCCGCGGTGAAACGGGCGAAGCGCGAGGGAGAGGGCCTTCTTCGCCGGCTCCAGTCGGAGGCCGACGAGGAAGTCCGCTCGATCAGGGTACGGGCCGAGTCGGAGCGCAGGGTGATCAGGGAGCGCGCGGAGGCCAATACCGAAAGGGCCGTGAAGCTGGTGCTGGACGCGGTGGAGCACTTCTAGGTCCCGACTCCGGGAGCGAGAATGGCGATAGAGACGGTCAAGAGAATCAGGGTCATCGTCTACCAGAGCCTGCGGGACGAAGTTGTGGATGCCCTCCAGGTGGCGGGAACGGTCCACATCGAGAGGCTCACCGAAGACGGCTTGCTTCCAGCCGGGGAGACCGGGGAGAAAGAGGCCAGGGAGGTGCGGCGCTGTACTTTCGGGATATCCCAGGCCGAGTTCCTCCTGGGGTTCTTCAAGGAATACGGCTACGAGAAGCAGGGCTTCTTCAAGACCCTCATCAAGGAAAAGTACCCCATGACCCGGGAGGCTTTCAACCGTGCAGGCGAGTGCGTCGACCTGGACATGGCCTACGCGGAATGCAGCGAGCTGGACAGGCGGCTGACGGCGATAGACGAGGAGAAGTCACGCCTCGGGCAGGAGGTCGACGAGCTGGTTGACTGGACGGAGCTGCAGCTCGACCTGGACGAGATGGACGGAAGGCACACCTACGGCTTGATGCCGGTCCGGATAGCATCGGCTGAGATCAAAGACGTGGTCATGGAGCTGTCCGGCGAAGTGCCCGAGAGCACGCTCGACGTCGTGTGCGAAAGAGGCGACTGGGCCTGTTGCATTGTCGTCTACCACCCCGATTCCCTGGCGGGCGTCGAGAGCGTCCTCGACCGGCATCGCCACGAGGCCGTTACACTGCCGCGCTATCCCCTCGAACCGGCAGAGCGGTTGGAGCAGGTGGAAAGGGAGATGGCATCGCTGGACCGGCGCCGGGAGAAGCTCATCGCCGGGGCCCGTGCGTACGCTGAGAAGCGCCGTGAGATCGAGGTGCTGAGGGAATACCTCCTGAACGAGCGGAGGAAAACACAGTTGTCCTCCGAGTTCGGCGAGACCAGATCGACGGTAGTGATCGATGGATGGGTCACCGAGAGCGCGCTCGAGTCGACGGTGGCAGGGGTGCGCGGGATATCGGACGAAATCGAGATAGAGCTCTTCGACCCCACCGAGGAGGACAACCCCCCGGTATCTCTCAAGAACGGGAAGTGGGCCAGGCCGTTCCAGCTGCTCACCGGGCTTTATGGCATTCCGCACAACAGGGAGTCTGACCCGACCTTGATAATCGCCATCTCTTTCGTCGCGTTCTTCGGCTTCTGCATCGGCGACGTCGGCTACGGGCTGCTCCTGATCGGGGCCTTCCTGCTGATGCGCAGGTTGCTGCCACTGGGACAGAACGTGAAGGACCTCCTGCTGGTCATGACCTACGGCTCCGCGTTCGCTATGGTGGCCGGGGTCGTGACCGGGTCGTGGTTCGGCATCGACCCCGAGAAGCTGCCCCCGTTCCTTCAGTCGCTGGCGGTGCTCGACCCGCTGCGCAAGCCAATGCCGGTGATGGGCCTGATGATGGCGCTGGGCGTGGTCCACATGCTCTCCGGAACGGTCATCGAGTTTCGGGACAACCTCAAGGGGCGCAAATGGGCCGACGCGTTTATAGACCAGGGCCTGGTTTTCCTTTTCTTCATAGGGCTGGGAGTGGGCATCCCGCTGATGCTTGCGAAGGTGGTCCCGAAATCGGTCGCCTTGCTAGTAGCGGGTTTCCCCGTGATCCTGATGCTGCTGCTGCTCGGCCGCGCCGCGAAGAGCATTCCCGGCAAGGCCGTCGGCGGGCTGTACGAGACGTACAACACCGTGGTCGGCTGGGTGGGGGACACCATCTCCTACATGCGGCTTTACGCGCTCGGGCTGGCCACCTTCGTCATAGGTTGGGTGGTGAACACCCTGGCGGGCATGGTGCAGGGAATGGGGCCGGTGATCGGCATCCTGCTGATGCTTATCGTGCTGGTGGTGGGGCACACGTTTAATGTCACCATCAACCTGCTCGGCGCTTTCGTGCATCCCCTGAGGCTCGAGTTCGTGGAGTTCTTCGGCAAGTTCTACGAGGACGGCGGCCGCGAGTTCTCCCCCATGAAGGTCGAATCAAAGATAGTCCTGATTGACGAGGAAGGCGCTTAGCGGCGCACGGCAAGGAGGTATCAATTGGTTGGAGTCGTGGCTGAAGCAGTAAAGGGGGTCACCCAGGCGGCCACCTGGGGCGGCCTGACCGGCTTCCAATGGGCGATTCTAGGGGCGGCCCTCGCCTTCGTGGGGGGCGGCATGGGCTCCGCAATCGGCATCACCTACGTGAGCAACGTAGTGAGCGGCATCCTGGTCGAGGACCCGGACAAATTCGGCAACCTCCTGCCGCTGGTGGCCATACCGGGGACCCAGGGCATCTACGGGTTGATCACGGCCATCCTGGTCACGATCTTCTTCAACCTGTCGAAGCTGCCGGGACACAGCGGGGTGCTGGTATTCTTCTCGTGCCTGCCGGTGGCGTTCGTGTGCTGCGTGTCGGCGATTTACCAGGGGCTGACCGCCGCCAGCGCGTCGGCGATGGTCGCGCGAAGGACCGAGGAGCTGGGTAAGGCGATGGTGCTGCCGGCCATGGTCGAGACCTACGCCGTCTTCTCGCTCATCCTTACCATCTACCTGTTCACCCGGATTCCCAAGTAGGCCCGGGGCTCGGCGGACGGAGGCAGCATGGGAATTGAAGAGCTCGTAGAGCGAATACTGGGGGATGCCCGCCAGGGGTCGAGCAAGGCGAAGGAGGAGGCCGCCGGGCGAAGGGCGGAGATCCTGAAGGCCGCCGACACCGAGGCGGAGGAGCTTTACTGGCGGACTTTTGGCGCGCTCAAGCAGCAGGCGGAGGACGATAAGAGACAGCGTATCGCACTCGAGGCGCTGGACACCCGCAAGGGCACGCTGGATGAAAAACGCCGCCTCCTGGAACAGGTCTTCGCCAGGGCGCGCGAGGAGCTGGTCGCCCTTCCTGCGGAGAGGTACCGGGACCTGCTGGTGGGGACGCTGGTCTCCGCCGCGGAGGACGGTGCGGGCGAGGTCATACTCTCCCCCGCCGACCGGGAGCGGTTCGGTGATGAGGTCGTCGCGGCCGCGAACCGCGCACTCGAGCGGGTGGGCGTGGCCGGGGCCTTGAGGCTTTCCGAAGAGACGCGCGAGATGTCCGGTGGTTTTGTCCTCCGCGCAAAGGACGTCGAGGTCAACGGGAGCCTGGATTCGCAGATAGCTTCCCGTCGCGAGGAGCTGGAAGAGAAGATGGTGCCGATCCTGTTCGGCGAATCGACCGAGGCGGAGGGCTCGAGAACGGTGTACGGGGAATGGACGTAGAACCGGACATGGCGCGGGCCATGAAGACTTTCCGCAAGCTGCCGCGCTACGGGACGGCCGTTGGGCGCATCATGATGCACGAGGCTACCCTCCTCAACTGGCAGCGCGTGGAGCGGCTGATAGAGTCGAGCTTCAACGACTGCCTGACCGTGCTCCTGGACACCGAGTACGGCCCCTACCTCGAGAAAGCCACCCGCGCCAGGGAAGTGGAGGAAGGCCTGCTGGCCTTCCTGGCTGCTCAGTACGCCCTGCTCGACAGTATATGCGAGGGGACGTTCGTGGCCGGGTTCATGCACCTCAAGTACGATTTTCACAACGTCAAGGTTGTGCTCAAGGGGCGCAATGGCGACGTCCCGATCGAAGGTATGCTCTCGGGACTGGGCGAGCTTGACACCGCGAGGCTCGCGGCATCCGTGGAGCAGGGCGGCGCCGGCAACCTGCCGGGCTACTGGAACGGCCTCCTCGAGACGCTTTGTAAAGTGGTCGACAGGGGTGACGGACCGCAGGTGGTCGATACGCTGGCGGACAGGGAGTTCCTCGAGAGGCGCCTCATGATCGCCCGGGGCGAAAAGAGCCGGCTGCTCGTCGATTTCTCGAGGGCCGCCATCGACGTGGCGAACCTCAAGGTGCTCCTCCGCGGGCGAGGCCTTGACAAAGGGCCTGATTTCTATCGGGAAGCACTGGCGAGCGGCGGCCGGCTCGACAGCGGGGAGCTCGTCGACCTGGCGGCCGAATCGTTCGACCGGCTGTCAGGCAGGCTTCTTGCCACGAGGTACGGCCGGATGCTGGAGCATGTCCTCGGGTCCGAGGAGAAGGTGGTCCGGCTCACGTCCCTGGACCGGGATTCCGACGACTACCTGCTCGAAAAGCTCGGCTTCATGAGCAGGATGGCCCTCGGCCCGGAGCGGATAATCAAGTATATGCTTACGCGCGAGGACGAGGTGACCCTCCTGCGGATAACCCTGATGGGGAAGCTGCACGGCATCTCCTCGGAGGTGCTCGAGCGGCGGATCCGCCCATCGCTGGTCAGGGGGGGCGTTCAGTAGTGAAGATAGGAATGATAGGCGGCAGTACCTCGATCTTGGGTTTTCAGGCACTGGGCCTGAAAACCTTCCCGGTGGCAGAGCCCGGGCAGGCTGTCGAGGTCTGGCGGGAGATCGAGCTGGAAGAGTTCGGCCTCATGTTCATCACCGAGCCCGTCTACCGGGTGCTTGCCGGAGAGCTTGAGGCGCGCGGTGCCAACGAGCTGCCCGTCGTCGCGGTCATTCCAGCGGTACCGGGCAGTGAGGGGATAGGGAGAAGCGAGATAAGAGAACTGGTGGAGAGAGCTACCGGCACCAGCATGATCATCGGCGAATAGGCGCCGCCCGAGCGCGGCCCGAGGAGGAGCAAGCGATGGTTGAAGATCAGGCCGGAGAGATAGTCAAGGTCGCCGGGCCGCTGGTCATAGCGAGGGGGCTTCCGGATCCCAGGATGTACGACCTGGTCCGCGTCGGCGCGAGCCGCCTGATGGGCGAGATAATCGAGCTGCACCGTGAAAACGCCTCGGTCCAGGTCTACGAGGAGACCAGCGGGCTCGGCCCCGGAGACCCGGTATTTGCCACCGGCGGAGCGCTCAGCGTCGAGCTCGGCCCGGGCCTTCTGGAGTCTGTCTACGACGGTGTGCAGAGACCCCTCGACCTTGTGATGCAGGCCGCCGGCAACTTCATAACCCGCGGCGTGGAGATGCCCGGACTCGACCGCAACCGTGACTGGGAGTTCGTCCCGACCGCGCGCGAGGGCGACTCCGTGGCCGAGGGCGACATACTGGGAACCGTGCAGGAGACCAGTGTGGTCGAGCACCGGGTCATGGTCCCGCCCGGTGTCGGCGGGCGGTTGGCGGAGATAAGGGGAGGCACCCACAAGGTAACGGACGTCATAGCCGTCATCGCGGGCGAGAAGCGGGAGACGCAGCTCACCTTGCTCCAGAAATGGCCGGTCCGCGGCGGGCGGCCTTACCGGGAGAAGAACGCGCCGAGAGAACAGTTGATCACAGGCCAGCGCGTGATAGACACGCTTTTCCCCCTCGCGATGGGGGGCACCGCGTGCGTACCCGGGCCGTTCGGAAGCGGGAAAACGGTCATTCAGCACGCCATAGCCAAGTGGGCCAACGCCGATATCATCCTCTTCATCGGGTGCGGCGAGCGGGGCAACGAGATGACCGACGTGCTGCTCGAGTTCCCCGAGCTCATCGACCCGTACTCCGGCCAGCCGCTGACCAAGCGCACGGTGCTCATAGCCAACACAAGCAACATGCCGGTCGCGGCCCGCGAGGCATCCATTTACACGGGCATTACGATTGCGGAGTACTACCGTGACATGGGCTACAGTGTCGCGCTGCAGGCCGACTCCACCAGCCGCTGGGCTGAAGCGTTGAGAGAGATAAGCGGCCGGCTTGAGGAGATGCCGGGCGAGGAGGGCTACCCGGCCTACCTGGGCACGAGGCTTGCGGCGTTCTACGAGAGGTCGGGCCTTGTCAGGTGCCTCGGCTCGGATGAAAGGCGGGGGTCGGTCACGGTCGTCGGCTCCGTCTCGCCCCCCGGGGGCGACCTCTCCGAGCCGGTGACCCAGGCCACCCTTCGGGTTGTCAAGGTGTTCTGGGGCCTCGAGGACAAGCTCGCTTTCCGTCGGCACTTCCCGGCCATCAACTGGTTGATAAGCTACTCCGAGTACCTGAAAGAGATCGAGAAAAGATGGGACGAGGGCATAGGCGGCGATTTCCAGGAGATAAGGTCCGAGGCCATGAACGTGCTCCAGCGCGAGGCGGAGCTGGAGGAGATAGTGCGCCTGATAGGCGTGGAAGCCCTTTCCCCCGGCGAGCGGCTGGTCATGGAGACCGCGAAGAGCATCCGGGAGGATTTTCTCCAGCAGAACGCGTTCGATGAGATCGACGCATACTCCTCACTCAAGAAGCAGTACCTGCTGCTCAAGCTCGTCATAATCTTCGGCCGCGAGGCCAGAAAGGCTCTCGATGAAGGCGCGGACATCCGTGAAATCGTCGGCCACCGCATACGAGAGCGCGTAGCCACCGCCAAGTTCGTCCCGGAGGACGACCTGGAGGAGCTCGAGGCGCTGCAGGGGGAGGTAGTGCAGGCGATGCACGAGGTCGCCGAAGGAATAGTCCGCGGCGGCGAAGATGTCCTTGATGAGAGCGCGGCCAGAAAGGCCAGGGAAAAGGTTGAGAAGGTCTTCGACATCTACTAGTTGCTGGAACGTCCGGCCGGGGGGAACAGATGGCTATTAAGGATTACCTGACCGTCAGGGATATAGTGGGGCCGCTACTTCTCGTCGAGGACGTGGTAGGGGCCAAGTACGCGGAGCTGGTCGAGGTGGAGTTCCCCGACGGGCGCGTCGGCCTGGGCAGCGTGCTCGAGGTTTCGACTGACAAGGTGCTGGTGCAGTCCTTCGAGAACACCCGGGGCCTGTCCATCGGCTCCACCCGCGTCCGTTTCAGGGGCCGCGCGGTGGAGCTCCCGGTCTCAAAGGATATCCTGGGGCGCGTTTTCGGAGGGCTGGGGAACCCCATCGACGGCGGGCCGGAGATCATCCCCGACAAGCGGTTGGACATCAACGGGGACCCGATCAACCCTTACGCTCGCGATTACCCCAGCGACTTCATACAGACCGGGGTCTCGGCCATCGACGGTCTCAACCCGCTGGTGCGAGGGCAGAAGCTCCCGATATTTTCCGGCTCGGGCCTGCCCCACTCGCGCCTGGCCGCCCAGATAGCCCGGCAGAGCGCCGTCCTCGGCAGCGAGGAGGAGTTCTCGGTGGTGTTCGCGGCGATGGGGATAACCTTCGAGGAAGCCGACTACTTCATCAACGAGTTCAGGAAGACCGCCGCCATCGAACGCTCCGTGCTTTTCATGAACCTGGCCGACGACCCCGCGATGGAGCGCCTGGCCACGCCGCGCATGGCCCTCACCGCCGCGGAGTACCTGGCCTTCGACCTGGGGATGCACGTCCTGGTCATACTCACGGACATGACGTTCTACTGTGAGGCCCTGCGCGAGGTCTCGGCCGCGCGCAAGGAGGTGCCCGGCAGGCGGGGATATCCCGGATACCTCTACACCGACCTCGCCACCCTGTACGAGCGGGCGGGCAGGATCAAGGGCGCCAGGGGGTCGATAACCCAGATACCTATTCTCACCATGCCCGAGGACGATAAAACCCACCCCATCCCGGACCTGACGGGATACATAACCGAAGGACAGATAATACTGTCGCGCGAACTGCACCGCAGGGCTATTTACCCGCCCATAGACGTCCTTCCCTCTTTGTCGCGCCTCAAGGAGAAGGGTATCGGTGAGGGCAAGACGCGCGAGGACCACTCCAACCTCTCAAACCAGTTGTTCAGCGCTTACGCGCGGGGCAAGGAGGCAAAAGAACTGGCGGTCATCCTCGGAGAGTCCGCTCTGACCGACGAGGACAAGATGTTCGCGAGGTTCTCAGACGAATTCGAGCAGAAGTTCATAAGACAGGGTGAGTTCGAGAACCGGACCATCGACTTTACCCTTTCGACCGGGTGGGATCTGTTGAAGCTCCTGCCACGCTCCGAGCTTAAGCGCGTCAAGAAAGAGCAGATAGAGAAGTACATGGTATAGGCGGCAAGCATGGCGGAAAGACTCGCGGTCAACCCGAACAGGATGGAGCTTCTGAAGCTTCGGCGCAGGCTCCAGGTGGCGCGGCGCGGCCATAAGCTCCTCAAGGACAAGTTCGACGAGCTGATGAAGCGTTTCCAGAAGGCCGTTGCCGAAAGCCTTGTGCTGAGGGAAGAAGTGGAGGCCTCGCTTGCCAGGGCTTACGGCACTTTCGCCATAGCGCGCTCGGAGACGTCCACCCCCGAGCTGGAGGAGGCGCTGTCGTTCCCGGTGGCGAGCGCCGAGGTCGCCGTCGGCAGGGCCAGCCTGGTGTCGGTCGTGGTGCCCGAACTCGAGCTGGATACGCAAGGCGCGCTTGACAGCTACGGGCTGGCGCTTACGCCCGCCCTTCTCGACGTCTCGATTGCCATGTATGACAGAGTTCTGCCGGACATGGTGCGGATGGCGGCCCTGGAGAAGGCGGTCAGGATACTGGCCGATGAGATAGAAAAGACCAGGAGGAGGGTCAACGCGCTCGAGTATGTTCTTATCCCGCAGCTCGAGAACACCGTTCGCTATATCACCATGAAGCTCGACGAGTTCGAGCGCGCGAATCTCACTCGCCTGATGAAGATAAAAGAGATGGTCTCCGAGAGGGAGTGAGGCTTTTGCGCGCCAGGCCCTTTCTTCCACTTATGACCCCGGCTATTTCTGGCTCTGGCCCCACCAGACGAGGCTCAACTCCGGGTTGGTCGCGAACTTCTCCGGGTTGAAGGCCCAGAACTCCGTCCTGGTAAGCTCCTTGGAGGCGCCGGAGCGCGGCGGGCCGCAGAGCGCGATGATGTAAACGGACCGGTCGGAGAAGAGAGCCTTTTCGGCGTAGCAGGGGAGCAGCACCGGCTCGGTGGACTGAACGTAGGATATCATCGCTTCGAGCACCGGCCCGTCGCCACCCGCGTCGACGAACTCGTCGGCGAGTTTCCGATTGAAGTCGACCCGCATGTTGATGGCGTCTGAGAGCGTGTACCGCTCCGCGAACTTCTTCTTGACGTCCAGGTTCTCGGCCATGTTCTTGATGGAGTCCTGGTTGTAGTTGTTCGCGGTGACCGAGGCGACCGGCAGCACCAGCGACGCCAGGGCCTCGCCTTTGACGTCCTTCTGCGTGTTGAAGCCGTGCGTCGCGGCGGGCGAGCCGGCCTCCGTCGCGGGCACGGTCATCTCGGTGACCCTCTCCTGCCTGCCCGGCCGATCTCCGGTATACAGGCCGACCACTATTGCCAGCGCGACCAGGACGGCGGTGATCATCCCGGCTGTGGCGATAACGCGCGGCGAGCGGAAAAAGCCGCCGCCCGCCGGCTTCGCCGCTTTCTGAAGCGAGCCGATGGCGGACAGCACGCGCGCGGATGACTCCTCCGGCATCCGCACCGGCCCGAGCGAACCCAGGGCCAGAGCGGACATCGAGAGCTTCTCGACGAGCGCCGCGCAGTCCTGACAGCTCTCCAGGTGGCGGCCTACCTCTTCGCGCCCGCCGCCGGAAAGGCCGCCGTCCGCGTATTTTATCATCGATTTTTTTACCCGGCGGCAATCCATTACCTTACCTCCAACAAACGGTTAGACGGACCGCCTACCTCCATTGTTCCTTGTGGGGCTCAAGAACCTCGGCGAGTTTTAGCCGGCCCCTGAATATCCTTGACTTCACGGTGCCCACGGGCAGGCGCAGAATTCGCGCCACTTCCCGGTACTCCATGCCCTCGAGCTCGTGTAGCACCAGCGGTGCCCGCAGGGAGACCGGCAGGGCACAAAGCGCCTCCTGGACGAGCCGCCGGGCCTCCGAGGCCATGGCCTGTCCCTCAGGCGAGGGCGCGACAGCCGCGGGAAAAAGGTCGTCGCGGGGCTTGGCCTGCTCCCCGTCCTGGCTCAAGAGCTCCGGGTGGCGCTTCCTGCTGCGCAGGTAGTCCCTGGAGCGATTGACGGTTACGCGGTAGAGCCACGTGGAGAAAGACGAGCGCCCCTCGAAGGAGCCGATCTTGCGCATGACCTGGAGGAACACCTCCTGGGTCAGGTCCTCGGCGTCGGAAGCGCTGCCGGTCATCCTGTAGGCGAGGGAGAAGACCTGGTGGCGGTAGGTGTTGAATATCTGCTCGAGCGCTTCCCGGTCGCCCGCCCTGGCGCGGCCGACCAGCTCGTCCTCCACCGGAGGGGCTTCTTCTTCGGGCTCGTTCATGGCAGCGATTATATCACGCTCCGAGCAACGGTTTGCCTGCCTTCAAACCGTTGGGCTAATATTGGCACTGGCCCTCACCACGGGCCTGACGCGTATTTCGGAGGTTCGATGCCGGAAAGAAGATTGATGACGGGCAACGAGGCTATCGCGCTGGGAGCCCACCACGCGGGCGCTCTCTTTGCCTCCGCCTACCCGGGCACCCCGTCGACGGAGATACTCGAGTTCTTCTCCCGGCTCGATGGGGTGTACGGAGAGTGGGCGCCAAACGAGAAGGTCGCCCTGGAGGCCGCCATCGGCGCCTGCATCGGCGGCGTCAGGTCGCTCGCCGCGATGAAGCACGTGGGTCTCAACGTGGCTGCCGACCCCTGGTTCACCGCCCCTTACATAGGCGTATCGGGTGGGCTGTTGGTGGTGAGCGCCGACGACCCGGAGATGCACTCCAGCCAGAACGAGCAGGACAACCGCTACTACGCCAAGGCGGCCAAGGTCCCCATGCTCGAGCCGGCGGACAGCCAGGAGGCGTACGACCTCACCCGCGAGGCGTACCGGATGAGCGAGCGATTCGACACGCCGGTGCTCCTGCGCGTGACCACCCGGGTGTGCCATTCGAGGAGCATCGTTCAGACGCGCGAGCCGGAGCGGGCCGAGACGCGGCCTTACGAGAAGAACGAGGTGAAACGCGTGATGATACCGGGGCACGCCCGCCTGCGCCACCCGGTGATGGTCGAAAGGCTCGCCCGGATGGAAGAATTCTCAAGCGAGTTCCCGTACCAGCGCGCCGAGCGGGGAGCCGGTGACGCCGTGGTGGTCACCAGCGGGATCGCCTACCAGTACGTCAAAGAAGCTTTTCCGGGCGTCAGCATACTCAAGCTCGCAATGACCAACCCGCTTCCCCGCGGGCTCATCAGCGAGTTCTGCGAGCAGTTCAAGGACGTCTACGTGGTCGAGGAGCTCGAGCCGTACCTCGAGGAGGGCGTGGCCGCCCTGGGCCTCTGGCCGAGAGGCAAGGACAGCGTCCCGCGTGTCGGTGAGCTGAACGTGGACAACGTTCGCTCCGCGTTCCCGGAGCTTGCGGGGCCGAACCCCGCGCCGGAACATCTTCCTGAAATCGAGGGCCTTCCCGCCCGACCGCCTATACTGTGCGCGGGATGCCCGCACCGGGGAATCATGTACTCGCTCGCCCGCCTCAAAGCGATAATCGCGGGCGACATAGGCTGTTACACCCTGAGCGTGCTGCCGCCTCTCTCGGCGCACGACTGCCAGGTTTGCATGGGCGCGAGCATAACCATGGGGCACGGGCTTGAGAAGGCGCTCGAGCTGGCGGCCGGCGAGAGCGAGGAGGAGGGAGCCTCCAGCCACCGGGTGGTCTCGGTGCTGGGCGACTCCACGTTTTTTCACTCCGGGGTCACAGGCCTCATGGAGATGGCTTACAACCAGGGCCGCTTCACTGTTGTGATACTCGACAACCGCACCACCGCCATGACCGGTTTCCAGGACCACCCCGGGACAGGGATCACGCTGCAGAAAGACCACTCAGTCTCGGTTGACATGGAGATGCTCGCGCGCTCGCTCGGCATCAAGAACGTGAGGGTGGTGGACCCTTACGACCTGGGGGAGTGCCGGGCGGTGCTCGAGGAAGAGATGAACAGGGACGCCCCCTCCGTGGTTATCTCGAGGCGCGCATGCGTGCTGCGGGACAAGGCCGCCCGGCGGGCCGCCTACGCGGTCATCCGCGAGGCGTGCAACGACTGCGGGCTGTGCCTGGGGATAGCATGCCCGGCGCTGGTCAAGCGGGGCGACGAGATAATGATACTCCCCGACACCTGCACCGGCTGCGGCGTGTGCGCGCAGGTCTGCAGGCACGAGGCGATAAAGCCGGGACAGGAAGGCGGGATACAGTGACCTCCGCAGGCAGGAAGAAGATGGGCGAGCACGAATCCACGCGCTCTCTGGTGCTCGCGGGTGTGGGTGGCCAGGGCACCATCACCGCGGCTAACCTGCTCGCCAACGCCCTGGTCGCCCACGGTTACGACGTCAAGACCAGCGAGGTGCACGGCATGGCTCAGCGCGGCGGAAGCGTCATCAGCATGGTGCGATACGGGCCATTGGTCGCGAGCCCGCTGGTCCCGAGGGGGGGAGCCGACGCGCTGGTCTCCACCGAGCTGCTGGAAACACTCAGGTACGTCGATTTCCTGGTGCCGGGCGGCACGGTCATAAGCTCCAGGGCCAGGGTCGACCCTCTAAGCGTGCTCCAGGGCGCCGCGGCCTACCCCGAGGACGTCGAGGAACGGGTCCTCAAGCTCGTTCCGGGCAGCATCTTCGTCGACGCGGCGGACATCGCGGCGAAGGCCGGTGATTCCCGGGCGGCGAACACGGTGCTGCTCGGCATCCTGAGCCCGCAACTGGTGGTGGATGAGGAAGAATGGCTCGAGGTTATCGAGCGGCACGTTCCGGACAAAGCGCTCGACGCGAACAGGAACGCGTTTCTCGCCGGCCGGGGGATAGCGAAAGAGCGGCAGTAACATGAAGATCTGGAACGAGAAGATGGAGACGCTGGCCGGGCCCGAGCTGGAAGCCCTCCAGCTTCAAAGGCTTCGGGAGACGCTCGAGCGCATTCGCGCGGCGGGCGTGCCCTATCACGGCCGGATGGAAGAGGCGGGCGTCTCTCCGGGGAGCATAAAGACAATAG
Organism: Candidatus Geothermincolia bacterium; assembly: GCA_038326775.1. Taxonomy (GTDB): domain Bacteria; phylum Actinomycetota; class Geothermincolia; order Fen-727; family Anoxymicrobiaceae; genus DYIU01. The sequence continues at coordinate 89,328 of JBBQKJ010000003.1, forward strand.
GCGACGTTGACAGGCTGCCTTTCTCCAGGAAGAGCGACTTCCGCGAGAACTACCCGCTGGGAATGCTGGCAGTCCCGCTCGATAAGGTGGTTAGGCTCCACGCGTCATCGGGCACAACCGGCAGCCGCACGATGGTCGGCTACACCGCCGCCGACCTCGACACCTGGTCGGAGTTGGTGGCCAGGTTCGCCACGGCGGCCGGCGTGGTCTCTTCCGACGTCGCGCAGGTATCGTTCACCTACGGGCTCTTCACCGGTGGTTTCGGACTTCACTACGGCCTCGAGAAGCTCGGCGCGACGGTGGTTCCCGCGTCCGGCGGCAACACCGAGATGCAGTTCTCGCTCATGCGCGACCTGGGCACCTCCGTTCTGGTGGCCACACCCACCTACGCGCTCCATCTTTCCGAGGTGGGGCGCGACCTCGGCTTCGATTTCTCAGCGAGCAAGCTCCGGATCGGGCTCTTCGGTGCGGAGCCCTGGAGCGAGGAGTTGAGGCAGCGCATCGAAAGTGATATGGGCATTTCGGCCACGGACAACTACGGGCTTTCGGAGGTGGTCGGGCCAGGCGTATCGGGGGAGTGCGAGCTCAAGCGGGGGATGCACATCGCCGAGGACCACTTCATCGCCGAGGTCATCGACCCGGCCACCGGCAAGAGCGTGCCCGACGGCGAGCGGGGCGAGCTGGTGCTCACCACGCTGACCCGGGAGGCGTTACCCGTTATCAGGTTCCGCACCGGGGACCTGACAGCCATTGACCGCGAGCCCTGCGAGTGCGGCCGCCGCAACGCGCGCATGAGCAAGGTGCTTGGCCGCACCGACGACATGCTCATCATCCGGGGCGTGAACGTCTATCCCTCGCAGGTGGAGAAGGCGCTGCTCGAAGTCGAGGGCATCGAGCCGCACTACCAGATAGTGGTGGACAGGTACGGGGAGCTCGACTCGCTCGAGCTCTGGGTCGAGGTCTCGGAGGGGCTCTTCAACGACGACACCCGCGTGATGAGGAGCTTCGCCGAGCGGGTGGAGTCGCACCTGAAGAGCGTCCTGAACGTGCGCGCGGAGGTGAGCCTGAGAGAGCGGAACTCGCTCGAGCGCGGCGCGGGCAAGGCGAACAGGATCCTCGACCGCAGGAACATCTGAGGGCAAAGGAGCATTCTCAATGGACCGGGACGAGTGGTTCGAAACGAGGACTTACAGCCATCACGACTTCGAGGACATCGGCAGGCTGGTCGAGCTCAAAAGACGGCAGGGCCTGAGTGTGAGTGTCTGCCTCCCGACCCTTAACACCGCGGCGACCGTGGGCGGCACTCTCCGTGTCTTCAGGACCGAGCTTGTCGAGCGCTACCCGCTCATCGACCAGCTCTGTATAATCGACTCGCGCAGCACCGACGGCACGCTTGAAATAGCGGCCTCGGAGGGCGCGGAGATATTCTTCGACGACGAGATACTTCCCGGCATGAAGCCCGCGTCGGGCAAGGGCGAGGCGCTCTGGAAGAGCCTGTTCGTCCTGGAGGGGGACATCATCGCCTGGATCGACTCCGACATCGAGAACATCCATCCGCGGTTCGCCTACGGGCTCATCGGGCCGCTGCTCGCGGATCCCGACATCGGCTACGTGAAAGGCTTTTACGAGCGGCCCCTCAAGGCGGGGAAGCTCGTGAGGCCGTCGGGAGGGGGCCGTGTTACCGAGCTGACCGTGAGGCCGATGCTGAACCTCTTTTACCCGGAGCTTGCGGGGCTAATCCAGCCTCTATCGGGCGAGTACGCCGGGCGGCGCTCGGTGCTGGAGAGCGTGCCTTTCTTCACCGGTTACGGGGTGGAGACCGGGCTGTTGCTCGACATCCGCAAGCAGTATGGGCTGGAGGCCCTGGCCCAGACCGACCTGGAGGTGCGCGTCCACAACAACCAGAGCATCGATTCCCTGTCGAAGATGTCGTTCGGGATAATGCAGGCCCTTTTCAGGCGCCTGGAGGACGACGGAAAGATCGTTGTCAAAACCAAGCTTGAAACGGTCTACAATACTCTCAGGCGCCAGGACGGGGAGTACATCAAGGAGCAGTCGAGCGTCGAGGTCATCGAGCGCCCACCGATGGCGAGCATCCCCGAGTACCGGGCGCGCCAGGCGCGTCGTCCGCGGTCAGGAGAAGAGAATGAAAGAGGCCAGTTCCAAGGTAAGACGTAACCCGGTTGTCGAGTTCGTCACCTCGCCCCTCAAAGGGCCACATCCTGCCCCGATGCGCCTGGTCGCCGACTGGCTCTCGGCCGTCGGCATCCTGCTCTTCGCGATATCGGTGTTCGCCCTTCCCTGGATCACCGTCGGGATCAGGGACGTGTGGGGCATTGGAAAAGCGCTGGGGATGGGCGTTCCCGAGAAGAGCTACGGCCTCTTCGTGAGCCCCTGGGCCTGGCTGATGGTGGCGGCGCTGGTCCTTATGCTCGCCGGGCTGTGGTTCGTGCAGACGCGAGGGGCCATCCTGCTGGGGGCCGGCGCCTACTGCCTCATCTTCAACGTTATCTTCTACATAGGCGCCTGGAAGAAAGTGAACGGCATCATCGGCGACGTCGTGGTCCTGGCCCGCAGCATACCGTTAATAGGCAACATCCTGGGCGAAATCATTATGGAGCTCACGAAGAGCATGCTGAACGTCCACGTCGCGCTCGGTTTCTGGCTTTTCGTCCCGGCCGGCGTTCTGCTGATACTGGGCGGCGCGCTGCGGCTGGTGAAAGAGGCCGGCGGAGAGGAGCCCGCCGGGCCGGAGTGGGTGGCGGGCAAGTGAGCGCACGGGCTCGCGAACCTGAAGCGCGGGAGGGCCATCACAACGGGGAGCAGTACTCCGAGGAGGTGGCGGCCCGCAAGAGCGTGAGGGCCAACCTTGACTGGCTGCGGGAGAACCTCCAGCCCGTGCGGGTCATCTACACGGACCTCGACGGCACCATGCTGGGGCCGCTCGGCTGTTTCTTCCGCGACAGCGAGTGGAACCTGACGCTTCGACCCTCCCGCGCGCTGTTGAGCGCGCACGCCCGCAACGTCGATGTCATGCTGGTGTCAGGAAGGCATAAGTCGCAGCTGCGGGAGACGGCACGCATCCTGGGTTGCGTGAACTACGTGGCCGAGCTCGGCACCGAGCTCGTCTACAACCTCGGCACCGAGGTCGTAATGAACATCGGCGACCTCGAGGTCACCTGCGACTCGGTCTACCGGAGCATCATCGATACGGGGGTGGTCGACCTGCTGCTCGAGAGCTACCCGCGCCGCCTTGAGATGCACGCGCCCTGGTCTGACGAGCGTGACTGCACGCCGCTTATGCGGGGGATGATAGACCTCGACGAGGCGCACGCGCTCCTCCGTGAAAGAGGCCTTGACTCCTTCGAGCTGGTGGACAACGGTGTGATACCACGGAGGAGCCCCACCCTGGACGTGCCGGTCACCCGGGCATACCACCTGGTGCCGCGAGGGGTCAGCAAGGAACAGGCGGTGCGGAAGGACCGCGAGCTCCGCGGCATCCCGCGCCAGGCGACCGTGGCGGTCGGCGACGCAGAGGCGGACGTCGGGTTCGCGAGAGCGGCGGGCGCCTTCTTCATGGTCAGGAACGGCCTCGACAACAACCCGCACCTGGCCCGCGCCATCGACGAGACAGAGAACATCTTCGTCACCGAAGAGAAGATGGGCGAAGGGTGGGCGGAAGTGGTGGAGACGCTGCTCACACTCGCCGCGGACTAGCCGCCCAGGGTCGCCACCAGCGGCACGCGCCTGGGCTTCCCGGCGGGCGTCAGGGTATAGAGGCGCCGGGCCAGGTGCTCGATGTACTCCCCGCCCTCGACATTGTCTTTCCACCGCGGCGGGACCGCCCCCAGGCCGTTGAAGGAGCCGCTTATCGCCCCCGCTATCGCGCCGATCGAGTCGGTGTCGCCGCCGGCGTTGACCGCCGTCACCACCGTCTCCTCGAGGTCGTAGGGGGTGCGCAGGAAGGTGAAGAGTGCCGCCGGGACCGTCTCCATGACGTAGCCGCCCGTGCCGGTGTAGGCGAAGCCCTCCTCGGGGCCGGCGTCAAGGCAATCGCAGAGGCCGGCGATCTTAACCGCCATTTTCCTATCGATGTCCGAGACGAACTCCGCGGCGCTCCTGGCGAGCGAGGCGCGCTCGAGGTTGCCTTCGTCGGTGATCCCCCTGGCGACCACGAAGGCCACGGCCACAGCGCCGGCCACCGCCTCCGGGTCGGTGTGCGTTATCATTGCCTGCTCGATCGAGGCCCGCCGCAGGCGGTCGAGGTCGTGGTAGAAGCGCAGGCCGGCCGGGCTCGCGCGCATAGCGGCGCCGCAGCCGGCCGAGTCGATACCGCTCTTTTCCGGACCGGCGCCGCTGTTCAACCGCCTGCAGGCCTCGCGACAGGCCTTTCCGACCCCGCGCGCCTCCTTGACGTTACTTTCGGACAGGTCCATCCAGCGGGCAAACTTGAAGCCTGTGTGCACGACGTCGAGGTGGCCGAGCTCGATGATCGACTGGGCGAGCGTTATGGTCATCTGGGTGTCAGCGGTGATGCGCCCGGCGCCGAAGCGCGCGTCGATGAAGTCCGTGACCCTGCCGTACTTCTCCAGGATAGCTTCAGGTTGCATGCCTTCGACAGGGGCGCCCAGCGCGTCGCCCGCGGCGCACCCGATGAGTGTTCCCTTGAACTTGTCCAGGATGAAGACCGTTTTTGACAAAGCAAACACCCCGTTCAGGAATTCTTCTGCACCGCCGAAGTATAGCATGTGCGCATGTGCCCGAAGCGCGCACCGCGGGGGCACCGCGGGCAGCGCAGGTAAAGGAATGGGGTGCCGGCCAAGCGAAGAATAGGGCCGTGGGGCGGCCGTGCCGGGTTTCGGCCAGGGGGGATTATGAGGGTGAGGATCAAGGGCGGATGGGGCGTGAAGAGAATCCTGCCTCTTCTTGTACTGGTCGTCATCACCGTGGTGCTGGGGTCAATGATCATATCGGTGGTGAGCTCGGAGGACCGCAAAGCCCAGGAGGCCTGGAACGAGGTCCTCAAGATGGATGAAGAGACGGCGGGCCAGGCCAGGCAAGCGCTGGCCCTGGTGGACAGGTTAGAGGAGGTCCGGAATGCGCACCCGGAGGGGAGCGAGGAGGCCGACGCCCTCCAGGTGAGAATAATCGAGGCCTGGCCGAGCTTCGCCGGCCGCGGTTCTTCCGGGCTGGTCGAGCTGCCGCCCGCGCCAGTCATGCGAAAGCAGCTAAGGTTCTATATCGGCCGCGGATAACCAACAGCCGCCGCCCAAACCATGAGAACGCTCAAAGCACCAGATTCCGCTTGGTTGTAAAATCAAGTAATGTACACAAGCGATGGTGACGTTTTAGAGCTCGAGGCAAGGTTCGGCACACCTGTCGAGCGCGAGATGGAATATGAGATCGGGCCCTGGGAGCACGGCGTGGTCGTTGGAAGCATGCGCAAAGGGCGCGCTCACGATATCACCTTCTTCATCCGAAAGAGAGACGACGCGGACCGGCTGGTAGTGGTGAGCAAGCCTTTCTTCCCTCCGGGCGCGTTCAGGGCTCCAAGCGGGGCGGCGAACCCGGGTGAGAGCCTCGAGGAGGGGGCGCTCCGCGAGGCGCGCGAGGAGACCGGGCTCCTGGTGGAGCTCACGCGCTACCTGGTTCGAATAAAAGCCAGGTTCACAAGCGGTGACAGAGAGCCCATAGGGTGGACCACCCATATCGTCGAGGCGCGCGAGGTCGCCGGAAGGCTGGAGCCCATCGATACCGTCGAGATAGCCGAGGCCCGCTGGGCAACCTTCGAGGAGCTGCAGGGGCCTGTCAGGCAGGTGCTTCTCGACTCGGGCTGGGGCCTTTTCCGCTACCGGGTGGCTCTCACAGATCTGAGTGTCGAGGTGCTGGAGGTAAAAGCGTGAGATACGAAGACCCGGTTTTCCGGCCGCCCTGCGAGGCCGGGAGCCTGATAATACAGGCGACCATCGGGTGCCCGCACAACAAGTGCCTTTTCTGCGGCATGTACAAGGCCAAGAAGTACCGCGTGCGGCCTCTTCCCGAGATAGAGGAAGACCTGCAGATGGCGCGCCGCGTGTGGGCCGACCCCTCCTCGGTGTTCCTGGCCGACGGCAACACTATCGCCATGCGGACCGACGACCTGGTCCAGGTTCTCGATTACGTGCGGGAGGCGTTTCCGAAGGTGCGGCGCGTTTCCTGCTACGGGGGAGCCCGCTTCATCAAGGGCCGTAAGGTGGAAGACCTCAAGCGCTTGAAGGAACACGGCCTTGAGATAATCTACATGGGGCTCGAAAGCGGCGACGACGAGATACTGGAGAGGATATGCAAGGGCGCCACCGCCGACGATTACGCCAGGGCGGCCGAAAAGCTGCGCGAAGCGGGCATCCTGCTGTCCACCTACGTGCTGGCCGGGCTGGGCGGCCGCGACCGCTGGCGCGAGCACGCCGTCAACTCGGCGAAGACACTGAACAGGATGCAGCCCGGTTACATACGCATCCGCACGCTGGTGCTCATGCCCGGCTTCCCCATGTACGAGCAGCTCAGGACCGGTGATTTCCAGGAACTCACAGGCAGGGAGGTGGCCGGCGAGACCCGGCTGCTGCTCGAGAACCTCGAGGTGGAAGGGGCGGAGTTTCTAAGCGACCACGTCTCCAACTACCTGCCTATCTACGGAACGCTCCCCGAAGACAAGGAGCGGATGCTCGCCGCAATCGACGAGGCGCTCGCGCTCCCCGAAAACCCGATGCTCGCCCCCCGCGTCATCCACTCGCTCTAGGCTACCGTTTTCTGTACTCCGCGCACGCGGTGGCGTTGGGCCTTCTGGCGTTGTCGCAGGCGCTGTGGTGGTCATACATGCAGCTGTCGCAAAGAAGCCTTGGCGACCCCATCTTCTTTCTCAGTTTCCACCAGAACAGCTTGAGATTTATCATAGCTATATTATTATCGTCAGCAAGTGAGGATACTAATGATATTTTATGTGGGTCCTGTTTTGTATAGTGAGCACAACAAGGACGAGATCATTCATGGAAGAACTGGATACCAGCAGCATTGACGCGGTTTTCTTCGACGTGGGCAACACGCTTTTCAAGCCGTACCCCTCGCTCGAGGCGGTGGTGCGCGATGTGATAGCACGCTTCGGTTACGACCCGTCAGACGAGGCGATGCGCCTAGGCGTCATAGCCGCCGACCGCTTCTACGAGGAGCGCTACTGGAGCGACGACTCGTTCTGGGCGAACGAGACCGACGCCTCGAAGATGTGGGCGGAGCTTTACGCCATCGCCCTCGAAGAGATGGGCATCGACGGCGACCGCCACCTCATCGGCAGGGCCATCTACGACCATTTCGGTGACGGCGCTCACTGGCGCACGTACGACGACGTCGTCCCGGTGTTCGATCGCCTCAAGCGCGAGGGCTACAGCCTGGCGCTGGTCTCCAACTGGGACTCGCGCCTGGCCAAGCTCTGTTTCGATATGGGGCTTTTCCGCTACCTCGACTCGGTGCTCTCCTCTGCGAGCGTCGGCCTGATCAAGCCCGACCCACGCATCTATCAGGTCGCGTGCGAGCGCCTCGCCGTAGAGCCCGGCCGGGCGGTCCACGTCGGCGACCACTACTACGCCGATGTGCTGGGAGCGCGCAGTGTCGGCATCCACCCGGTGTTGATCGACAGGTTCGGGTTCGGAAACCCGGCCGATGTCCCGGTGATAAAAGACCTCCACGAGCTTCTGCCCATACTGGGCCTTAAGTGAACTTTTCGCCAAGCAGCCCCAGCGCGTTCTTACCCAGTATCGCTTCGACGATGTCGGCCGGCAGGCCGGCCTGGTCTATCTCGTTCAGGTGTCGCTGCATCCGAAGGAGCGGGTAGTCCGTTCCGAACAGTATGCGCCCGGGCCCCACGATATCCACGGCTATCTTGTAGACGTCAGGGCGGTACAGGAACGGCGAGGCGGCGACGTCGTAATAGACCGATGAGGTGACCCTGGCCACTTCCGGCATGAGCTCGTAGAAAAACAGCCCCCCGCCCCAGTGCGCGAGTATCGTGCTGACGTCGCCGAACTTCTCCAGGAACCGGTACACCGAGGCCGGCGTTGTGGGCGTCTTGCCAGGGTAGAAGTGCCCCACGTCCTCGTTCGCGTGCAGGAGCACGAAAAACCCGGCCTCCTCGACAGCACCGACGATGCGGCCGGTGGTGCTCTCGTCGTCGAGCCGGAAGCCCTGGGCGTCCGCCGATATCTCGCCGACTCCTTTCAGGCCACCCGAGAAGCAGCGCTCGAGCTCCGTGTCGCACGCCTTGCCGGCGACCGGGTTGACCGTGGCCAGCCCGACGAAGCGCTCCGGGTGCGCCCCAACTGCCTCCATCATGTACGTGTTGTGCCGGCGGCACATGTCGAGGCTCCGCCAGGGAAATCCGCAGACGATGGACCTGTCGACCCCGGCCGTATCCATCTCCGCGACCAGCGCCTCGTATGTGACCATGCGCGCCCTGGGGTTACCGTAGATGAAATCGAAGGATGAATCGCGCTTGGCGAACGTCTCGCGCCGCTCGATGACATCCGGCGGGAATATATGAGTGTGAGCGTCGATTATCAATTCGGCTCCTTTTGCGTACCCGGCGAAGCGTCATGAGGTTATCACAGTTATCGAACCCCCGTCACCCGCGCTCATTCCGGCGAGGCGCGCCGGCCGCGCCCTTAAAATCCGATAGAATATGGAGCACCGGATCGACCAGCTCGGCGCGCGGCGGAGAGCCGGGCGCTCGCGGACAAGGAAGGGACACTATCGATGCCTGGGTTCGAGCATGTTTTCACGTCAATCAAGGTTGCCGGCCTCGAGCTGAAAAACCGCATCCTCATGCCTGCGATGCACCTCAACATGGCGCCTGAGGGCTTCATGAGCGACGGCCTCATAGACTTCTACGAGGAGCGGGCGAAGGCGGGCCCCGGACCGGGGCTGATGATACTGGGGGGCTGCTACACCGAAAGGCGCGGCATGGGCACGCCGAGCATGGTGGCCATCGACGACGACAGGTACATCCCCGGACTGAGGCGATTCACCGACCGCGTCCACAAGTACGGCCAGCCCGTTGCCGCGCAGCTGTACCACTCGGGGCGCTACGCCTTCAGCTTCCTGACCGGAGAGCAGCCCGTCTCGGCTTCGGCGGTTCCTTCGAGGTTCAACCCCGAGGTCCCCCGGGAGCTCACGACCGAGGAGATAATCGAGGTCGAGCTCAACTACGGGCGGGCGGCGCGCCGCGCCGTCGATGCGGGTTTCGACGCCGTCGAGCTCATAGTTAACGGCGGCTACATCGTCAACCAGTTCCTGTCCCCCATCGTCAACAAGCGCACCGATCGTTACAACGGGGACATCGACGCCCGCATGACGTTCATGCGCGAGGTCATGGCCGCGATAAGGGAGGCGATAGGCCCGGAGTTCCCGTTCATCTGCAGGCTGTCCGGCTCCGACTTCGTCGAGGGGAGCCATACACTAGCCGAGGCGAAGGTGGTCGCCGCCGAGATGGAGAGGTGCGGGGCCGACATGATAAGCGTGACCGGCGGGTGGCACGAGACGCGGGTCCCGCAGATAACCATGAACGTGCCGCGGGGGGCGTTCGTCTACCTGGCGGAGGGCATACGGGAGTCGGTGGAGAATATCCCGGTCGCCTGCTGCAACCGCATCAACAACCCGGCGCTCGCAGAGCGGATACTCACCGACGACAGGGCCGACATCGTGGGCATGGCGAGAGCTTTCCTGGCGGACCCCAATATCCTTCGCAAGGCGTACGAGGGACGCGCGGAGGACATACGAACCTGCGTGGCATGCAACCAGGGTTGCTTCGACCACGTGCTGATGCTGAAGCCTATCTCCTGCACGATGAACCCGCGGGTCAACCGCGAACGAGAGACCGAGCTCAAACCCGCCCCCGTGAAGAAGAGGGTGCTCGTGGCCGGGGGAGGCCCGGCGGGGATGGAGGTGGCATGGGTAGCGGCGCACCGGGGGCATGACGTGGTTCTCTGCGAAGAGACCGGGGAGCTCGGCGGCCAGGGAAACCTGGCGGCGGTGCCCCCCGGGCGCGAAGAGTGGTCTGAGATGGTCCGTTATTTAAAACGCCAGCTGGAGAACAAGCAGGTGGAGGTGAGGCTGAACACCCCTGTAACCCCCGGCCTTCTGGAGGAGTTGGGCCCCGACGCCCTGGTGATGGCGACCGGCGCGGTCCAGTTGATACCTCGGATAGAGGGAATCGAAGGGCCGAATGTCCTCAACGCATGGGACGTGCTCACCGGGGTCGCGGTGACAGGCCACAAAGTGGTGGTGGTCGGAGGCGGCGCGGTGGGCGTCGAGACGGCCACCCTCCTCGCTGAAGAAGGCCGCGATGTCACCGTTGTCGAGATGCTCGACAGGTGCGGAGCGGACATCGGTCAGTCCAGCCGCTGGGTCATCCTTAAAGACGCCGCGAGAGCGGGCGTGAAGACAGTGCAGAGCTGCCGCGTGTCGAAGATCATCGAGGATGGGGTGGTGACCGAGACCGCTTTAGAGCAGCGGGTATTCCCGGCCGACACTGTGGTCGTCGCCGCGGGGTCCCGCGCCGAAGACTGTTTATGGAAGCTCCTGGCTGACGAGGGCATGCTCGAGGAAATCGAGTTTCACAAGATAGGGGACTGCGTGAAGCCGCGCAAAGCCTACGACGCCATCCACGAGGGGTTCGAGGTGGGGTCAAGGATCTGACGGCTTCAGGGGCCGCGCGGAGCTACGGGGAGTGATTATGGATACCAGGCCCGAGAAGATCCTGGTGGTGGACGACGAGGAGCACATCATAGAGCTGGTCGAGCTCTACCTGGTCAAGGAGGGCTACCTGGTGGTGAGCGCCCAGGACGGCGCCGCCGCGCTGGAGAGGTTTTCCCTGGAGAAGCCCGACCTGCTTGTGCTCGACATAATGCTTCCCGGGAAGGACGGCCTGGATGTCCTTCGCGAGATACGGAAGTCCTCGCAGGTCCCGGTGATAATGTTGACGGCCCGCGAGTCCGAGGTCGACAAGGTGGTGGGTCTCGAGCTTGGCGCGGACGACTACCTGACCAAGCCGTTCAGCCCCCGTGAGCTCGTCGCGCGCGTTAAGGCGGTGCTGCGGCGCGCCAGGCCCCCGGAAGAGGAGATCGAGGCGGTGCTGACCCGCGGAGGCCTCACCATCGACTCGAGCCGCCGGAGGGTCGAGGTCGAGGGCGCGGGCGAGGTCGAGCTCACCGCCAGGGAGTTCGACCTGCTCTACGTGATGGCGGCGAACCCGGGCATCGTGCTCTCCCGCGACCGCTTGATGGAAAAGGTCTGGGGCTACGAATACTCAGGGGACACCCGCACGGTCGACGTATACATCAGGCACCTGCGCGAGAAGCTCGCCGACGACGCGGAGAACCCCCGGTTCATAGAGACCGTGCGGGGCGTGGGCTACCGATTCAAGGGCGCATAGGATGTTCAAGACTCTTCGAGGGCGCATAACCGCGACGTACTTCCTGGTGGTAATGATCTCGCTGGTGCTGGCGAGCCTGTTCTTTTTATTTTTCCTGGCGCGTTACATACGCGATCGAGACCGCCAGGATCTCGGACGGCAGGTCGAAGCCGTGGCCAAGGACATCAGGCAGGTCAACCAGCAGTTCAGGCCCGCCGTGCCGCTGGAGCAGAGCCCCCCGGCGGTCCCCGCTGCTCCGGAGCGGGGTGCCTCCGCCTCCGCGCCCGAAGTCGACGAGTCGCAGGCTCGCAAGCTTATCAACAGCATCTTGAACACCGAGGCGGAAGTGCTTGAGGCGAAGCTCCTGATGGTCGCCACGGACGGGAATGTCGTCGGCGAGTCACGCAGCAGGCCGTTCTTCGGCGAGCGTATCCTCGAGCTGCCGGCCGACATCTTCAGCGAAGAGGGGCCGCGCATCACCGAGAGGTTCTTCCGCAGGCTGGGCAGGGAATACCTCTTCGCGACCGCCCCGACCACGCTGGCCAGGGGGCAGAAGGGCTTCCTGCTCGCGATCAAACCTATCGAGCAGGTGCGTTCCGTGGCCGGGTCGCTCATGTGGTACGTGGTGCTCGCGGGCCTTATCGCTCTAGGCCTGTCGATGCTCCTTGCGCTCTACCTTTCACTGGCGATAAGCCGCCCGGTCCGGGCGGTGACCGAGGCCGCTCGCAGGATGGCGGAAGGCGACTACGGGCAGGAGGTGGAGGTCAGGGGCTCGGACGAGACCGCCGAGCTCGCGCGCGACTTCAACATGATGGCCGCGCGGGTGCGCACCGCGTACGAACTGCAGCGTGACTTCGTGGGCAACGTCTCCCACGAGCTGCGAACACCGCTGACCAGCATCGAGGGTTTCAGCCAGGCGCTCCTTGACGGAGTGAGCACCGGCGCAGAGGAGCAGAGGCGCTCGCTGGAGATAATCAACGAGGAGAGCAAGCGTCTCAACCGTCTGCTGCGCGACCTGTTGCTGCTCTCGCAGATAGACGCGGGCGAGCTCACACCGGAGAGAAGGCCGGTCGACATGGTCGACCTGATGCGCAAGCTCGAGAGCATGTACAGCTCGCGGGCCGAGGAGGAGGGCAAGACCTTTCGGGTGGACGCGCCCGCCCCGGGTCTTAACATCCACACGGACCCCGACCGCCTGGAGCGTGTTCTTACCAATCTTCTCGACAACGCCATCAAGTACACAGGTGCTGGCGGCACGGTAGCGCTATCGGCTCGCCGCGAAGGGGGTTACGCGCTCCTGGCGGTATCCAACACCGGGCAGGGTATCCCGCCTGACGAGCTGCCCCGGATATTCGAGAGGTTCCACCGGGTGGAGCCTTCGCGCGCTCAGAAGCACGGTGGCACGGGCCTGGGGCTGTCCATCTGCAGGGAGCTCGTCTGGACCCTGGGCGGTACAATAGAGGTGCGGAGCCTGGCTGGACACGGCACCACGTTTACGCTGACGTTGCCGGCGGATGCCGCCCGGGCTTGAGGGCGGCCTCCGAGGCCGTCATGAACCGTGCGCAAGAGGCTGAGAAAGATCGAGTGATTCCGAGCCCGAGAGGTTGTGAGGAGGAGAGCATGCGCCCGACCTGGGATGAGTACTTCCTGAGCATAGCGAAGGTCGTTTCGGGGCGGTCGACTTGCCTGCGCCGGCAGGTGGGCGCGCTCGTCGTAAAGGACAAGCGCATCCTGACCACCGGGTACAACGGCGCCCCCCTGGGCCTGGCGCACTGCCATGAGACCGGCTGCCTGCGCGAGCAGGCCGGCGCTCAATCCGGAACCACCCACGAGCTCTGCCGCGGGCTGCACGCCGAGCAGAACGCCATTCTGCAAGCCGCGCTGCATGGGGTCTCCATCGACGGCGGTGTAATATACAGCACCCACCAGCCCTGCGTGCTCTGCACCAAGATGGTGATCAATGCCGGGCTCTGGGCGATATACTACGTCGAGCCCTACCCCGACCCACTGGCGCAGAAGTTGCTGGAGGAAGCCGGGATAGTGACACAGAAGATGAGATTGGAAGGTTGAATGGCCGGGAGAGTCCCGGCGCCTCTATGACATGGGATATTACTTCATCGCATTCGGCGTGGCGGTGGTCGCTGCGCTGGCTCTAACGCCAGTCGCGCGCCGGCTCGCTGTGCGCCTAAACGCGGTCGACGTTCCCGAGGACCGCAAGGTCCACGACAGGATAACCCCCACCCTTGGCGGCCTGGCCATCTACGCGGCCATGATGCTGGGCATCGGGGTTTTCGTCCTCATCGGTGACAAGAAGGTCTCGAGCGACCTGCTGGGTGTTGTTATCGGGGCGACCATTATCATGGCGTTCGGGGCCATCGACGACATCCACGGGCTCTCACCTCTCCCCAAGCTTTTCGGGCAGATACTGGGCGCCGGGGTGCTGGTCATCATGGGGGTGCAGATACAGAACATCCATTTCCCCGGCACGGCCGTGATCTCGCTTTCCCCGGAACTTTCCGTCATCGTGTCGCTGGTCTGGGTGGTAGCGTTCATCAACATCATCAACCTCATCGACGGCCTCGACGGCCTGGCCGCCGGCATAACCTGCATCACCGCGTTCTCCATGTTCTACTACACGACCCAGACCGGGGTGGGCGGGGCGTTCGTGGACGCCGCGCTGATATCCATCGTCATGGCCGGGGCGACGCTGGGGTTCCTGCGGTACAATTTCAACCCGGCAAGCGTGTTCATGGGCGACTCGGGGAGCATGCTGCTCGGCTTCCTTCTTGGCGCGGTTACCATACAGGGCGTGCTCAAGAGCATCGCGGCGGTCGCGCTGGTGGTCCCCTTGATGGCGCTCGCCATCCCCATCCTGGATACGGGCATGGCGATAGTCAGGAGGCTCCGCAGGGGCCAGTCGATAACCCACGCGGACAAGGAGCATATCCACCACCGCCTGCTCAACATGGGCCACTCCCAACGGCAGGCGGTGCTACTGCTTTACTTCTGGACCGCGCTGCTTTGCGGCACCAGCCTGGCGCTCAAGTTCAAGGCGAACAACAAGGTGCTCTGGATCACCCTGGGGCTTGCCATAATCGGCTTCGCGCTAACAGCCCTGCCGCCCATCATAAGGGGTGATAACGGCAGGGGCGGGAAGCACCGGGCTCGCGGCAGCGAGCGCCGCGCGCGCAAGGTCGAGGAGGCCGGGCGGGTTTGAGGGGAGATGGCCGGCCCCGGCGCGGGCGCCCCCCTAGACTGGCGGCTGTCCAACTGTTGCTCACGATGGGCGTGGGGATGGCAATCCTCGTGTTCGGGGGTTACGCTCTCGACCGGGCCCTGGGCACCTCCCCCTGGTTCCTGCTTGCCGGGACAGTTTCCGGCGTGGCCTTCATAATGTACGATCTACTGCACAGGGCGCGCCGCGAACGAGGCGGCGGTGAGAGCGGAGGTGGCGGTTGAAAGACGAGTTCACAGGCAAGATGGCGGGCGGCATGGCCATTGCAGGCGCGGTGATAATACCTCTGGGGCTCATCATCTCCGGGGTATTCGGTGGATGGAAGGGTCTTGCCGGCTCGTTCGTGGGCTTCGCGGTGGCGTCGCTCAATACCGCGGCGGCAATGGCCACCCTGAAGTGGGTCATGAAGAAACCGGCAGGCCTTATGCCCACCCTGATGCTGGCTACGATGTGGGGGCGCCTGCTGGTGCTCGCCGGCGCGCTCTTCGGCCTCACCTACGTCAAGGCGCTGAACACTCTCGCCATGCTTTTCAGCTTCCTGGCGCTGTTCATGGCCTATACCGTGATCGAGTTCATATTCGCCTACAAGGGCTTCGGCGCTATCCTCAAGTCCGGGAAGAACACGGGGACGAAGCTCTGAGGTCGCCCGGCCGCGCCGGAGAAAAGCGCGCCCCACGCTCCCATGGGCTGCCGGAGGCACAACGTGTGAGTCTCGTCTCGCCGTTCCGCCCGGGCTGCCGGGATGTGATAGACTTTCGGTTTTGGAACCGAAGGATTTCAATCTATTCAAGGGGGTAGTCAAGATGGCTATCAAGAAGGTGTTCGTGGTTGGAGCGGGGCTCATGGGAGGCGGTATCACGCAGGTGACGGCCGCCGCGGGCTACGAGGTGACCATGAGGGACATCGCGCAGGAGCCCCTCGTCAGGTCGATGAAGGAGATCGAGCGATCGCTGGGCAAGTTCGTCAGCAAGGAGAAGCTGAGCGAGGACCAGGCCAAAAAAGCGCTCGCAAACATCACCACCACAACCGATATGGCCGACGCCGCCGACGCGGACCTCATCATCGAGGCGGTGTTCGAGAAGATCGAGCTGAAGCAGGACGTCTTCAGGCAGCTCGACGAGATCTGCCGTCCCGACTGTGTCCTCGCCACCAACACCTCCGCCATATCCATCACCAGTATCGCCTCGGTGACAAAGAGGCCCGAGAAGGTGGTCGGCACCCATTTCTTCAGCCCCGTACCTATGATGAGGTTGTGCGAGCTCATCTACGGCCTCCAGACAGCGGACGAGACCATGGCGGTGGTCGAGGAGTTCGCGAAGACCATCGGCAAGGAGCCAGTGATCGTCCGTAAGGACGTGGCCGGATTTATCGCCAACAGGGTCGGGCTCGCCATGTCGGGTGTGGCAATCGACCTGCTGGCCGCGGGCGTGGCTACCCCGGCGGACATCGACAAGACCATGAAGCTGGGCTTCGCGCACCGCATGGGCCCGCTCGAGACCTCTGACCTCACCGGCATCGACGTGCTTATGAACGCGATGAAGGCTATCTACAACGAGACCCAGGACGAGCGTTACATCCCCCCGGAGCTAATGCAGAGGATGGTCGCGGCGGGCCTGCTGGGCCGCAAGACCGGCAAGGGTTGGTACGACTACTCCACCGGCGAGCAGGTCTCCTACTGGAAGCTGTAATGCACCAATGTTGCACTGGAGCAACAGATGGATGAAAGGTATGACGTTGTTGTGATCGGGGCGGGGATAGGGGGCCTGGCCACCGCGTCCCTGCTCGCGAAGGACGGGCTCAAGGTCGCCGTCCTCGAGCGTGAGGACCGCGTCGGGGGCCGGGCGCTCTCCATCCAGGGGCGCGAGATATCCGAGAGGGGCGCGGACTGGTACTCCCAGGTGCTCGGCCGCCACTACTGCTACCTGGCGCACTCCGCGCCGTCAATAGATGAGGTAGCGCGGGCGGGTCTGCTCGACGGCTATACCATCGACCTCGGCTACCACGGCGTGCCCGTGGGTGGCAAGGGTTACCTCGGACGCCTCCTTGATTACCTGGGGCTCGAGGTCGCGGTGCACCCCTGCGACACCGGTTTCTATTACGACGGCGTCTTCTACACGGAGCCGGCTCCCGGCAGCTCTCGCCTTGACGACAAGCTGTTCCGAATCTGCAAGGAAAAGGGAATACACTTCTGGTCCTTTAACATCGAGGCGTTCGGCAAGAGCGAGGAGTGGCTCGACGAGATGGAGAAGGTCTCGCTGTGGGATTACTGCGAGCGCCTCGGCCTGACCGCCGACGAGGTGGTATGGAACGCCTACCGCTGCACCGGAACCCTCTTCACGACTATCAATAACCCCCACGACATATCCGCCGGGGAGATGCTCCGTTTCAGCAACGACATAATGATACCCCTGCTCGCCGCGGGCGAGGAGGTGCACGTCGGAGGTTTTGCAGAGGGCGGAATAATGAACTGGTCGCGCGCCGTGGCGGACTCGTTCCGGCGGGCCGGGGGCACGCTGGTGCTCGGCGCGGACGTCGGGGAGGTCAGGGTCGAGGCCGGCATGGTCACCGGGGTCGAGGCCGCCCTTCCCGGGGGAGAGACCGCGTTCCTCGCGGCGGACAGCGTCGTGACCGCGTTGCCCGTACAGGACATTTTTGACCTGGTGGATCCCTCGGCCTTCCCCGCGGAGTTCGTCGGGCGGTCGCGCTCCCTCTACGGGTACGGCAGCCTGGCTCCTTATTTCGGGCTGTCCGGGCTGCCCATGCCGCTCGAGGAGGCGGAGCGCCTGATCAAAACGCCGGTGGTCGTGCCGATGGGTGACGAGTACGACTACGACGTGTACATGTGCTGGAACGTGCAGTCGGTCACGGACCCTTCCTGCGCCCCCGAGGGGAAGCACCTGCTGACCGCCTACCTGCCACTGACCGAGTCCGAGTCGCAGGACCGCTCCAAGGTGATGAAAGTCGTCGAGGCGGTGCCCGGGTTCCTGGAGCGGACCTACCCCGGCTTCGAAGAATGCGTGGACTGGGCCCTCTACCCGATGTGCTGGAAGCTGGAGGGGGTCGCAAAGTCGATATCCCAGGCCGGGACGCTCAAGCCGGAGGTCCGGGCCCCCGGGCTCGAGGGGCTCTACTTCGCGGGAGACACCGCGCGCGGCTTCGGCGTCGCGATGGACTGCGCGTGCTCGGCGGGAATAAACTGCGCGGCCGCTATCCTGGGGCGCGTGCTCGGTATAGAATGAACGGAATTCAGGTCTGCAACCTGTTGGGAGGCACAATTGTCCGAGGTCGACTTCGAGGGAGTATTCGTCCCCAACGTGACGCCGTTCAATGACGGGGAGATAGACGAGGGCTCCCTGCGCAGAATGGTAGATCATATAATCGATGCCGGCGCGAGCGGCCTCGTCCCGTGCGGCACCACCGGCGAGAGCGCGACACTTTCCCACGACGAGCACATCGAAGTCATCAGGATCGTGGTCGAACACACCGCGGGGCGCGTACCGGTCATAGCCGGCATAGGCACAAACGACACCAGGGAGACCATCAACCTGATGGAGCGGGCGGAGGAGATGGCTGTGCAGGGCTACCTGGTGGTCTGCCCTTACTACAACCGTCCCAACCAGGAGGGAATAGTCGCCCACTTCAGGGCGGTATCCGAGGTGACCGAGCGCCCGATAATCCTCTACAACATCCCTATGAGGACCGGCCGTAACATCGACGTCGGCACCGTGGGCGAGCTTTCGCGCATACCCAACATCGCCGGCATAAAGGACGCGAGCGGTGATATCAACGATACCATGAGCATCATCGCAAGGACCAGGAACTTCTTTGTCCTCTCCGGCGAAGACCACCTGCTCTTCAGCATCTGCTGCCTGGGGGGGCACGGCGGCATACTGGCGAGCGGCCACGTCCTGCCGGGCGAATTCCTGGCCCTGTGCGAGGCCGTGAAATCCGGAGACCTGGTGGAGGCGCGCCGCCTGCACTACCACCTGCTGCCGCTGGTCCGGGTGATGTTCAAAGAGCCCAACCCGGCGCCCGCCAAGGCGGCGATGAAGCTTCTGGGCGTCATTGAATCCGACGAGCTGCGCCTGCCCCTCCTTTCGGTCTCGGCCGCGTGCCGGGAGGATATCGCCGGGGTCCTTCACGGATTGAAGCTGCTTTAAGGCGGCCGCGCGCGGGTTGACGTAAATCCAGGAGGCCTGTCTTAATTTTCCGCGCGAGGCGTTATACTTATAGCTCCTCACAAGAATCTGTGGGTCGTTTCCGGCATCGGCAGGTCCGCCATCACATGGTATAGCTCATCTTGAACAGTTCCCGCTTGCTCGCCTTGCCTCGAATCGCTTGAAATAGGCACCTTTCAGCACCGCAGGACCGATTTCGCTCCAATCCTGGTGCCACGTTACTTCAGTATAGTAGTTAATAAGGCTTGTAATAGCGGCGATGATATGTCATAATCATGATGATATGTTTGTGAGAAAGAAGACCGTACAGGGCCGAACATACGTACAGGTGGTCGAGAACTACTGGGAGGGCGGAAAGACCCACCAGAGGGTAATCGCCACCCTGGGCAGGCTCGACAAGCTCAACGAGGAGGGGGCCATCGATGGCATCCTGATGTCGCTGGCCCGGCTTTCGGACAAGGTCACGGTCACTAGCGAGTACGAGAAGGGGAACCTCTCAGCCGGAAGTGTTTCGCGCATAGGCCCCGACCTCATCGCTGGAAGGATCTGGGACGAGCTGGGCATCTCCGGGGCCATCGAATCCCTCGCTCAAGGCAGGAAGCAC
>JBBQKJ010000004.1:0-105514 GCA_038326775.1 Candidatus Geothermincolia bacterium
AGACACCATGACATGAATTCATGTCATGGTGTCTGACCCCAGGATGAATGACCCCAAGGGAAAGGGCGGGCTCGAGAGCCCGCCCTTCAAGTCGATCAAAGTCTGAGCTGACTACCTCTTGAGGTAAGCCACGACCTCGTCGTCGGTGAGGAACTTCTTGCCGTTTACCTTCTCGCTTATGCCCTTCTGGTCGAGGTATCGGGTAAGCCCGCCCATGAAGAACGGGTAGCCGGCGCCGAATATCATGCCGGTGTCGATGTCCTGCGGCTCGGCCACTACGCCTTCGTCCAGGATGCGGCGCGCCTCGTCGGCCATCGCTTCCAGCACCTTAGCGCGGATCTCCTCTGCCGAGAGCTTCGGCAGCTTGTCGTCCTTCACCATGACCGCGGCGAGCTCGGGGTCGACGTCCTTGGTGAACGGCAGGTAGATGCCCGGCTTCTTCATCTCGACTATCTTCTCGACGTTCGGGTCGACGTGGTACCTGTCGGGGAACGCCGCGGAGAGAGTCTCGCTCGAGTGCAGTGCCACCGCGGGGCCGACCAGCGCTATCAGGTCGAACGGGCCCATCGGCAGGCCGAGGTCCAGTATCGCCTCGTCTATCTCCTGCGGGGTGTTGGGGCCGAGACCGATGTCGCCCACCACCGTGCTGAAGCGGATGAGCATCCTGTTGACCAGGAAACCCGGGGCGTCGTTCATGAAGACCATGGTCTTACGTATCTTCTTCCCGACGGCGCCCGCGGTCGCAACGGTGACGTCGTTGGTCTTCTTCCCCCTGATGATCTCGAGCAGCGGCATCGCCGATATCGGGTTGAAGAAGTGGAACCCGACGACCCTCTCTGGGTTCTTGAGGTCGGACGCCATCTCGGTTATCGAGAGCGTCGAGGTGTTGGTCGCAAGGATGGCGGTCTCGCTTATGTTTGCCTCCGCCGCGGCGAACACCTTCTTCTTGATGTCCATGTTCTCGAAGACGGCCTCGATGATGAAGTCACAGCCTTCGAAGTCCTTGTCCTCGAGCGTGTAGGTCACGAGCGTCTTGAGGAAGTTGGCCTTGGGTTCGTCGGTCTTGCCCTTCTTGACCAGGCGGTCGAGCTGGCCGTCGATGTAACCCTTGCACTTGTCGAGGACTTCCTGGCTGATGTCCTTCATGACCAGGGGCACCTCGAGGCGCTGCAGGAACAGGAACCCCATCTGGGACGCCATGAGCCCGGCGCCGATGACTCCGACCTTGTTGACCGGCAGGGCTTGAGCGTCGGCGGGGACCCCCACCATCTGCTTCGCCCTGCGCTGGGCCAGGTCGAAGGAGTAAACGGACGCCTTCAGCTGGTCGCTCATGGCCAGGTCGCCCAGCGCCTGGCTTTCCTTCTCGAATCCGTCGTCCAGGCTCCAGACGGCTGCGCCCTCCATGAGGTCGCACGCCATGTGCGGCGCTATCGGGCCCGCGTGGACCCTGCCCTTGACGAACTCCCGCGCGTCGGCGATCTGCTCCTTCACATCGGAGAGATCAGGTTTCCCGCGCTCGATCTTCTCGTCTCCTCCTACGATGTTCGCCAGCAGCTCGACGGACTGGTCGAAGAACTCGACCGGCTCGAACAGCCTGTCGGCGATCCCCATCTCGAACGCCTTCGCCCCGTTGAGGAAGCGGTTGTTCTGGAGCGGGTTCTTGATGATGACCGTGATGGCCTTTTCGTATCCGATCAGCCTGGGAAGCAGCTGCGTGCCGCCCCAGGCGGGGACGAGCCCGACGAAGCACTCCGGGAACCCAAAGGCCGGCACGCCCGTCGAGACGGTCCTGTAGTCGCAGAACAGCGCTATCTCCAGGCCGCCGCCCAGGCACGCGCCGTTGATAGCAGCCAGGGTCGGGACGTCGAGGTCCATGATCCGCTTGAAAGCGGCGTGGCCCGCGCGCCCCATTTCGACCGCCATCTCCCTGGTCTCAAGTCTCGTGGCCGCCTCTATCAGGTTCGCGCCCACCGAGAAGATGAACGTCTTGCCCGTGAGCATGAGGCCCTTGATGTCTTTGTCGAGGTTGTCCATGGCCTCGTTCAGCGACGCCAGGGCTTTGTCGTCGAACGTGTTCGGCTTCTTGTAGTCGGCGCCGTTGTCCATCGTCATTATGGCGAGCTTGCCCGCCTTGGGGTGGTCGTAGTAGGTCACTTTGAACTGTGTTATCAACTCTTCCGCCATCCTGCCTCCTTTCGAAAATCCGCCGGGTGGCGGAGTGTCAGTTGCTTACGTTCTCCCAGATCGTCGCGGCGCCCATACCGAGGCCCACGCAGAGCGTGGTGATGCCGTACTTCGCCTTGGGGTTCAGCTCGAACAGCTTCGCCAGGTGCGCGACGAGCCTTCCCCCGGAGGAAGCCAGCGGGTGCCCGTATGCGATAGCGCCGCCGAGCTGGTTCAGCCTCTTGTCCTTGATGCCGTCCATCTTGAAAGCGTCTATGTAGGCAAGGCACTGGACCGCGAAAGCCTCGTTCAGCTCGACAAGGTCGAGGTCGTCGAACTTCAGCCCGGTGCGCTCGAGCACCTTCTCCGTCGCGGGGACCGGTCCCAGGCCCATGACCTCGGCCCGCACCCCGGCGTAGGCGAACCCGACCGCCTTCATCTTCGGCTTCAGGCCCAGCTTCTCCACCAGCTTTCCGGAAACGACGAGCGTGCCGGCGGCCCCATCGTTCAGGCCCGAGGAGTTGCCGGCCGTAACGCGGCCGCCCTTGCGGAACGGCAGGCGAAGGCCCTTCATGTTCTCCACGGTCGCCTCGGGCCGGGGCTGCTCGTCCTTGTCCGCGACCTTCCATCCATCGGTCGTCCAGACCGTCATCGGGATTATGATGTCGTCGAAGTGGCCCGCGTCCAGCGCGTCTTTCGCCTTCTTCTGGCAGTAGACCGCGTACTCGTCGGCCATCTGGCGGGTCAAATTAGGGTACATGTCGTGGATGTTCTCAGCAATCATCCCCATGTTCAGCGCGCTGGGGTCCACGATCTTTTCGGCGATGAAGCGCGGGTTGGGGTCGGCGCCCTGCCCCATGGGGTGGTGCCCCATGTGCTCGACCCCGCCCGCGACGATGGCGTCGGCCATCCCCATGGCGACAGCGCTCACCGCGCAGTTGATGGCGGTCATCCCACCGGCGCACATGCGGTCGACCGAGTAGCCGGGGGTCTCGGCGGGAAGGCCGGCCAGCAAGGCGGTGGTGCGCCCCATCGTGAGGCCCTGGTCTCCCATCTGGGTTGTCGCACCCCATATGTTGTCATCAATCATGGACGGCTCGACCTGGGGGTTCCGCTTCATCAGAGAGCGGATAATCTTCACCACCATATCGTCCGCGCGCGTCAGCGCGAAGAAGCCGTCCGGGCGCGCCTTGCCGAACGCCGTCCGGCAGGCGTCGAGGACGTATACGTCTTGCTGCTCTTTCGCCATACTGATTCCTCCTTTTATCTCCTCGCGGGCTCTTCTTTGACTGAAATGCCACGGGG
This sequence comes from Candidatus Geothermincolia bacterium, assembly GCA_038326775.1. Taxonomy (GTDB): domain Bacteria; phylum Actinomycetota; class Geothermincolia; order Fen-727; family Anoxymicrobiaceae; genus DYIU01. The sequence continues at coordinate 3,469 of JBBQKJ010000004.1, forward strand.
TTCATTATACTGCGAGGCCCCGCGGCGATACCAGCATATCACCGATGCAAGTCGCTTCTCAAATATTTGACATGTCGTTGGTAATAATCGGGGTCAGATCTGATTTCATGCGAAGGTCAGGCACCCTGACATGAATTCGCGGCGGCTGCCGGATGTCTCGGATACGAATTCATGTCAGGGTGCCTGACCCCAACATGAATCCACGCGACTGATGAAATTAGATCTGAGCCCGATTATCAGTCGCGGAAGACGGCGAGGTTGCGGCCGTTCTCCTTGGCCTCGTAGAGGGCGCCGTCGGCTTTGGCGATGACGTCCGCGCGGTCGCTTACGTTGGCGCTCGGGTAGGTGGCCACGCCGAGGCTCACCGTGACGTTCAATCCCTGCTCGGTCCCCATGAAAGTGGTGTTCTCCACGGCGCGCCTTATCCGCTCCGCGGTCTGGAACGCCTCGACCCCTCCGGTCTCGGGCAGAAGCACCGCGAACTCCTCGCCTCCGTAGCGCGCCACCACGTCCATCGAGCGCAGGCAGCTCTTGACCAACGCCGCAATGCCCTTCAGTATCTCGTCGCCACAGAGGTGGCCGTAGTTGTCGTTGACCCGTTTGAAATGGTCGATGTCCAGTATTATCAGGCTGAACACAGTGTTGTAGCGGTCGGAGCGCGTGAACTCCTTCTCGAACAACTCCTGGAAGAAGCGGTGGTTGTATATCTTGGTCAACCCGTCGGTGATCGCCAGCTGGCGGGTCGCCTCGTAGAGCCTGGCGTTGTCGATCACTATGGTGACCTGGTTCTGCACGAGGTCAAGGATCGCCTGTGCGTCCCTGACGAACGAAGGGCTCTGGTGCTGGCAAAGCGCCAGTATCCCTATGACCTTCTTCTGCGCGGTCAGGGGAATGTGCACGTACGAGTAGGGACGCGCCGGCTCGCCCTGGCTCTCCCCCACGTTGTCCTCGCCGTAGACGATGATGCTGGCCCATTCCGAGCGGTCGTCCTCCCAGCCGTATCCGGAGGCCAGTTCGAAAGCCTGTCGCTTCATCCCATCGAGGGAATCCGCAACGGTAGGGCGGTTGACATGCATCACCATGTCTTCTTCCTCGAACATCAGCACCATGCCAACGGCGTTGCCCATAACCCGCGAGATTATCTCCAGCACCGAGTGGACCGTCTCCCGGTAGTCTTTGCTTACGCCCGCGAGCGAGCCCAGGTCGTTAAGGATAGTCGACTCGAACAACTTCGAGTCCAGCAGGTCGATGACCCGGCTGAAGACGCCGGCTTCCTCCAGCAGTTTGGAGGGGACCGACCTCCTCTCCTGCCCGGCCAGCGCCTGGCGGCTCCTCTCGATCTGCTCCTTGACCACGTTCAGAAGCTGCTCTGGCTTGAACCCCTTGGTGACATAGGCGTCGGCGCCGGTCTTAAGGCCCCAGAACATGTCGCTCTGCTGGTCCCGCCCGGTCAGCATGACCACTGGAGTGTCGCGCGTGTACTCGTCGTCTTTCAACAGGCGGCAGACCTGGTAACCGTTTATCCTGGGCATCTCCACGTCGAGGATTATGAGGTCGGGGCCCTCTGCGTAGGCCTTATTTATGGCCTCCAGGCCATCCCAGGCGACGCTGACGGAGTACTCCGCGTCCTCCAGGATTGCCGAGGTTATCTTCACCACGAGCTTGTTGTCGTCGGCCAGCAGGATTTTGGCCTGGCTCATCCGCTCCTCCTGCCCTGTTCCACCCGACGAGTCCCGCGCCGGGGCTGTGTTCAGTCAATGATACCGAAAAACGCCCGGCGCTGCTTGAATTCCGGCCCGGAGCATCATTGAGCGATCTCAATTGAGCCGAAGCCCTCTTTGTGTTATCATGATTTTAGACCGGACCCGACCAGAAATGGCGGCCCGGTCCTTGTTTCGTGCTGATATTGACGAGTAAAGAGCGTCCGGGATGCCCACGTACGAGTACAAGTGCAAAGATTGTGACACGACCTTCGAGGTCGTCCACGGAATCAACGACAGCGTCGAGTCCTGCGAGGCCTGCGGCGGGAAGGTCCGCAAGGTCTTCCACCCCATCGGAGTGATCTTCAAGGGCTCGGGCTTCTACGCGACCGACGCCAAGAAGCCGAGCAACAAGCCCGCGGGGATGGCCGAACGCGACCAGCAGGACGAAAAGCCCGAAGAAAAGCCCAAATCCGAAGGAAACGGCGGCAAGAAGAAGGACGACAAAAAGGACGAGAGGAAGGACGAGAAGTCCGACAGCAAGTCCAAGTCCTCCTGAGCCGGGCAGCCTCCGCCGGCACCGACACCATCGGCGGCGCGGCGGACTAATACATGGCCTCAGATCTGATTTCATTAGTCTCATAGCCGCCAACCGGATCATCGCGCGCAGACTAATGAAATCAGATCTGAGGCCATGTATTATGGTGTAAAATCGCTGTACCCATCCGATTGGTTATTCAGGGAGGTTTACATGGGCGAGAGAAACCCCATCGGCATTACTGGGGGGACCGGGGTCTACGAGATAGTGGACCTGGAGGTCACGGACCAGGTCGAGGTCGACACTCCGTTCGGCCAGCCTTCGGACCATTACATCATCGGCAGGCTCCAGGGCATCGATGTTGTCTTCCTGGCCCGCCACGGGCGCGGGCACAAGCTCTCGGCGTTAGGAGTGAACTACCGCGCCAACATATACGGCTTCAAGGCGCTGGGCTGCGATTCCCTGCTCTCGGTAAGCGCTGTGGGAAGCATGAAGGAACGGTTCCGCCCCACCGACATCGTCATCCCCGACCAGTTCTTCGACCACACCAGGCGCCGCGAGAACACTTTCTTCCCGAGCACGCCGGCGGTCCACGTCGACGTGGCCGACCCTACCTGCGCGGTCCTCAACGGGCTGCTCTACGAGAGCAGCCTCAAGGCCGGCGCCACCGCAACCCTGGGAGGAACGTACATCTGCATCGACGGCCCGGCGTTCTCGACCCGGGCCGAGTCTAAGGTGTACCGGGGCTGGGGCGTCGACGTAATCGGCATGACCGGGGCCACCGAGGTGAAGCTGTGCCGCGAGGCGGAGATGTGCTACGGCTCGCTGGCGCTCGTAACCGACTACGACGTCTGGAAGGAAGGCTCCGAGGACGTCACCGCCGACGTCATCGTGGCCAACCTGCACAAGAACGCCGCGACGGCCAAGGAGATCCTCAAGGACGTGATCCTCAGTATCCCCGGTGAGCGCGGCTGCAGCTGCCGCCAGGCGCTCGAGTACGCGATCCTCACGCACCCCGACGCCATCCCCGACGAGACGAGACGCCGGCTCCGCGTGCTCACCGGCAAGTACCTGCCGTGCGAGGAGGAGTAGCGATGGGAGTGCTCGTGGTCGGCTCCGTGGCCCTCGACAGCGTAAAGACGCCGTTCGGCGAGGTGCGCGACGCCCTGGGCGGCTCGGCGACGTTCTTCTCGGTCGCGGCGGCATACTTCAGCGAGGTCGCCATGGTGGCGGTGGTGGGCAGCGACTTCCCCGTGGAGCACATCGAGATGCTGCGCTCGCGCGGCATCGACACCTCGGGCCTGGTGACCGCAGAGGGCGAGACTTTCCGCTGGGCGGGCGTCTACGGCCACGACCTGAACGACCGCGAGACGATCGAGACGCGGCTGAACGTGTTCGAGACTTTCAGGCCGGAGATCCCGGAGCGGCTCGCGGCGAGCGAGTTCGTCTTCCTGGCCAACATCGACCCGGAGCTCCAGCTCTCCGTCCTCGAGCAGGTAAATGAGCCGCGCCTGGTCGCCTGCGACACCATGGACTTCTGGATAGAGGGAAAGCGCGAGGCCCTGTGCATGCTCATGGAGAAGGTCGACATCGTGGTGATGAACGACGCCGAGTGCCGCATGCTCGCCGGCGAGCCCAACCTGATAAAGGCCGCCAGGGCGGTCCTGGAGATGGGGCCGAGATCGATCGTGGTCAAGAAGGGCGAGCACGGCGCGCTCCTGGCCGACCGCGACTGTTTTTTCATCGCCCCCGCGTACCCCTGCGAGGACGTCTTCGACCCCACGGGGGCGGGCGACTCCTTCGCGGGAGGTTTCATGGGCTACCTGGCGAGAACGAGGGATTTGTCCACCTCCGGCATCCGCAGGGCGGTCATCTTCGGGACAGTGATGGCCTCGTTCTGCGTGGAGGAGTTCAGCGTCGACGGCATGACATCGCTCGACCAGGCCGGCATCGAGAGGCGTTTCAGGGTGCTCCGGGAACTCTCTCATTTTGAAATGGAATAAACGGAGAGCCAATTGTTCCCACGCTCCGGCCTCAAGATAGCCCGCATACTGGGGATCGATATCGTGGTCAACCCCACCTGGCTCCTTATCTTCGCGCTGGTGGTGTTCTCTATGTCCGAGACGTTCCGGACCGCGCTCAACGGCGTGACGGTCGTCGGCGGCAGGGTCTTTCCCGGCGGGCCCTGGCCCTGGGTCGCCGGCTTCATCACCGCCCTGGCGTTCTTCGCCTGCCTGCTGGCCCACGAGCTGTCTCACAGCATCGTCGCGAAGAGGAACGGCATTTCCATCAACCGCATCACCCTCTTCATCTTCGGCGGCGTGGCGGAGATGAGCGAGGATGTGCCGTCCGCGAGCATCGAGCTGAAGATGGCCGTCGCCGGCCCGCTCATGACGTTCATGCTCTTCGGCGCCTTCTACGGTTTCTACCGGCTCGCCTTCGCCCTCGACGCCGGGCCGGTGATAATAGCGCCGCTGTTCTACCTGGCCGGCCTCAACCTCTTCATCGGCGTCTTCAACCTCCTCCCGGGCTTCCCGCTCGACGGGGGCAGGGTCCTGCGCGCGATACTCTGGAAGACCACGGGGGACCTCCGCAAGGCCACCCGCGCGGCGAGCATCGGAGGCCAGGTAGTGGCGGCCCTCATCGCGGCGTGGGGCGTGTATCTCATCGTTATCCGCGTACCCGTAAGCGGCGTATGGCTGCTGCTCATAGGTGTTTTCGTATTCCAGCTGTCTCGCGCGGGCTACCGGCAGACGCTCCTCAGGCTGGCCACGGCGGACGCGCGCGTAAGCGACGTCATGTACACCGACGTCCCGGTCATCGACGCGAGCACCACGCTCACCGACCTTCGGAACAATTACTTCTCGGCTTACCACCTGCCCGCTTTCCCTGTCACCGACACGGGCAGGCTCGTCGGCATAGTGGGCAGGGAGGACCTCGCGTCGGTGGCGCCCGCGGAGTGGGACATCCTGGACACCGGCCGCGTTGCCAGGCCGCTCGAGCCCGGCCAGGTCGTCGGGCCGGACACGACGCTTGACCACTTCATGCGGGGAGCGCTGTCGGGGCAGGAGTACGTCCTTGTGGCGGAGGGGGACGAGGTCAAAGGCATCGTGACCCGGGACGAGCTGACTCGTTACATAGACACCCGGGTCAAGCTCGCGGGGCGCTGAGGCGGGGAGCGTGGGAGTCATGGACATCCGGGTCAAGGTAGCGACAATCCTGCTGGGGAAAGCGGTGCCGCCCCTCGAGCTTTCGAGCTTCGGGTTGGAGGTCCCCGTCGGCATGGACGTCGAAAGCCTGGTCGCGTCGCTCGGCATACCGGCGGGCCTGGTGGGCTCGGTGACGGTTAACAACCGCCGCAGCCCCCTGGGACGGGTGCTGGCGCCGGGCGACACGGTGGCGATAATCCCGGCGATTTCCGGAGGATAGGAAATGAAAGAAGCCGTGTTAGAGGCATTGCGCGAGGCTGCTGTGGACCGCCTCGAGGGAAGCACCACCTGCAGTTGCCTTTCCATGCGGGCAATTCGTGAGATAGCCACCCACCTGGGCCTCCCATGCCGCGAGCTTGCGGCGATAGGGCTGGAGAACGGCTTCGTGCCCCTGCGCTACGTAAAGAACATCGGGACCCTCGGCCTCGAGGGCCAGGCCACGCTGCTGCGGTCGAAGGCCGTGGTGACAGGCTCGGGAGGCATCGGGGGCCAGGCGGCCGAACTGCTGGTGCGTATGGGTTTCGGCGCGGTTTCCCTCATCGACCCCGACGTCTTCGACGAGACCAACCTCAACCGGCAGAACTTCGCCTGCGGGGACGTCCTGGGGATGCCCAAGGTGGAGGTAGTGCGGGACCGCCTGCTCGAGATAGACCAGGACGTGGAGGTGACCGCCCACCGCCTGGCCGCGGACCGCGACAACCTGCCGGGCCTTCTCGAGGGGGCCGGAGTGGTGATCGACGCCCTCGACAACCTCGACGACCGGCTGCTCCTCCAGGAAGCGGCCGCGAAGCAGGGCGTCGTCATGGTGCACGGCGCGATAGCCGGCTCCTCGCTGCAGGTTACCACCATATACCCGGGCGACCCTGGGATAGCGAGCTTCGTGCCCCCGCGCGTGGGCACCGAGAAGACCCGGGGCATCGAGGTGGAGACCGGCAACCCGGCGACGACCCCCGCTCTCGCCGCGGCCATCCAGGTGCAGGAGGCCGTAAAGGCCCTGCTGGGCAGGGAATCGACTCTGCGCGGAAAGATGCTCTACCTCGACCTGGAAGACTGGACGTTTGAATTTATCGAGCTGAGCGCACGCTAGCCTCGCGGCTCTGCGGCTCGGAGCACGGCCTGCCGGCGCCCCCGCGGCGCTCCGCTCCCCGGTCGCGCAGCCATACCACCTGGCACTCATCGCCCTGGCGCTCATCGCCTTGCCCGCCTGCGTCTCGCTGCCCGGTGTCGAAACACCCGAGGCGCCCGCAGGTGAGGAAAAGCACCGCGAGCGAACACGCGCCGAGCGCCAGGGGCAGGACCCACCATGCACCCGCGGACTCGAGCGAGCCAACCGATATCAGAAGTGTCACCGCGCTGATTCCCGTTATTGCCTTCATGGTACGTATCTTAGCAGGCGCCTGGTACATGAAAATCCGCCCACTACAGCGGTTCGCCTTGACGGTTTGCTTGTACTGCTATATGATGTGATTGCACTGCCGGACCCTCTCCACTAAGCCATAGAGCGATATGAAGCTAAATGAACTGATAAGGGCGCGTACCAGGCTGAATACGGCGGTGGGGGTGGTGTTCGCGATCGTCACCGGCCTGCTGCTCCTCGGCTATCTTTCGAGCCTGCTCAGAAGCGGCGGCGAGGGGCCCGTCCTCAGCATCCCCGTGGCCGGGGCCGACATAGAGACCGGCGCCGTCATCGGCGCCGAGATGATATCCACCGGTAAGGTCACCAGAAAGTACCTCGTGCCTGGCACCGTGAGGGTGCGGGAAGACATCACCGGCGCCCGGGCGCTCCGCTTCATCGGCAAGGGCGAGCCGTTCACATCATCCTCCCTCGCCGGCCCCAACGGGGAGGGCACCCTGTCCGCGCGCATCCCGGCCAACTCGAGGGCCTACTCGCTGCAGCTTTCAAGCGGCTCCGGGGCGGGGCCCCTGCGGCCGGGAGACCGCCTCGACGTGCTTGCCACCACCGGCGACCCGCCGAAGACGGCCACCCTCCTTCGCGAGCGGCTCGTTCTGGACGTCACCGGCGCCCGGGCGGCAGGTGAGGGGAGCGAGGCGGCGCAAGCCGCCCTCAACGTGACGCTCCTGGTCTCGCCGCAGGAGGCGGAGATGCTGGCGCAGGCCGAGTCCGTCGGGGAGATAGCCGTGTCTTTGTGCCCCATCGCACCGGCGGCGGGGCAGAGGTAGGAGGCGCTTCAGCTGAACGACTTGACGCGCTTGCCTAGGTTCTCGAAGTCAACGGCGGGCTTCATCACCCTTCCGTATATCGAGATGAGGTTGGGCGTGGCGAAATTGCTGCCCAGCACGATGACCACCGGCGAGTTGTACCCTCCGGCGATCTGGTCGTCCTGGACGACGTCCGCGCCCGCCAGTTCGGGCACAGACGCCTTGAGGCCGTCGATCCTGTCCCTGGCTTCCTTGCGGTAGATTATGGTGGTCTTCATGTGTGCCTGCTTAGCCACCCCTTCGAAGACCTTCTCGTGTCCCATCATCCTCAGCTCCTGGGCAACGGTCTGCACCATCCAGGCGACCGCCTTTGTCCCGCCCAGCACGGTCACCACGTCGGCGTCCGGCCCGAAAAGCTCCTCTACCCTCCGCGAGTCGGGCGAGGCAAGCTTCGCCCTGAGCTCCGGCGATATCGAGGTGTTCAGCTTGACCTCGGAGGCCACCTGGGCCAGCAGCGGCATGTTCGCAACGAAGTAGCTGGCGCCGCCGATGGTCTTGGCGTCGCCAGGCACGGTCACGAACTGCGCGCTCTCGACCTTGAAGCCCCGGAGCTCCTCGGCAAGGTTCGTGAGCTGCCCCGCGCTGTAATCCATCTGGCAGGTCGAGGCGATGATGTCCACAAGCTGCTTGGCCTTCCATACGTCCTTCATGGTCTCGGCCTTGTGCATGAGCGCCTTGAGGAAAGCCTGCTGGCTCGTAATCCTGTCGATGTCGCCGCCGGGGAGCTTCCTGCTCCGCACGATCACCAGCGCCTGCTCGCCGTCGAGCATGAGGTCGCCCGAGGGCAGGTTGCCCGCGTGGGGGTCGTTGATGGGGGTGTTGAGGTGGATGGGCACCCCGCCGATGCTGTTGATTATCTTTTTGAAGCCGTCGAAGTTCATGCTGATGAAGTGGTGCACGTCTACGCCCAGCAGCGACTGGACGGCTTCGATGGCGCCCGACGGGCCGCCGAAAGCGTGCGCGGCGTTTATCTTGTTGGTGCCGCGGCCGGGAAGCTCAACCTTGGTGTCGCGCGGTATCGAGAGGACCACCGCCCTCTTGTCGCGCTCCTGCAGGCAGACCAGCATCATCACATCAGAGCGGCACCAGCCGCCTTCACCCTTGTTGCTGCCCTTGTCGCTGCCCATTATGAGCGTGTTGACGCTCTCGTCCGGGTTGGTCGAAAGGGTGGCGAGAGCCTTGGCGACCTCTTTCTTCTCGGTTCCCGAAGGCTGCCACTGCTTCTCTTTGAACGACAGGTAGACCCGCGCGCCGAGCTTGCCGATAGGCTTGGCGTAGTAGCCGGCCGCGCCACCCGCCGTCAGGCCGACCATGAAGAAGGCCGCGAACCAGACCCAGTTGTACGACCCGCGCCTTCGAGGCTGCTTACCTTTCGCGCGCTTTCTGAGGTCTTTTCGGCGCCCGCGCGCCTCCCGGTATGAAATGCCCTGCGTTGAGTGCTTTCCCATTGTTCCTTATACGTTGCAGAAGACTCCAAAGCGCCTTCTATGTTAATCGTTAAGCCGGTACCCGGCAACTTCCTTCCCGCCCCGATGCCTGTGGCCCCGGCGTGTCTGCCCGCAATTATGGTAGAGACGACCCGGGCGGGCCGCGGGTTCTTCCGAATATCACCAGGAATCTATTTAATCAACATACGTTACATATTGAATAAAGAAGTTCATTTAAGAATTATTAGGTCATATATTCAACATAACCAACTCTAATACATCCTATTAACAAGCGATTTTCCGGCATTTCAAGCCGTTCAAGCACTGGTTCTTGCCGCAAGTATTCTATAAAAACCTCTTGTCGCGCCCTATGTAGTGTGCTACGATTCCATCAGTATCAATATATAGTGTTCCTCGAGAAGCACTGTGGGGTCGTTTTGGAGATTTTGCTGCTTCTGTTGCTGGTGGCAAGCGCGGGAGTGTTCTTCCTCCCGGACATCCTCAGGGAACGCACGCTCGACTCGCCCATCGACACCATATCGGATTTCAAGCGGGGGATGACAGTCTTGGCGGTCAGTACGCATAACTACGAGCCCGCGAGGGGCCAGTATTACGCGAGCGCGGGCGGACAGCCCGAGTCGTACGTGCGCCGCGGCAGTTATTCAGACCGGGACGACTCCTCCGACTCGGAGATCATGCCTTACCCGAGAAACAAGGTGCACGCCGAGATGGAGACACGCCGCAGCAGGATAATCGCGCTCCTCCTGGTTGTGACGCTCGCGACCGGGATAGCGGCCATCATCCCGGGTATCCGCTGGATAATCCCGGTGCACATCACCATGCTGCTGATACTGGCGATCTACATCGGGCTGGTGATCCTGCTCCCTAACTTCGAGAGGCGCCGCTAGCCGACGCGCCCCGACACCTCGAACTCTATCTCGCCGTTCCTGACGTTTGCCTCCACGCGGTCGCCTTCCCTTATGTCGCCGTTGAGGACCTTCAGCGCCAGCGCGTCCTGGATGTCGCGCTGGATGACCCTCTTGAGCGGGCGGGCGCCGTAAAGCGGGTCGAAGCCCCGATTCGCCAGCAGTCCCAACGCATCGTCGCTCAGCTCCAGGTCGATCTTGCGGTCCTCCAGGCGCTTTTTCAGCAGGCTTACCTGTATTTCCACGATCCGGCGGATGTCTTCCCGCGCAAGGGCGTGGAAGATGAGTATCTCGTCGACCCTGTTGAGGAACTCGGGCCGGAACCTGGCCCGCAGTGCCTCCATGACCAGGCGCTCGGCCTCCTCCCGCTCATCTGCTCCTGTGCCATAGAGCGACATGCTGCCCAGGTTGGAAGTCAAAATGATCACCGCGTTCTTGAAGTCGACGGTCCGCCCGTGGCCGTCGGTGAGCCGTCCGTCGTCCATGACCTGCAGCAGCACGTTGAAGACGTCGTCGTGCGCCTTCTCTATCTCGTCGAGAAGCACCACCGTGTACGGCTTGCGCCTGAGGGCCTCGGTAAGCTGACCACCCTCCTCGTAACCGACGTACCCCGGCGGCGCCCCGACGAGGCGGGAGACGGTGTGCTTCTCCATGTACTCGCTCATGTCCAACCGCACCATGGCGCGCTCGTCGTCGAAGAGGAACTCCGCGAGAGCCCGGGCGAGCTCGGTCTTGCCCACCCCGGTGGGGCCCAGAAAGATAAACGAGCCGATCGGGCGGTTGGGGTCCTGCAGCCCGGCCCGCGCGCGTCGAATAGCGTTGGACACCGTCTCGACGGCGTCGTCCTGGCCCACTACCCTCTGCCGCAGCCTGTCCTCCATGGTGACAAGCTTCTGCACCTCCCCCTCCACGAGGCGCGAGACCGGGATGCCGGTCCACTTCGCGACAACCTCCGCCACGTCTTCCTCGTCGACCTCCTCTTTGAGCATCTTGCGGTCTTGCTGAAGCTCGGCCAGCCGCGCGTTCTCCTGCTCGAGCCGCTTCCGGGCATCAACCAGCGTGCCGTACCGTATCTCGGCGGCTTTTCCCAGGTCGCCCTCGCGCTCGGCTATCTGCTCGGCGTTCTTGAGCTGCTCCATGCGCTCACCCAGCTCGCGCAGCCTGGATATTGCGGCCTTCTCGTTCTGCCAGTGGGCCAGCAGCTCGTCGGAGCCCTCCGTGAGGTCCTCCAGCTCTTTCTCGAGCCTCTCCAGCCTCTCCATGGAGGCGGCGTCGGTTTCCTTCTTGAGCGCCTCACGCTCTATCTCCAACTGCTTCATTCGGCGCTCCACCTCGTCCACCTCGGTGGGCATACTGTCTATCTCGATACGCAGCCTGCTCGCCGCTTCGTCGATGAGGTCTATGGCCTTGTCGGGGAGGAAGCGATCGGATATGTAGCGATTGGACAGCACCGCCGCGGCGACCAGCGCGGAGTCCTGGATGCGGACCCCGTGGTGGACCTCGTAGCGCTCCTTCAAGCCCCTCAGGATAGAGACGGTGTCCTCGACCGAGGGCTCGCTGACGACGATGGGCTGGAACCTGCGCTCGAGGGCCGCGTCCTTCTCGACGTACTTCCGGTACTCGTCGAGCGTGGTGGCTCCGATGGCGTGCAGCTCCCCGCGGGCCAGCGCGGGCTTGAGCATGTTGGACGCGTCCATGCCGCCCTCCGCGGCGCCGGCGCCGACCAGCGTGTGCATCTCGTCGATAAACAGGATGACCTCGCCGGCGGCCTGGTCTATCTCCTTGAGCACCGCCTTGAGCCTGTCCTCGAACTCACCGCGATATTTCGCGCCCGCTATCATGGAGCCGACATCGAGGGCGAGCAGCCGCTTGTCCTTCAAGCCCTCCGGGACGTCGCCGTCGACGATGCGACGCGCCAGGCCCTCGGCGATAGCGGTTTTGCCAACGCCCGGGTCGCCGATGAGCACCGGGTTGTTCTTCTTGCGGCGCGAGAGGACCTGGATGACCCTGCGTATCTCGTCGTCCCTGCCGATGACCGGGTCGAGCTTCCCCTTTCGCGCCTCGGCGGTGAGGTCGCGCGCGAATCGCTCCAGCGACTGGTACTTCTCCTCCGGGCTCTGGTCGGTGACGCGTTGCGAGCCCCGGATATCGGCGAGGGCCCTCAGCGTGTCCTCGCCTGTGACGCCGAAGCTTTTCAGTATCTGCGCGCCGGGTCCTCCGGCCTCCAGTATCGTCAGCAGCATATGCTCGGTGCTCACGTACTCATCCTTGAAGCCCCGGGCGAGCTCCTCTGCCGAGCCCATCACCTTGTCCAGCCGCTGGGAGCCGTACTGCCTCGGGGCTCCCTGCACCTTCGGCCTGGAGTCGAGCTCCGCCCTGGCCTTTTCCTCGAGCGCGGTGACGTTGACCCCGAGCTTCTGGAGGAGGGGCAGGATGACGCCATCACGCTGTCCGACCAGCGCCAGCAGCAGGTGCTCGACGTCGATCTCCTGGTGGTCCAGCGACTGGGCAAGCGCCTGGGCCTGGCCGACCGCCTGCTGTGCCTTTACCGTGAGCCTTTCCGGATCGATCATTTCCTTTCGTCCTCCCGTTTGAACAAGTCACCGACCTATTCTTTATACAGGGAGGGAAGCCTGCCGGGCAAGTACTCCGCGCGGTCGGGAAGCCGGGCGGCGTATCGGCTACAATATGTTGCATGTGCTCAACCGGATTGGAAGAAGAGGCTCTTTATGCCTGACGGCGCCGGCACGCCGAACCTCGCCGGCCAGATGGGCGACGTGAAGCAGCAGTTCGGGCTCCTGGTGCGCAACAGGAACTTCATGAAGCTCTTCTGGGGGCAGCTCGTCTCCAGCATGGGCGACTGGCTGACCACGCTTGCCCTGATGTCGCTGGTGTGGCGCATCACCGGCTCCTCGCTCGCCGTCGGCGGGATGGTAGCCTTCAGGGTGGTGCCCGCGCTTCTCTCAGGGCCCATCGCCGCCCACATCACCGACCGGGTCGACCGCCGAAAGCTGATGATCGGCTGTGACATCTCGCGCGGGGTCATCGTCCTCGCCGCGCCGTTCATGACAAGGGTGTGGGCGGTTTACGTCCTGCTGTTCTTCCTGGAGGGCACCAGCATTATCTGGCTCGCGGCGCGGGACGCGAGCATCCCCAACCTGGTCGATGACGAACAGCTGACCATGGCAAACTCGCTCTCCATGGCGACCACTTACGGCGTGATACCTCTCGCGGCAATCCTTTTCACGTTCATCACCGTGCCCTCTCCGCTGACGCGCCTCTTCATAAGCGGGGGGTTCTTCGCCGGGCACCCGACGGCGTTCGCGTTCTTCATCGACTCGCTCACGTTCTTCATCTCGGCAACGTTCTTCTACCGGATGCACCTGCTCTCACCGAAAGACCACCTCGACATGGAGGAGGTCCCGAAGTTCGGCGAGTCCCTGACGTTCGCGTGGAGGCACCCGTTCACCCGCTCGCTGATGCTCGGCGTCGCGGTCGGCTGCATGGGGGGCGGGAGCCTCTACGCTGTAGGCATCGGCTACGTCAAGGAGGTGCTGGGCGCCAGGAGCGACGCGGCGTTCGGCCTGCTGATGGCGCTGTTCGGGCTGGGGATGATAGCCGGGGTCGCCGCGCTGCAGCTGCTGGTCAAGCGCGAGGAGAAGCCGTGGATGCTGCGCATGGCCCTCGTCGTCCTGGGCGGCATCATGGTGGGGATGAGCTTCGTTCATGTCGCGGTGATGGCGTTCCTCCTGGCCGGGTTCTTCGGCGCGGCCTTCGGGATCCTGTTCGTGGTGGCGGTGACCATGATGCAGGAGCACGTCGACGACGCCGACCGCGGCAAGGCGTTCGCCGCTTTTCACGCGGTCTCGAGGATATTCCTCGTGGTCGGCGCGGGCCTGGCGGGCGCCATCGCCGGGCTGTTCGGGGTGAAAACCCTGCGCGTCTTCGGCGTAGCTTACCAGGTATATGGATACTCGGTGGCGCTCTTCGTGGCCGGTGTGATGATAGCCTCGGTATCGCTTGCGCCTTTCGGCGATAAGAAGGAGCGGATGCGCGACTACTTCGCAAGGGACAAGAACCCGGTGGCGGCCGAGCCCGGGGATTCCTGAAAAGCGGCGCGGCGCGGGCCTTGACAGCCTGCGCGGCTCTTAGAACGAAGCGGGGCGCCCCCCGATGGTGTCCGTGCCCGCGGAGCGGTTGTCCCAGTACATGGACCTCTCCACTATCACGCCGTGCGCCGCCGTCAGGCTCTCGACCTTGATGCCCGCGCGGTCGTCGGTGATGTGTTCGGCCATGTCATACGTCCTGCGCGAGTTGGCCGGTACCGTGTCGGTGAACGTCTTGTTGCCGGTCCCGCTGTTGTTGAGGTAGGTCAGCCGCACCTTCACGGGTACGTCGTTGGGGTTCTGCACCAGCGTCCAGGTCTCGAACGTCCTCTCGAAGCCGTGGCCGCTCTGCCCGTCCGGCAGCCACCACTGCGAGGCCGGCGCGGACGCGCCGATCGAGTCGTGGCACGCTTCCCCAAGCCCTGCGTCCCAGTACATGGCACGCTCGGCGATAACGGGCAGGTTGCTCCACACGCGGGTCGAGACGTCCACCCCCGGCAGGGCGTCGTTCACCCTCACTGTCCTGCGGCTGTTGGCCGGCACGGTCAGCGGCGGCTGTGCGAACTTCCCGCCCGGGGTCATGTAAGTCAGGGTGACCTGCGCGTCGGCCGGGTTCGGGTTCTGCACCAGCACGTATGTTGTGAATCCCCACGCCGTCGAGCCCTCGGCCAGGTAGTAATCGGTGGCCGGGTCTGTCACGCCGATGGAGTTATGGCCCTCGCGCCTGTTGTTGCGGTACATGGAGCGCTCGGGGATCACCGGCACGTCCGAGGCCACCTTGATGGAGGCGTCTTTCGCGCCGATGTCGTCGGCCATGTTGAAGCTCTTGCGCGAATGCGCCGGAACCGTCTTTTTTACCGTCTGCTGTCCCAGGCCGTCGGTCATGTAAGTTACCTGGCAGGTGGCGTCGGTCGCTCCCGGGTTCTGGATGAGCAGCCAGCACTCGAATCCCCAGGCCGAGGAACCCTCGGCCATGTACCACGTCGTTGCCGGGGCGGTCACCCCGATCGAGGAATGGCCCTCCGCTCCCGCGGCGCCTTCCCCACGCCAGTACATGGTGCGGTCGGCGGCGATGGTCTTCCCCTCGAGGCACTCCACCTTTGTCGAGAAGTCGGAGAGAAGTTCGTCCTCGTTCATCGGGTTGATGGTCACCCGGCTCTCGGGCGGCATCTTGATGTTAGGCCTGCCCACCGGCCCGCCGGGCGTGTAGTAAGTGACCTTGACCGTCACCGCCTCGGCATTGGGATTGACGACGGAGATGTTTGTGTCGAACCCCCACGCCGTCGAGCCCTCGGCCAGGTACCACTTTGAAGATATCGACGGCGGTGGAGGCGGCGGCGGGGCTCCGACCGTGAACCCGTCTTTGAGCGGTATCGGAACCTCGGTAGCAGAGGTGACGCTCACGTCCCTCAGCCCCAGTTCGGCTCCGGGTTCCACTCGGATCCGGGCTAAGACGTGCGTGTTGTCTACGACCCGCTGAGATCCTGGAACGATCGACACGCCCTCGCCCAGCGACACCACCGGCGTGGAATCGGTGAAATGCGTGTAGCCTCCTATTATCTGCGCGTCGAGGGTGTCCCCCGGGTTGCCCCATTCGGGAACGCACGCCTTCACGTACGGCGGGTCGGCGAAGATGATAGTGCCGCTGTCGCCTACCGCCCATGCGTCGTTGGCGTCGAAGGCGAAGACGGCCCTCAGAGTATTGGTCGTCGGACTCGTCTGCGGTGTCCAGGTGGCGCCGTCGTAGAAGAGAATCGTGCCGGCTGCCCCCACCGCCCAGACGTGCGTGGCGTCGGCGGCGGAGACCCCCAGGAGGTTCTGCGTCGTTCCACTGGCCTGCGTCTGCCATGTCGTCCCACTGTTGTTCGTGTACCTGATGGTACCGCCGTCACCAACCGCCCAGGCAGTGGTAGTGTTGAGGGCTTTGACAGCCCGGAGGGTATTAGGGGTGTTGCTTGTCTGGGGGCTCCAGTTCGTGCCAGCGTTAGCCGTGTAAAGTATCGTTCCGGCGGCGCCCACCGCCCAGGCCGTTGTGGTGCTTGCGGCCGAAATGCCGTAGAGGGCGTTCGTATTGCTGGTCACCTGCTCCGTCCACGCGCTCCCGTTGTAGTAACGTACCCTGCCATTATCCTGGCCGGCCCAAACCCGATTGGCCGCCGCTGCCGCGATGCAGTAGAACGTGCGGCCGGTGACGGATATCGCCGAAGACCAGGCTGACCCACTCCACTTCCTTACCAGGCCGTTACATGAAGCCCAAGCGTTGGCTGAGTCGAAATATGCCAGTCCGTAGACCGTGTAGTTTCCGGCGTTCGAAGGGGTCCAGACTTCCCCGCCGTCCGCAGACATCTGCACGTTGCGGTAAGTTGCGCTCACATAAGCCCCTCCCGCCATCACGTTGTCCGCGTCGCGGCCGCTGACCGCGTTCAGGGCGCCCGTCGTGCCGCCTGTTCGCGGAGTCCAGGTGCCGCCCGTGTTGGTGCTGGTGAGCACCACCTCGTCGCCGGCGCAGTATATGGTCGTGGTGCTGCGCGCCCAGACGTCGCAGATATCCGAGGTGGTGTTGCTCGTCTGCGGCGTCCAGCTAGAGCCGTTGTTAGTGCTGTACCGTATGTTGCCGTCCCATCCGACGACCCACAGCCGCGTCGAGCTGATCGCGCTGACGCTGGCGGGCCAGTACTCCCCGGTCATTATGGGGGTGTACGAGGCGCCGCCGTTGGTGGAGCGGAGCACCGTCCCGTCCCAGTCCACGACGAAGACGTTGCTCGCGCTGTACGCCGAGACCGCCATCGGCGCCCGGGTCGTGTCCCTCAGGCTCCAGGTGCTGCCGTTGTAGAAAAGCGTCCTGCCCGCGATGGGAAGCGGGGCCTGCCCCACGACCCAGACTGCGCTCGCGCTGTACGCGAACACGTCCATGAAGCCTCCGGTGTCGTAGTGCTGTTCGACGTGCCAGCCGCTGGCGTCCCTGTGCAGGACGAGCGCGTGGCTGAAGCCGTCGTAGCCCCCCACCGCGTAGACGTTCGTGTTGCTCAGCGCCGCGACCCCCCAAAGGTCGTAGCCGTAGCCGGTGTCGGGCGCGGTCTCCGCGGTCCAGGTGGCGCCGCCGTTCGTCGTCCTGAGGATGGTCTTGCCCTCGCCGACGGCCCAGACGTTGCTGGCGTCTATCGGGTCGACCCCGTAGAGGCTCGCGGTGGTGCCGCTCGCCTGCTCAACGAGCCTGGACCCGTTCCAGAGGATGACCCTGCCGTATTCTCCGACCGACCAGACCGTGGAAGTGCTGAAGGCGGACGTGGAGAACATCAGGTGCCCTTTCGGCAAGGGGTTCTGCCAGACCCAGGTGTAGGTGCCACCCGTCGCCGCAGAGGCGGCGCCTGCCGAGACCAGTAGCGCCAGCAGTACCAGCATCACTGCCAGACCCGCGGCTGCGTTTCTGCTTATCCGGAACATCTCCCAACCTCTCTCACGCGTCGTTTCTCCACACCATCCATAACGCCGGCGAAGGCCTCCGGGAGCCTTCATGCCACATCATTAACAGTATCGGCAACCAGCCTCAACCACGATAACCTCAAAAGCAGCTAGAACAGGCGTTCGGGGCGCCCGTTGGGGAGGTCGTCGGTGCCGTCCGGCGGCCTGCCGTCAGCCTGCGCCGTTTCTTCCTCGGTGGCGTCCACCTCCCGTACGCCGTGCGACTCGCGTTCCCTGTCTTCTATCTCGTCGGTCTCGGAGGCCGGCTGCCCGGAACCCTCCGTTTCTTCCGGTACTGTAGATTCCCCATCTGTGTCCTCATCAACGGGAGCCTTGGCCTCTCCATCGCCTTTTTTCTTCCGTTTCCGGCGCAACCACTTCAGCAGGATGACCAGAGCGGTGATAATGGCAACAAGCCCCAGCAATACAGCCAACCAGGACAATGGATACTGGTGGAAGGTGCCCTCTTTGGTCACAGTTGTATCAAAGACATCCAGGCTGGGCCCGTACGAGACCTCGGCGCGCACCTTGTACGAGCCGAGCAGGGGTGGGTTGGGTAGCGTCGCGTCCAGGTAGCGGGTCGTTCCGGGTAGGACGGTTATTTCACCAAGCCGTACACTTCCGGTTCCCCATCCAAAGGTCGGGGCATAGGTCAGTTTTCCTTTGACAGTGAGATGAACGTTTCCTTCGTTCTTGACGACCACACGTGCGTGAGTGACCCTCTTCGGCAGCCCCAGAACCTTGCGGCTCGGCCAGAACCAACTGCTCGTCACCGACACCGACTCGATTTTCCCCTTGCGGACTATCTCTCCAGGTACCGTTACCAGAATGGTTGAGCCTATTCTCCCCCGCGCTTTGACCTCCCCTTCCCTGGTCGGTACCGTTTGCTCGAAGAATACTACTGCATAGTGGCCACCGGGTTCGGCGTCAGCGGGTACCGACAGGACGAACTTCTTACTCCCGGTTGTCCCCGCCGGCACCAGCAACTCAGGCGCTTCTGTACTGATCCATTTAGCGCAGGAGTATGTATAATGCCCGGGTTCCTTGAAAACGAAATCGTTATTGGATTTGATCAGATAATCCATGTTGTAGACCTTGAACACCTGATCGGCCGTCCCGGTGTTCCTTACATTTATGGCAAACTCCTGGTTGGTCCCGGGAATCACATTGAGCTCTATCTTCGAAGGGAACACTGCAACGTCAAAAGGGGCCTGGGCCACGCAGGCGGTGATCTCGAGTAGAAGCAAGAGGCTCGTAAGCACGACCAGAAGAAGGGGTCTCTTCACGCTATCTCTCCTAGAAAAGGAATCAAGAGGCTTTCACCTCTTGATTCCTTGCTGTTCTTCACATTCCTTCAAGGGGCGCATTTTGCGCCCAGGGGCCTTCGAAGAGATTACGGATTCAAGACAGTGTACGTGTGTGTCGCAGTATAGCTGGCCGGCTGAATGTCCCAGTCGATGAGCAGCGAGTAACGCACGTCCAGTGTCCGGTTTGCGCCCCTGAGGCCGTGGGCTAACTGTGTTCCAGGTGTGCTTGCGAATTCGGCGTAGCTACTCACATCCAAAGTAACACCGGTGCTAGCGCTCTCCCCTTGGAACTTGAAGTTCGCGCTGGGAATATTAAAGCCACCCCCGGAAAGGTCACCGCCCTTGGTGACACTCAGGTTCCAGGCCTTGTTGCTGTTCACGCGCAGGGACAGTACCTTTGACGTATCCGCAACGGGTGTGTCAACAGGCGCAAGATCACCGTAGGCGACCGGCGATCCTGAGGTGATGGTTAGCTGCGCGGTCGATGCTACCGCCGCCGTGACACCAACATTTTTGCTGTCGGTGTTGGCCGCGAACGACCCGGAGCCCATGAACGCCATGAACGCCGCTACCAGTATCACCCCGATCAGCGCCATCATCTTCATCCTCTTACTCATTTTCTGCAACCTCCTTGACAGTCGGCCGGGTGCGTAGAAGTAAAATCTGAAAAGTGCGATTGATCCCCGAGCGCCCGGCCTGGGCGAACGATTCGCTCTATATATCGAGTTCGATGCTCCGTGGCTGAAGTCCTTGGGCATGCGAATGGACGAATGGGGGAGGATTAGTAACAAATACGGGTGATACAGGAACGAATCCGCGAGCTCGAGGGGGTGGAAATCCGCCTTGAGGTGGAAATCCGCCTAGATCTGCAGCGCGGTGTACGTGTGGGTCGCCGAATAGGCGTCCGGCTCGAGCTCCCAGGGGATGGTCAGGCTGTAGTTGATAGTGGTGGCAAGGCCGCTTCCGCGGGTCCCCTCGGCTACGCGCACATTGGCGCCGAACTGGGTCCCGGCCGGGGCCTCGTATGCGGTCTTGCCGGCGGGCCCCGTAGCGGAGAACGTAAAGTTGGCGGAAGGGACCGTCTGCGCTCCGACTCGCAGGTCGCCGTCCTTGGTGACCAGTATCCTCCACGGCTTATTGCTGTTGATGGTGGCGGCTATGGACTGCGTGTAAGGCGCTTCTCTCGGCTGGAGCATCCCTCCACCGAAGTTTACCGTGGGCGTCGACATGGTCAGCTGAATGCTCGGTGGCGCCGCCGCCTGCCTGGCCTCGGAATCTTCCTGTGGGGTGGATCCCGCGTCCGGCACGGGAGCCGTCTCGGCGGGGGCGTCGACCTCCCGGGTGACGTTGCCCGCCGGCGCGCTGCTCATCGGCGGTTCCGTCCCGGTCTGCGCGCGGACGAGCGCGCCGCAGCCGAGCAGCAGCCAGGCTCCCACCGTTATGACGGTACAAGCGACCAGGGCCGTTCTTGTCTTTTGTGGCATCAGATGAAACCTCTGTCGGCGGGCTCCGGCCGGCGGCGGCAACAGGTCATCCAAGAGTCCGACAACGATTATATAACGATTGGGAGGGCCGGGCAGCCCCGGTTACTTGATGCCGAGCTTCTGCTTGACCGCCCGGAGGTAGGAATCGCTCACGCGCACCTCGGAGCTCTTGTCGTCCGCCATCACGATGACCATGTTCTTCCGGGAGTCGCGGGTGAGCTTGAAGACGCGGTCTGTGTTGATGATGTAAGAGCGGTGCACGCGCATGAACCTGCCGGTCGGCTCGAGCCTCTCGTCGAGCTCGCCGATGCTGAAGCTGGTGAGGAACCTCCTGTTGCGCGTGTGAGCATAAGCGTACTTGCCGGACGCCTCGACGAAGTATATCTGCTCGAGCGGGACCAGGTACGTGTCGTCGCCGATGCGGACCGAAAGCCGCTCGGGAGCGGAGCCGCTCGTTCGCGGCCCGGCCCCGGCTCCCACGTCCGCGCGCGCGAGTATCTTCCGGATTCGGGCCTCGAGTTCCAGGTTCTTGAACGGCTTGACCACGTAGTCGTCGGCGCCCTTCAGGCCCTGAACCACCACGGTCTCGTCGCCCACCGCGGAAAGGAACAGTATCGGCATCTCGCCGAGGGAGGGGCTTGAGCGGATTTCCCTCATGACGTCGAGCCCGCTCTTCCCGGGCATCAAGACGTCAAGCACTATGAGGTCGGGGCGTTCCGCCTCCGCTATCCTGAGCCCATCGTTCGGGTCATCACAGACGGTCACCCGGAACCCGTCCATGGTAAGGATGGTATCGAGCAACTGGAGCATGTCGACATCGTCGTCTATGACCAGTAGATGGGGGACCCTTTCTTCCGCTGCCACAATGCACCGCCTTTGCCCTCACTATTATATCAGCCGCCGTGCCGGGCTCCGCAACGCCGGAGCGCCCCTCAGGCCGCGCCGTCGCCAGGACCGGGTTTCACATCCCCGCTCGCGCGCGGGCCCGCCGGAAGCACTCGTCCATGTCGCAAGCGATCTCTGTCTCTGTCCACGAACCGAAGACCCTGGCCTGGCCCGATTCGTCCGGAAGGGCCCTGGCTTCGGCCCAGGCGAACGCCCGTATCTCTTCGGTCAGGCCTTCGGCCTCGTCGCCGGACAGCTTCCTCTCCATGTAGAGCATCGTGCGCGGGAAATGCTCCCCGAGAAGCGCGCTGAACTCCGCGAGCACGGCGGGGTCCACGGTGCCAAGTGACGCGTTCTTCATTATTGCGAGCTCGAGGGCCAGGAACCGTACGTAGCGATCCCTCGCCTCCTCGCTCGGCCACGGCGCGGTCAATGCCCCTCCCCTCAAGAGCGTGCAGGTAGAATGATAAAAGTCACCGCCCTTTATGATAGTACAAGCGCCCGGGTTCCGCACCGGGCCGCGGGCGCGGTTTTGAGAAACCCGCGTCAACTGGTGGGCTTGCGGGTCCGATTTGGTAGAATGAACGCAGGTTCGCGTCCTAGCCGTGGAAGGAGACTCCGATGGCCGACACCGGTATCAAGCCCCAGAAAGAGATAAACAGGCTCAAGACCCTCATCAGGAAACTCGAAAGGGACAAGGACAGGATGTACCCCGAGTTGGGCCGGCTCACCTACGGGGAGTTCCTCGAAGGCAGGCTGAGCGACCCGGCTCTCGGCGAGTACTGCGAGCGCCTGAAAGCGATGGACGCCCAGGTGGGGGAGGCGAACGCGCAGGTAGCTGGCCTCCAGGCCCAGGTCCAGCAGATGAAGGCCGGCCCGCCTCCGCCTCAGCCAGCGGCCGCGGTCGCCTGCACTTCATGCGGGGCCGCCGTGACGCCGGGGTTGAAGTTCTGCGGGAACTGCGGGGCCGTGATGGCCGCCGGCGCGCCCTCACCCGGCGGGGGTCCGCCCTGCCCCTCGTGCGGCAGGCCTGTCGCTCCCGGAACGCGTTTCTGCGGCGAGTGCGGCCAGCCCGTTCCGGCCGTGCCTCCCTCCGCGCCCGTGCCGCCACCGCCACCGGCCGCGGCGCCACAACCTGTGCCGTCTCCCGCGCCCGCGCCGCCGCCTCCTCCGCCCGCTGCGCCCGTTCCCGCGCCCGCGCCGCCGCCCGCTGAGCCCGCGCCGACAGAGCCGGGGAAGTGCCCGGCCTGCGGGGCGCCGGTAGAGGAAGAGGGAGCCGCGTTCTGCGGCGAGTGCGGGGCCAGGATCGCCTGACCGGGCAGAAGGAGTGGGCGCTTGAAGGTCCTGTTAACAGACGCGTCGGGAATGCTCGGAAGCTGCCTTGCCGCCCACCTGCTGGAGAGCGGTTTCAGCGTTCGCGCCCTCCTCGACCCGGCCGAAGAGGCGCCGTTGCTGAACGGCCTCCCCCTGGAGCGCGCGCCCGGCCGGGTGCTCGACCCCGAATCCGTTCAGGCCGCGCTCGAAGGCGCGCAGGCTGTCTTTCACTGCGCTTCGGCCGGCCGATACTGGCCTCTCCGCCCGGGCGCACTTCGCGCCGGAACCGTTGAAGGCACCCGCAACGTGCTGGTGGCCATGTCGCGGGCCGGCATCGATAAGCTGGTACACCTGGGCTCCGCGTTCTCGTTCGGGGCCGGAACCCTCGAGGAGCCTGGAACGGAGGAGACCCCTTACGATGGGGAGAGGTTCGGCATGGCCTGCCTCGACTCGACGCGCGCCGCCCAGGAGCTGGTCATGCGGTACGGCGAAAGCGGAAAGTTGCGCTGCGTGGTCATCAACCCGACCCTTATGATCGGGGCCGGCGCCGGCCCCGAGGAGCCCCTGACGGCGCTCCTGCGTTATGCGTCCTCGGGGCACAAGGTTTTTCCCCCGGGCGGCGTGAACGCGGTCGCCGTCGCCGATGTGGCCGCGGCCGCCCTCAAGGCCCTCGGGCGCGGCCGGCCTGGGCACTGCTATATCGTCGGGGGAGAAAACGTGTCATACCGGGAGCTGCTGGCGAAGCTCGCCGCGGCGCTCGGGGTTCCCGCTCCGTCACGCGCCGCCGGCGGAACAGGGCTGATGGCCCGGGGCCTTACCGATTCCATCCGCGGGAGGCTGACCGGAGCCGTGCCCGCCATGACAGGCGGGCTGGCCCGCCTCGCCGCGGCCACGCTCTACTACAGCGGCGAGAAAGCGGCCGGCCAGCTGGAGTACGCACCCGGCCCGCTCGACCCGGCCATCGAATCGGCCTGCCACTGGCTCGAGAGGCGCTGAACCCGCCGGGCCCCGACCCCACTTAGATGAATGTTAAGGCCTTGAGAACTGTGCTAACATCTCTGGCGGAGTCTCTGACCGGATTGTTTTCGTTGTATATAGCGCTTGACCGTGTCACGAAAGGAGCTTGCCATGAGCAAGCAGCTCAAGCTCGTGCTGGTGGTCCTGCTGGCAGTCCTGACCGCGGCGTCCGGGGTCCTCTTCCTTGTCGCCGCGACCGCCGGGGGCACGGCTTATGACCCCGCAAAGGTCAGGCTCGACGTCAAGCTGATCACGCGTGAGGAGATAGTAACCGCCGCCTTTAAGACATACGGCGACGACACCCAGGACATGTGGGTGGCCAAGACCCTCATCAGGAACACCGGGAAGATGCCCGTCTACGACTTCAAGATATCGTACAAGGTGGGCGACCTTACCGACTGGACCAGCGGGGAGGAGTATCCGGAGATAAGGCCTCAGCAGACGGTGCGAGACTACTGCTGGCCGAACCTGGACGAGGAGCGAATCAAGGCCATAACCACGAAGACCCCCGTCGAGCTGGTTATGAAGTACGAATACCGCGGCTTGAGCAAGCCGGTCCAGGACTTCCAGAAGTTGTTCCTGCTCGGCAGGAACGACTTTGTTTTTTCGAGCCTGCCGGAAAAGGACCGCCTCACCTTCGCCGATGACTTTGACAACTACCGGTTCATAGCAGCGTTCATCACCCCTAACGAAAACACGACCAAGTCGTTCGCCAACACGATAGGCGGCGGGCTCGAGACGCGCGCCAGCGACGAAGACGCTCTGGAGGCGTTCCAGAGGTGCTTCGATGCCCTTCGAGCCCAGGGGGTCAAGTACATCATGGAGCCCGAGGCGTTCTGGGCGGGCTCGGCCGCACAGTACGTGCAGTACCCCAGTGAGACAATAGAGCGAAAGTCAGGGACATGCCTCGACCTGGCCGTGGCAATGAGCGCGCTGATGGAGGCCATAGGGGTCAAGTCTTACGTGGCGCTCATACCCGGCCACGCGATACCGCTGGTCACGCTCCCCGAGAGCGGCGACCTCTACGCCATCGAGTCCACGTTCATCGATAAGGATTACGCGCTTGACAAGCACGGTGACGCGGTCTCGCCCGAAGTGAGCTCAGACGAATGCATCTCGATTGCGAGCGACGAGATCAGCCAGGCGCAGGATGACGGACAGATAGTCATGATCGACCCGGGCTACTGGTGGAAAGCGGGGGTGATGCCGGCGTGGTAAGAACAAAGAAAAAGCTCGGGATCGGCGTCGCGATATCGTTGTTCCTGCTCGCGACGCTCCTGCTGGCCGGCGCGGGCCTGGCCCGGGAGGCCGAGAAACCCACCATCAACGAGGTGTACAAGGTCACCATCAACGAAGTGGGCGACGGGCGCATCGTCGACACGATGAAGTACGGCAAGGACGACTACGCGGCCATAAAGAAGGTCGAGAAGAAAAACCGCGGCTTTCTGACCAGGAGGTTCAAAACCGACGACAACACCGGCGAGCTGATCGACTTCAAGACCGACCTGGACGACTCGAGCCACTCGGTGGTTATCAACTACGACAAGCCCGGCTTCGCATACAACAACAAGGGCGTGTTCGCCGTCTACGGCATGACCGAAAAACCCAAGGACAACAAGGGCAAGACTTTCACCTTCGAGGAGAAATCGACCATCAACAGCGAGTTTACCCTCTTCACCGACCAGGTCATCCTTACAAAGACGATAATCGAGCTCCCCGAGGCCGCGAGCAACCCCCGCTACGACGCCGAGGAGAAAGCGATACTCTACGACATGCCCCCGGCCGCCACGCAGCTCGGTTTCTTCAACGAGAACAAATGCCTTCTATCCGTGGTCTTCGGCCTGTTGACACTCGCGTTCGCGGGCGCGCTCGCCTTCGTCGCCAGGCGCAAGCCCACCGTGGCACCCGAGGCGGTTGGCACCCCGGTGACGGGCGGGCCCTCACTCGCGGCCGCGCCGCCACCAGTGCAACCGGAGGCCGGGGCGCCGGCAGGAGAAACACCGGGGTTCTGCAGAAAGTGCGGGGCGCCGATGGCTGAAGGGAAGACATTCTGCACCAAATGCGGGGCTCACGTCTAGAACAGTGGGGCGGGGGCGTGTCCGGCTCCGGCCGCGCTGTCTTTCCCGGCTCGAGATGCGGCGTGGTGCGACAGTTTCATGATGAAGTTTCGTCAATACTCTTGACAATTATTGCCAGTTAGCATACAATGATTTCGCCTCCTTTTTGCCCGTTTCGACGTTGGAAGGTGAAGATTTGAGAAACTCCGAGCCACTGCAGATGAATGTCATGCAAAGAATCCGGGAAGACCTGAACGAGTGCGTCGGCGCCAGGCTGAAGGTCCGGGCCAACAAAGGACGCAAGATCGTCATCGAGAACATGGCCGTCCTCGAGGAGACCTACCCGCATGTCTTCGTGGTGAGGGTAGAGGCCAAGGCCTCCCCCAGCCAGCGGGTATCCTACAGCTACGCCGATATTATCACCAAGACCGTGGAGCTCTCTCACCACGAGACCGACGAGGCCCTGTTCAACTGGCTCAACTCCTAGGAAAGACCGGTCGACCTCAGCGGCGCTCTCAACGGGCGCCGCTTTTCTTTTCTCTTTCCTTGACTGCCGCGGCCGGACATTTGCCCGGCTTTCCGCTCGCGGGATAGAATACAGCGGGCGCGAGCCGTCCATCGAGACTGCTCTGCCATCAATATACATTTGCGACAAGGAGGCGCCAGTGGAAAACGTGGTAATCGTGGCCGGAGCAAGGACGGCTTTCGGGACGTTCGGCGGTTCGCTCAAGAACGTGACGCCGACCAGGCTGGCGACCGTGGTCGTCGAGGAAGTGCTCAGCCGGGCCGGGATATCGGGCGACAAGGTCGACGAGGTGATCTTCGGGCAGGTCATCACGCGCACCGATGAGAACAACCTCGTCTCCCGCTGCGCCGCTCTGGCCGCGGGGATACCCGACGAGGTGCCCGCGCACTCGGTCATCCGCGGCTGCGGCTCGGGCATGCAGTCTATCTTCGCCGGCGCGCGGCAGATAATGCTCGGGGAGGACCAGGTCATCCTTGCCGGTGGAGTGGAGAACATGAGCATGGCCCCTTACCTCTCCCAGGACACTCGTTACGGCGCCAGGATGCGCGACTCGAAGCTCGTGGACAGTCTCTGGCAGGTCCTGCACGACCCCCACACCGGGCAGATAATGGGACAGACAGCCGAGAACATCGCCGAGCGCCACGGCATCAAAAGGCAGGAGCAGGACGAGCACGCGTTTCGCTCAAACCAGAAGGCGCTGGAGGCCATCGCCGGGGGCAAGCTCAAACCCCAGATCGTCCCGATAGAGGTCAAGGACCGCAAGACCACCCGCGTTTTCGACACCGATGAGCATCCAAAGGACACCACGCTCGAGCAACTGGGCAAGCTGCCCACGGCATTCAAGGAGGGAGGCTCGGTGACGGCCGGCAACGCCTCCGGTATAAATGACGGCGCCTCCGCCGTCGTCCTGATGTCTGAGTCGCGCGCCAGGGCCGAAGGGCTCACTCCGCTGGCCAGGATAGTCTCCTTCGCCGCCGCCGGCTGCCCCCCCGAGTACATGGGTTACGGGCCGGTGCCCTCCTCCAAGAAGGCCCTGGAGCGCGCCGGGATGAAGGTCGACGACATAGAGTTGTGGGAGATAAACGAGGCGTTTTCCGCCCAGTACCTTTACTGCGAGCGCGAGTTGGGTGTCGACCCGGACAGGACCAACATCTGGGGCGGGGCCGTCGCCTTCGGCCACCCGGTCGGGGCGACCGGCAACAGGCTGGTCATCACCATGATAGAGGCGCTGAGGGACCGCGACGCGACGGTGGGCCTCTCCACGATGTGCATAGGCGGCGGGCAGGGCACCGCCATAATACTCGAGCGCCTGAGCTGACATTCATCCTGGGGTCAGACACCATGACATGAATTTGCAGCTGCCTTCGGATGTTTCGGATAGTAATTCATGTCATGGTGCCTGACCCCAGGATGAATTAGTGCCCTAACGCTTTCTCGACATCGCTGACCGCGCTGACGAGTGCCGCCAGGTCGTCTTCGGAAGGCTCCCTGGCGAAGCGCACCCTGTTGAACAGGCCCGCCGCCCGCGCGGTTAGGTTCAGCCCCAGGCGCCGGTCCGCCTCGCGTCCGTACTCCACCGGGGCCTGCGAGGGCCTCCTCGGCACGCCAGCCAGCTCCAGCGCCTCGGCCATGCGGGCAAACGCCCGGTAAGCCGTCTCGCGCGGGCCGGCATCACGGCCTGGACCGGCGGGCGCCCTCGCGTTCGGCGGCTTCTTCCGCTTCAGGAGAGCGGCGGCGGCGAGGAGGGCCGCGAGCCCCAGCAGCCAGGGCCAGAACCTGCTGAAGAATGCCGCTGTTCCGTCCACCGCCCACTTCGCAGCGTTCCATATTGCTCTGCGGTAACCTGCGGGAAAGACGCGCGACAGCGTTCGGCCGATGCTTCGCAGGAGCGTGAAGCCGGCCCACGTGGTGTTCCTCTGCTGAAGGGTGAACGGCTCGGACCAGCCGGGCGTGGGGTCGAAAGGCACCCACCCGAACACCGGAAAGTAGACCTCGACCCACGCGTGCGCGTCTCGCCCGCTCACCTCGTAATACCCGGTAAGGGCGTTGAACTCTCCGCTGTCGAACCCCACCGCGACCCTGGCCGGGATGCCCAGTGTCCTGCACATGACCGCCATCGTGGTCGCGAAGTGCTCGCAGAAACCCTTCTTCGCGTCGAATAGGAAGAACTCCGCGGTGTTCTGGTCGTTGCCCTGGCGCGGCGTGTCGAGGTCGTACGGGAAGTTGGCCTTGAGGTATTCGGATATGGCGTTGACCTTGTCGTAATCGGTCGCCAGGCCCACCGTGACCTGCCGGGCCAGATCTGCCACCAGTGGAGACATCTCCGGCAGCTGGAGGAACCTCTCGCGAAGCCCCTCCGGGTAGGCGCCCCTGGCCTCCCTGAGCATGTCCGGCCCCACGTCGCTCACAGCTGAGACGACCGTGTAGATGAGCCCGGGGTCGAGCTGCATCGGCGTGAGCACCGTCAGAAGGGAATCGACCTTCAGCACCCTGGTGGGGAAGAAGACGTCGGCGGGGGCGTAAGCGGCGAAGAGGGTGTTGGGCAGCTTACTCTCTATGTAGAATGTCTGTACCAACTCCCTGGTCGCGAACCTGCCCGGCTCGCCGGGGTAACCGACCGTGAGCGGCAGCGAATCCGAGTTGATCTCCTCCAACGCCTTCTTTGTGTCCGTGTTCTCCCACCCGTTGCCCAGGAAACGGTCGAAAGCGGTGGACCTCCAGTAGGCCGGCTCCGAGCTCCTGACCTTCATCACCGTTTCGTCCGCGGGGACTCCCCTGACCCTCAGGTCCATGAACTTGTTGAAGCCGAAGTAGGCCCTGGAGTTGAACGGCAGCGGTCTCGACGGGAACTTGTCGGGAAAGTCCTTGTAGCCCGGGTTCCTTATGAGCGCGTTGAAATCCCTCGGCATCGAGCTCGAGCGGGAGACGGGAAGGCTGTAGGAGTTGAAGCCTGGCAGGCGCGGCAGAGCCATGAAGAACGCGAGCGCCAGGGGCACCAGCACCACGCAGGTCAGGGCGAGCCTGACCCCGGGCGGCCTGCCGGTCCCGACCGCGGAGATGTCGGCCCGGGACCGCACCGCGGAGCGGTGGCCCAGAGATAGCGCTGTCAGCCCGCAGATGAAGAACGGGACGATGAGGTAAAGGAAGCCGTTGGAGATGCTGAGCGAGCCGGCGAACGCTATCAACACCGTGGCGCTTACCAGTGCGAAGTCGAGGTCGCGGCGCGCCGGCAGGTCGAACGAATGCAGGACCTGCAGCCAGAGGAAAAGCTTCACCAGCGGGTACCGCATGTCGTTGACCGATCCTCCAAGGTCCGTCCAGAAGAGCGCGAAGACCACCAGGAGCAGGACGCTCAGGATCATCTTGAGCAGCAGGTTGTCGCGGTTGCGCGAACGGTAGGAGAGGTACGAGCCGGCGACCACGCCCGCCATCACCGCGGCGCCGGAGAGCAGGCCGACCGCCCCGTACCTTACCGCGGCCAGAACGCTGATGAGCACAGTGACGGCAACCGACACCCTGAAGCTCTTCGAGTCTTCGGGGGTGTCGGCCCGGTTTATGACGCGGTAATACTCAATGGCTCGCTTAAACATGCGCCTATCTCCTGGCCGCTAGTCATCACGAAAAGGTTGACGCGGCGAGACGCCACCTTCTCAAGCCCTGCCACCTCCAGCAGGGAATCGCCCGTATCCCAGCCTTCGGCGTACGACCTGTCGAATACCACCACCAGCGTGGCGCCCTCGACATCGGGGACGGCCTCAATGACAGCGGCCAGGGAATCGCCCCGGGCGTTGGTGACGACGGCGACGGTCGAGCCGGGGACCAGCGCCGACCTGACGTGAGACATCGCCTCTTCCAGGCCGTTCCCGCCCACGGCGCTTTCCGGCCACTGGTACGGCGTGTAGGCGGCGAGCGCTTCCAGCCCTTCGTAGAGAGTGGCATCCCGGAGCACCTCGAAATCGCCGTCTCGCGGCACGATCAGGCGAGGCTTGCTCCCCATCGCCTCGTAGTAGTTCAGTATGGACGCGGCACACCTCAGCCCGTCCTCGAGGCTGTTGCACTCGGCGTCGCCGTGGGCCGGTTCGCCGAGCAGGACCACGAGCCCCGCGAACGGTCGGAACTCCTGCTGGTATTCCTTTACTATCAGCTCGCCCTGCCTGGCGCTCGACCTCCAGTGTATGTGCTTCAGCGAGTCGCCCCTTACGTACTCGCGGATGCCGTAATAGTCCTGCCCGATGCCCTTGCGGGACCACTCGAACGAATCAAGAGGCGCGGCCATGCCGCGTGGCTCGAACGGGAAACTGGCCAGGGGAAACACCCCCGGATAGACGACGAGCGGGGCTTCGACGCGGAACGTGCGCGAGGACTCCGCGGCGCCGAAGACTCCGCCGGAGCTCACCTTGATGTCGGCTTCCCGGTACACGCCGCGCCGGGGAGCGGTCATCTCGTAGGCGACCTCCACCGCAGTGCCTAGCGCCACCCTCTCGACGGCGACGGTCCGGGAGTGCTCGCGGCCTTTCCTGTCCCCTGGACCCCTACGCGGCGTCGCGCCGGTCGCGGCGAGCTCCCTCATCTCGGCGCGGTGCTCTCGCGCTGACTCGGCGAACCTCCTCCTGGCGGGGCGCTCGAAGGCCATGTCCGTTATCGACAGGAAATACCTGGTGAGCCTGCCGCTGTTGCCTATGCTCAGTTTGACCCGGAAAGGTTCGCCCTCGAACACCTCCGAGCGGCACTCCCTCGATATCTCGAGGCGGCGGTTGGCCAGACGGCCGGACAGCGCCCCCGCAACCACCAGGGAGAACAGAACGCTCGCCACGAGGTAAAGCCAGCCGGATTTGATGGTCGCGGCGACGAGGAGTAAGGCCACCGCGACGAGTGTCGTTACCAGGGCCCGGCGCTTCAAGTCTCCTCGCCCCGGAGCTCGGCGACCTCAACCGGGACGGGGACCCCGTCGAGCACCTCGGCCATTATCCCCGCCGCGTCCCGCAGCGAGGTCCGGGCGCGCTCCCTGGTAACGAAGCGGTGAGGCAAAACGCGGCAGGCCATCTCCTTGACGTCGTCGGGGGTCACGTAGTCGCGCCCGTCGAGAAGCGCCGAAGCCTGCGAGCTGCGCACCAGAGCGAGGCTCCCGCGGGGGCTCGAGCCCAGCAGGAGAGCGCTGTGGTTCCGGGTGGCGTGGACTATCGACACCGCGTAGTCAAGCAGGTCGGCCTCGACGTGCACCTCTTTCACGGCCGCCTGCAGCTCCCTGACGTCGGCGACGCTCAACACCGGCTCCAGGGTGTCGATGGGATGCCTTACCATCTGGTCGGCGGCGATCTCCTTCTCGGTCTGGATGGAGGGATAACCGAGGCCCACCGAGATCATGAACCTGTCGCGCTGGCCCTCCGGCAGCGGGTAGGTCCCGTAGAACTCGATGGGATTCTGGGTCGCTATCACGAAGAACGGCTCGGGCAGCATGTGTGTCTGGCCGTCGACGGTCACCTGGTGCTCTTCCATCGCTTCAAGGAGGCTCGACTGCGTCCTTGGCGTGGTTCGGTTGATCTCGTCTATGAGCACGATGTTCGCGAATATCGGCCCTGGCTGGAAATCGAACTCGCCGGTCCTCTGGTCGTAGACGGACACCCCGGTCACGTCGGACGGGAGTAGGTCCGGGGTAAACTGTATGCGCTGGAAGGAAGCGTCTATCGAGCGGGCGAGTGCCCTGGCCAGCATGGTCTTGCCCACCCCGGGGACGTCTTCTATGAGGAGCTGGCCGTTACAGATGAGCGCGGTAACGGCGAGCTCGACGGTCTGGCTCTTGCCCTTTATTACTCTCTCGATGCTGGCACAAAGGGCCCGTGCCTTGCTCTGCGCTTCAATACGGTTCATTTCACCTTCATAATCGTCCAGGACGCGCCCCAGCCGTAGGGCAACATGAATATTAGCAGAGCAGGGCGGGGCGGTCATTGCTTTCGGTCACGTGCGCTCCGCGCCCGGGTTGGGTTAGACTTCAGATGAGAGTCGGTCAACCCGTTCGTCATTATCGAGGACCTTGACTCCAGGGAGGGTCGCACGTGAGGCCTGACAGGCGGCCGTTCAAGGTCTGCGACAGGGTCTACCAGGTGGGCGGCCCGGAGCTTTCCCACGGGCAGGACTGCTGCGTCTACCTGGTCGACGGCGGCGGCCCGCTGGCGCTTATCGACAGCGGCTGTGGCCCCGGCTACAAGGCGATACTCGCCAATATCATCCGCCTCGGCTTCGAACCCGAGAGGCTCGAGACGCTGCTGCTGACCCACTGCCATATCGACCACGTGGGCGCCGCGGGTTTTTTTCGGGCGGAGTACGGCGTTCAGCTCGTTGCGCACGAGAGGGACTGCCCGCCATGCGAGTCGGGCGACCGGCTCATGACCGCGGCGTTCCTCTACGAGGTCAAGTTCGAGCCGCTGGCCATCGATCGGAGGCTGACGGGAGACGAGGAGGACCTCGCGGTCGGTGACCTGGTGCTGAAGACCCTTCTGGCCCCCGGCCATACGCCGGGCTCGCTCGCGGCCTACATCGATATCAATGGAACCCGGGTTCTATTCGGGCAGGACATCCACGGCCCGTTCCACCCCGACCTGGGGTCCGACATCGGTGCCTGGCGCCTCTCCATGGACCGGCTGCTCGCCCTCGAGGCTGACATTCTCTGCGAGGGGCACTTCGGCGTCTACAGCCCGGCCGCCGCGGTCCGCGACTACATCGAGGGCTACCTCGACCGCTTCCGCCGGTAAGGAAATGCACAATATGTTGTTGGAATAGCGAGAGCTGCATACCACATATGGATTTCGGGTTGCCCATTGACGTTTATATCGAACCGATATATACTTGCCGGGAATATATCGATTTGATATATCGACCAGCCGGGCCTGATGAAAGGCTGTGAAAGTGCTCGAAATAGCGATACTCGGCCTCCTCAAGGAGAGGCCGATGCACGGATACGAGCTGAAGAAGAGGCTCTCATATATGCTGGGCCACTTCTGGACTGTCAGCTACGGGTCACTTTATCCCGCGCTGAAGCGGCTCGAAAAGTCCGGTGCCATCGAACGAGCATACTCCGTCAAGGAGAAGACCAGGAATCGCAACGTATTCCGCGTCACCCCCAGGGGCGAGATTTCCTTCATGCGCATGCTCACCGAGAACGTGACGGTCGCATCGCTCGCCGACACCGAGAAGTTCGACCTGAGGATGGCGTTCTTCCAGTACCTGGACCCCGAGACAAGGCTCCGCCTGCTGGAGATGAGGCGTGGGCTCCTGGAGGAACAGGTTGAGAAGTTTAAGGCCTACCGCTCCACCAACAAGGATGAGGACCTGTACCGCACGGGCCTGATGAGGCACAAGGTAAGCCA
This sequence comes from Candidatus Geothermincolia bacterium, assembly GCA_038326775.1. Taxonomy (GTDB): domain Bacteria; phylum Actinomycetota; class Geothermincolia; order Fen-727; family Anoxymicrobiaceae; genus DYIU01. The sequence continues at coordinate 37,011 of JBBQKJ010000004.1, forward strand.
GGTCAAGAGCGATATCAGGTGGCTGGACCGCCTGATGGTCCACGAGAGGGAGACCATCGGGAAGCGCGACGGCACAACCGAGAGAAAGATAGAGATGGAAGCTACCGGGGGACAGGTTTCCGCGGTATAGATTCGACCTTAACCCCGCTGGGGTTGGCGGCAAGGAGGCAAAGACAAATGGCAGAAGTCAGGGTTGCGATAGTGGGAGCCGGCAACTGCGCTTCGTCCCTCGTGCAGGGGATCGAGTACTACCGCGACGCGCGTGAAGGGGACCAGGTCCCCGGGCTCATGCACGTGAATATCGGGCCTTACCACGTAAGCGACGTGAAATTCGTGGCGGCGTTCGACGTCGACGCGAGCAAGGTAGGAAAGGACCTCTCCGAGGCTGTCTTCGAGGAGCCGAACAACACCTTCAAGTTTTCCAAGGTGCCTCCCCTGGGGGTGAAGGTTATGCGCGGCCCGAGCCTGGACGGGCTCGGGAAATACTACCGCGAGACCATAACCGAGAGCAGCGACCCGGTGGTCGACGTCTCGGAGACTCTTATCGACACTGGAGCCCAGGTGCTTATCAACTACCTCCCGGTCGGCAGCGAGGACGCCACCCGATTCTACGTGAGCGAGGCCATGGAGGCCGGGTGCGGCGTTGTAAACTGCATCCCGGTCTTCATCGCAAAAGAGGAGATGTGGCAGGGCAAGTTCCGCAAGGTCGGCCTCCCGATCGTGGGGGATGACATCAAGAGCCAGGTGGGCGCCACCATCGTACACCGCGTGCTGGCCAAACTTTTCAACGACAGGGGCGTAACGCTCGAGCGCACCAGCCAGCTCAACGTGGGTGGTAACATGGACTTTAAGAACATGCTCGAGCGTGAGCGGCTCGAGTCTAAGAAGATCTCCAAAACCAACTCCGTGATATCTCAGATCGACCACAAGATGGAAAGCGGCTCCATCCACATCGGCCCGTCCGACTACGTGTCTTGGCTCACCGACCGGAAGTGGGCCTACATCCGATGCGAGGGCAAAGCGTTCGGCGACGTCCCGCTCAACATCGAGTTCAAGATGGAGGTCTGGGACTCGCCCAACTCCGCCGGTATCGTCATCGACGCGCTGCGCTGCTGCAAGCTCGCAATGGACCGCGGCCTCTCGGGCGCGCTCATGGGCCCGTCCGCATACTTCATGAAGTCTCCTCCGGTCCAGTTCTCCGACAACGATGCGCGCGACATGGTCGAGGCGTTCATCCGGGGCGAGAGCGGGGGCCTCATGACCACCGCCGAGATGGGCAACGGCAAGGAGCTCGAGGAGCTAAAGAACCCGGTCAACGATTGAGAGTTCCGCGTGGGGCTTCGCGCCACATCCCTGGATAGCAGGGGGCCGCTTTGGAACACCGCGTCATCGCACATAGCGGCTGCAGCTACTCCGAGGTTCCCCTCGAGTTCTTCATCGACCAGGAGCGCCACGTCGTCTCGCGGGTAGAAGCATCCTGGCTCGAGGAGTCCAAAGGGATGGAAGGGATGACTCGCCAGGTGTGGCGTGTTGTGGACCGGGACGGCGGGCGTTTCAGGCTCACCCGCCACAAGGTATCAGACTCCTGGGAGATAGCCGAAGACCGCGCCTGAACCTCAATCACCCATCTTGAGGACCATGCAGGTGGACAGCCCCTTGGCCACCAGGCGGTCTCCCTCTGTGACATCCACCTCGCAAACGGCTATCCTGCTCCCCTTCTGAACGACCCTGCCCCGCGCCTCGAGCAACCCCTCGACAACCGCCGAGCAGAAGTTCAGCTTAAGCTCGATGGTGACAGGCCTCTCACTGTGTTTCTCGAGAAGCGTTTCGAGCGCGACGCCCGCCGCCGCGTCAGCGAGCGATGTTATTGCGCCTCCGTGGACGATACCGCCGACGTTCAGAAGGTGCTTGCCGGCGGGCATCTCGAACGTTGCCCAGCCGGGGCCGAGGCCCGTCACCTCGAGGCCCAGCAGCTGGTAGTAAGGCGAGTTGTCGACACGCTGGCGGACAATATCCCGGTAGCGCTCTTCCTCCTCGGGGCCCGCGGCCTCCCACAGCCTGGCGTCGGGTTCCATCGCCACTACCTGTTCTCCCTGAACCAGGCGATGACGTCGTCGAGGCCCGCCTCCAGCTCCACCTCCGGCGCCCAACCGAGCATGCTCATGGCCTTGGAGATATCGGGCTTCCTCTGCAGCGGGTCGTCCACCGGCAGGTTCTGAAAAACCATCTCTGAGGACGAGGCCACCTTCCTCCTTATGCGTCCGGCGACGTCTATCACCCTCATCTCGTTGGGGTTACCGAGATTGATGACCTCCCCACCCGCCTCGGCGCTGGACATCGCCAGCACCAGGCCGCGGGCCATGTCGCTGACGTGGCAGAAGCTCCTGGTCTGGCCGCCGTCGCCGTAGATAGTGAGGGGCTCGCCGTCGAGCGCCTGGCAGACGAAGTTGGGTATCACCCTGCCGTCGTTCACCCTCATCCGCGTGCCGTAGGTGTTGAATATCCTGACGATGACGACCTCGACCTGGTGCTCTCGCTCGTAGGCTTTGCAGAGCGCCTCGGAGAACCGCTTTCCCTCGTCGTAGCAGGAACGGGGCCCAACCGGGTTCACGTGCCCGAAGTAGTCCTCGCGCTGAGGGGTCACCTGGGGGTCGCCGTAGACCTCCGAGGTCGAGGCCATGAGCATTCGGCAGCCGGTCCGGCGCGCGAGCTCGAGGCAATTCATGGTGCCGAGAGAGTTGGCGCGCATGGTCTCCACCTGCATAGCGTAGTAATCGACCGGGCTCGCGGGGCTCGCCAGGTGAAAGACGCAGTCCACCTCGTAATCGAGCGGCTCGCAGGCGTCCCGCTCCTCCAGCGAGAACCCGGGGTCTTTGAGCGCGCTGGAGATATTGTCTCGGTGCCCGGTGGACATGTTGTCCAGGCATATAACGCTCGATCCTCTTTCGAGCAGCGCGTCGCAGAGGTGCGAGCCGATGAACCCAGCCCCTCCTGTCACGAGCGCGCGTTTGCCCGAATTGACCATGTCTCGTCCCTCCTCCCGTCTCGGTGGTCCGGGCCGATGCCTGAAGCTTCCTGTGCGCAACGTGTATCAACTTAACTTAAATGAAAGGTTTTGTCACCCGGGAGCCGATGGAACGGCGCGCGCCGTTCCGCGGCCGGCACCTGTGGTAGAATACTCGCGGTATGAAAGTAACCTCTCCTGAGAGGAAAAACCCAGAAGTTATTGGAACGCTGCTGGCGGCGCTGACGCTGGCGGCGCTTCTGCCGTTGTCCATCACGGCGTTCATGGTCATCTACATCCGCGCGCGGCGCCGAGGTATCAGCTTGATAACAGGCGCGCCTCGGCCGCTCGAGCGCACTCCCGGGGTCAAGACCATGTCGGAGGTCATGGGCCTCCTTAGGGAAGTGCCGTTTCGCAGCAGGGTTCCGACGCGCCTGGCCTTGGCCGCCTACGCTCTGCTGGACGCTGTGCCCTGTGCGCTCAACGCGGTTCGCGCGACAGCGGGTCTCATTTACCCGTACCCGGACGTTTTCGAGCCGTTGATGATCGATTCGCGGGACGGCACGCCTGTTTGCGGCCTGCTGGCGGTTCGGCCAGAAGCGGTCGAGAGGCCGGCGCTCATCTTCGTGCACGGGCTCTTCGGCAGCAAGAACTCCTACGGGATACACCAGCTCGCGCTTAAGGCATACTACGATTGGGGCTTCAACGTGTTCGCGATGGACTTGCGAAACTTCGGCGACTCGGGACGATTCTCGGAAGCCCCCACGAGCTGGGGTTACCGGGAGTCAGACGACATCATCGCGGTCGCGGAGTACCTCGAGTCGACCGACCGCGTGAGCACCGTGGGGATATGCGGGGTCAGCATGGGAGCCGCATCTGCCCTCCTGGCGGCCGGGAGGTCGAGGATCGACAGGCCGCTGTCGGGGGGCGTGGTGGCCCTGAACGGTTACGCGGACGCCGGGAGGCAGCTGGAGTACCTCTGTGCCCTCCCCGGCTTCTCGCCGGAGGCGATGGCCAACTGGTTCTTTTTCCGCCTCCTCCTGGGCATGAAGACCCTCGCCGGCGGGCCGAGGCTGTTCACCGACCTGCGCAAGTACAACCGCGAGGTTACCGCCCAGTACTACGAGCTCGCCGAAAGCGACGTCTTCAACAAGGCAAGCCCGGTCGAGACGGTCGGAGAGGTGGAGGTCCCCTGCCTCATCGTCCATGCGCTCGACGACGGCGTCGTGCCGGTCGACGAAGCTTACGACCTGCTGGCGGCCGCGATAGACAACCCGATGGTCGACTCTCTTATCGTGCCCTCCGGCGGCCACGCCCTGTACCAGATAACCAGCCCCGGGTGGTTCAACAAAGTCGTAGAGACGTTCTTCACCTACTGGGCGGAGTTCGGCTCGCGCCCCGGCCAGCGGACGGGCCGGGCCGGAAACGAGGGGACGGAGTCGTTCGGCAATTCGGACAACTGACGCTTGGAGGCAAGCGCCCGCCGCGGTGCCCGGCAACGGGGTCGGCGGGCTGGACAGATGGAGGTTGAGATGACGCTGAAATCCATGGAGATACCGGCCGGCCTCGATGTCATGGAGGACGGCAAGCCGTTCTTCTTCGAGGGCGGGAAAACGGGAGTCCTGCTGATACACGGTTTCACCGGGACCACCTCGAGCATGAAGCCGATGGGCGAGTACCTCTCCGCCAGGGGCCTGACCGTTCTCGGGCCCAGGCTCCCCGGCCACGGGACGGACGTAAAGGACCAGGGACGCTTCACCTACAACGACTGGATAGCCACTGCCGAGACGGCCCTCGCCGAACTCCAGGGCATGTGCGACACGGTTTTCGTTTCAGGCCTCTCGATGGGAGGGACGCTCACCCTGTACATGGGTGAGCAGCACTCCGATACCCTGGCTGGCGTCATGCCCATCAGCGCCCCGGCGGTGCGCCTGGCGCAGGGCGCCCAGAACGGGCTGCTGAAGCTTATCCCGGTGCTCAAGCATGTCATGAAGACGTTCCCGGGGCCCGGCAACGACCTCAAGGACCCCGGGGTCACAGAGGTGGCATACGAGAAGCTGAACACCAGCGCGCTTCACGAGCTTACCAGGCTCATCAAGTACGTCGACAGCAACCTGGGCAGGATAACCGTCCCGATCAGGATATTTCATTCGCGTGACGACCACGTCGTCCCGCCGGAGAACGCGCCGTACATCTACGAGCACGTCAGCTCTACGGATAAGGACCTCGTGTGGCTCGACAACTCCTACCACGTCTGCACCCTGGACTTCGACAAAGAGAAGATATTCGAGACTAGCTACAACTTCATCCAGGGCATCGCCGGTTGAGCCGAGCCCGGCACACTGCCGGCGCCTCCCCCCGTTCAAGCCATTCACGGCGGCGCGGCCAGGCCTCGCAGCTAGCAGTAAACCGCTTATGGGAATAAAGTCACGCTTCCGGAACATGAACGAGCTGCAGAGGAACACCTGGCTGACGGCCGTTGCCCTCTTCGGGGAGACCGTGCTGCTGTTCATCTGCATATTCAGGGTGTCAAACGCCACTGCCCTGGTGATCCTGGGCGGCGCAGGCGTGGTCGTTTTCGTTTCGATGGTCACGTCCAGCTACTGGCGCTTCCTGGTGCTGGCCGCGGTCGTCGGGGCACTGGCGCTCGAACTCGTGCTCCGGGACGAGGGAAGCGCCCTCTATGTGTTTTCCGTCCTTGCCCGGTTCACGGTCGCCGGCCTGCTCATCACCTTCTTCGCCGCGATGCTTACCGACCTGGCCCACAAGATATATGACAACGTCCAGCACCTTGCCGCCCGTCGCAAGGCGGACGCCGCCAAGTTGAGCAGGTGGCTGGAGCGCGGAAACGCCCTTCTGTCGCTCATGACCGCCATGAGCACCGAGAACCGGCTCCAGGATATCTTCACGGTGGGGCTCGAGGAGGCCCGGAAGGCCTTCGACGCCGACTCCGGGCTCATCTACAGCGTGGACCGGGAGACCGGGCGGCTGTCCATAACGGGTTCGTTCGGCTACAGCACTGACATCCTGGACAAGATGAAGCGGAAGTGGGAGACGCGCGGGGATATTTCCTCATGCCTGGCGTGCAGCAGCATGGCGGCGGTCGAAGTCGATAACCTCGCCACTGATAAGAAGTGCGAGAACCTGAAGAAGGTCGAATCGGGCTCAAGCATTTGCCTGCCCGTCACCAGCGGCGACTCGCTATGGGGGATCCTGCACCTGCGCAGGGGGAGCCCCGGAGCCTTTTCGAAAGAGGACATGCAGCTCGCCCAGGCAATCACCTACCAGTTCGGGCTGGTGATGCATAGATCGTCTCTCTTCGAGCAGGTCAACCTGCTCGCCGTTACAGACCCCCTCACCGGGCTTTACAACTACAGGCAACTCGTCCACGACATGGAAAGGGAGATAGTCAGGTCCAGGCGTTACCGGCATCCGTTCTCTTTCATAATGGCCGATGTCGACTTCTTCAAGCAGATTAACGACGCCAGCGGCCACCTAGCCGGCGACGCGGTGCTGCGCGAGGTGGCAAGGGTCTTTGAAGCAGGCAGCCGCGAGGTGGACCGTGTCTATCGCTACGCGGGCGACGAGTTCTCGATACTGCTGCCCGAGACTGACGGGCCCGAGGCGCTTGAGCTAGCCGAAAAGCTCCGGCGTGAGATCGCCGGGATGTCTATGGTCGTTGTGGATGAGCCAGGGCCGCTGAAGATAACCATGAGCGCCGGCGTGGCCTCCTTCACGCGTGACAGCCTGGAGATGAAGGACCTGGTCGCCTCGGCCGACGAGGCCCTCTACGACGCCAAGCGCAGCGGCCGCAACCGCACCGTGGCTCACCCCGGCCATGAGACGAAAAAAGCCTGACCACGATCGAAGATCACCTTATGGCGAGAGTTTCCTCTACGGGCAGCCCCATCTGCTTGGCCATCAGTATAAAGTCGTGGGGCTGGTTCGACCCCTTTAACGCGGTCTGGAAGTCGATGAGGCCGTCGGCGTAGAGCGACACCAGCGATTGGTTGAAGGTCTGCATCCCGTAGAACTCGCCGTCGGCGATTATCTCTCGCATGACGGCCGTGGGCTCCTCGTTGAGGAGGCACTCCGCAAGCCTCCCGTTCATGACCATGACCTCGACCGCGGGCACTCGCCCGGTGGTATCGCAGCGCGGCAGAAGCCTCTGGCTGATGACGCCGCCGAGGGTGCTGGTGAGGGTTATCCTGACCTGCTTCTGCTGCTGGGGCGGGAAGAAGTCGATCATTCGGTTGACGGTCTCTGTGGTGTCCTGGGTGTGGAAAGTCGAGAGCACCAGGTGCCCGGTCATTGCGATGTTCATGGCCGAGGTGACCGTCTCCACGTCCCTCATCTCACCCACCAGTATGACGTCCGGGTCCTGGCGCGTGATATGGCGCAGCGCCTCGCGGTAAGAATCGGTGTCGGTGCCTATCTCCCTCTGGTGGACGATGCACTTCTTGTCCACGTGGAGTATCTCGATCGGGTCCTCGACCGTGATGATGTTCAACCTCTGGTTCTCGTTCAGCCAGTCGACCATCGAGGCGAGGGTAGTCGTCTTACCGCTGCCGGTCGGCCCGGTGATGAGCACAAGTCCGCGGACCTCATCCGCCAGCCGCTTCATGATCGGAGGCAGGCCCAGCTCGTCGAAGGTCGGAATCTTCTTTGTGAGCACGCGGCGCAAGGCAATTCCTATGGTGCCGCGCTGCTTGAACACGTTTGCCCTGAAACGCCCCAACCCCGCCACGCTGTACGCGAAGTCGGACTCGTTGGTGTCGTGGAAAGCCCTGGCCTGCTTCTCGTCCATCAGCGAGAAGGCGACCTCGACGACTTCGGTCGGTGAGAGCCTGGGGAAGTCGGCCTCGTAGAGAATGCCGTCAACCCTCAGATATGGCGGGCTGCCGGCTTTGATGTGTATATCGGAAGCTTTCTGCTCGACCGCTATCGCCAGGAGCGCATTGATGTCCAACTCTACCGCCTTTCAATGACCGCCACTCGCTGTAAAGAATCAATCGGACCAAACAGCGCCGAGCCTTGAGCCTAGGCAAGGCCCTGAAGGCGCGCCGCCTCCCTGACCACCTCGCCCGCCCGGTCCGCGTGAGCGGTCGGTTCGGGCCGTTCGTCCCTGCCCGGAACATCAATTCCGGCGAGCCCCGCGACCGTCTGCACTATGGAACGGGCCTGAGCGTTCAGGTCATAACCACCCTCCAGAGTCGCCAGGAGCCTGCCATCGCAACATTCCTCCGCCAGGCCCACCAGGTAGTCTGTCATCTTCCGGTACGAGAGGTCGGCAAGGCGCATCGAGCACAGCAGGTCGCTTTCGTGGCTGTCGTACCCGGCCGAGACCATCACGAAATCCGGGGCGAACCTGCGTCCCGCGGGAAGTATCACCTGCTCGAACGCCTCTAAGTAATACTCCTCCCCCGTGCCGTTCGGGAACGGAAAGTTGATGGTGGAACCTTTGCCCTCTTTGTAGCCAACCTCGTCCACCCAACCCGTGCCCGGGTAGTGAGGATGCTGGTGCAGCGACACGTAGAGCACGGCCGGGTCGTCGTAGAAAGCGTCCTGGGTGCCGTTGCCATGGTGGGCGTCCCAGTCGAGTATCATCACCCGCGCCAGGCCCTTCCTCGATATCGCATATCGCGCCGCAATAGCGATGTTGTTGAAGATGCAGAAACCCATCCCCCGCATCGGGAGGGCGTGGTGGCCGGGTGGCCGGACCAGGCAAAAAGCCCTCTTGAAGCTGCCATCCAGGCACCCGTCCACGCTGTCGAGGAGCGCACCGGCGGCCTTGAGAGCGGCATCGTACGTCTTGGCGGAGAGCGCGGTGTCCATGTCGAGGTGGCCCCCGCCGGAAGCGGCCATCCTCTGGACCTGCTCGATGTAGCCGCGCGTGTGCACGAGCTCTATCTCCTCGACCGTCGCGTCCCTGGGGGTTCTAACCTCCACCAACTCCAGCAGGCCTGACCCCTCGAGGGCCTTCATTGCGACCGGAAGCCTCTCCGGCTTCTCCGGGTGTCCGTGACCGGTCTTGTGCTCCTCGAAAATCGGGTCGAAAAAGATTACGGCTTCAGACATGCTAACCACCCTTTTCGCCGCTTTAGATAATAAAGGCCCCTTCCGGGGCCTTTAATAAAACTTTAACCTGGCTTAACCGCGGCCTACGGCCTGACCGCCCCACAGAAATTACTGCGCGAAGCCAGCGAGGTCACTTTCACCACGTCGCCGGTCTGCGGGGCGTGTATGAACTCGCCGCCTCCGACATATAGCCCCACGTGGCCCCAGCCCCGGAAGCCGAGGATATCGCCAGCGGCAAGCTCGCTCACGCTTACAGCAACCCCGCAGTTGGCCTGCGCGTAGGAACTGTGGGAGATGGATATTCCCGCGCCCACCCTGTAGCAGTACATGGTAAGGCCGGAGCAGTCGAAGCTGTTCGGACCCGCGGCACCCCACACGTACGGCTTGCCGAGCTGGTCGTAAGCCACCCCCACCACGCCGCCGTTGGGCGCTCCGGGCGGCCTGGTCCTGCGGGCCGTCGGGTCGTAAGACGGGGTGCTGCGCCTGGTGCCGGACGAGCTCGACTCGGTGGCGCGGCGCGCCATGGCCGAGCGTATCTCTTCCTCGACGTTTGAGAGCTTGCCCTTGGCGTTGGAGAGCTCGCTTTCGACGTTAGCCTTTGCCGAGGAAATCTCCTGCCTGGCGGACTCCTGCGCGGACTTCTGCTCCTGGAGGGAGGCCCTGGCCTCCTCCAGCTTCGCCTTGGCGTCTTTGACCTGGCGCACCAGAAGGGCGTCCCTCTGTCCGACCTTCTTGACCAGGTCAAGCCCGACCAGGAACTCGTCGAAGTCGCCGGCGTTCACCACGACCCCCACGAAATTGCTGTGCTGGTTTACGTACATCGCCCGTACGCGGCTGTTGAGCCTGGACTTATTGACCGAGAGTTCCTGCTCGGCAGCGGTCAGATTCTCCTTGTTCTCCACTATCTGCGAGCGGGTCTGCTCGAGCTTCGAGCAAGCGAAGTTATAACGCTCTACCGCGTCCTCCATCTTCTGCTGCAGCCTCTCCACATCTTTCTTCGCGTCTGTCCTGCGCTGCTCCGTTGGCTGCGGGAGCGCGGCCGGAGCCAGTGTCAGGACAAGCATCACGATCAGTGCAGCCCCCAGGAGAATCTCCGTTCTTGGCCTTTTCGAAAAGATGCTATCAAACCCCCGCTTTCTTCTGCTTCTTTCAGCCGTCTGTCTTCTTGCCGAACCCGGGTATCATGCTAAGAAATGGTTTTCAGTTCAACATTCTTTGTTTTCTGCGATTCGCAAATCAGCCCGAATTCTAACACAGCGGGCTCTCATCTTCAAACGCAACCCTTCAACTAATAGACAACTTCGACCCCGGCGGCGCCCCGCCCTTTCGGCCCCGCCCCACCAGCCCTTCACTCCCTTTGCACACGAAGCAAAGGAAACGCCCGACCGTGGGGTGAATCTATATATTGAGGTTCATGGTTGAAATCGCGTCAAAATGTGCGTTCTTTGCCATTCGGGTGACGGCAAGAGGAGAGACGGTTTGCACAGGGAAGAGATCGTGTACCCGTTCACTGCGGTGGTGAGGCAGGAGCAGGTCAAGCATGCGCTCCTGCTCAACGCAGTCAGCCACGAGGTCGGCGGCGTTCTCATCAGGGGGCACCGCGGGACCGCGAAGTCCACCCTCGCCAGGGCCGCCGCCTACCTTCTCCCGGAGATAGAGGTCGTGACCGATTGCCCCTTCTCATGCGACCCGGCCGACATGGAGTCCCTTTGCGCCAATTGCTCCGGAACGCTGGCGATGGATGGGGCGCTCCCGTCCAGCAGGACACGCATGAAGATCGTGACCCTGCCGCTCAACGCCACGGAAGAGATGGTGGTGGGCACACTCGACTTCGAGAAAGCGCTGCGGCATGGTGTGAAGAGCTTCGAGCCCGGCATCCTGGCGCGGGCAAACCGCTCCATTCTCTACGTGGACGAGGTCAACCTCCTGGAGGACCACCTGGTCGACGTGCTGCTCGACTCGGCAGCCATGGGGGTCAACGTGGTCGAGCGCGAGGGCATCTCCTTCCGGCACGGGGCCCACTTCATCCTGGTGGGGACCATGAACCCGGAGGAGGGCGACCTGAGGCCCCAGCTCGAGGACCGCTTCGGCCTCTGCGCCGAGGTCGACCCGGAGGTGGGCGCCGCGGACCGGGCCGAGATACTGAGACGCAACCTCCAGTTCAGGAAGAACCCGGTGGAGTTCGAGTCCAGGTGGCACACCTCCCAGGAGGCGCTGCGCTGCAGGCTGGTCGTCGCGCGCGAGGCATACCCCACCGTAGAGGCCCCGGACGAGGTCCTGGACGTTGTGGCCAGGCTTGTCGAGAAAGCCAGGGCAGACGGGCACCGTGCCGACATAGCGATGCTTTACGCCGCCAGGGCCCTGGCCGCCCTGGAGGGACAGGAGCAGGTGTGCGTCGAGCACCTCGAACGCGTGGCGAGCCTGGCGCTCAACCACCGCATACGCCGGGCGCCGGCAGGCACCGGTAACGGGCGCAAACGCGATATTCCTTCGCTTATGCACGAGGTCCTGGAGCGACCGGCAGCGGTCCCGGTCGCTTACTCTTGCAAGGCCGAGGGCACGACCCGAGGCAAGGAGGAAGCCCCGACCGCGGAACGCAAGGCGCGGGCCAGGCAGCGGCCGCCCGACACCACAGCGGCCTTCGAGGAGACGAGCCTGCCGGACCGCGAGGCCAACGGCACAACCCCGGGCAAGCGAGGAAAGCAGGCCGACGCCTCCAGGGGCCGCTACTGCCGCAGCGTTGCACCCGCCGCCTCAAGCCGGCCCTTCGCCCGAGGGGACATCGCGATAGACGCTACGCTCCGGGCCGCCGCGACGCGGGGCTGCAACCCCGGTAACGGGCTGGACGTGCTCCCCGAAGACATCCGGGTCAAGCTTCGCAGAAGGAAGTGCGGGGCCTCTATAGTGTTCGTCGTGGACGCGAGCGCGTCGATGGGCGCGATGCAGCGCCTTGAGGCGGCGAGGCAGGCGATAATGTCGCTGCTGGTCGAGGCCTATCAGAAGCGCGACAGGGTGGGCCTGGTAGTCTTCAAGGACGACGCGGCGCAGCTGGTGCTGAGCCCCACCTCCAGTAAGGCGCTGGCCGCCCGCCTGTTAACAGAACTCTCCCCGGGAGGGACCACGCCCCTGTCGCACGGGCTGTCGCTCGGCTGCAGGGTCCTCGAGAGGGAGCTGTCGCGCACCCCTCGCCCGTTCCCGGTCCTGGTGTTGATCTCGGACGGTGGCGGAAACGTGACAATGGGTTCCTCCGACCCGATGAGCGAGGCGCTGGGGATCGCGCGCGAGATCCGCGAGCGGGGCACGAGCTCCGTAATCCTGGACAGCGCCCCTTACACCATGATACCGGGCAAGCCCAGCTCGGCCTGGAGGCTTGCGGAAGCCATGGGAGGGGCCTACTACCCGGCCTTCAACCTGAGCGGCGAATCCATCCTGGACAAGGTCGACAGGTCGATCGCGCGCGAGCCGGTCGGAGCCCCCCACTCCACCCACTGAGAGTCCTCCGAACCCGGCGTCCCGTCGCGTCAGAAGAAACAGTTCGCGGGAGTTATTCACTGACTCGGGAAGAAAACATTTGCCACGCCCGGTGCGTTCAAATAAAATCTATGCGTCCGTACAGAACGTGCGAGCGACCGTCCTCTCGAAGGGACCGCCATGATAGTCGCGACCAAGCTGATCAGGATTATCGAGAAGAACTCGGACATCATCGCCGACAAGTGGGTTGACGAGGTCACAACGTCGCCTTACACGCGCTCTTACTGGAACGTCTCCCGGGAGGATCTGCAGGAGCGCGCGGCGAGCATTTGCCAGCGCATCGGGTATTTCCTGGGCAAGCGGCTTCCCCGGGAGAGGCTCGCGTCTTTTTACCGAAGGGTCGGCCAGGCCCGCAGGGCGCAGGGGTACGAGTTGGAAGAGGTGGTCATGGCCCTCCTTCTCCTCAAGCGCCAGATATGGTTGTTCGTGATGCAGGAGGGCTTTCTGAACATCAACCTGGAGCTCTATCAGGGCCTCGAGCTGAACAACCGGGTCGTGCTCTACTTCGACCGCGCTATATACTTCGTTGCCCAGGCCTTCTCGGAAGAAGACCAGTTGGAAGCGGCTGCCAGGGCAGGGGGCGCCAGGGAATCCGGCGACTGAGCTCCTCACTCGACGGGTTGCTCCTTGAGCCTCCTCGCCTTGCCAATGCGCACCACTATCGCTTGAAGCTTTCCGTCGGGACCCTTTCGCGCCAGCACCTGCACCTGCTCGCCGGTTTTCAGCTCGGCGGCCTTGCCGCCACCAGCTCCGGCGGCGCCCGCTCCGGCTCCGAGGTACCTGGTATCTGCGGCTACGCTGACAGTCTGGTCGCCGCCGGGTGTCTCGACCGTCACGTTGCCGTCCTGGACCGCTCGGACCGTGCCCGTGATGAGGCTCGCCTCGCCACTATCGAGCATTTCGGCGACCCGCTCGCGAACCTTCCTGCCCGGCAATATTCCCGCGCCTGGCCCCTGCCCGGCTCCGAACCTCTCGGCGCTCCTTGTGCCTATGAGCGGCCGGTTGTCCGCGCTTTGGTTCCCGATCGTGTAGCCGAGCGCCAACGATGAGGCAATGACAATGATCGCCAGGATGGCGATGCCGATGAACAGTAAGGCCTTCTGGTTCCTCTCGTACGCGCCGCCGTCGCGCCCGCCTCGGGGATGGGCGGGTGGAGGCGCGCACTCCACCGCGGTTGCTTCGACGGCTTCGTCCGTTGTCGGTGCGACCGCGCCCTCGTCGGGCGCCCCGCCCTGCTGCTTGCTCTCGCTCACAGAAATCAAGCTCCTTTTCTTTCTTACGGCATGCCAACTCGGTACTGACCGCTCCAAGTATCGAGGACGCCCGTTAATCTTCTTTTGCCATCGTGTTAAATTGCTGTTAATTCTGAAACGCCGGATTGCAGGAGGCATTGCCTCGGACATAGCCCTTGATTGGGGATGCGGCGCTTTGACAGGCCGGTGGCTATGATAGATAATCCAAACACGACCGTTGTGGCGGGGACGTCCGAAAGGGCCTCGGGCAGAGCGGTTTCACCGGATAGCGGCTAATTCGCCTGAGAAGCAAACGATGCTGTGACAAAGTTTGCCCGAAGGGCAGCGGATCCGTTGAACCGCAAAGGGGAGAGATGAACGCAGAAAAACTGAAGGTGCTCGTTGTCGAAGACGAACCGCTCATAAGCGAGATGATAACCAAGAGCCTGCGGCTCGAGGGATACGTTGTAGAGTCGGCCGCCACCGGCGAGGAGGGCCTCAAGAAGGTCAAGGAGACTAACCCCGACCTGGTTCTGCTCGATGTCCTGCTTCCCAAGATAGACGGCTGGGAAGTCCTCACCCGCCTTCGCGACAGCAAAGAGAGCAGAAGCCTTCCAATAATCATGCTGACGGCCCTCGCCGACGAGAAGTCGAAGGTGCAGGGGCTTCGCGGAGGCGCGGACGACTATGTTACCAAGCCGTTCAGCGCGCTCGAGTTGATGGCCCGGGTCGAGGCGGTTTTGAAGCGCGCGCGCGCGCAAAGGCCCGCCCATCGAGACGCCGCCATGCCCCAGATACCGGCGCGCAAGGGCGAGAAGATATACCTGGTGAACGTGGACGACATCAACTTCATAAGCATCCAGAGGGAGTACACCTACCTTCATACCGACAGCGACCGCTTTCTGACCAACCACACCCTGGCCGAGCTCGAGAGGATGCTTGACCCCCTCAAGTTCTTCCGCGCCCACAGGGGTTACCTGGTCAACCTGCAGAAGGTCAAGGCAATCACACGCATAGGGTCCTCCTCCTACGAGTTGACCATGAACGACCCAGGCCAGAGCAAAATACCCATGAGTCGTCGCCAGAGCTCGGAATTGAAAAAAACATTGAACATGTAGCTCTATCTTTGTTCAGTATCCCCGCTTATCCACCAATTACGCTGTTTACCCGTCTCTTTCGCCCGCAAACTGGTATTTCCATTGATTCTTCCCCGTCCCGGGACCAAAATGGTATCAGAGGTACCGCTTCTCATCCGACAGGCAGCCGGAAAGCCCGGCTTAGCCGGGAGAATCGGTTGCCAGTACCAAGTTCGGACAACCGGGTACAGCTCAGGGTTAAAGTATTTGGACCATCCAAATATCCCCAAGAGTTGCCGCATTAGGTCTGATACGCCGATCTTGATCGGGACCCGGTTCCAAGGCCCGGTTGTCCTCTCCCCAACGCCAAGGTAGCTGTTTGTCGTTTGCTTATTAGGCTCCTTGCCTACCCCCATCGTGGAGTGTTACTTGTTTGACCTGGTGTGGCGATGGCGGGTTTATTCTCCTTTGTGTGTGACGATGGGGACCTGCCGCCTTATGGCGCCGGAAGGTGATGAGAAGCATCCCTGAAGCACACCATGTTCAAGCTCGCGGCCGGCTCGCTCAAGTTATGAGAACGAAACCGGCCGCCTGAAGTTACAGCCTGCCGGGCGTGAGCCCTCAGACCTTTATCACGATGCGGTGCTCGAGGAACGTTATCTCCTCGAGGGTGCCGTCGAACTCCTTCTTCTCTCCGAGGATGTCGGTAACGCTGATACGGCCGGCCTCGCTCTCGACCAGGACGGCGTCCTCCATGACCAGCCGGTCGCCTTCACCGTCTCGCAGGTAAACGTTCGATTCGCACAAGTCAATCCCTCCCAGGTCGTACGACGTTGTTCGGAGATTACATTGTAATAGATTTGCGGGGCGCGGCGGCACTCATGCCGCCCGCTTCTCCTTCGTACGCCTCTTGAGAAGGTAGTAGATGCCCAGCCCGACGAGCGCCAGGATCAATATGTAGATGAGCGCGTTGCCCAGGAAGATGATGACGGCGTTCAGGCCATCCACCACCCCGTGAAGCCCATCCTTAAGCGCGTCCACGAAGCCCCAACCCTCATCGGTATCGCCGCCGCTTGCCCCGGGCTCTGTCATCGTGACCTGGACGGTCGAGTAGTAGACATGGTTGTCGAGGTAGTTCTTACGGCCGGTGAGCTCCTCTATCTGGCCCTGGATGACCGAAAGCTCCCTCTGCACCGAGATAGCTTCCTCGATGGTCGTCGCCCTGGCCATCAGCGCGAGGTAAACCGATTCCTGGCTCTTGAGGTTCCTGACGCGGCTCTCCAGGTCCACGTACTCCTCGGTGACGTCCTGCGCCTGCTCCGTGACAGCGGTCACCTCGCCGAGCTCCCTGAGCTGCTCCATGACCTTGCCGAACGAATCGTTCGGCACCCTCAGCGTCACCGTGCCGCCGGTGATGCTGCCGTTGGAGGAGTTTGAGCGTGAGTCCGAGATGAGGCCGCCCGCGCCCTCGGCTATGAGCTGGACCCTGGCGTACTTATCGTTGAACGAGCCCTGCTTTATCTCGATGGAGACCGCGCCTGTCTTTATGACCTTCGCCTCCGTCTTCGGGGCCGGCTGGACCTGGGTCCTTGTCCCTGACACCTGGCCCGCCTGGGCGTTCTGGCCGCTGGTGGACTCGGGGCTCGCGGCGTCCTTCTGCTCCACGTCGCCCCTGTAGCCCGCGACCTCCTGTTTCAGCCCCTCGTTAGGTTGCGCGGTCTCAGGTCCCCTGCGCCGGCCAACGGTAAGGCCGATCGCCATGAGGACCAGCAAGGCCACCAGGACAAGGCACCCGACGGCAACCCCTTTCTTCAGGCCCTTGAGCTTCCGCTTCTCGTCCACTGTGACCTCCCTGGCAGCATTGACAAATATCAACCTTATGACGCGTTGGCCCGCAGGACGGTTCCAGGGGCGTCTTTGCTATAATAGAGGTGGAATTCGTGCGCTTGCGGAGAGATCTTTGGAACAGAACCCAATCGCTCTTGACAGCATCAAGAAGTCTTATCGAAGCGGCCTCAGGAGAAAACGCAGGGTCGCTGTCGATGGCCTGTCTCTCGAGGTCAACCCGGGCGACATCTTCGGCCTTCTGGGGCCGAACGGCGCCGGCAAGACGACCACCATAAAAATCCTGCTGGGCATCGTATTCCCTGACGGCGGTGAGGGCTCCCTGCTGGGGCACCCGCTGGGCGCAAGGGAGGCGCACGCGAGGCTTGGGTTTCTCCCCGAGCAGCCGTACTTCTACGGCTTTCTCACCGCCGAGAAAGGCCTCGAGCTCTACGGCAAGTTCTTCGGCTTACGCGGGCCGCTCCTCAAAGACAGGTCGAGGGAGCTCCTGGACATGGTTGGGCTCGAGCGCGACTCCCACCTCACCCTGGACAAGTACTCAAAGGGCATGCTGCAGCGCTTCGGAATAGCGCAGGCTTTGCTCAACGATCCCGAACTGGTGATTATGGACGAGCCCTCCAGCGGCCTCGACCCGGTCGGCCAGAAGGAGGTCAGGGACATCCTCCTGCACCTCAAGGAGCAGGGCAAGACCATCTTCCTCTCGAGCCACCAGCTATCCGAGGTCGAGAACATCTGTGACAGCGTTACCATCGTGAACCTGGGGCGTTCGGTGAAGGAAGGCAGGCTCGCCGACCTGCTTTCCGTTGAAGGCCTGACCAGGATAGTTCTCAGGGGCGGCGGCCCGGCGGCGCTCGAGGCGCTCGAGCCGCTGGCCAGCAGCATCGCGACGCTCGACGGCGACACGGTGCTCCAAGTGGAGGAGCCCGGGGTGTTCCCGGTGCTCGAGGCAGCCCGGGGCCTCGGCATGGAGCTGGTACGGGTCGAGCCATACCACCTGTCCCTGGAAGAGCTCTTCCTGCAGACCATAAGGGAGACTGCACCTTGAGGAACGTTTTCTCTCTCGCCCTCAGCGTCATAAAGGACGCGGCAAGACGCAAGGTGTTCTACGTGGTCTTCCTTTTCGGCCTGGCGGTGGTGGCCCTGTCCCCGCTCCTGCCGACGTTCGAGCTGGGCGCCAGGGCGCAGTTTCTAAGAGACATATCGTTGAGCCTCATCTCCCTGTTCGGGGTCGTGCTGGCCGTTATCCTGTCGGTAGGCCAGCTTCCAGGGGAGGTCGAAAAGAGGACCATCTACAACATTCTCTCCAAGCCGGTCAGCAGGCTGCAGTACGTGGCGGGCAAGTACCTGGGAATACTGGCGGCCCTCGCGGCCATCCTCTTTATCATGGGTCTGGAGATACTGCTGCTGATCTACGTGCGGTTGCATGTCTTCACCCCGATCGTCTTCGAAGGCGTCTTCGCGGTCTTCCTTGAGAGCGCCCTCATCGCGGCGTTCTGCCTGGCCCTGTCGACTTTCGCGACCGTGCCGGTCAACGCTTTCGCATCGGTGCTTTTCTACGTTCTGTGCCACGTTAAGACCGGCTTTCTGCACCAGTCGCTTGTCGAGGGGACCAGCGGGGTGGTGAAGGTCTTCGCCTGGGGGTTCTATTACCTGATCCCCAACCTCGAGAACTTCAACCTCTCCCTGAAGGTCGGCTACGGGGGAGGCGCTTCCGCGGCGGTCATGCTGCGCATCACCGGCTACGCGGGCCTGTTCATCTCCGTGTTCCTGGTCGCGGGCTACCTGGTGTTCCGGCGGAAGGACCTGTGATGAAGGCCCTGCGCGATTCGAGGGGCAGGCAGGTTTCCACCTGGATGGCGCTCCTGGTCGTGGCGGTGCTTATCGCCGGCGCCGTCTTACTCCAGTACTCGCTGGACGCCTCGGGCGAATCCAGGGCCGGCTGGGACGACAGCTCGCCGTTCGACAGCGCGCGCTCCCTGCTGGATATCCTGGGCGGCCTCAGGCAGTCGGTGGCGGCGAACCTCTGGACGAAGACGGACGATGTCTTTCACGAGTATCTGGGTGGCAGTATCTGGAAAGAGAAGGCCATCTTCCCGTATTACTGGCTGATAACCAGGCTGGACCCTCACTTCTCCATGGCCTACGGTTTCGCGAGCTGGGTGCTGGCCCGCTTCGGCAACGTGGACAAGGGGTATGCGCTCGCGCTCGAGGGTTTGCGGTACAACCCCGATTCACCGCAGCTGCAGGAAAACCTCGCTTCCATATACTTCTTTTTCAAGAAGGACCCCAGGAAGGCGCGCTACCACATCTTGAAGGCGATCGATCTCACCGGCGACGAGCAGCAAAAAATGGTCTACAGGAATTTCCTTGCCACCGTCGATAAGGTCATCGCCGGCAAGAAGAAGATACCCGAAGTGTCGAGCCTGCAGGACCTCGACAAACACAATGAGGGTCACCATCACGAAGAATAATCGGGGTCAGATCTGACCCCGATCAATAGCGCATGTACGAGTCCATGGCGGCGGCGGCTACCTTGCCGGCCCCCATCGCCTCGATGACGGTCGCCGAGCCGGTGACGATATCGCCGCCCGCGTACACGCCGGGAAGGCTTGTGGCGAACGTCTCCGGGTCGACCTCGATGTAGCCACGCCTGTCGAGCTTCAGGCCCTCCGTGGTCGAGGGGAGCAGCGGGTTCGCGCGGGTGCCTATGGCCATCACCATGACGGTGCAGCCCAGCTCGAAGTACTCCCCTTCTATCGGCACCGGTCGGCGCCTGCCCGATTCGTCGGGCTCGCCGAGCTCCATGCGCTGGCATACCATGCCCTTGATGCGGCCGTCTTCGCCGAGAACCTCGACCGGGTTGGTAAGCATGTGAAAGACGATGCCCTCCTCCTCTCCGTGGTCGACCTCCTCGACCCGGGCGGGCATCTCCACACGCGACCGGCGATAGACGATGTGGACCTCGTCGGCGCCCATGCGCAGCGCGGTGCGCGCCGAGTCCATGGCCACGTTGCCTCCGCCGACGACGACGACTTTTCCTCCCCTCTTGACTGGCGTGTCGTACTCCGGGAAGCTCCGGGCGAGCATCAGGTTGCTTCGCGTCAGGAATTCATTCGCGGAGTAGACACCGTTGAGATTCTCACCGGGTATGCCCATGAAGCTCGGTAGGCCGGCGCCGATGCCGACGAAGACCGACCTGTACTCCTCGAGGAGTTCACCGACGGTGGCGGTCCTTCCCACAACGCAGTCAAGCACTATCTCAACGCGCATCTGCTCGAGGTTGCCCACCTCGCGGTCAACCACCCACTGTGGGAGGCGGAACTCGGGGATGCCGTAGGTCAGCACGCCTCCCGCCACGTGCAGAGCCTCGAACACCGTGACCCTGTGGCCCCTCCTGGCAAGCTCGGCCGCCGCCGTCAGTCCCGCGGGCCCTGAGCCGACTACAGCCGCGGCAAGCCCGGTGCCCGGCGCGCGGGCGGGGACCCCTTGGCCACCCTTATCGGCCTCCCAGTCCGCCACGAACCTCTCGAGCTTGCCGATAGCCAGGGGGTCGCCCTTCTTGCCAAGGATGCACTTCTCCTCGCACTGCGACTCCTGGGGGCAGACCCGGCCGCACACACCGGGCAGGAGGTTGTCCTGCTTGATGGTGGCCACCGCCTTTTCGACTGCGCCCTGGCTGACCTCCTCGACGAACTTCGGTATGTCGATGTTGACGGGGCAGCCGTCAACGCAGGTTGCCTTCTTGCACTGCAGGCACCGGGTCGCCTCCGCCTGCGCCTCGGTGAGGTCGTAACCGAGCGCCACCTCGCCGAAGGTCTTGATGCGCTCGGAGGGCTCCCGCCTCCTTACCGGCACCCGGTGGGGGATGAAACGCTTCTTCGCCAATCTTGCTCTCCCTGGATGTTTCGCGCTTCTGCGGTCGCGCGGGCTTAAAGCCGCTCTCGAGTCACTGTCTCCACCAGTGCGGTGGCGACCGCGAGGATCCCCTCACCCGCGCCGGTGAACCCCATTCCTTCCGTGGTCGTCCCCTTAACGGAAACCGCCCCGGGCTCCAGGGCGAGCGCGCCCGCGATGCTGTTCACCATGCGGTCGCGGTAAGGGGCAACGCGCGGCGCCTCGCAGACCACAACCGCGTCGACGTTGACAACCCGGTAGCTCCGCGAGCGGACCTCCTCGAGGACACTGCGCAGCAGATCGAGGCTCGAGGCGTCCCTGTATGCCGGGTCACTATCGGGGAACATCTCGCCTATGTCGCCCGCCCCGCAGGCCCCGAGCAGCGCGTCCATGATTGCATGGAGCAGCACATCGGCATCCGAGTGCCCGGCGAGGCCCTTCTCGCATTCTATCTCGACGCCGCCGAGGAAAAGTCTCCCGCCTGCTTCGAAGCGATGCGCGTCGATCCCTATGCCGGTCCTCAACCCCCGCTCCTCTCGAGCAATATTGCCCGCGCCCGGGCAAGGTCCTCGCCATACGTCACTTTGATGTTGTCGCGGCTCCCATCGATGACCACTACGCGGCCGCCGATCCTCTCCACCAGCGAGGCGTCGTCGGTCCCCTCGAAGCGGTCGCGCTCGGCGGCGGCGTGCGCTTCCCTGAGTGCGTCGATCCTGAACGCCTGCGGCGTCTGGACAGCCACCAGCCGCTCCCTGTCAAGGGTGGCGGTTACGGTGAGGCCATCAACCTCCTTCACGGTATCGGTGACCGCCAGGGCGGTGATGACCCCGTCGGCCCCCTCCGGGACCTCGCAGGCTCTCTGGACCAGTTCCGCGGTCACCAGGGGCCGCGCGGCGTCGTGCACGACCACCACACCCGACCTGCTTTCAATCGCCCGCAAGCCGCGCCCGACCGACTCCCGCCGCGTCGCGCCGCCCTCCACGGTGGCGCTTAGCTTCGTGATGCCGAGCCGGTGCAACCGTCCGACAGCCCAGTCTCCGATACGCTCCCGCGGGACCACCAGCACCATGGACTCGATCGATGGGGCTGCCTCGAAAGCCTCGAGCGAATAAAGGAAAAGCGGCTTGCCCGAAAGCTCGAGCTCGAACTTCGGGATGGGGCTCCCCAGGCGGATCCCGCGGCCCCCCGCGGCGATGATCGCGAAGGCCACGCCTAGCCCTCCTCTGGGTCACCCTTGAGGTCGGTGAAAATCATCTTGCCGGCGGGTGTCTGCAGCACGCTGGTGGCAATGACCGCGACCTCGCTGCCTATCTTCTTCCTGCCGTGCTCGACCACCACCATCGTGCCGTCATCGAGATAACCCACACCTTGCCCCGGTTCCTTGCCCTCCCGGATTATCTTGACGATCATCTCCTCGCCGGCCAGCACCACGGGTTTGAGCGCGCTCGCGAGCTTGTTGATGTTCAGGATCTGCACTCCCTGCAGCTCGGCCACCTTGTTGAGGTTGAAGTCGTTGGTCACCAGTGGCATGCCGCTGACCTTTGAGAAGGCGGTGAGCTTGGTGTCCACCCCTACGATCTCGGGAAAGTCCTCGTCCGTCACTTCGATCTTAACGTTATCGAGGCGTTGGAGGGTATTGAGCACGTCCAGCCCCCGGCGGCCGCGGCTCCTTTTTAGGGCGTCCGCCGAATCGGCCACCGACTGGAGCTCCTCAAGGACGAATCGAGGCACGACCATGGTGCCGTCCAGGAAACCGGCCTTTGCGATGTCGACCACACGGCCGTCGATGATAACGCTGGTGTCCAGTAACCGCTTGCCTGCTCCTTCCCGGGGCTGGCTCGAGTGCTGCGCCAGCCCGAACACCCCCGAAAGCTCCGACCTCTTTATGTAGGCCAGGCGAGCCCCCGCGAAGCCGCATAAGAGGAAGAGCGCGAGGGAAACGACGTACCCCGGCATGCCGAAGCGGAAGAGGGCGATGGAGGGCAGCAGGGCGGTGAGAAAACCGATCAGCGTTCCACCTATGCTGAAGACCATGTCCGCGCCTGTTGCCCCGAAGGCCATTGCCTCCAGGCCTCCCAGCGCGCTAGCGGTGTACCTGCCCAGCACGCCCCCGAGAACGTATCCGATGAGGAGCCCGAGTATGATGCTTACGATGATTGCCAACGCCTGCTGTGGGTTCCTCAGAATGTAGTTCTCGTTGAGCAGGACCGCGGTCCTGTATCCGCCGTATGAGCATAGAAGCATGCTCAACAGGCGAACGACGACAACTACCACCTAATGGACCTCCTTGTATTTGCCCGTGCCGCACAAAGGCGATGGAGGCAGACAGGTCTATTACCTCTGCGAGAATACCTCTTCCAACATGCTTGTAGCTTTCTCGCTGTTTATGTTCAGCACGTAGACGATCTCGCTCAAGAGTATCTGCCGCGCCTGGCTCAGCATCCTTTTTTCGCCGGTGGACAACCCCTTCTCGAGCTCGCGTATGGACAGGTTGCGCACGACCTCGGCGACCTGGTAAACGTCTCCACTGCGTATCTTCTCGCGGTTGTTCTTGTAGCGGTGGTTCCAATTAGTGGGCATCTGGCTCTGCTCCTGGTTGAGGACCTCGAAGACAGACTTCACCTCGCGCCTGGGGATCACGCTGCGGAGGCCGACCTCCTCGGTACTGCGCTCGGGAACTGTTATCCTCAAGTCACCCCCGCAGAGGCTCAAGATGAAATACTTGGTCTTTTCACCCTCGATGGTCTTTGTCTCAACCCCCTCGACTACACCTGCGCCGTGATGTGGATAAACAACCTTGTCTCCAACGTTGAACACTTTCAACATCTCCCTTTCCGGGCTCCAAGCCGGTTCCTGGCGTCGCGGCTTGTGGTCAAGCGTCCTTATCTCGGGGGAATCTTCGTATTTGGCTGTTGGTGCGCAAGCGTGTCGCGATCAAAACTCATCAATGCCCTGCACGGGGAAGCCCTGAAATAGTACCACAACGAGTCCCAAGGGGCAAGAATGCCTGTATTATAAGGATTTCTTGACACTTTAGCGCCGATGAAAATATAATGACTGCGCTATCAGAAACGGTGCTCAACAACCTCAGGGGCGGGGTTTAGATGACAAGAGAACTTGAGCAGACCTGTAACGAATTTCAGAAAACTGTGTCGCTGCACCTGATCCGGCATCGCAGCATCCTCGACGTGATGACCAAGTATCAGGACGCCTGTTCGAGGGTCAACCGCGCGCTCGCCAAGTCGGTCACCTCATGTGGGTGCCTCAGGATCGATGCCGCGAAGCAGGACCTTCCCGCGGACACCTCCTTGAGCGAGATGAGCGAGTACGTCAAATCCCATCTCGAGGGCCACCTCTGCCCCAACTGCGCCGAGGTCATCGAGGAAGAGATGGGCAAGTCGCTCTTCTTCCTCGCCGCCATCTGCACCCTTACCGGCATCGACCTCCACGAGATCATCAAGAACGAGAACGACCGTATCTCCACGCTGGGCTTCTACAGCCTCACCTGACTATAACATCTCGCGTCAGGTCAGTTTTCTGCGTTATTCTCCAGCCGCCCCTTTGGGCTGGGGCAGGCACCACACTGACTCATGGGTAGGGCTCGGGACGCCTTTCGCCAGGGACACGCGTGAAATGGACGTTCCGGCGACACTTAATCCGAAAAGAATCCGGCATGGTTAACCACGACCAGTTCATCAAGAAGTATCACCAGGCCGTGGTCATGGCCACCAGGAACCAGCTCGAGAAAGTCAAGCCGAAGATCGCCTCCGAGTGGATCAAGCAGTGGATGGGCGAACTCGGGGAAAGATAACCGACCAGGAGGAGTTTCGCGCCAGGTTCGAGGAATTCCTGACAGACGAACTGGGCTTCGCGGACACCACAAAGGTGAGCATCAGCAGCGGCGAGTTGACCATCGACGTTGGCGGCTGCGCCATCTGCCACGGCAACGAGATGCTGAGGCAGGCCGGGGAGCCAGCCATGTGCCCGATCCTTGCAACAGGCCTTACAGCGATATCAAGGGTCCTCGGCAAGAACGCCACGCTCCCGGGCGCCGACGAGGAAGGCAAACCCGTCGGCTTCTTTTTCGAGGGCGAGGGGTGCTTTTTTCCGAAGCCTTTCTGTGCCCAGAGGGCGAGGGGTGCTTCGATTTGCGAGCCTTACGGACCTTCGAGGGCGAGGGGTGCTTCGATTTGCGAGCCTTACAGAGCTTCCATCCGCCGGCCGCGTTCACCCATCAAGCGGAGCTAGCGAGCAAATCGAAACACCCCGAGCCCCCCCTACAGGTAGCCCTCCATTATGATGGACTCGGAGATGCGGTCCAGCCCTTCTTTGATGGCGAGCGCCCTCCGCTCTCCCACGCCATCGACCTCGTCCAGCAAGGCCGGGGAGGCGCGCATCACGTTCTTGAGGTTCTCGAACCGCGCGACGACTTTATCCACCACGGATGGCGGGATGCGGGGAGTTATCATCGAGAGCATCCGGTAGCCGCGCGTGCGCACGAGCTTGTTCATGAGCTCGAGGGAGCTGCGGTAGCCGAGGGCCTTGGCGACGGATGCTTCATCCATCAGGTCGTCCCCGGGTATGTTGCCCAGGTCGCCCGCCACTTCCTCCACACCCCTCTCGTCGCGGGGAACGTAATAGTCGCTGATCAATAGCCTTCCGAGCCTCTTCACCCCGACCATCAGCTCGTTGAGCTGGAGCCCCACCAGCCTTCCGTCCTTGCCGAGCTCGCTTGCCTGGAACCTTATCTCGTCGGCTATTCGCGCGACCATCTCGCTTCTCTGGACGACCCTGACCACGTCTTTCAGGGTGACCATGTCCTCTATCTCGAGAGTGTTGAGGTGGCCGTACTCCTTGTCCAGCCTGGCCCGGTAACGGCTAAGGGTCTGCAGGGCCTGGTCGGCCTTGGCCAGCACCAGGGGAATGCTCTCGAGTGTGAAGTGCTCGTTGTCCACGTATATGGAGACAGTGTTCATCTTCTCCGATATCGCTATGACGACCGCGCTCTTGTGTCCTTTGGCGACCCGCTCGGCGGTGCGGTGGCGGGTGCCCGCCTCGTGGGTCGGTATCGACGGGTCCGGCACCAGGTGGACGTTGGACCAGTTGATGGTCTTCCGGTCTCTGCTGAGGACCACCGCGCCGTCCATCTTGGCAAGCTCGAACAGCCGCGGAGCGGTGAACTCACAGTTGATGTTGAACCCGCCGGTCATTATGGGCCGGAGCTCACCCATGTTGCCTATTACTATGAGCGCGCCGGTGCCGGTGTTGAGTATCCTGTCGATGGCCTCACGCAACTCGGTGCCCGGAGCCACCTGCTCGAGCACCCCGATGAGAATCTCCTGCTTTTCCTTCTGCGAATCCGCGCGCATGCCGCTCCCCGTTAAAAAGAACCACCAGGCTCGCCTGAATAATAACACGCCTGCGGGCGCGCTTGAAAAGAAACCGGGCCTCCGTTTCAGAAGCCCGGCTTCACCCTTGATCTGAGCGATTCTAGTTGTTGGCTCCCACCGGGGCCGTAACGGCGGCCTCTTCCCTTACCTCGAACTCGAGCCTTCCCTCTTCCTCGCTGACCATGATCACGTGGCCGCCGGTGAACTCGCCGCGAAGAATCGCTTCGGAGACGGGGTTCTCTATCAGGCGGGTGATGGCCCGCCTGAGCGGCCTGGCACCGAGAGAGGGGTCGAAGCCCTCCTTGACCAGGACGTCCTTGGCAGCTTCGCTGACCTCGAGCTTGATGTCCTGGTCGGCGAGCTGCTCGCGCACGCGGTCGAGCAGGAGTTCGGCGATCGTCTTGACCTCCTCGATGGAAAGCTCGTGGAAGACTATGACGTCGTCTATGCGGTTGAGCAGCTCCGGGCGGAATGTCCGCTTGAGCTCGCTTATGACTTTCTCCTTCATGTCTCCGTAGCCGAGCGCGCCCCCCTCGCTCGCCACCTTGAACCCCAGCGGCGCCGCGTTGTGGATCTCGCGGGTCCCGAGGTTGGACGTCATTATTATGATGGTGTTGCGGAAGTCGACCTGGTGGCCCTGGGAGTCGGTCAGCCGGCCGTCCTCGAGTATCTGCAGCAGGACGTTGAACACGTCATAGTGCGCCTTTTCTATCTCGTCGAGCAGCACCACCGAAAACGGCTTGCGCCTGACGGCCTCGGTCAGCTGGCCACCCTCCTCGTGCCCGACGTACCCCGGGGGCGAGCCCACCAGGCGGGAGACGGAGTGCTTCTCCATGTACTCGGACATGTCTATCTGGAGCAGGGAGTCCTCGTTGCCGAACAGGAACTCGGCAAGGGTGCGCGCCAACTCGGTCTTGCCCACGCCGGAGGGGCCCAGGAATATGAACGAGCCGCCGGGCCTGCGCGGGTCTTTGAGGCCTGCCCGCGTGCGCCTGAGAGCCTGGGCGATGGCGATGACCGCCTCGTCCTGGCTTATGACGCGCTTGTGAAGCTCGTCTTCCATGCGCAGCAGCTTCTCGCTCTCGGCCTCGGTCAGCTGGTAGACGGGAATGCCCGTCCACGACGAGAGTATCTCGGTTATGCTCTCGTCGGTGACCTGTAGCTGGTGGCTCTGGTGGGGGACCTTCCAGTCTTTCTCGCTCTCGGCTATGTCGAGGATCGCATCCTGCTCTCTGTCGCGTATCTCCGCGGCCTTCTCGAAGTCTTGAGAGGCTATGGCCGCCTGCTTTTCCTGGCGCAGCTTCTGGAGGGCTTCCTCCTGCTCGCGTACGTCGGGTGGCGCCGTCATCGCCCGCATGCGCAGCCGGCTGGCCGCCTCGTCGATGAGGTCTATGGCCTTGTCGGGCAGGAACCGGTCGGAGATATATCGCTGGGCCAACCGCGCGGCGGCGACTATGGCGCCGTCGGTTATCTGCACCTTGTGGTGCGCCTCGTAGCGGTCGCGAAGCCCCCGGAGGATATCGATGGTGTGCTCGACGGTCGGCTCGTCGACCGTTATCGGCTGGAACCTGCGCTCGAGTGCCGCGTCTCGCTCGAGGTACTTGCGGTACTCGTCCATGGTGGTGGCGCCGATGGTCTGGAGCTCACCCCTGGCCAGCGCCGGCTTGAGGATGCTCGCGGCGTCTATCGCGCCCTCGGCGGCCCCCGCCCCGACGAGGTTGTGCAGCTCGTCGATGAAGAGGATGATGTCGCCGCGTCCGCGTATCTCTTTAATGACCTTCTTGAGCCGCTCCTCGAAGTCACCCCTGTAACGCGAGCCGGCGACCAGCGCGCCGAGATCGAGCGTATAGAGGTGCTTGCCACGGAGCATCTCCGGGACCTCGTTGGAGGAGATGGCCTGCGCGAGGCCTTCGACAATGGCGGTCTTGCCGACGCCGGGCTCGCCGACCAGCACAGGGTTGTTCTTGGTCCGGCGGGAGAGAACCTGCATGACCCGCTCGGTCTCCTTCTCGCGGCCTATGACCGGGTCCAGCTTGTTCTGCGATGCCAGCTCGGTCAGGTTGCGCCCGAACTGGTCGAGCATGAGCGCCCCCTGGCCGCCCTCGCCGCCGGAGAGCTCTCCGGGCGCCGAACCGCTGCCGGACAGGCTCTTCAGCACCTGGTTGCGCAGCCGCTCGAGGTCGACCCCGAGCTTTACCAGCACCTTGGCCGCCACGCCCTCACCCTCGCGGATGAGGCCCAGGAGGATGTGCTCGGTGCCGATGTAGTTATGGCCCAGCTGCAGTGCCTCGCGCAGCGAGAGCTCCAGCACCTTCTTTGCCCGAGGGGTGAAGGGGATGTGGCCGCTGGGCGCGCTCGAGCCCCGGCCGATCACCTCGACGACCTGACCGCGAACTGCGTCGAGGTTTACCTGGAAAGCCTCGAGAGCTTTGGCCGCGATGCCCTCCCCCTCCTGGATCAGGCCCAGTAGAAGATGCTCGGTGCCTATATAGTTATGGTTGAGCTTTCTGGCCTCTTCCTGTGCCAGGACCACGACCCTTCTTGCGCTATCTGAAAATCTCTGGAACAACCTTCATCCCTCCCATCCTTAATGTATGCCACATCGCTTGCAAACGCGCAACCCCCATTTGGGTCGAGTCCCTAGAGGTCGAGCATGCGCCTCACGTGGACCGCCCGCTCGCTCTCGATGTCTTCGCTTTCCGTTTTCCCGCCCGTGAGCTCCTTCAGGTGGGAGGGCCCCGCCCCCACGCCCACCTCCAGGATGTTGAAATCCTCTATGGGGATGATCTCCATGTCCACCCCCAGCTTCACCATCGACACAAGCTCGAGCGCCTCGAAGAAACCCACGCGCCTCGCCCGCTCAATGATACCCAGCGCCCGGTAGACACGGTCCGCAAGGTCGAGCGGCGACTCACGGAGCATCATCTTCCTGGCGGTCCTCTCGTTGTCGACGACCTGGCGCACTATCCTGTCCATGTTCTCGACGATGAACTCCTCAGTATGCCCCAGGGTCTGGCGGTTCGATATCTGGAACAGGTTCCCGGCCACCCCCGAACCCTCGCCGTAGAGGCCGCGGACGTAGACTCCCGCCTGGCCCAGTGCCGATATCGTGCGTGCTATCTCACCGCTGGCCACGAGCGCCGGCAGGTGGAGCAGGGCCGATACCCGCAAGCCCGTCCCGACGTTGCTGGGACATGGGGTAAGGTACCCCAGCCTCTGGTCAAAGGAGTACTGCACCTCGCTCTCGATGCTGTTATCAATTTTATCGGCGGCGCGCCAGGCTTCCATGAACTGGGCTCCGGGGAGGATGGATTGCATCCTGACGTGGTCCTCCTCGTTCACAGTGACGCTCCGCCCATCGCTCCAGCACAGTGCCACCGCCCTCCCGCCGGGTCTCTCCCCGAACGACTGGCTGGTGAGGTGCTCCTCCGCCATGGAAGCGAGCTCGTCGCCCGAGAGCTCCTCGGCGAACCGTATGTCCCAGTCGCGCTCGCTCGCCACCTTCCTGGAGACCGCTTCCAGCACCATGCCCCGGGCCCGCTCCAGGTCCTCCTCGTCCCCGGAGGTCGGGAACCGGAGCCCTTCGATATTGCGGGCCAGCCGGGCGCGGCTGGACAGGACCATGGGGTAGCTCGGCCCCCTGGTCCTGAGCCAGGAGGGGCTATTCTTTGGGGCCTTACTCCTGCTCACCTTCACTCACTTTCCTGTCAAGCCTGTCCTCTATCTCGCGAATCTGGTCCCTGACCGCGGCGGCGGCCTCGTACTCCTCCCGGGAGACTTGATGCTCAAGGTCCTTTTCCAGTTCCATCAGCCGCTTGCGCAACCGGGCCCCACGGGAGACCTTCCCGGGCATCTTGCCCACGTGCTCCTCGGCCTCCTGGAACTCGATGATGACCTGCCTCAGCGGCTCGCCGAACGCCTCGTAGCACCCCGGGCACCCCAGGAAGCCCATCTTCTGAAAGTCATTGAAAGAAGTACCGCACGGCTCGCAGGCCAGCAGCTTGCAGGAGAGCACGTCCTCTACCAGGCGCTCCTCGATGCCCTGGAGCCCGGATAATATCTGCGGCAGGAAGGCGAGCAGGTTCGCCGCCTCTGTGGTCTCCTCCATCCGTGCCGCGCACTCCTCGCAGAGCTGCACCTTGGAGACCTCGTTACCCGAGATCTTGGTCAGGAAGACCGTCGCGATATTCTTCTTGCACTCGTCACAAAATATATTCATCAGCGCTCCCGCCGCGTCGCCCGCGGCCGTATGTGCCTTCATACTATAACGAATGACGCATACCGGTGATGATATCTGTCAATGGGTCGGAGGATGGCGTTCCACTCCAACAGCCGTCGTCCTTGATAACCAGTTCGACGCCGGGGAATTATGACCTACCCTGCGTGGGCCGCAGGTGGGGGAATATGATCACGTCCCTGATATTCTGAGAGCCGGTCGCCAGCATGATGAGCCTGTCTATGCCCACGCCCAGGCCTCCGGCGGGGGGCATGCCGTACTCCAGCGCGGCGAGGTAGTCCTCGTCGACCGGGTGCGCCTCTTCGTCGCCCCCGGCCCTCTTGAGGGCCTGGGCCTCGAAACGCTCACGCTGGTCCATGGGGTCGGCGAGTTCCGAGAAGGCGTTCGCGATCTCCTGCCCCGCTATCAGTATCTCGAAACGCTCTGTGAAGCCGGGAGAGGTCGGGCTCCTGCGGGCAAGCGGGGATATCTCCTCGGGGTATTCGAGGACGAATGTGGGTTGGATGAGCTTTGGCTCCACCAGCTTTTCGTACAGCTCGGCGATTATCCAACCCGGGCCGGCGCCCGCTGGGACCTCGACGTCGCTCTGCTCGGCGACGGACCTCAGCCGGTCGGCGCCCATGGAAAGGTCCACGTCGAGGCCCGCGTACTCCGAGAGGGACTCGAGCATGGTCACCTCTTTCCAGGGCGGCGCGAGTGAGATGCTGCTGCCCGCGTACTCTATCTCGGTCGTGCCGGCAACGAACAGGATGGCCGCGGTTATCAGCTCCTGAAGAAGCTCCATCATGTAGCGGTAATCGACGAAAGCCACGTATGCCTCGAGCATGGTGAACTCCGGGTTGTGGCGCGAGCTTATCCCCTCGTTGCGGAAGTTGCGGTTCAGCTCGTAGACTTTATCGTAACCTCCCACGAGCAGCCTCTTCAGGTAAAGCTCGGGGGCGATGCGCAAGTAAAGGTCCATGCCCAGTGCGTTGTGGTGGGTGACGAACGGGCGTGCCACAGCACCGCCCGGCACCTGCTGCAGCATGGGCGTCTCGACCTCGAGGAAGCCTCGCTCGTCGAGGAAACGCCTGATTTCACGGACGGCCCCGGACCTCGCCTCGAGCACGCGCCGGGCATCTTCGTTCATAATAAGGTCAAGGTAGCGCTGGCGGTACCTCTGCTCGCGGTCCTTGAGTCCGTGCCATTTCTCCGGCAGCGGTCGAAGCGACTTGGAGAGCAGTTGGTATGACTCGACCGATACCGACAGCTCGCCCCGGCGCGACCTCAATACCTCGCCGGTGGCCCCTATCCAGTCGCCGATATCCAGGTCGTTGAACTCCTGGTAAAGCCCCTCACCCAGCAGGTCCTGGCGAAGCATGAGCTGTATCCTTCCCGAGGAGTCCTGGAGGTCCGCAAAAGTGGCCTTGCCATGCTCGCGCCTGCCCACCAGGCGGCCTGCCACGACCGCCTTCTCACCAGAACCGGCCCCGGGCTCGAGCCCGTGGTGCTTTTCGTGGAGGCCCGCGGAGAGCGTGATGTCACCGGGATTCGCGTAGCGCGGCTTGTACGGCTCGCCACCCGCCTCGATGATCTTCCGGAGCTTGGCGTGTCGCACCCGAACGAGCTCGCCCTCCGGCTCCCCTGCTCTTTGAGCATCGTCGTCAGCCATTTTGAACAAACCTCCGCGGGAGAAATAGAGGATAGCACTACCGGGATCCGGCCCGATCTTACTTCTTGATGGAGAGGACGCGGTATTTGATCTCGCCGGCGGGGGCGCTCACAACCGCCACTTCGTTGACCTTCAGCCCCATGAGGGCCCGGCCTACCGGGCTCTCGAAAGAAATCATCTGGTTGTCCGGGTTAGCCTCGGCGGAACCGACTATCCGGTAGGAGCGCTTCTTGCTCGAGCCCACCGGCTTTATCTCCACCAGGGAGCCTATGCCAACCTCCTTGGTCTTGACCTGGCGCAGGTCGATGATCCGGGCCCTGGCAATCATTGTCTCGATCTTGACTATGCGGCTCTCGACGCGGGCCTGCTCGTTCTTTGCGTCGTCGTATTCGGAGTTCTCCGAGATGTCGCCGTAGCTGATAGCGTTCTTAAGGCGCTCGGCCACCTCCCGGCGCTTGACGTTCTTGAGATCGGCCAGTTCCTCCGTCAACTTCTTGTGGCCTTCCTCCGTCAGGAAGACCTCACCGTTCATCGCCTGGTCGGGCAATTCCATCGTTTCACCCCAATAAAACAAGACGCTGCCGTACTGAACGACAGTTGCTTCCCTCTGTTATCGCCGTGGCATTGGCGAATATTATAGCACGGCAAATAACATTTGCAAGGAGATTATCGGCGGGGGCCGGCCCGGGCTTTAGCGGGCCGAAATCACCTCAGAACGCCGAGGCGACCGAGTTGCGTCCGGTCTGTTTCGCCGCGTACAGGGCGAGGTCGGCCTGGTGCACCATGGTGGTCTCCTCCTCGCAGTCCCTGGGGAAGGAAGCGACCCCCAAGCTGACGGTTACGCTCCCGCCTGGTACCTTCTCCTCCCCGGCAAAATGGAAGTCCGCCACGGCGCGCCGCACCTTCTCCGCCACCAACACGGCCTCGTCGGAGTCGGTCTCGGGTAGCACAACGCAGAACTCGTCGCCTCCATAACGGAACACCTTGTCGGCGTCCCTGGTGCTGGAGTCGATGATGGAGGCTGTCTGCGAGAGGACCACGTCCCCCTGCTGGTGGCCCAGCGTGTCGTTGCAAGCCTTGAGGTTGTCCAGGTCGACCATGAGGAAAGAGACCGGCCTCCTGTAGCGTCGCGCCCTGCTGACCTCCTCGGAGAGGACAAACCCCAGTTGCCGCACGTTGAAAACCCCCGTCAGGGGATCGGTAATAGCGAGCCTTTTGATCTCCTCGAAAAGTAAGGCGCGCTGGAGCGCGAGCCCCACCTGGTCGGCGAAGGCCATCGCAAGCTGCTGGTCCTCCTCCCCGAAAGCGTCCGGACGCTCACTGCGCACGTGGAGGACCCCCAGGGTCCTGCCCTCCGACTGCATGCCCACGCACATGACCGAGCCCCGGCCTATCCTTGCGAGGGTGCGGCAGGCGACCTTCGTGCTCGCCAGGTCGTCCACTCCGATGAGCCGCCCTTCAGAGACCGTCCAGCAATCCTCCACCCTGGGATAAGGCGGAGAGCCAAGGCGCGCGAGGACGTCTTCACCGTAGCCGAACGACTCCACGCAGCGCATGGTGCCGTCCTTCTCGTCGATCCGGTAAATAAGCCCGAAGGTACAGTCGAACAAGTGGCGCATGCTGTCGAGCGTCAACCTCATGATTGTCGGCAGGTCGGCGGTGGAGCCGATCGCGTTCGTGAGCTGCACCAGGCTGGCCAACTGGGTGGCGTCCGCCTTTATCCTCTCGTGAAGGCGGGCGTTTATTACGGCGAGGGCCACCTCGTTCGCCACAAGGGTGAGCTGGGCCGCCTGGGACTCGTCGAACTCCCCCGGCTCCGTGTCGGTCGCGCACAGCAGGCCGCCGATCGCGCCGTGCATGTAAAAGGGCGCCATCAGCACGGCGCCCGCCG
Organism: Candidatus Geothermincolia bacterium; assembly: GCA_038326775.1. GTDB lineage: Bacteria > Actinomycetota > Geothermincolia > Fen-727 > Anoxymicrobiaceae > DYIU01. The sequence goes on from JBBQKJ010000004.1 coordinate 70,840, forward strand.
ACCTGATGAAGTCGGGCAGAGCCCAGTTCGCGGCGGGGCTGCTCAAGCACATCGCGGGCGGCCTCTGCGCGAGGTTGTACATCTCCTCGAACTCGCCCAGCTCGATGCCGCCATCCGGCGGGAAGGTGGTCCGCCTGGCCCCTCCCCCTATCATCAGCTTCGGGACAAGGTACGCCCGGCGCTCATCAAGCAGGAAGGCGGCGCAGCCGGACGCCCCCGTGTTCCTGGCCGCCAGCCTGCAGGCGTTCTCCAGGACCTGGCCTAGCTCCAGTGTCGAGCCCAGCTCGCGGCTTGCCCGGTAGAGCGTGTCGGCCTCGCTCCTCTTGCGCTGCTCTTCGGCGTAGCGCATGGTGTTCTCGAGGCCGGCCGCAGCCTGGGCCAGAATCGCTTTGCATATCCGCAACTCGCGCTGCGAGAAGGGGCGCCTTCCGCCGCGCCTCTCGACGGTCACTATGCCCTTGACCTCGTCGCGGATGGTTATGGGTAGGACCATCAGGGCGCGCGGCGTGCGCTCTTCCGTCCCCTCGGAGTCGAGCGGCCGCTCGCCATGGGCGTCGTCCACCAGGAACGGCTCTCGTGTCTCCACCACGCGGCTTGCGACGTTGTCCGCCTTCAGGTCCAACTTGCCGGCCAGGAGCTTCCCCATGGCGGCATTGTCTCTCTCGGTAGTGCTCTTCGGCGCAGCCCACCGGCCGTCCGAGCTGACCAGGAAGGCGGTGCAGCGCCCGAGGCCGGTGGCTTCGCTGATGCCCTCGACCACCGTGCTCAGAAGCTCGTCCATCTCCAGCGTTGCGCCGATGGCGGCGGCTATGCGCGAGAGGATACGTGCTTCGTTCCGCCCCCGCCGCTCGCTCTCTGTGAGGTAGGCGGACACGCCGGCGATCGTCCACATCAGGACCAGGCGGACCATTGCGTCGGCTATTATCGCCTTCTTTACAGCGGGGCCGTACCCGGCGAATATCGTCACAAGGTAAAGCGCCGTGAAACCCAGGGCGGCTATCGCGGCCGGCTTGTACCCGAAGCGCGCGGCGATGACTATGACCAGCACCGTGAGGATCCAGAACGCCTCGGGGATGAACCTGGGCCAGACAAGCAGGATTGCAAGCACCAGGCCGGCGTCAATGGCGGCGGTGATGTTTGCGACCTGGGCCGCGGCTCTCCGCGAGATCGAGCGGGCCCTCAGGTAGATCACGGTCATGACTCCGCTGAAGAGAAAAGTGCCCAGCACGATCAGGAGCCTTGTTGCGAAGGAGATCTCCTGCCTGGGAAATAGCGGGAGGAGCACGAACGGGCAGATGAGGATGCAGATCGCCCACTGTGCGACCATCGCAAGGTCTTCGTTCGTGAACTGCCTCTTCACTCGCTCCCCCATTCCGCTGCCTCAGGGCACCACCTTGCCTAGAGGTATCTCCAGGATGCCCGTTGCGCCGCTAGCCTTGAGCCGGGGGATGAGTTCGGCAAGGCTTTTCTTCTCCACCACTGTCTCGACGGCGAACCCGCCATCGGCCAACGGGCTGACCGTGGGGGAGCGCAGGGCCGGGAGTATCTCGAGCACCGCGTCCCTCTCGGCCGAGCCCACGTTCAACTTGAGCAGGACCTTGCCGCGCGCCTCGAGGGCCGAGAGAAGAAGGGTGCGCACCTCGTCCATCAGCCTGCGCCTCAGCGGGTCGGCGTAACTCTCGCGGTTGGCTATCAGCTTCGTGGACGTGAGAAGCACCTCGTCGATTATCTCCAGCCCGTGCGCGCGGAGGGTGCTGCCGGTCTCGGTTATCTCGATGACGGCGTCGACGATGTGGGGAACCTTCGCCTCCGTCGCGCCGGCGGACGGTATGACCTTGGCGGAGACGCCCAGCTTCTCGAAGTAGCGGCGCGAAATGTTTGGGTACTCGGTTGCGACCCTGGTGCCGGCGGGGAGGTCCCGCGGTCGCGTGACGCCGGACTCCCGCAGCACCGCGAGCACTAACTTGAGGTCGCCGCCGGTGCCCGTTTTGGCGTAGGGGAAATCCGCCAGTATCTCGACATCGGAGTCGGTCTCCACGATCCAGTCGTAGCCCGTTATGCCGAGGTCGAACAGGCCCTCCTCGACGTACTTCCCTATCTCCTGGGGACGCAGGATCGCCACCTGGGATATGCGATCATCGTCGATGCGTGCGTTGTACTCCCTGTCGCCCGAGCGCCTGACCGGAAGGTCGGCGTCCCTGAGCAGGGCGAGTGTCTGCTCCTCGAGGCTCCCCTTGGGAATGACCATCTTTATCAATATCGACCTCCATCCAGCGCATGCTCCCGTTCCTCCCAGTATAACTGCAACATCACTGTCAGGTCACTTTTCTGCATTTCTTCATTCCGCTTCGGCTGGTGCCTCGTTGTCGGCATCGGAGGGCCGAGCGATAAGGCTGGGTGACAGGCTCTTCGAAGGCGGCTGCACCGCCGCCTCGCGGAGTCTCTTTATCGCCCTGTACACGGTGGTGTAGTGAACACCAAGGTGGTCAGCGACCTCCTTGATACTGTACTTGTGGGTATGGACCGCCGCAAACATCTGGCTCTTCCGCTCGCCCCTGGTCGAATCAGTATCGATCAGGGCAGACAGCGGGGGTCCCTCGGAATGGTACGGCTCGCCGTCGAATCCAAGAAAAGGCCGGGGGCCATGGTCGCGCGCGTCCTTGCCAAGACCGTCTTGCACGAACTCCCTGAACACGTCACGCCCCTCGTCAGGGACATCCGAGAACTGAGACAGGACCCAGCCTGTCGTCAGAAAACTACCCTGACGCTCGTCACCGCAGATCGCCCTGTAACTGCTCCAGCGCCACTCTGAGGGATGATCGGCCAGGCCGGCACTGACCGGGTTTGAGACAATGTATCGGCACAGCTCCAACAGATAGCCCTCGTTCTCGACAAGCCTCGACCTGTATCGGCTTTCGAACAGGTGGCCTGTTCGTTCGTGCCTGCGGTTGAAAGCTTGCGAGTAGACCCCGTTGAGGACCTTCATTCCCCCGGCGAGGTTCCCCTTCCGGGTCTCGATCAGCAGGTGATAGTGATTTGTCATCAGGCAGTAGCCATGACAAAGCCAGTCGTACTTATTGATGACCGACTCGAAAGTCCTGAGGAAAGCCCAGCGGTCACCGTCACAAAGGAAGACGTTTTGTTTCGAGTTGCCGCGAGAGCGCAAGTGGTATTGAGCTCCCGGGATCTGCATCCTGAGTGGCCTGGCCATGCTCGTATTGTATAAGCAATACAAGCTTAAGTCAATGGGGCGCTCCATTGCGCAAGTTGCAAGAAAGGGCGGGCGAAAATGTGAGGAGCGAACAGGGGTCAGGGCAAATCCCGCTGAATGCAAGAAAGTGACCTGACCCCAATGTTGCGTTTTAGAGTTCGATTACGGCTTCGCCCTTGGTCAGCACCTGCACGCCGTCCTCGGTCTCGGCGCCGACCTCCAGGAAGACCAGCTTCTTTCCGTCTTCTTCCTTCTTGTCGGTGACCTTTCCCTTGAAGGTGACAGTGTCGCCGGGGCGCGCCGGGGCCGCGAAGCGGACCTTGAGCCTCCTCAGCTTGCCCGGGTCCTCTATCCAGTCGGTGAGCGTTTTCTGCATGCGGCCCATGCTCGACAGGCCGTGCGCGATGGTGCCGCCGAGGCCTACCTTCTCGCCGAACTCCTTGTCGTTGTGTATCGGGTTGAAGTCCCCGGAGGCGCCCGAGTACATCCAGAGCATCATCTGCTCGAGCTGGATTGAGAAGCTGGGGATCTCGTCCCCGACCTTGACATCTTCGTAGGAAACGCCCATCAGTTACCCCCCCTTATCACGAAAGTCGCCCGGCCGATGGTGACCAGCTCGCCGTCCTGGTTCTTTGAGCGGGCCTCGTAAGATATGACGTCGTTGCTGCCCTTCTCCGCGATGTCCATTATCTTGCCGGTGGTGGTGATTAGGTCGCCCGGCTTGATCGGCTTCAGCCACTCGAACTCCTGCTCTCCGTGCACCAGCATCGCGAAGTTCAGCGCCAGCTCCGGGTCGAAGAACATGTTCGCGCAGCCCATCAGGTTGTAGACCGAGGCGAACAACGGTGGGGCGACGTTGTCGCCGTGGACGCTCTTCTTTCCGAACTCCCTGTCGTGGTAGTACGGGCTCGAGTCGTTTACGGCCGAGGCGTACTCTTTCATCTTCTCGCGCCCGATCTCGTACTCTGTTACCGGGTATTCCTTGCCGATGAACTTGTGGTCAATCACTGGCTCAACTCCCTTCCGCGTTTGTCGATCTTCTCTCGTTGTTCCGGGCCCTCTGCGCAAAATGCAAGAAAGTGACCTGACCACAATATTCCGCTATTGAGGGCGGAGGTCTATGACGCGGGCGGTCTTTGGGCCGGCGGAGGCGCTCTGGCGGCCGGCGACCTCCTCGTATGTGGTTACCATCACACGGTCCGGCTTGAACTCCAGGCTCGTCCTGACATCCTCCGCTATCCTTTCGGCGAGTCCCGAGACCTCGCCCACCGAGGTGGGACAGACGAATATCCAGACCTCGTCGATGCCCTCGGGGTCGTCGTTCTTCTTGCGCAGCTCCACCACCCACTCCAGCACGTCTACGCTGTTGTCCAGGATGGCCGCGAAGGTGTTTAGATCGACCAGGTTGCTCTTCACCTTGGCGAGCGCGAACTCCTTGCCCGGGACACCGCGGTTGATGTTGGCGCTGATGCGGGGCATCGTCCGCCCGCAGCTCGGACACGGCTCGGTGGTGTAGCCACCGACAAGGATGTCGCCGGTCCGGTAGCGGAGCACCACCGAACCCCGCGCGTCGATGTTGGTGATGACCAGCTCGCCGGTCTCGCCCTCACCCAGCACCTCGCCGGTCTCGGGTTGCACCACCTCGATGATGCTCATGTCCGGGTTGGTGTGGTAACCGGTGCTCTCCTCGGCGCCGCAGTCGCCCCAGGCGTACTTCATCTCCGTCGCGCCGAAAGCGCCGGTGATCACGGGTTCGACCGCGCCCATCTCCTCGAGAAGCTCCGCGATCTTCTCGCGCGAACCCCGGGTTATGCGGTCGCCCCCCATGGCCACTATCTCGATGCTGGAGAGGTCCCTCCCCTCGGCGGCGGCCATCTTGAACAGGTCGTAGGTATAACCGGGGAGCCCCATGAACATGGTGGGCTTCGCCCTCTCCATGATGTTGAGGACCCGCTCGTCGCCGAGCGACTGTCCTCCGCCGGTGTTGATGCTGGTCGTGGCCGTGCCCTCGGCTCCCGTGACGGCGACCCAATGGGCCAGGTGCTGGGTGCCGGGGAAGTTGTTTACGGCGACCGTCCTGGCGTCGTAATCGTCGGCCGCCCTGCTCGACAGGACAGAGCCAAGCCGGCGCCCCGCCTCTCTCATCCTGTCGAGGTCGTGCAGGGTGAAGAAGAACGGGGTGGGCTCGGCGGTCCTTCCGGTGGTAAACATGGTGAGGACGGGCTGGTACTCCTCGCGGAACTCCTGCTCGGCCGCCTGGGAGCCCTCCTCTTCGCGGGTGACCTGCGGCACCCATCCCCTGGACCTCTTCAGCTTGACGCGGTCGAAGCCCGGTTCCAGCACGAACGCGCGCGGGTTGTCCGGGTCGTGTGGGTAAGGCGCGATGTCCTCCTTTTGAGTGAAGGGAATCCTCTGGAGGTCGGCGACCGAGAGGACGGAAGCGGGGTCGATCCTGTTCTCGTCGAAGACCCTGCGGTAGTAAGGGTGGCAGGGATAGACCAGCTCAGAAACGAACCGGCGCAGCTTGTCGTCCTGAAGCTCGGTTATCTCCCCGGCGCTCCACGAGTCCCACCCCGGAACGCATCTCGTCTCCCACCTTCGCCTCGGAGCTCGCACCCTTGTCATCAGACCCCTCTTCCGCTCATCCGACACACCCGCGTCGCGCTCCCGTCACAGGGGGCGAAAGTATTCTATGTCGTGCGGTGTTCCTTTTCTATCCTCTGCCCAGACCGCCTTCACCCGCATGCCCACCTCGATGTCCCCGGTGGACACTTCCCCCAGCAGGTGGGGGAACTGCACGTCGGCGCCGTCAAGCATTATGAACGCGTATGTGCGGGGCGGCTCCGCTGGCCGTCCGGCGAACGGCGGGTACGCGACCGTGTAGGTGACCAGGGTCCCCTCGTCGGACACCTCGACCCACTCCTCGGCCGGCTCGAAGCAAAAACCACAGTACGGCCGGGGTGGCAGGAGGACCGCCCCGCACCTCGAGCACCTGACGCCCATTATGCGCCGGTTGTCGCGCATCTCACGGTAGAAGCGCTCGTAGTGCTCCCCGTAGGAGTGCCGGTAAGAGAGCCTCAGCTCACCGTCCACCTCGGTGACCTGGCCGCCGCTCGCCGCGGCTTTTGCGGCCTCGATATCATGACTTACTCGTTTCTTCTTTTTCTCTGCCGGCGCGGAGCCCTCCGGCACGAACCATTTGATGTCGGTTATGCTCCCGGTGCGCACTTCGGCAAATTCGGGGACCACCGTCGCTCCGGTCCTCACCTTTTCATCGTCCGGCGCCACGTGGAGCATCGAGGTGTCCGCGCCCGCCAGCCTGACCAGAACGTACCTGAACGGCGCCTCGACGGGCGCGCCGTCATGCGGCCCGGCCACCCTCGCCCAGGACGTCACCACCCCGAGTGGCCCGACTTCCCTCCAGTCGCGCACGCTCGAGCCGCAGGACTCACAGTACGAAAGGGGAGGAACGGCCACGGTCCCGCAGCCGCCGCAGAGCGCGCCCAGTATCTTTCCGCGGTCGCGCAGCGCCTCCAGAAACGCGCCGACGATCTCGCCCGTGGACCAGGTGTAAGAACGGAGGGTCTCATCCTCGAGGTATGTAAGCTCCGGCTCGTCTGCGTTCATCTTCCCCGCGCTCCTCCTTCGCTTTCGCCCCGTGGGCCCGATGCCGGAGGGCGGCCCCGGCTTCCACTAAACAGGCTGCCCCCGGCCATCCGGCAGGCTGTCAAAGCTCCCTTGAGAATATGGTTGCGGTGTTGAACTGGAGCACCCCGCCCCAGGAGTGGGCCAGCGCTTTCTTTACCCCCGGCACCTGGTGCTCACCGGCCTTGCCCATGACCTGCAGGGCCGCCTCGATCTGGCGAATCATCGCCGTCGCCCCGTACGGGTTGGCCGAGAGCACGCCCCCGGAGGGGTTTATGGGGAAGTCTCCGTCCATTGCCGTAATGCCCGACTCGACCATCCTGCCACCCTCGCCCGGGTTGCAGAGGCCCAGGGCCTCGGTCCAGATAAGCTCCTGGAAGCTGAAAGCCTCGTGGACCTCCGCCACGTCCAGCTCCCTGACCGGGTCGTATATCCAGGCCATCTGGTAGGCGATCTGCGCGGCTCTCACGCATGCCTCGGGGTAGGCCACGTCCACGTGAGGTACGTGCGGGCTCTCGCTCGCGGTGCCGATTCCGGCGAACCAGGCAGGCCTGGCCGCCATCTTCCCGGCCCTTCGCTCCTCCGCTATGACCAGTGCCGCGGCGCCGTCGCTTGCCGGGCAGCAGTCGAGCGTCTTTATCGGGGTCGCGACCTGCGCGGACCCCATCACGTCTTCGATAGAGATGAGAGAGCGTAGATGGGCGTACGGGTTCTTCATCGCGTTCTTGCGGTTCTTCACCGCGACCATCGCGCCGTGCTCCTCGCTGACCCTGGTATGGTGCCTTGCCAGGTACTGGCGCGACTGCATGCCCACCAGCGCTGCGGCGCCGCTGGCGTAGTCGTGGTCCCACAGCGGGTCGTGGCCGGGCGACAGGCCGTAGGGGGCGACACCGTCGGAGATCTTCTGGTAGGCCACGGCCAGGACCACGTCGAACAGGCCGGAGGCCACGTGGTAAAAAGCGCCGATCGTGGTGGAAGCGCCCGAGGTCCCTCCGGTCTGGATCCTCATCACGGGCTTACCCGGCGCGCCGATGGCCGGGCCCACCCAATGCTCCGGCTGGTTGACGCCCTCGAATTCTTCCGGCCCGCTGCCGATAACGACGGCGTCCACGTCGCGCGCGGTTATCCCGGCATCCTCCAGCGCCAACGCCGCCGCCTCCCGGAGGAGCTCGGGCACGTTGACGTCATCGCGCCGCCCGGTGTGCTTCGTCTGCCCGGTCCCGACTATCGCCGCTGCCCTTGCCAATTCGACTCCATCTTTCTACTGTCTTTTTTCTACTGTCTTCTTTCCAGCACCGCGCACGCGGCGCTCTGCATGGCAAAACCGCCCGCGAAGCACGCAAGCGCCTTCTCCGCTCCATCGACCTGGATGTCCCCCGCCCGTTTGCTCACCTGCGCGGCCGACTCGGCCAGTCGCACCAGCCCGGTCGCGACCAGCGGGTTGGCGCACAGGGCGCCGCCCGAGGGGTTAACCGGGATCTTTCCGCCCGGCCCGGTCTCACCCGAGTCCAGGAGCTGGGCCCCCTCGCCGTAACCGCAGAGGCCCAGCGCCTCGTAGAGCATGAGTTCCTGGTATGCGTAATGTTCCGTGACCTCGAGGACGTCCAGCTCGGAGAAGGGGTCGAAGATGCCGGCCATCTCGAAAGCGCGGCTCGAGGCCCGCTTCGCCGCGGCGGCCCTGTGAAGCTCCCGCGCCCCGGGGCTGTAAGCGTCCTGGGTGTGCCCGACCCCCGTTATCCATGCCGGTCTCACGCCCAGGGTCTGCGCGGTCGCCCAGTCCGCCATGACGACCGCGCAGGCGCCGTCTGTCACCGGACACGCCTCCAGGCGCCGGATGGGGGACACCAGCTCGCCGGAAGAGACAACCTCCTCCAGCGTGACCTCGCTTCTCAGCTGGGCGAACGGGTTCCGGGCTCCACACGAGCGGTTCTTCACCGCGACCTTCGCCGGGGCCTCGGGGTCGACGCTGTAGTGGTCCGCATAGGCGCGGGCCTGCAGGGCGCCCGCGGCCAGGGCGTCCAGGCCGAGCGGCCGGAGGTAGAAAGGCTCGGCCATGGCCCGCGTCTGCTCGCGGACCGAACCCTCCGAGCTCTTGCCGTAAGCGACCACCAGGGCGGAGCTGAAGAGCCCCGAAGCAACCCGGATGTAGGCGTAGATCGCGGCCAGCAACCCGTCGCCGGCGACCTTCGACTCCTCCTTGAAATGAGCTCCCATGGCGTCTACGGTCAGGCAGTTTGACATGGCCCTTCCGTCAAGAAAGTCGCTGCCGGCGTCTATCACCACGTCAATGTCACGTATGGTCATGCTGCAGGACTGAAGAGCTCGAGTCACCACATCGTGGATGATGCTCTGGTGGGTCTCGCGGTTCCTGGCCCGCTCGTGCCGGGTCTGGGCCCAGCCGACTACGGCCACTTCTTCCATCAAGCCCCGCTCTCTTCAGGGGGTCTTCCGAGGTGGACTATGCGCGGCGTCAATCTGTCGGTTACCTCCAGCAACCCGACGGTGCTGGCCTTGGCGAACACCTTGTCGGTGGGGCTGCCGGGGTTGAAGAAGAGGACTCCACCGCTCTTTTCGATCAGCGGCTGGTGCGTGTGCCCGAACACGATACAGTCCACCTCATCGAACATCCCGCGCACCCTGCACGGCATGCCTTGCGGCGGGCCGTGTCCGTGGGTCAGCCCTATCCTGAAGCCGCCCACCTCCAGGACCCTGCTCTCCGGCAGCCGGCGCGCCGCGTCTCCCTGGTCCATGTTTCCCCTGACCGCGCACGTCTCCGCGATGCCGGAGAGCTGCTCGATGACGGACATGTCCAGGATGTCCCCGGCGTGCAGTATCATGTCGGCGCCGCGCAGCGCCTCGATGACGTACCCGGGCACCGGCCCGTCCAGCAGGTGCGTGTCCGACAGGACTCCCAGGAGCAACTCCATCACCCGCCGTCCGCAGCCGGGTCCGTGGCGCCCTCGCCGCCGGCGACCTCGGGGGAAGCGGGCAGTTCGAGGAAGAACACGGCGCCGTTCCTGGATGAAGCGAGGCCGACGCGCCCGCCCAGCTTCTCCATGACCCGCCGGACAACAGGCAGCCCGAGCCCCGAGCGGCCTTCCCTGAGAGTGAAGAACGGCTGGTAGATGGATTCTCGCGCGTCGGCGGGGACCCCGCCTCCCGTGTCGGCGACTTCCAGGCGGACGTACCCATCGCTCCACCCGCCCGAGACCTCGACCTTTTTCCCGCCATCGACCGCGGCCAGGCACGCGTTCTCTATCACCTGCTCCAGCGCAATGTTGATCATGCGCTCGTAACCGAACGCCGGCGGTATGTCGGCCAGCCTTACGGAGACCACCACGCCCTCGGTCTCGCGAGACCTCAATACCTTCTCCACCACCCGGGCGACCATGTCGCCCATGTCGCACTCGGTGGGAGAGTCCCACTCCCGCGTGGCCACGCAGTTGAGGTACTGCTCGACGTCCTCGAGAAGGCCCGCCAGCGCGGCGGAGCCGGCTTCGAGCGCTCGAAGCGTCTCGTCCCTGCAGCGCGCCCAATTCTCGGTGTCCATGCCGCGCACCATCTCGACCACGCGCTCGAGCGGGTGGATGTGAAGCATCTCGATGCGCGAGCCCATCGAGCGCAGCAGCAGCTGGTAATCGACGCCCTCCTTGCGGGCCGGAGCCCGCGACGGTTCTTCGTCCTCGAGGAAGACCGCAGTCGCCCCCAGCACCACCGAGCCTTCGACAAGCGGGTTTACGCGGTAGCTTATCGGCAGCAGCGTCCCGTCTTTCTTCAAGATGGACGCCACGCCTTCCCTGATGGACGAGGGGTCCTTGAGCACCTCGGCCATTCCCTGCTCGAGGGGGCCAAGGGGGCTCTGCTCCAACGTAAGCCCGGGCCTGGGGTCCACCCCGGATATATCGTCAGGCGCATACCCCGTGATGCGTTGGGCTTCCCTGTTGAAAACAGTTATGCAACCCCGGCTGTCGGAGGTCATAACGCCGGCGACCATCTCGTCGAGCACCAGCCCGGTGAACCCCCGCTGCCGCGCGGCTGCCTTCAAGCTCCTTCGGGCTATCCGGTAGAGCAGGGCGTTCGTCACCGACAGGCTGGCCAGCTCCGCGAGGCCCTCGAGCATCCTCTTCTCCACCGGGGTATAGAGATGCGGGTCTCTCGTTCCCGCTGCCAGGACACCCACGAACTTGCCCCCGGCCGACAACGGCACCACTACCTGTGATGCCGGCGCGGCCGCGCCGGAGAAGGCGTTGTCAACCTCTTCGAGCGCAGAGGCCTCATCGATGGCGAGCAGCTCCAGGCTGTCCACCGCCCTTCCCAGCAAGCCCTCGCCGCGACGCACCCGGGCGCACGCCATGTCTCCTTCGTCAACACCCCTGACGAGCGCCAGATTCAGCGCGTCCTCGCCCTTGTCCCACAGGTAGATGGCTCCCATCTCGCAGCCGGTAGCGGCGAATGCGTACTTCAGGGTTTGGTCGAGCGTCGCCTCGAGCTCGAGCGCGGAACCGATGTCGCGCTCGGCCTGGAGCAGGAGCCGAAGGCGCTGGTTGACCTCGGTCGTCTGCTCCAGCAGTTTCTCCGCGAACCCGAGGTTCGACCTCTCGCGGAGCGCGAAGTAGATGATAATGGAGGCGATCATGACAAGCAGGCCGATGCGCAGCACCCAGAAGGCGGCCTCGCCCTCGAAGTATTCTCTCAATACCGGGAGGTTGAGGACCCCCAGAAGGGCCACCGCGCTGAGTATGAAGAGTATGATCAGAGTGACGGTTACGGGCGTAATGCGCGGAAGCCTGCTCAGCTGCACCGCGGGAAGGAGGCCGTCGTCAGCATCTTCGAGATTGGCGATGTCATCCGGGACGCCGGACGCGCTTTCTTCCCTATCTTTGCCTGGCTCTTCATCCGGCATAGGCGCGGCTCCGCGTGGTTCTAAAGCGGGCGATCCCCTGCAGCGTGCAAAACAATCTTTGCAGAGTGGTGTCTTTTCTACAAGGACACCCGAGCGAAGCGGGGCCTGCGAGCGGAACCCGGCTTCCGGGTCCGCTGGCGGAACCGTTCCGCGCTCCTAGAGCCCGCCCGTTTCGTAGGTATAGATGCCGCCGAGTCCGCCGACGGCCCAGGCGTTGTTGGCGTCGGCCGCGGCGATGTCGAAGAGCGCCTCGGTGCACTCGAACTGCTTTCGCCAGCGGTCTCCGTCGAAGAAGTAGATCGGCCCTTCCCTGCCTATGCCCCCGGTCGCCCAGACGTGCGCGGGGTCGGCGGCCGCCACCCTGTGGAGTTCCTCCTTCGTCTCGCACTGCCTGCTCCAGGAAGAGCCGTCGAAGAAGTACACCGAGCCGCCAGTATGCTCGGCCCCCTTTGCGGCGGCGGGCGACGAGCCGACCGCCCAGACGTGCGCGGCATCGGCGGCCGCCACGCCTATCAGCATCTCGCCGCCCGGTGGCTCGTAGAGCTTCGCCCAGGACACCCCGTCGAAGAAGTACACGCCGCTCCTGCCCGTTTTGTCCTCGCCCACCGCCCACACGTGCATGGGGTCCATCGCGAACATGTCCTGGAGGTGTATCTCGGCCTGGTGCTGGAGCGCCCAGGCCGAACCGTCGAAGAAGTAGATATTGGCGCCCGAATCATTCGCCCCCACCGCCCAGACGTGCGCCGGGTCCGCGGCAGAGACGATGCTCATCGTGTCATCCAGCGTCTCGAACTGCTTTGCCCAGGCCCTTCCGTCAAACGCGAAAACCACGCCTCTGCCGTCGCCCCCGCACGCCCAGGCGTGCGCCGGGCCCGCGGCGCAGACGTCAAGCGGCTCGACCTCCGGCGTTTCAACCTGGACGGCCCAGGAGACCCCGTCGAAGAAGTATATGGGACCCCCACCCACCGCCCAGACGTGCGCCGGGTCCGCGGCAGAGACGGCCAGCAGGGAGAGCCCGCTCTCGACCGTCTGGAAGACCCAGGGAGAGCCGGGACCGCAGGATGCCGCCATGCAGGCGGCCACAGCGAGCAGCGTGAGCACCGCAATCATCAGGCGGCAGCGTTTTAGCATCTCGCGAACATGATAGCGGCAAGCGAAGAGGCTGAAGCCTCGGCGCGCGGAGCCGGGGCCCTCGGAATAGTGCGCGGCGGTCTTACTTGAGCCTGGCGATGAACTCGTCCACGGGTATGGCCGCAAGTGTCGAGATGTGGACCGAGCCACGCGAGCCGAGCTCGACCGAGATGCGGGCGACGGTCTCCATGTCGGGCGCCTCGACGATGCTGATGAAGTCGTAGTCGCCGAGGCAGGCGTACTGGTCGACGACCTTGCCGCCCAGGGCTTCGACGTCCCTGTTGACCTCCTTGATCCTCTCCGGGTTCTTCTTTATTGTCGCAGCACCCTCGTCGGTAAGGTTGCTCAGCATGATGTACTTGGGCATGCCAGTTCCTCCTTTGGTCCCGACCGACCCCAGGCAATAAGGATCAGTAGGTTTCCATTGTACACTCGCGGCGCAAACCTGCAAGGGAAATCCTCCAGGCGTCGGCGCGGTAACGCGTTGGAGGAATTCTCAAGCCTTGATTGAAGTAGTGAGTGAATCTCCAGACGGTCCCGGGGGGCCATTGCGCATCTATTCCTACATAGCAAGGGTGGTCCGGGAGCACCCCTGGTTGGTGGTGGCCGTCGCCGTTCTGATGACTGCCGCGCTCATCCCCGGCCTCTTCTTTATCAAGGGCGACATAACCCAGTAGAGCATGCTACCGCCGGGCTTTCCCAGCAACGTGGCGATCCGCGACCTCACCCGCATCTTCGGGGGGACCTCTTGCCAGAACGTGCTGATCCAGGCGCCACGGGTGACGGACAACAACATCACCCAGTTCCTGGTAGGGCTGGAGGACTACATCAACGAGGACCCGGACCTGAGCGAGCAGATAGCGAAGCTGCCCGGCCGGCAGGGAAAGAACGTCCCGGAGATACTTCGCAAGCCCGTGCCCATTATCCAGAACTACCTGAGCCCATTTATCGCCAACGTCGAGAAGGGCATCGCCGACAGCGGGTTCAACATAAAGCCCAGCGGGATAACCAGCGACCTCATAAAAGCCCAGACCGGCAAGGACTTCCGGCAAACGGTGGAGGAGGAGTACCTCTCGGTGCCCGATGTTCGGCGTCAGATGGTGGGCCGGCAGAAGTTCATCACCTCCGACTACGGGAATGCCCTGGTGCTGATAAAGCAGAACCCCGCCCTGACCGACAACCAGCAAATAGCTCTCGCTAATAACCTCGAAAAACTGTTCCGCGCGAAACTCGCGGCCTTCTCGACCTGCGCGGGTTTCCTCATCATCATGCTGTCACAGATAGAGCCGCTGAAGCGGTTCGGCGGGGTGACGGCCTTCGGGATATTCTGGTCGCTCATCGCGTCCCTTACCCTGGTACCGGCCCTCCTCTACCTTTGGTCGGGGCACCGTTCGAAGGTAAAGAAGCAGGACTCTGCGGAACCGGAGCCAGCCCGGCCTTGGTGCTCCCTCAACGAACGCGAAAACCCGCATTCGCGGCTCTTCCCGGGCCGTTCGCATAAGAAGGAAGCGTTCCCGGCCGAGGAAGCGCGCAGGTCAAACCTCTTATCCCGCAGGCCCACCGGGTCCGCCCGGCCCGACGCGCGCAGACAATGACCTCCCGGCACCGGCACAATCGTTTTCCTTTATAATTATGCTCCAAGACGGACCGGGCCGAACCGCGCGGTCGCCGGAAGCAACCGCTGATGACCTGGGAGAGATTGGACGTGAAGGTTTTCAACTGGATAGCCGGGATAGTGAAGAGGCGGCCCTGGGCCGTGATAGCGGCCTGCCTCCTGCTCACCGTGGTCATGGGCCTCGGCCTGCTCTTCCTGCATGGCGAGGTAGCGTACATGAGCATCCTTCCCAAGGACTTCCCAAGCGTCAAGACCCTGGCCGAGCTGGAAGCCGGCTTCGGGGGGATATCCTACGAGCAGGTGCTCATCACCGCCCCTTCCGTTACGGACCCCGCGATCTCCGAGTTCCTCATAGGGCTCGAGGACCTTATCAACGGCGACCCGCGCTTCAACGAGGGACAGCTGCAGGTGGTGCCGGGCAAGAAGGGGCCGGGGGTGCCGAAGATACTCAGCCGTCCGGTTCCCATAGTGCAGAGCTACCTGAGCCCGTTCATCGCGAACATAAAGGCGGGTGTTGCCGAGAGCGGGTTCAACGTCTCTCTCGACGCGATAACCGATTCCGTGTTAATGGCCCAGACCGGCAAAGGTTTGAAGCAGACCGTCGAGGAAGACTACCTCGGCAACCCCCAGGCGAGGGCCGCGGTGGTGGGAAAACACCGCTTCATCACGCCCGACTACAAGGCCACGCTGGTCATGATGAAGACCGGGGCGAAGCTTTCCGAGAAGGAGCAGATCAAGCTCGCCAACGACATCGACGACCTTTTCAAGAGCAAGCTGGGAGGCATCAAGGGCCTCAAGCTCTACGTCTCAGGGGACGCCACCCTGTCCCGCGACTTCGACCGCCACATAAAGAACAAGACGATGCTGCTTTTCCTGGGCGCCCTCATTTTCGTTATCGCCATGCTCTTTCTGGCGTTCCGCAGGTTCTCCGACACGGTGCTTCCCATCGTTTTCATGATGCTGGGCCTGGTCTGGACGTTCGGTTTCTCCGGGTGGGTGGGCATCCCCTACTCGGTCGCGTCGATCGCGGTGATACCCCTGCTGCTCGGCACCGCCATAACTTTCGTGGTCCCATTCGTGGCGCGGTACTACGAGGAGATGGAGCATAGCTTCCGCTCGGTGCAATCGGTGGGCAGGGCGGTGACAACGGTGGGCGTGGGCATTTTCCTTGCGGCGATAACAAACGTCGTCGGGTTCCTGGTCTTCCAGTTCAGCGTGCTGCCTCCGCTCAAGGCCTTCGGCCTCATCTGCGCGTTCGGCACCCTCTTCATATTCGGCCTCTCGATCACGTTGCTCCCGGCGATGATGGTGGTGCGCGACCGCGTCTATGAAAAGGGCGGGGAGGAGGATGGGGTGGAGGCGAAGAAGACCCACTTCGACGGCCTCTCGAGGCGCAAGAGGCGGGGGTTGTTCGCGCGGGTCACCGACAGGGTGCTAGACGCGTTCGCGGCGTTGTCTATCCGTCACACCGGGCTTACCATCGCTGTGTTCGTGGTGCTTCTCCTGGCGGGTTTCTTCTCCATCAGGGGCCTTACCACCGACTCGGACCTCCGAGAGCTGGTACCCAAGAGCCTGCCGGGCATACAGGCGGATTACGAGATAGAGAAGTACTTCGGAGGAAGGCAGCAGGACATCATCCTGGTGAAGGGTGACGTCCTGGCTCCCGGGTCCCTTCAGGCCATGCTGGCCCTCGAGGACAACCTGCCCGGGAACCTTCACAATACTTTCCATGGCAAAAACCTCTACACGCGGGACGGCATAACCGGCCTGCCCGACGCCATGAAGGAAGCCAACAACGGCCGGCTCCCGCGGGACAGGCAGGAATCCCTGCGGGCCATCAAGGTCGCCCAGGACAACGGCGGCTTCATAGAGGGAGGCCTGGTATCGGCGGACGGCAAGTCGGCGCTTATTACGCTGGACGCTTCCGGCGCGGAGTCCGCGGAAGCCGTCAACATGAAGATGCGCGTGCTCAACGCCGAGGGCAGGAAGCACCTGCAGAAGGCGGGGCTCTCCTACGAGCTCGGCGGCATCACCCCGATCACGAAAGACATGACCAGGAACATCATCCCGACCGAGACGCTGTCCTCGCTGCTCTCGCTGGCCCTTTGCGCGCTCGTCCTCACCATAATATTCCGCTCTCTGCCTTACGGTCTGATAACCCTTACGGTCGCGCTGGCGGGGGTGGCCGCCGAGATAGGCTTCCTTGCCCTGCTGGGATGGCCCCTCGATATCATGACCTCCCTGTCCTCGGCGCTGGTCATCGGCATCGGGGTCAACTTCGGTATCCTGTTCACCCACAGGTACCTGCAAGAGATGGACATCGGGGACAAGCTGCCCGCCGATGCCATAAAGACGACCATGGTCAACCTGGGCAGGGCGAGCCTCGTTGCCGCGCTGGCCACGGTGGCGGGCTTCGTGATAATCATGTTTTCCGGGATAGTCCCGCTGAGGCGATTCGGCGGCGTCACCGCCTTCGCCATAGCCTGGTGCCTGGTGACTTCGCTGACGCTGATGCCCGCGCTGCTTTTCCGCCTCGCCACACGCAGGATGGCAGAAGAGGAGCAGGGCGACCTCCAGCCGGTCGAGAGCCAGCCGGAGAACCCGGGTTCTGCCGCGCGGTAACTCGTGCTGCCTGGCAGCGGGCAGACGCGAAACGCCTCAAGGCGGTCACAAACGGAGTCGCGCCCGCCAGGTGAGGCAAGTGCTTCAGTGTTCAGTGTCTGAGGAGGGCGCAGGCCCCGATGGGTTTGGGAAGGAACATCGGCAGGTGGTTGACCATCGCGCTCTTCCTGTCCCACTGCTCCCGGCAGGGTAAGGATTCCTCGACAGGTGAACCTCGGTCGCCGGGGGCCGGGCGCACCAGCCCTCGAGAACAAAAACCCGCTTCCGCCGTCTAACGAGCAAGGAAAGCCCGTCGGCCCGCATATTAGCCTATAATAATTTGATAAGGTCGTTCCACCCGAAAGGTGCTATTGATGTTCGTCGCTTGTCCCGCTTGTGGGAATCCGAACCAGGAAGGGGCCGGCAGCTGCTTCATCTGCGGCGTGGCCCTGTCCGCCGTCGCCCCGTCGGGCGTGCCCTCCGCCGCGGAGTCCGCGCAGCCCGCGGCGGCGCCCTTTTCCACCCGGGAGGCGGCGGAGCCCCAGGCCCGGGGTGAGGCGCAGGCAGGCTGGCAACCGGTAGATGATGGAAGCGCCGAGGCCCCGCAGCAGGCTCAGCCCGAGGCGCCGCAGCAGGCTCAGCCCCAGGGATGGGGATGGGGGGAGGCCTGGCCGTCGTCTTTCGCCCCTCAGGCCTACGGCGGCGCGCCCGGCGGGCTTGCCCCCTGGTCGCCTCCTTACCCGTCGTATGGCTATCAATGGCCTTTCATGAGCCCCTGCCCGTGGCCGTGCTGGCCCCCGTACTTCCCGTTCTTCTACCCGTTCATGCCGTACACCGGCGCGTACGCTGGATACCAGGGCGGCCAGCAGCAGTACGCATACGCCGCCGCGGCCCCCAGGAAGAGGATGCGCCCCCTTTTCATTGCCCTGATAATAATCGGCGCGCTCATCGTGATCGGCGGTGGGGTGGCCGCGGCCGTCCTGCTCACCGGTAACACCAATGCGACTTTCAGGCTAGGTGACGCCCAGGTAGTCGGTGCTGACGTCGAGTTCAGCGACATGGCGATAAAGCAGGAAGGCGCGACCATCACCTTGTCCGGGATCTACGACAACAACACGAAGTCCGAGGGCGACATCATCGTCACCGTTCAGGCCATCAGCGGCGGGCGGGAGCAGTTGTTGAGCTTTACCGTGGCTGTCACGTCGGACACGGGCAAGGCGTTCACCCGGCAGAAACCCGCAGGCTCCATAAAGCTAAGCGGCGCGACGTTGAGCTCTCTGGTTCCCAAGAGCGCCCAGGACTTCAGCTCCGGCACCGAGGACAAACAGAACACGTTCCCGTACGACCAGCAGAGCACCCAGCCCACGGTGCCGAACCAGACGTCCCAGCCCACCTTTCCCGATGGTGCGCTCACTCCCGAGCAGGAGCAGTATTTGAACCAGCAGTTGAAGGACCAGCTGCGCAACCCGACAACCGTGCCTCAGGAATGAGGCCGGCCTCGCGTGAGGCCCGTTTGCCTGCCACGAGGTGGTGGCAGTGGTGTGCTGTCCGGCCTGTGGTCCCGCCGCGATATAATCAGCAAAAACTCAAGGTGATCGTTATGGCCCTTTCATCCTCCACGCTCGAGACGCCCATCTCGGCGGCGACCTTCTGCGCGGTCGACGTCGAGACATCCGGCCTTCGCATGAGCAGCCGGGTGGTAGAGATCGCCGCGGTGAAGTTCAACCTCGCCGGGATGCGCTACGAGTTCCAGACACTGGTCAACCCCTGCGAGCGTATCGCGCAAGGCGCCATCGACATCCACGGCATAACCGACGAGATGGTCGCGAGCGCCCCCAGGGCCCTCGACGCCCTGCCCGGCCTGCTGGATTTCATGCGCGGCCACAACGCCACCTTCGACGTGAGGATGATAGGCAACGAGCTCTCTCGCTGCGGGGCCGGGGCCCCGGGCAACCCGGTCGTCTGCACGGTGTCCCTGGCGAGGAGTCGCATCAAGGGGCTGCCCAACTACAGGCTGGGAACGCTGGTCGACCACCTCAGTATCGAGGTGGCGGCCCTGCACAACGCCCTTCCTGACGCCGATGCCGCCAGAGAGGTGTTCCAGGAGGGGATCAAGGGCCTCGCGCCCGAGACCGGTGTGGGAGAGCTCCCGGGATACCTCGGGCCGTTCGACGTCGTAGCGCCTCCATCGGTCGAAGACATCGAGCTCGATGGAAACGTCGGCGAGCTCGAGGCTGTTGCCAGGTCGCGGCTGACCATCGAGATGGACTACGGGCCGGGCAGTGCGCGTGGGTCCGTGGTGGTGACGCCCCTCTACCTGTTCGACCGCGGCGAACACCGCTACATGAAAGCCTACTGCCACAGGGACGGCATGCCCAAGACTTACCGGCTCGACAGGATAATCGATTTCCGCAGGCTCCAGGGGCCCGCGGCGAGGAGGACATCATAGAGATCTGCGTACTCGCGAGCGGTTCTGCCGGCAACGCCACGCTGGTGCGTTCCGGCGCCACCGCGATACTGATAGACGCCGGAATCTCGGCAAGGGAGCTGGCGCGCCGCCTTTCCTGCGCCGGCGCGGGCGTCGACGCGTTCGACGCGCTGCTGATATCACACGAGCACAACGACCACGTCAGGGGCGCGGTTGCTGTCAGCAGGCGCTTCAACGCGCCCGTTTACGCCAACCGGCCGACCTCCCGCGGGGCGGGGCTGCTGTCCGCGCTGCGCGGCGACATGGTGGTCGACTTCGCCACCGGTGAGACGTTTGAGGTAGGCTGCCTGGAGGTGACGCCGTTCGCGGTCCCCCACGACGCCGCGGAGACCGTGGGTTTCACTATCTCCGACGGGCGGGCGCGGGCGGGCTTCGCGACCGACATCGGGAGCCTCACCCTGGAGGTGCTTGACGGGCTGTCAAACTGCGGCCTGGTGGTGCTCGAGTCGAACCACGACGAGGCCATGCTCCGCGAGGGGCCTTACCCGGAGTTCCTCAAGCGCCGGGTCGATAGCCCGCACGGCCACTTATCCAACGCGGACGCGGCGGAGCTGGCACGATCCCTTTACCACGACGGCCTGGGCCACCTGGTGCTCGCGCACTTGAGCCGCACCAACAACCACCCCGACCTGCCGCTTAAGGCGGTGCGCGGCGCGCTCGGGGACCGGGGCTCGCGCGTGCGGGTCTCCCTGGGCTGGCAGGACCGGGCGGGAGAGCTCATCCGCCTGTAACAGGTGAAGCGGCGCCGGAGAGCGCGGAGGCTTGCATGCCGTTGAAGGAGTACAAGAAAAAGCGTGATTTCGCGGCGACACCGGAGCCGGAGCCAGGGGTCAAGGAAGCCGGGGGCCGCCGGTTCGTCATCCAGAAGCACCAGGCCCGACGCCTCCATTACGACCTGCGGCTCGAGGAGGGCGGCGTATTGAAGAGCTGGGCGGTCACTAAAGAGCCGCCGTCCGAGCCCGGGGTCAAGCGCCTGGCGGTGCAGGTCGAGGACCACCCGTATGACTACATCACATTCGAGGGAGAGATACCCGAGGGGCAGTACGGCGCGGGCACCGTCGAGATATGGGACCGCGGCACCTACCGCCCCCTGCTCGAGGGCGAGCCTGACAACAGCACCGCCGAGGCGATCGAGCGCGGCGCCCTGAAGTTCGAGCTCGACGGCGAACGGCTCAAGGGCCCTTACGTCCTCTACCACTTCGACAAGGACGGGAAAAACTGGTTCTTCTTCAAGATGAAGGGCTGAACGCGGGGCCCTGGATCACGGCTCCATCTTCCTGTACCTGCCGGCCACCCAGTCCTTTATCCCCGAGGTGTACCAGGGTGAGAAACGCCGGTCTGAGGGGCCCCCCGCCATGGTGGAGTGTATACACTCCTCGGCCATGTCCGTAACGAACTTGAACGTCGGGCTGAAGGTGGCCTGCCGGCCGCCGAACGTCTTGAAGATCTGGCCCTGGGGGATGGTGGCGCGGCCACCGATTATCTCGATCGGCCCGTAGTCGAAGCCAAGGAACTTCGGCAGCCTCCCCGCGAACATCAGGTTGTTCATCATCACCTTGCGGCCCTCGCCCCAGGGACCTGCCTCTCGTGCAAGGCCCCGCTCTATGGCCGAGCGCAGGAGCTCCTCACGCGTCCGGCCGGCGAACCAGAGCGACTCCTCGGAGAGCATCACCCGGTCGAAACAGCCGGTGAAATCCCAGAAAAGGATGGTTTCAGAGAGGATGTGGTCCATCACCCCGGCCCCGAGCGAGAGCTCGCCGAAGACCAGCCTGGCGAGCTCGAGGTAGACGTTCTCGAAGGCGCTCGCGGCTATCGAGTCGCTATCGTAGCGTTGGTCCCAGTCGCGCAGGGTGCGGCCGCGCGAGGTGTCCGGCAGCAGCGGCCTGAGCAGGGGCATCCAGTCCTCGGCCTGCTTGGAGTAGAGGTCGTAGTGCATCGCCTGCATCGAGGCTACCGTGTGGTCGGAGCGGGCGGCGAGCATCTCGTGAATCCTCCTGGCCCTCCAGTCCCCCATCGGGAGGTTGCACACCCCCACCTGCGCGCAGGCGTTCATGTCCTGGTTGGCGGTTCCGATGTAGCCTTCCGGCGGGTTATAGAGCGACGGGTTCATCTCGACCGGGTGGGTGCCCTTCCAGTCGTATGACTCGTCCCAGCCCGGCATCGGCAGCAGGCCGCTCGAACCGGGCGCTCGCACCGGGCTCCTTCCGCTCTGGTGGTAGCCGATGTTGCCCTCGGCGTCGCCCGCGACCCAGTTCTGGGAACAGAAATCGACGGCGGCGAAGTGCCGCATCGCCTCGGAGACGCTCTTCGAGGTCAGGATCCTGGCGCCGTGGTTTATGGTGTCGGCTCCGCGCCCGCGGCCGAGCGTCCAGGCCATGGTGAGGTAATAGCCGTCCTCCGAGGGGTCGCCGTCCAGGGTGCCGTGCTCGTTCTCGTAGAAGCGCACCTTGCGCGGCTCGCCCCTCTTCAGCTTGATGACCTCCTCGCGCACCCGGAAATCGCTCCAGCCGCCGCCCCGGCGGTATCGACCTCCCTTGACCTCCTCGACGAAGAAGTCGATCACGTCCATGTAGCCGTAGGTTGGAGACCAGGCGAGACGGTCGGTGCGGCCGAGCGCCGGGAACGGGATGCCCGGGATGGTGCAGCCCGCGAACCAGAAGTCGCCCGAGCGCATCATCACCTCCTGCCAGATGGCGGGCAGCCTGGCGGTGTCCAGGTGCGGGTCGCCGCAGAGGATAGGCTTGCCCGAGGCGCTCCTGGCACCGGCGACGACCCAGTTGTTGCTGGCCTTCATGCGCGGGAGCTCTTTGAATCGGAGAGTCGGGGGCACGATGGGCTCCGAGAGCCTGACCTGCCTGATTACCTCCAGGAACTCGGGGTCGGGTTCGTCAACGAGATACCCGAACAGCTCGCGCACCTGCTCGAGCGGCACGCCGTTCTGGAGCATCTGGACGATGAGCTTTTCCATCCAGGCCTGGGTCTCGGTCATATCTATCAGGCCGATGAGCTTGGTCATGGTGATGCAGTCGGCGGCGCCCCACGGCTCGGGCCTGTGCCCGACGAGCTTGAACTCGAACGGGCGGGAGCCCTCGGTGAGCACGTGGTTGATGCCGGCGCAGTATGTCTCGACCACCCGGATCGCTTCCGGGTCGAGCGCGGCGACCTGCTCGAGCGAGTCGCCCCAGAGGTTGTAGCGCCGCATGTAGATGTCGGTCTGGATGAGCTCCTCGGAGGCCTCCAGGTTCTCGGCCGCCACCCCTTTCGCGATGAGCCGCGTGAGCTCGAGCTCCACCGGCCGGTCGATCGCGTGCACCCAGCCCAGCCCGTAGAAGAGGTCGTCGAAGCTGTCCGCCTTTACGAGCGGTATGCCGTACTCGTTCCTCTTGACGGAGACCTGGCCGCCTGGGGCCTGCAGCCGCACCTCTTCTCGTTTCAGCTTCCGCATCGCTTGACCTCCTTGTTGAAACAACCGTTCCTTCAACGTGGGCCGGCCGCGCGCGCGGCCTCCAGCATCCACCTGATACGCTCGACGCTCATCGAGGGATGGGTATGCGTCGGCGAAAGGATGAAACCCCCGCCTGCCGCGTCGCGTATCGCGGCGGCGACCTCGGCTTCGACCTCCTCGCGGGTGCCTTCGACCAGGGTGTGGGTGATATCGATGTTGCCGATGAGGCAAAGGCGGTCTCCCACCTTCTCGCGCGCCGCGGCGAGCGTGTTGCCGGCGGTCGGCTCGAAGGCGTGGGCGCCGTCGAACCCCCACTCGACGAACTTCTCGACCAGGTCGTTGGTGTTGCCGCAGCAGTGGATGGCAATCTTCGCGCCGCGGCGGTGCGCCGCTGCCGTTATCTGTCGGTAGCCCTCGCCGTAGAACTCCTCGAGCATGGCGGGGGATAGCATCGGTCCGGACTTGTAGGCCAGGTCTTCGCCGATGGTCAGGACGCGAGCGCCAGCCGCGCAGTACGCGTCGACGCACGCGACGTTGAGCGTCGTGAAGTAACCGACCGCCTCGCGCGCGAAGCCGGGGTCCCTGCGCATCGCCGTGATAAAAGGCGCGAAGCCCATGGCCTGCCAGCTGTTCTCCCAGAGCCCGGGCGCGACGAACGGCACTATCGCTATTCTCCGGCCCCATATCGCGCGCAGCATCCGGTACATCCTGGCGCCCGCGGCGGAGTACCTTGCGATTGCGGGCCGCGGCCAGGCCCTCCACTCCCCGGGGCTCTTGATAAGGCCGTCGCGGTATATGAAGTAGGCGTTGCCGAACCCGTCATCGACGATGTCCATGAGCCGGCCGAACGCGTCCTGAAGGTGCGCGTGGTCGCGAAGCCCCATCTTCCAGTAGCCGAACCACATCGCGTCGAACCCCATCACGTGGTTCGCGCGGGCGCACCTGTTATAGAATCCGAACATCGCCGCGTCGAAGAACCTGTTGAGGGCGCTGGCGTTCCGGTCGACGAAGCGGGCGCCTGTCTTGCTGTTGAGGAACCGGAGGAGGGCGTTTGGCTCATGCCCCAGGGCCTGGTTGGTTATGTTCGGGTCCAGTGACATCGATATGGTCGGCGGCGTTTCGGGCTGCCTTCCTTCGAGCGCCGCGTAGAGCCTTTCTTCCGCGTCCATCAGTCACCTCCGCCAACGTATCCAGTCTAGACATTCTATCATCCGTCCTGTTCTCGAGCGGGTAAGAAAAACTTGCCCTTGAGCGTCTTTGATGCAAAGAGAGATACTGGGGAAAGTAAAGGGAGGCCGCCGTGCCCAGGAAGTTGATAGCCGTGACTCTCGCCCTGGTGCTCGCGCTCGGCCTGTTCACGGTCGTCGCCGGGTGCGGCGGGACGGTGGAGCAGGAGAAGACCCCGGCGGGGCCCGCGGGCGGGGCGCCCGACCCTGCGAAGACCGTGACCATGAACGGCCGTTCGGTCATGTCGGGTTGGATGGACCACTGGGGCTACACGTGGGAAGGGCCGGTCGAGCGGAACGGGTACTTCCTCGACTACAGGGAACTCAACGGCGACGACATGGCGCCGAGCTTCGCGGCCAACGTCGAAGGGCTGGCGCCCGGCTCGGTCGTGTTCTTCAAGTTCTGCTTCGTCGACTTCGACGGCTCGAACCTGGAGCGGCGAGAGCAAGAGGTGGAGGAGGTTATCCGGACCGCGAAGGACGGGGGCCTGAAGCTCATCATCGGCAACGCGCTGCCCGTTCGAAAAGCCGACGGCAGCCCGGAGTTGCTGCGGGAGTACAAGGGTTTCAACGCTTTCCTCCTCGAGAAGGCGCGGGATAACCCCGGCGTGGTGTGGGCCTACGATTTCTACGGCGTTCTTGCGGGGCCGGACGGCTGGCTCAAGCCCGGGTACGACACCGGCGACTCGCACCCGACCGGCGATGCCTACTCGGCGCTCGACCCGTCGTTCTTCGAGCTTCTCGGAGGGGTCTTCGGTCGGTAGATACGCCTCGGTGTGGCCGGGGCGACTTTTCCGCGGAAGGCGCCACATCTCAGGGCACGGCTGAGGAAGTCCCGCGGGGGGCACTCGCACGCGGCTCGACAGTTACCGTCACCCGGGCGGGAGTTCCCGGGCGCGTCGCGCTCTTTCCGGGCACGCCCCAGGGAAGAGCGACCCTCACATAGACGAGCGCTTTGCCGGTTCCCGGCACCTTGACGTAACGGTAAACCTCTCCCCCGACCGCCTCGTACCCGTTGCGCGAGTCCGGTACCTCCATGACCAGGCCTCGCAGGTCCACCGGCATTGCAAGGTAGTTCTCCGTCTGCCAACCGGCCCGGCTCGCGGAGACGCTCTCCGGCTCGACGGGCTGCGGCTTCCCCGCCGCGGGGCCTCCCGCCCGGGCGATCCGCTCCGCCGAAAGCGCCGGGCGGTCCAGCTGGTCTGTGTCGGTCTCGCCCTTCAGGGAAGAGCCGTCATAGAGCGGTATCGAGTTGTCCCCGGTCAGGTAGGCGAAGCTCTTCACCGCGCCCCCTTCGACGTCCACCAGGCGGTATCCCGGGTACTGGTACCCGAGGCCGCCCTCGTCGAAGGTGACGCAGGTCTGGTTTGCGAAGACGGTCTCGCCCGTGCCGTCCTGCCATTCCACCCGGCCCACGTCGTCCGAGTGGAGGTGCCCGGTGAAGGCGAAGGCGACGCGGTACCTCGCGGCGAGAAACCGCAAAGCCGTCCTTCCTTTGCCGCCGCCTCCCAGCGTGTAGAGGCCCGCGAACCTCTCGTTGTCGAAAGCTATGCCCTCACCGCCGGGCACGTAGGGGTCGTGGTGCAACAGCAGCACCCGTGTCTTCGCGTTCTTGTGGGCGGCCAGGTCGTCGCGCAGCCACGCCAGCTGCCCCTTGAACCCCTCGGCCTTCTTCTCGTTCTGGGCACCGAGCACCTGGCCCTGCCACTTCCTGGGGTATACGAACAGTCCCAGTTTCTTCATCACGATACGGTCGCTTTGCGGCCACTCGCTGGTGTTAACGGCGGTGAAATGGCAGTCTCCCACATCGAACGAGTATCGAAGGGGCCCCAGGCTCTCCTCCCAGATGACGGCGCCGTCCACCTCGTTGACGTAGACGTCGTGGTTGCCGGGTATCATGAACACCGGGACCTCGAACCTGGCCAGGGCGTTATAGAAGTTCTCAAACTCGACCTGGTAATCGCCCGGCGCGTGCTGGGCCCTGACATAGTCTCCCAGCATTACCACGAAATCCGGCCTGACGAGGTTGACCTGGTCGATGGCTCTTTCGAAAAAGACCGGCCTTCCCTCCGGGGTGATGCCCTTGTTCGTCTGTTTTTCGTAAGCGCTCGAGATGTTGCGGCGGTGCACGTGTATGTCCGACAGGGTAACGAAAGTGAAGTCGTCGCCCGGGCGGTCGGTCACCGAGACGGAATGCGGCTGCTCATCGGAGTAGCGGCTGCCGCCTGCCTCGGCCTTGACCGTGAGGTCGTAGAGCTCCGGCACCGCGTCGGCGGGAACGCGAAACTCCGCGTGCCAGACCTCGCCCGGCGCTCCCCTGCTGGTGCCGGCCGGCCAGCGGGACGACGGGCCCTTCCACTTCCTCACCGCTTTCAAGCTGTAGCGCAAACCCTTGAGCGCTTCGCGGGCAGGCTTGAGGACGACCTGCCACTTGGCCGGGTCCCGCGGCTGCCCGCTAAAGCGCGGGGGCTTGTTGAAATCGAACTCGACTTCCAGGGGCGAGCCCGGCACGACCAGCGCGGGGTAACCTATGGTAGGCCAGATGAGGTTGTTTATCCTGACCGGCGGGTAGGGGGTTCTCTTGATGGGGAACCTGCCCGAGGATGAGTAGAGCACCATCGCTATGCCGCTGTAGAATACGATGAGGACGATGGCGATTATGCCTGTTATCTGCAGAGCGCGGACCAGACGCTTGTTCATGCGTCTATTCTAAGTGACCGGGCCGCGCGCGCCAAACGGCGTCCGCCCTTGCCTCCTTGAAACAATCCCCATCCATTCCCCTCGACCTTGCCGTGGCAAGAGAAATCCATTAGATTCTTAGTTGTGAGACAACTACCGGCACTGCAGTCTCAAAGAGAGGAGCCACCATGATCATCGAGGCAATGCGAAAGCAATGTCCGGTGTGCGGTTTTCCCTGGGTGACCAGTTTTGTACTCCGGTGGAGGGACAACGGAACGATCACCATGTTCATGCGAAACGACTTCAGGGCCGTGGTTATGCGGCAGGGCCAGGTCCAGGCCCTCATGCAACATATCGAAGACAGGCTCGGCGTGTCTATAGAGCACATGGGGTTCGAAGCCCAGAGGAACGCCGCCAGGATGACGTTCGACAACACGTTCGACGGCACTCCCGGTGTCAGGTTGATGCTGAAGATGGGCCACTTCAAGCGTGTGGCCGTGGAGTATTTCAACCTGATCGGCGCCACGTGCGGGCAGTGCCACAGCGACACGCTGGAGTACGTGCCGGGCAGGCGGGGCGTCGCTCGACTAAAAAACCCGTTTTACATGCCCCTCATGGCGGCCTACGTGGTGGGCGCCTTCGAGTCCATGGAAGGCGTTCCCTTCAAGTCGGAGTGGGAAGAAACCGGCGTCGACACGTATACGATAACAGCCGAGGCGGCCGGGGAGAAACCGGAGGTCTCCGACAGGCTGAATGTGGGGGTCGCTCCCCTCCTGCCGGGGCACAACAGCCACGAGAGCTGTCCGAAGTGCCGCGCGCCGAGGGCGCTCTCTTTCCTCCACTGGAACCTGGACGAGGGCATTATTACCGACACCAGGACAGGCGCCCGGGTGCTGATATTCGACGGCCACGGAATCAACGCCCTGTACAGGGAGCTGGTGGCCGAGCTGGGGGAGGAAGTGTACCAGCTGCTCGTCGACGCTCAGCGCGACTGGACAGTGGAGCACATCGGCCTCCTGGGCATCACCCCGTCCTCCGGGGCACTCTCCCGCGGAGAGCTCGAGGAAGCCTACCGCGAGTACCTGTCGATGATGCCGCTCGAAGGGCTGGGCAACCCCGTGGCCATGGAGATAAAGGACTCGAGCATCGAGGTCGTCATCGAGAACCCGTACAACGCGTTCGTCCTGGCCGGTACGCTCCAGGGCCTGTACGAGGCTTTCGAGAAAACCCCCGGCAAGGTGGAGTGGACGGAGTCCAGGCCGGGTGCCGTTCGCTTCAAGGTCGAGCCCTGATAATCGGGGTCAGATCTGACCCCGATTATTAGTCCGGCAGGGACCGCGAGCGATTTGTATAATAGGCTTAAGACGGCAAACCTCTCGCCGGAGGTGCGGCAGGTCGAACTACTCTTTTATGGGTCCGCGCCTGCCGGCAGTCGCGGTGGCCGCCGCGATCCTGATTTGCGCCTGCCTGTTTCTCACATGTGGCAATTGTTCTGCAGGAGAGGTCGGGAAAAGGATCGTGGTCTCAATCGACGACCAGGTGGCCTACTTCCTGGAGGACGGCTTTTTCGCCAAGTCGCACCTCGTCTCAACGGGCACTAACGCGACCCCTACACCGATCGGCACTTTCAGTGTCTTCGGGCACGAGTATTCCTACGACAACGGCAACTGCATCCAGTACTACACGATGTACTATAAAGGTCACCTTGGCTTCCACTCCGTTCTCTACTTTCCAAGCAGCGGGAGTTGGACCGGAAGCGAACTGGGCAGTAAAGCTTCGCACGGATGCATAAGGCAGGGTCTCGATAACGCCCGGTGGGCCTACTACTGGACGCCCGACGGCACGCGGGTGGACATAATCCAGGAGCATTTCACCCCACCGCCGCCGAAGCCGAAGCCTGCCCAGGGCGGCAGCGTTGCCATGGGAGTGACGCGGGCGTCGACCGCCTGGTATTTTGCCGAGGGCTGCACCGCGCGAGGGTTCGACCAGTTCCTTCTGCTCATGAACCCACTGGCCGGGCAGACCAATGCGACGATCAGCCTAGCCGGGAGCGATGGGACGCGTAAGGACATCGAAGTTCTCGTCCCGGGATTCTCCCGGCAGTCGATACGCGTAAACGACCTCGCCGGAGGGCTCGCGGCGGTTTGCGCAAAAGTCTCGGCGGACCGCCCCGTGGTCGCGGAGAGGTCCATGTACTACGAGTACGGACAGGAAATGCTCGGCGGGGACGCCTCAACCGGATGCACAGCGCCTTCAAGTGAATGGTACTTCGCGGAGGGCACGTGCCGCCCGGGCTTTGACTCTTACCTGTGCATCCAGAACCCCGGCTCCGTCGAGGCGAAGGTCGAGGTCGAGTGCGTGAGCGGCGGCGGGATAGTGGTCGAAAGGCCCATGTACTTTAACTACCGCAGGTATTGAAAGGCGGGCCCGGGCTCATTTCGCGCCGTCCGGCGGGCCCGCGCCGGCCCGGTGGTTGATCTGCATGTGTACGTGGTTGCCTTCCTCGCGGGTATAGGGGTTCGGCCCGCTATTAAAGTACGGCACCAGGTCGCGCACCGTACCGACAGGCGTGAGCCCCCCCTCTACACGCTGGCCTTTCACGACGTTTGCCTGGGACATGTGCAGCAAAGCCACCTGGTAGCCGGGGTGCCCGTCAATAGCTATCTCCACCATCACGTCAGGGTACTTCCCGTACAGCAGGTAGCCGCTGGCGGCAACGACCGTGCCGCTCACCGGGGCGTACACGGTGGCGCCCGCCTTGGCGCAGACATCGCAGGCCGTGGTCGACCATGTTCCCCTCGCGCGGGTACCCTCTATGAAATAGCAGGTCGCGTTCCCCACAGACGTCGAGAGTCCGGGCGCCAGCCGGGAAAGGTTGTCGTCGCGCAGGCATATGCCCAGCGGCTGCATAGCCTGCGGGTTGCTCGGCCCGCCGTCGCTGCCCGAGGACGAGGCCTCGTGGAAGACGGCGCCGATGTTGTCTTTGTAGCTGATTGGGCTCTTGAGCTCCATTCCCTCCCAGGTGGCGAAGGCGAACGGCTGGGGCTCCACCCTGGGCTCGTAAGAGAAGTAGGTCGGCCGCTCGGCCACCAGATCTTGCGTGCCGGACACCTTGACCCATGGGCGGGCCATACCCGCCGAAGCTGTGTTGAGGTCGAGGGTGGTGCGGCTGCGCGGCGCCATCTGGAGGTCCTGCCTTATGTAGGCGCCTCCTTCGTCGAACAGTTCCATCCGTACCCGGTTTGCCAGCTCGCCCGGGTTCATGAGGCAGAGCCATGAGATAAACCCCATACCCGCGCCGGACACAGGGAAGTACCAGGTCTTCTCCCCGGCGGTCGAGCCCAGCACGTCGTGCCCGCCCTCCCAGGTAGAGTTATAGATGAAGTACATGGGCCGCTCACAGAGGATATCGCGCCCACTGGTGACCCTGATAGAAACGTCTTTCTCCGGCCCGACCGCTTCGTTCACGAAGATCGTCGTCCTGGCCCGCGCCTTCAGCGGGTACTCCCTTACGAGCGATGGCTCGCCGCCGAACATGTACTCGACCCTGGCGGTTGCCTCCTCGCCGGGGTTCATGATGCAAAGCCACTCCTCGAATCCTTTGCGGGTGGTGCCCTCGGCGAAGTCCCACACCCTGGCCAGCCTCGAGGAGCCGGTAGCCGCGTGCCCGCCTCTCCAGGCGTTCTTGTAGTCAAAGTACATAGGCCTCTCGGCC
Source organism: Candidatus Geothermincolia bacterium (assembly GCA_038326775.1). Classification (GTDB taxonomy): domain Bacteria; phylum Actinomycetota; class Geothermincolia; order Fen-727; family Anoxymicrobiaceae; genus DYIU01. The sequence continues at coordinate 101,499 of JBBQKJ010000004.1, forward strand.
ACCAGTAGAGCGGAGGCTTCGACCATTATGGAGACGTCCTGCTCCGGGCCGACCGAGCTGTTTACGTCGATGGTCCTGCGGCTGCCCGCCGGGATGGCCAGTTGCTCCCGCCTGTTCTCGCCTGTGCCCGGCATGTAGGTGAGGGTCGCCGTCGCGTCGATAGCGCCGGGGTTCTGCAGGCACAGCCACTCCTGGAAACCCGCGCGCGTCGTGCCTTCGGCAAGGTACCAGGTGTCCGACGGGGACGGCACTCCCCGGATGGCGTGCCCCCCGGTCCATACGCCCTTGTAGTTGAAGTAGATCTCGCGCTCGGCTACCACGCCCGGCTCGGCGGCGATCGCTATCGAGACGTCCATGTCCGGCCCCACCACGCCGTTGACGTTGATGGATGCGGCGGCCCGGGGGGCGATTGTCAGATGTTGCGCCTTCGGGGCCCTGGAGCCAAACATGTAGTTGACCGTGACAACAGATTCCTCGGCGGCGGGGTTCCTGATTATCAGGTACTCCTCGAAACCGTTTCTGGTGGTGCCCTCGGCGAAGTAAATGTCCCTGGCGGGCGCGGGCCAGCCCAGCAGGTCATGCCCCCCGTCCCAACCGTAAGAGGCGGCGGCGAGAGGCGCGCCGAACGCCGCTGGGAGCACAACGCACAGCAGGAGAACCGCAACGGCGCGAACGGCGGTCATGCGATGTCTTCTTGCACCGGGCCTCGAAAAACGCATACTAATATATTAGCAGACCGGCGCCGGGTTCCTTCGGCGCGCCGGTTGGAGCCGGGAATGGGGTCAACAGTCATCAGGCCTGAGGGGCGCCAGCGGCGGGAAAAGAGCGGCATTTGAGAGTCCTCTTGATCAGCGAGAACCGGTGCAGGGAAAACCTTATCCCGTTCCCGCTGGGTATCGCCTCTGTCGCCTCAGCGGCGAAGGCGGCCGGCCACGAGGTGGCGGGCCTCGACCTCATGTTCAGCGACGACCCCGCGGGCGACACCGCGGACGCGGTGCGCGGCTTCCGCCCCGAGGCCGTGGGGCTGAGCGTCAGGAACATCGACAACCAGGACAGGTTCGCGGTCGAGTTCTACCTGCCTCAAGTCAGGCAGGTGGTGGACGCGGTGCGCCTGGAGACGGACGCTCCACTTGTACTCGGGGGTGCGGGCTTTACCATCTTCCCCCTGGAATGCCTGGAGTACCTCGGGGTGGAGCTCGGCGTGGTCGGCGAGGGCGAGGCCGCCTTCACGGGGCTGCTTGAGCGCCTGGAGGCGGGAGCGGACGCCCGCGTGGTCGGCGGCGTCGCGTTCCGAAAAGACGGTATCGGCGCGGTGAACCCGCCTGGGCCTCCGCTCGACCTCGACAGGCTTCCCCCGCCCGACAGGGAGCTGTTCGACGTGCGGCGCTACAACTGGGTCCCGGGCGGCGGCCCGCCGTACACCGCCAACCTGCAGTCGCGGCGCGGCTGCCACATGCGCTGCATATACTGCTCCAGCCCGTTCGTTGAGGGCAGGCGGGTCCGGCTGCGGGGGCCCGCCCTGGTCGCAGACGAGCTCCAGTCGATGGACGAGCTCGGAATCAGGAGCGCCATCTTCACCGACTCGCTGTTCAACTACCCCGCCGAGTACGCCGCCCGGCTGTGCCGCGAGATCGCGGGCAGAGGACTCTCTCTCGGTTGGACCGCGAGCTTCAACCCCGCTTATAACGACCCCGGGCTCTTCGACCTCATGCGCGAGGCGGGCTGCAAGGTCCTGAGCGTGGGAAACGAAAGCGGCTCGCTGGACATGCTGGCCGCCCTCGGGAAAGGCTTCTCGAAGGAAGACATCCTTGCGACAGTCCAGGGGGCACGGGCGGCGGGCCTCGCCTTCTACTGCTTCCTCCTGCTGGGAGGCACGGGCGAGACGAGACAGAGTGTCGATGAGAGCGTCGCCTTCCTGGACGGGCTGGAGCCACAGGCGGTCAGGGTCACCGTCGGCATCAGGATATACCCCGGCTGCGAGCTGCACGACATCGCGCTCCGCGAGGGTGCCCTGGCCCAGGGCCAGAACCTCCTGTACCCGGCGTTCTACACCGCGCCGGAGGTCGAGCCTTGGCTCCACGATCATATGCGGGAGGTCTGCCGGGAGCGTCCCGGCTGGATGCTCTAGAAGTCGGCAAAGGGGGGCGCTGGCGCGCCCGGGGCCCAGCCGTAGTAGGGGCCTCGGAGCAGTTTCCACCCGCCGTCGACAGCTTCCAGCTTCTCCGGCATCACGCTGTTGGGGTTGGCCTGTCGCGCCGGCAAGAGAGTGCGTCACATTCCGCCCCCCGGCCCCGGTCATCGACAGGACCGCTTCCGGGCGGCAGCCTTGTCCTGTCCGCGCAGCTTTGTTGTAGACTCTTGCCGTACCGATCTAGACAGGCGGGGTGAGAGAATGAAGATTGCCAGTCCCGAAGCGTACTTCGACAGCCTGAGAGGGCTCGAGCGAACCGTTTACGTCCTGGGGGAACGGTGCGGCTGCACCGTGGACCACCCGATGCTGAGGCCGTCGGCCAACGCGGTCTCAGAGTCATATAACACCGGCGACGAGCCCGAGGCCGAAGGCCTGCTCTACGTGAGGTCGCACCTGACGGGCCGGAAGGTCAGCCGCTTCACGCACATCCACCAGGGTACCGACGACCTCGTCGACAAGGTGCTCATGCAGAGAATGCTTGGCCGGAGGACCGCCACCTGCTACCAGCGCTGTGTGGGGATGGACGGGTTCAACGCGCTCTACTCGGTGACTTACGAGTGCGACCAGGCCCACGGCACCGACTACCACAGGCGGCTCAAGGACTACCTGGAATGGGTGCAGGACGAGAATATCGTGGTCGAGGGCGCGATGACCGACGTCAAGGGGGACCGCTCCCTGCGACCGGGCGAGCAGCCTGACCCCGACGTCTTCGTCCGCGTGGTGGACCGGACCGCCGACGGCATCGTTGTCCGGGGCGCCAAGGCGCACCAGACCGGGGCTCTGAACTCACACGAGATACTGGTGATGCCCACGACCGCCATGCGAGAGGGGGAAGAGCAGTTCGCGGTATCCTTCGCGGTGCCCTCGGACACCCGGGGCATAACGTTCGTGCTCGGGCGGCAGCCCTCGGACACCCGCAAGATGGAGGGCAGCCCGCTGGACGTCGGGAACCCCAACTACGGAAGCCAGGAAGCGCTGGTGATCCTCGAGGATGTGTTCGTCCCCAACGAGCGTATCTTCATGTGCGGGGAGACGGACCAGAGCGGCAAGGTCGTGGAGCGGTTCGCCTCGTTCCACCGCCAGAGTTACGGCGGCTGCAAGGTCGGTGTGGGCGACGTGCTCATCGGTTCGGCGCAGCTGGCGGCCAGCTACCAGGGGGCGGCGCGGGCTAGCCACGTGCGCGACAAGATCACCGAGATGATACACCTCAACGAGACGCTCTTCTGCTGCGGCATCGCCTGCAGCGCGCGCGGCAGCCGGACGCCGGCGGGAAACTACGAGGTCGACGCCCTCCTCGCCAATATCTGCAAGCTGAACGTGACGCGGTTCCCGTTCGAGATAGCCCGGTTACTGCAGGACATCGCCGGCGGGCTGGTGGTCACAATGCCTTCGCAGAAGGACTTCGACAATCCCGAGATAGCGCCGTACCTCGAGAAGTACCTCAAGGGCGTGGACGGCGTCCCCACCATCGACCGCGTGAAGATAATGAAGTTCATCGAGAACATGACCGTGGGGTGCGGCGCGGCAGCCTACCTCACCGAGAGCATACACGGCGCTGGCTCGCCCCAGGCCCAGCGCATCATGATATCGAGACTGGCGGGGCTCGACGAAAAGGTCGGGCTTGCCAGGCGCATCGCCGGCATTGATTCATGTTGGGGTCAGGCACCCTGACATGAATTCGCGGCGGCGGGCGGATGTTTCGGATAAGAATTCATGTTGGGGTGGGGGGCCCCGACCTGAAATAAGGGCGGGGGGGGGGGGGTGGGGGTATGGAATGTTTTGATGGTGGCGGTGCCCCACCAGCGAAAACCACCCCCCCGCCCGG
>JBBQKJ010000005.1:0-102092 GCA_038326775.1 Candidatus Geothermincolia bacterium
AATATCGTTTAATAGGTGTTATCATTGTTGAAATTGTTGCTTATGTGAAGGTGACATGAAAGTATTTCTGCGCATTTCGCTCGTTGTCCTCCTCGGAGTCATAATCGGCATAGGAGGGATCGTAGCCTGGTTTTACAGTGGTGTCGGGCTGCCTTCCCTATCCTCGCTCAACGAATATAAGGCGGCTCAGAATTCCAAGGTCTTTGCCGCGGACGGCACCCTTCTCTGTGAACTTCGCGGCGATCAGGACCGCGAGATAATAGCCTTGGAGAAGATGCCGGACGCCTTGAAAAAAGCTGTCATGGCAATAGAAGACAGCGACTTTTACAAACACAAGGGCGTCAACTGGAAATCAGTCGTAAGGGCGCTCTGGGCAAACGTGGTAAAGGGCTCTGTCGTCCAGGGTGGCAGCACCATAACCCAGCAGTACATAAAGGGCGCCTACGTCGGCCCCAGGAGAACACTCTGGCGCAAGGTACAGGAGGCGCACCTGGCCTATCAGCTCGAGAACAAGTACTCCAAGAACAAGATCTTCGAGCTCTACCTCAACGATATCTACTTCGGCCACGGGTGCTACGGCATCTTCACCGCGGCCCGCAAGTACTACGGGAAAGCTCCTCAGGAGCTTACCCTGGCGGAGTGCGCCATGCTGGCGGGCGTGATCCGCTCACCGAGCTACTACGACCCTTACACCAGGCCGCAGGAGGTTCTGCAGAGACGCACGCTCGTCCTTCAGAGAATGCTCAAGCAGGGTTTTATCGACCGCGACCAGTTGGACGCGGCCGACAAAGAACCCATGAACCTCGCGCCGGTCAACAAGGTCTACGTGGTACGCAGGGCCCCATACTTCTGCGACTACATAACTGAATTGGTGCGCCGTAAGTACGGCGACCAGCAGGCGTTCCGCGGCGGCCTGAGGATATACACAACGATCGACCTGAGACTCCAGGACGTCGCCGAGAAAACGCTGCGGGAGGAGCTCGACCCCAACAGAGGTCCTGACGCTGCTCTCGTCTCTGTCGACCCCAGGACCGGCTACATTAAGGCTATGGTGGGCGGCAAGAACTATGCAGTGAGCCAGTTCAACGTGGCTGCCGACGGTCATCGACAGGCGGGGTCTTCTTTCAAGGTTTTCGTACTTGCGAGGGCGCTCGCCGACAGCATATCGCCCGAACAGACATACGACGCCTCCTCCCCCAGGACTATCAACATTCCCGGTGGTGGGGTTTGGAAAGTAAACAACTACGACGGACACGGCAGTGGATCGACCAGTATCAAGAGCGCTACCGTTCACTCCGTAAACGTTGTCTTTGCCCAGCTTATAATGGACGTCGGGCCGACCAGGGTAGCCGATCTGGCCAAGGCTATGGGCGTCCAGTCCCCCGTCGAGCCCAACCCGGCAATAGCCCTCGGCGGCCTGCACGTGGGCGTCACCCCGCTTGATATGGCCTCCGCTTTCGGCACGCTTGCCAACGGCGGCGTGCACGCGTTGGCCCGTTCGATATCCAAGGTGACAGACGCCGACGGCAACATAATCGATGAGGGCAAGCCGGAAACAAACGGCGTTCTGGACCCCAAAGTCGCCGCCAAGGCTAACAAGATACTCCAGGAGGTCGTCACGAGTGGCACGGCAACTGGGGCCAGGATAGGGCGGCCGCAGGCGGGAAAGACGGGCACCACCGAAGACCACGCCGACGCCTGGTTCGTGGGCTACACCCCCGACCTCGTAGCTGCCGTCTGGGTCGGATATCCCCAGGGACGGATATCCATGGGCGGAATGACCGGTGGCAGCCTGCCCGCTACCATCTGGCGGCTCTTCATGAGCGCAGCCCTGGAGGACACGCCTCCGACGGCGTTCTCCACGGGCGAAGAGCCTGCGGCCCCATCCGCCGAGACGCCGACGGAGGATATCACCGTCTCCATCTGCGACGTCACGGGGTTGCTCGCGGTGTCGGGCTGTCCCAGCACCCATTCCGCGACGTTCAAGCGCGGCGAAGCGCCCACCGCCTACTGCAACGTCCACAACTCGCCCGCCGCCAAGCGGGTGCCGAGCGTGGTCGGCATGAACTCCTCGAGCGCAAGATCGTCGCTGTCACAGGCTGGCTTTGAGGCTTCCGTCGTGGAGCAGTCGAATGCCGAGCCTGTCGGCACGGTGGTCTCACAGGCCCCCGCCGGAGGCACCACCATGAACGCGGGCGGGACCGTGACCATCTTCGTTTCGAGCGGCGCCCCCAAGAGCTCGGTGCCTGGAGTGGTCGGCATGCCAGAGGCGTCGGCCAGGACAAAGCTCGCTGCTGCGGGCTTCTCGGCCAGCGTGAGTTACGCGCCGGGCTCCCCTCCGGGGATAGTTACCGGACAGAGTCCCGGGGCCGGAACGAGACTGCCGGCGGGGTCCACAGTCTCTTTGACTGTCACCAGCGGTCAAGGGACAGGTTTTCTTAGCGCGCTTTTTGTCTGGTAGTCACGAATAGATGGTCGGCTCTAATACCTTGATTCTTCATCAAAGCGCGCGATCCGTCTTACAAGAACGCGTAGACATGATATGACCCCGATCTCTATTTCTTCAATCGGGAAAACCTGTCGAAACCGGAGAACCCCCGGCAGCTCACACCCTGCTTTTCGAGCTGGTCAAGGAACAGGTTCAGGCCGACGTTGTCCGAAGCAATGTGCCCGGCAATGACCACGTTGACATGCTGCTTCTCCGCCTCCGCCTTGAGCTTGTCTCCCATGTGCATGGCTATGATGGTGCCGACCCCGGCCTGGGCCAGCTTCTCCAGGACGCCCACCGGCCCCTCGGTACCACCGGTCATGTCCACGAACGGCTCGCCCGCCCTGCTGCTCTTCTCACCGACAAGCACGCTCGGGCCCATTCCCCGTCCGGCCGCGGCGCGGTACTCCTTCTGCTTGAGCAGCAGCTCCAGGACATCGCCCACCAACCGTGGCTTATCACGCTTCAACAGGCGCGTAAGGTGGTCGGTTACCAGGTTGTCAGCCGGCGTATGCACGCACATGAACGGGATGCCCAAAAGCCGTGCCGTATCTATGGGCCGCTGGTGGTTCTGTGGCATCAAGGCCCGTCTTATCTCCCTCATCCGTTCGGAAATCAGCGCGTCACCAATGTTGACCGGAACACCGAACGCCGCCCAGGCGTCCGCCTGCAGGCCCATGACTTCGGACAAACCGGCCAGCGCTCGTCCCTCGGGGTGATGGCCTATGCAGAGATCGATCTTACTGCCTTTCTCGCGAAGGCGGTCCACCAGCAGGAGCTCGGGAGCCTCGACGTCAACCCCTACAATGACGCTCTTGACCTCGAGCTCGGGGGAACCATAAAGGATGCGCGTATCAGCGAAAGGGTTGGTCAGCCGTTCTTTATCGAAGAAGCGCTTCTCGTCGCCCTTCAGGCCATCGTACTCCTTTGCGGCGTCAGCCAGCGCCTGCAGAACACCTTCCTTGCCTCGCGGATCCCTGCGCATGCCGAGCTCGATGGCCGTGCGGTATATCTTCTCCAGTCTCACCTTCGATCCCCTCCTCCAGCGTCATCCCGAAACATACGGGTTTCCTTTCACCAGGTAGCGGTACAGTTCCTCCTTCGAGCCGGTAACTCCGATCCGTGTGGTCTTGAGCACCATGGAGCCTGGCAATGAATCGCCTCGCCATATGCCCAGCGGTCCACGGGATAGGTCCGCCTCGTTCATCTCGAGTTCTATGGCAAGAGCCTGGCAAAGGCGGGCCGGTCCCCTCGTGAGCTCCAGCAGTTCGCCGCGACCGCGGCGCGCGGCCATCAGGTCGGTGCCGTCCAGGGGCTCGAGCGCCCTCACAAGCACCGCCCCCGCGACCCCATCGCTCTCTGTCACCACGTTGAACAAGCAGTGCATTCCATAGATAAAGTACACGTAGGCAAGCCCCGGCGGCCCGAAAAGTACGCGGCTTCGACGTGTCGGCCCGAACCTGGCGTGGCTGGCGTAATCGCCATCTCCGAGGTAGGCCTCGGTCTCGACAATCATTCCCGAAGCGCTGCCTCCCACGGCATCGTGCATGAGAATGCAGCCCAGAAGCTCACGCGCGACGGTACGGGTGTCTCGAGCGAAGAATGAACTCTGCAGCCTTTGGCCCGGTCGTCCCGCGATCAGCTCTGGTCCCCCTCGGCAAACAACCCTTCCTGGACCATCGCGGACTCATCGCCCGAAAGGAGCTCCTTTATCCGCCTCTCGATATCGTCGATGTCGAGCCCGCACTCGTCCCTTATGGAGCGACGGAGCATGGGGCCCACGTGATGCAGGTCGGCAAGTATCCTGTCGACGAGCTCGAGAGCCATGGCCGCCTCGAACTCCCCGGGCCCTTCGCGGGTCATCGCCTTGAGCATGGTCTGCTCCGTGCGCGAAGCGACAACCGGTTCGCTGAGGCCGTCGATATAGACGTGGGTCCGGCGCGCGTGCCCCCGGTCGTCCTCTATCGGGATAAAACCCGTTATCTTGTCGGAAATGAAATACTTGCCGTACCCGAGAGCTACTATTAAGCCTTTCTTGACCTCCAAGATACCGCTCCTTCACTCTAGAAATAAGCCACGCGCGTAAATAGCGGCCGCGGGCATGGTGTTCGCCAGGCGAGCATGCCACCCGGCAGAAATGATATCACAACCGCTCGCCGGCGCCCGATATCATCGCTCTTGCGGCGGCGAGCTGACGTTTTACCTCCTCTGGTGCCGTGCCTCCAATGCACGAGCGCCTCGCAACCGAGGCGTCAACACCCAGGCATCCGACGCATTCCGCGCCCGGCTCTTCTGAGAAGCGGGCAATCTCATCGGCGGTGAGGGACGCAAGCGATTTCCCCTCCTCCGCACAGTATGAGACCACTTCACCAACTACACGGTGGGCCTCGGGAAAATCCATTCCCTTTGAGGCGAGGTGGTCCGCAAGGTCCGTGGCCGTCATGAATCCGCCCTCGCTCAGCTCGGCCGCCCTCGCGGCATCGAAGCTCAGGGTCGCCACGGTCCGCTCCATCACATGGAGGCAGGCGCCAACAGTGTCGAGCGCGTCGAAAAGACCCTCTTTGTCTTCCTGAAGGTCCCGGTTGTATGAGAGCGGCAGCCCCTTCAAGACGGTAAGCATTGCCACCAGGCTGCCCTCCACGCGGCCGGCCTTGCCGCGGACCAGCTCGCAACCGTCGGGGTTCTTCTTCTGGGGCATCAGGCTCGAGCCGGTCGCCCAGGCGTCATCCAGCCCGGCGAGGCCGAACTCCTGCGAGCACCAGAGTATCACCTGCTCTGAAAGCCTGCTGAGATGTACCATGGTCATGGTCAACGCGAACAGCGCCGCGCAGACGAAATCGCGGTCACTGACCGCGTCAATACTGTTGCGGGATACGCGCGTGAAACCCAGCCTCTCGGCCAGGAGATGCCTGTCTACAGCGAGGCCGGTCCCCGCGAGCGCCCCCGAGCCCAGTGGCATGGTGTCGGCAAGCGAAGCCGCCCCGTTCAGAAGACCGATGTCGCGCTCGAGCATTTGGACGAATGCGAGCAAGGCGTGCGCCAGCAGCACCGGCTGCGCCTGCTGGAGGTGCGTATGCCCGGGTATCACGACCTCGATGTTTGCCTCCGCCTGGTCCACCAGGGCTATCTGGAGGCCTCTGGCCTTGCCGGCCATAGACGCGCAGGCGTCCATCACCAGCAGCCGCATGTCGGTTGCCACCTGGTCGTTACGGCTTCGCCCGCTGCGAACCTTCCCTCCCGCCGGGCCCACAAGGTCAACCAGCCGCCTTTCGATGGCGGTGTGGATGTCTTCGTCGGTCGCCATGAACTCGAAGGAACCAGCGTCTAGCTCGCTTTCCACCCGGCCGAGCGCGTCCCTGATCGAAGCGCCCTCCCCGGAAGTCAGAACACCCGCTTCCTCGAGGCTGAGCGACCAGGAGCCGGTGCACGCTATGTCAAACGGATACAGCCGCACGTCAAATCTTATGGAGGAGCTGAACTCCATGAAACCCGGGTCCGGCTCCTTATCGAACCTTCCACCCCACATCTTCACCTGTCGGCTCCTTGTCCGGTCTCTCTTTCGCTCTGGGCCCATACCTTGAGCGGCAGGCCCCAGAGCTTGATGAATCCACGCGCCGCGGTGTGGTCGAAAACATCGGCCTTGTCGTAAGTCGCCAGGCCCATGTCGTAGAGGGAGTTTGAAGAGCGGCGGCCCGACACCGTCGCCTTTCCCCTGTAGAGCTTCACCCTCACTGTCCCCGAGACCCGCTCCTGAAGGACGCGGTTGAACTCCATGATCGCCCGGTTGAGCGGGCTGAACCACAGGCCCTCGTAGGCCATCTCCGCCACGCGCTGCTCGAGAGGCCTCTTGCCGGAAAGCGCCTCCCTGGTCAGCGTAAGCTGCTCCAGGTCCCGGTGGGCGGTCACCAGGATAACGGCCGCGGGCGCCTCGTAGATCTCCCTGGACTTGATGCCCACCAGCCTGTCCTCGATGACGTCTATCCGGCCCACACCGTGCATTCCGCCGATATCGTTCAAGCGAAGTATCATGTCGACCAGGCCGAGGGCTTCCCCGTCGAGAGCGACCGGCACGCCGCGCTCGAAACCTATCTCTATGTGCCGTGGCTCGCCCTGCGCGTTCTCGGGCGAGGCCGTCCACTCGTAGGCGTCCTCGGGGGGCTCCACCCACGGGTCCTCAAGCACTCCGCACTCGCAGGAACGTCCCCACAGGTTCTCGTCGATGCTGTAAGGCGACTCGACGGTGACCGGCACCGGTATGCCCCACTTCCTGGCGTAGTCGATCTCCTCTTCCCTGGTCATCTTCCATTCCCGCATGGGAGCGATTACCTCGAGATCCGGGTCGAGCGCCGCGGTGGCTACCTCGAAACGAACCTGGTCGTTGCCTTTGCCCGTGCAGCCGTGCGCCACGAACCTGGCCCCATGCCTCCGGGCCGATTCCACCTGGAGCTTCGCTATGAGCGGCCTGGCCAGCGCGGTGGCGAGTGGATAGCTCCCCTGGTACATGGCGTTCGCCCACAGAGCCGGCACGATGAAATCGGAGGCGAAAACCTCCCGCGCGTCCACGACCTCGGATGCCACCGCGCCGGTATCGAGCGCCTTCTGCCTTATGGCCTCCATGTCGCCGGGCTGACCGAGGTCCGCACTGACCGCTATCACGTCGAGCCCCTTCTCCTCGATCAGCCAGCGCACCAGCACGGAAGTATCCAACCCGCCTGAGTACGCGAGGACGACCGAGTCGCGCTCGCCTTGCTCTTCAGTCAATCGACTCACCTCTTGTCCAGAGCGTATTGCATAAGTCTTTTGTTTATCTTCCGGCTATCCACCCCCGCGGAGCAGACCACCATGATGGTGTCGTCTCCCGCCACCGTGCCGGCGATCCCCTCGAGCGATGCCGCGTCTATGGCCCAGGCGAGCCCCTGCGCGCTGCCGGGTGTCGTCTTGACCAACACCAGGTTCCCGGTGGCCTCGGCCGACAGCAGCGCGATTGGAGCGGTGCGCCGGAACGCCCCGTCTCCCTCTTCCCTAACGCCCGGCGAGGAGGCCTCGCCGTACAACAGGAACCCTTCAGGGTCGCGCCCCCTGGCTATCCCGAGCTCTCGCAGGTCACGTGAAACCGTCGTCTGGCTGGCCTCGAAGCCCTGGCGAGAGAGCAGCTCGACCAGCTCCCGCTGGTTCTTCACCTGACCGGCATGGACCGCTTTGAGTATCGCCTGCTGCCTCTGACGCTTCATTTCCACCCCCGCCCTTATCCGTATATCATCGCGAGGAGCGCGACCTGGGCGTGCAAGCGGTTCTCCGCCTGGTCCCAGACGGCGGAGCGGCTGCCGTCGATCACCTCGTCGGATATCTCCTGCCCGCGGTGCGCCGGAAGGCAGTGGAGGACCATGACGTCCTTCCTGGCCAGCGACAGCAGCTCTTCGTTCACCTGGAAAGGCGCGAACTCACTCAAGAGCCCGGCTTCGTCACCGGCATCCTGGCCCATGCTCACCCACACGTCGGTGTAGACGATATCTGCGTCGGCGACCCCGGCGGCGGGATCGTTGCCCAACTCGAGAGAGCTGTCGTAGATCGACGTGTTCAGAGCGCACTCTTCGATTATCCCGGCGAGCGGCTCGCGTCCGGGAGGTGTCGATACGGTCACCGACATGCCGAGCTTCGTGCCCGCGCGCATCAGGGAGTGTGTGACGTTATTGCCATCACCGACGTAGGCAAGCTTCAAGCCCCGCAAGGCCCCCTTGTACTCGAGCACCGTCAGCATGTCCGCCAGCGCCTGGCAGGGGTGGCACAGGTCCGTGAGCGCGTTTATCACCGGGACATCGGCGGCCTGCGCGAGTTCCTCCAGCCGCTCCTGCGCGAACGTTCGCACCACCAACCCGTCCAGGTATCTCGACATCACCCTTCCGGCGTCCGCGATGGTCTCCCTGCGTCCGAGCTGTACCTCATCGTCGGTCAAAACGAACGGGTGCCCTCCCAGCCTGAGGACCGCGACCTCGAAAGAGATCCGCGTGCGCATCGAGGGCTTCTCAAACAGCAGCCCTACCGCCTTCCCGGAAAGCGGCTTCAGGCCTTTCGTGCCCTCGTTCTTCAGCCTGAGCGCTTCCTCCAGCAGGTCCTCCAGCTCGTCGCCGTCCAGCGGCTTCAGGCTTAAAAAATCGCTGGCGCGCATCTTGTGCCTGACCAATGAGTCTCCCTTCCCCTACTTGTCCTTTAATCCCGAGAGAACTTCGGCGAGTACTGACGCGCCCATGAGCGCCTCTTCCTCGCTTAAAATCAGCGGCGGCAGCATCCTTACCGCGCTCGGGCTCACGTCGTTGACCAGCACGCCTCGCTCCAGGCACCCCATTACGACCTCGCGCGCCGAGTCGCGGTCGAGCTGCACGGCGAGCATCAGCCCACGCCCGCGCACCCCGGTCACCGCCGGAAAGCGCTGGAGTTCCTCCAGCCGCTTCATGAGCAGGAGGCCGACCCGCTTCGCGTTGGCTGCAAGGTCCTGCTCAAACAGCGTGCTGATGGTCGCGAGGGCCGCCGCGCAGGCAAGGAACCCGCCCCCGAAGGTGCTGCCGTGGTCTCCCGGAGCGAGGACTTGCCCGAACTCTCCCGCGGCGATGAACGCCGCCGCGGGGACCCCGTTGGCCAGGCCTTTCGCCATTGTGACCACGTCGGGCTTCACCCCGGAAGGCTCGAAGGCGAAGAATGTGCCGGTGCGCCCCATCCCGCTCTGGACTTCGTCAAAGATCAGCACCGCTCCCTCGCGGTCGCACCCCTCCCGCGCCGCCGCGAGGAACTCGGCGGTCGCCGGATGAACCCCGCCCTCGCCCAGTATCGGCTCCATGATCACAGCAGCGGTCTCTCGGTCTATGGCTCTTGAGAGCGCCTCGACGTCGTTCAGTGGGACGTGCGCGAACCCCGGCACCACCGGGGCGAAAGGCTCCCACCTCGAGGGCTGGCCGGTCGCCGACATGGTGGCGAGTGTCCTGCCGTGAAAACTCCCGAGGGCGCCGACCACCTTGCTGCGCGGCCGTCCGTTCATGAAATGGTACTTGCGCGCGAGCTTGAGCGCCCCTTCGTTTGCCTCCGCGCCTGAGTTGGCGAAGAAGCAGCGGCCCTCGAAGCAGCTGTCCGAAAGCAGTCTGGCAAGCTCGGCCTGCGGTTCGACGTAATATAAGTTCGTGGTGTGCAAGAGTCTCGCCGCCTGGGAGCAAACGGCCTCGGTGACCGCCGGATGGCTGTGCCCGAGAACGGTGACCCCGAGCCCCGCCACCAGGTCCAGGTACTCGCGGCCCCCGGAGTCCCACAGGCGGGTCCCCTCACCGCGGACGAAAGCAACCGGGAGCCTCCTGTACGTCTGCATCACGCACATCGAATCAAGCTCCTTCAGGTGTGCCAGCCGTTCGTCCATCTCATTCCCCTTCGAGCAACTGGTCCATGCTCTCCACTATCATTGTCCCGACACCCAAGCTGGTGAAAACCTCCAGAAGGAGTGCGTGCTCCACTGTCCCGTCGATGATGTGAGCCCGGTTGACAACGCCCTCGACGGCTCTTAAGCAGCTGGAGACCTTGGGGATCATCCCTTTCGAAACCTCCCCGTTGTCGAGCATCCGCCGGCAGCCTTCGGCGTCAAGCCTGCTGATGAGATCGCCACTCTCCGACAGGATGCCGTTCACGTTGGTCATGTATATGACCTTGTCGGCATTCAGTGCCAGGGCCACCTCGCCGGCGACGGCGTCAGCGTTTATGTTGTAGCTGTTCCCCTCGGTATCCGTCCCCACCGAGGCGATGACCGGTATCAGCTCGTGGCCGAGCAGCTCCTCCAATATCCTCCCGTTTATGAAATCGACGTCCCCCACCCATCCCAGGTCGGCGCCGTTGTCGGCAAAACGCTTCCGGGCGGTGATAAGGTTGCCGTCCTCGCCGGAGAGCCCCATCGACAAGGTTCCGTGCCTGTTGATGAGCGAGACTATCTCCTTGTTGACCTTCCCGACCAGAACCATCTTGGCTATCTCCATGGTCTCCGCGTCGGTGACCCGATGGCCATCGATGAAGCTCGGCTCCTTGGAAAGCTTCCTCATGTATTCGGTTATCTGGGGGCCGCCGCCGTGCACGATCACCGGGTTGATACCCACGTAGCGCATGAGGACAACGTCTGAAGCGAACGTGCGCCTTGTCTCCTTGTCCTGCATCGCGTTGCCGCCGAGCTTGATCACCACGGTCTTGCCGCGGTGTATCTTGATGTAAGGCAGTACCTCGGTCAGGACCTTCGCCTTGTAATGTGTCTCGCCGCTCGACAACCGTTTACCCCTCAGCTCTTCTCGCCGGCGTTGAACTCCACGTAATCCGGCGTCAGGTCGCACGTCAGGAAGTAAGCCGAGCCTTCACCAAGGCCCAGGTCCACCGTTATCTCGGCTTCGTCACGCCTCAGTTGGGTCTCGAGCTCACCCTCGTCGTGGGGAACCGGCCCGCCTTCGGCGGCCACCTTGTGCTCCCCGAAAAAGATGGTGACCTTGTCCTGTTCGAGCGGCACGCCGGCGCTGCCGGCCGCCGCGGCAATGCGTCCCCAGTTGGGCCGGGCGCCGAAAAGCGCGCACCTGACGAGGTTGGAGGTGGCTATGGCCCTGGCGACACTCACGGCATCCGCGTCGTCGCGCGCCCCGTTGACAACCACGCGCAACAGCTTGCTCGCCCCTTCCCCGTCCTTGACGAGCGCCATCGCCAGGTGGCCTGTCAGCCAGCACAGCGCGCTGAAGTAGAGCTCGGCCTCCTCGCGGGTCATAACGTACCCTTCCGGAAAGGCGGCGCCGTTCGCGAGCATCAAAACGGTGTCGTTGGTGGACTGGTCTCCATCCACCGATATCCGGTTGAACGACCACTCCACCGCCTGCTCGAGCCAGTGCTGCATGACATCGTGCTCGAGGGGAGCGTCGGTAGTCATGACAGAGATCAACGTGGCCATGTCGGGGTGTATCATGCCCGAACCCTTGACCATGCCGCCGAGCCTGACAATCCCACCGCCGATCTCCATCTCCACGGCGAGTTCTTTCGGGTAGGAGTCGGTGGTGATTATCGCCTTCGCGGCGTCGGTGTTGCCTCCCGGGCTTAACTCTGAAACCGCCTGCTCTATCCCGTTGATGACATTGTCCAGCGGGAGATGCCTGCCTATGGGACCGGTGGACGCCACTAGGGCCTGGCCCTCGCCCGCGTCCAGCGCATTCTCTACAGCCGTCGCCATGGCAAGGGCGTCGGACAACCCGCGAGGGCCGGTCATGGCGTTTGCGTTGCCGCTTGACACGACGATCGCCCTGGCTGTTCCCGCGGCGACCCGAAGCTGGCTCAACAACACCGGGGCCGCCTTCATCTCGTTCGTGGTGAAGACCCCCGCCGCCACTGCCGGAAACTCGGAGTAGACCAGGGCCAGGTCGGGCCTTTCGTCGTCTTTGATGCCGCAGGCGACACCCGCGGCAAGGAATCCCAGGGGGGCGCAGACGCCGCCGAGTATCCTTTCGAACCCCATCGAACCCATAACGCTCACCCGCCTATCATTCGCCCCGTTTCACGTGAACCCCCGGAATCGGCCCGCCTTTCGCTCATGGGAACAAGCCCGGGCCCGCGAGGCCCGCGGCCTCGGGCAGCCCGCACATCACGTTCATGTTCTGAACTGCCTGGCCTGACGCCCCCTTGACCAGGTTGTCGATGGCCGACATCACGACAAGGGTTCGCCCGCCTTGCCCCTGCTCGAGCGCCAGGTGACAGTTGTTGCTGCCCTGGACCGCCTTTGTCCCGGGGTACTTACCTTCCTCCAGCAGATGCACAAACTCCTCTTCGCCATAAGCGTCCTCGAAGAGCGCCCTCAAATCGCCACCGGCCGGCGCCTCGGTCATCGTCACGTACATCGTGCAGAGGATACCGCGGTTCATCGGCACGAGGTGCGGCGTGAACAATACCTCGAGCTCGCGCCCGGGGCTCAGTCGGTTCAGCTCGGCACGGATCTCCGGAAGGTGCCTGTGCCCCGAGACGGCGTACGGCTCCACCCCGTCAGCGATCTGCGGGAAATGAGTCTCGAGCGTGAGCTTCCTGCCCGCGCCGGACACCCCGCTCTTGGCGTCGATCACCACCTGGCCGCCTATCAGGCCGGCCCTGGCAAGCGGGTAGAGACCAAGCAGCGCCGAAGTGGGATAGCACCCCGGGTTCGCGGTGATCCGCGTGCCGGCGATCCTCTCCCTGTCGATCTCGGGTATCCCGTAGACAGCTTCGGCGAGCAGCTCGGGCGCCTCGTGGGTAACCTGGTACCACCTCTCGTACTCAGCCGGGTCATCCAACCTGAAGTCAGCCGAGAGGTCGACCACTTTTATTCCCGCGTCGATGAGCGACGGAAGCGCCTTCATGCTCTCACCGTGGGGCAACCCGAGGAAAAGCACATCGCATTCCTCTGCGGCCTCCGCCGGATCGTAAGCGTCGAACGAGCCAGGGTAAGCGCCCGCCAGGGAAGGGTATAGAGAGCCAATAGGCACCCCCGCATACCGGTTCGCCGTCGCAAGCACAACCTGGATCTCCGGATGGAGCCAGAGTATTCGCAGTAGCTCCGCCCCGGTGTATCCCGACGCTCCAATGACACCCGCCTTGAGCATGCCTGATTTCTCCCGACTCTTGCGACTCTAAGAAAGAGACCTTGCTTTCACTTGCGCAAGCCCCCGCCATCTCTGAATATGCATACTATACATTACTATGAATAATTATGCAAATGCTTTTCTCGAGGCCGCCTTCCCTGCCTATTGCATACCACGAAACCAACCCGGCTTCAAGGGCGCGGGCGGCGGCTCACTCGCGTATCTGCCCGTTTCCGCGGACCACGTATTTGGTGGTAGTGAGCTCGGGAAGGCTCATGGGCCCGCGGGCGTGAAGCTTCTGGGTGCTTATGCCTATCTCGGCCCCCATGCCGAACTGACCGCCGTCGGTGAAGCGCGTGGAAGCGTTGACGTAGACAGCGGCCGCGTCCACCTCTTCGGTGAACCTCCTGGCACTCTCGTAGTCACCGGTAACAATCGCCTCGGAGTGGCCGGAGCCGTATTTGTTTATGTGCGCTATAGCCTCGTCAAGGCTCTCCACCACCCTTACCGCGAGCACGAGGTCCAGGTACTCCGTGTACCAGTCCTCCTCGGTGGCCTCTTCAACCCCGTCGACCAGGTCTCGCGTACGCCCGTCGCCTCGAAGGGCCACGCCTTCTTCGCGCAGGGATCGGGCGGCGTCCGGAAGGAACGAGGCGGCTATTTCCGCGTGCACCAGGAGCGTCTCGGCAGCGTTGCAAACCCCCGGGCGCTGAGTCTTTGCGTTCAAAATGATGTCCCTCGCCATGCCGGTGTCGGCGCACCGGTCGACGTAGACATGGCAGTTGCCCACCCCGGTCTCGATAACCGGGACGGTGGAGTTCTCGACCACCGTGCGGATGAGCCCCTCGCCTCCCCTTGGAATAAGCGCATCGATGAGCCCGTGAAGCCTCATGAGCTCGCGCGCGGTCTGTCTGTCCGTATCCTCGACCAGCTGGACGCAACCGTCGGGCAGGCCGTTTGCCCGCGCGGCGTCCGCCAGTATTTTCGCCAGTGCCCTGTTCGAGTTTATCGCGTTTGAACTGCCGCGGAGCACCACCGCGTTTCCGCTCTTCAAGCACAGACCCGCCGCGTCCACCGTCACGTTGGGCCTAGCCTCGTAGATCATCCCGATGACTCCGAGGGGCACCCTGGTCTTTTCGACCATAAGGCCATTGGGCAGGCGCCATCCGTCGGCGACCTCGCCGATAGGATCGCGCAGGCCGGCGACATCCCTCAAGCCGTCCGCCATCTCGCTCACCCTGCTCTCGCTCAGTCTCAGTCGATCCATGAGGGCATCGGAGATTCCCTGACGCCGCCCGGCTTCGAGGTCAAGCATGTTTCCGGCCATGATGATATCGGTGTTGCGCTCCAGCGCGTCCGCCATGGCCAGCAGGGCCCTGTTCTTCTGCTCAGCCGTCAAGGTGGCGAGCTTCGCGGCAGCCGCCCTCGCCCTGAGCGCCAGTTCCTCGAGATCACCCATCGTGCTCACGCCTTCCCCTCTCTTTCCGCTTCCTCGAATATCATCAGCTCGTCGCGATGGACGATCTCCTCCCCTTTCTCGCCCAGCACCTTCTTTATCCGGTCGCTCCTCATGCCCTTTATCAACTCCGCCTCGGACCGGCTGTAGCAGGTTATCCCCCGGCCTATCACCTTGCCCTCCGGTCCCACTATGTCAACGCAATCACCAACCTCGAATTCTCCCTCGACCGAGACCACGCCCGCGGGGAGCAGGCTTTTGCGCCTCGCGGTAAGGGCGCTCGCGGCGCCCTCGTCGATCTCGAGGCGGCCCTTGCTCGTGCCGGCATATCCTATCCACCTCTTCTTCGACCTCACCTTGCCGGCTGCCGGGAAGAAAGTTCCCGGCATCGCTCCGCCCAGGATCTCGTTGATTATCCCCGGCTCGCGCCCGTCGGCGATGACCGCCTTGACGCCGGTTGATACCGCTACCTTCGCGGCCTGCAGCTTCGAGGACATGCCGCCCGACCCCAGTTGGCTTCCCGGCTCGCCTCCGAACTCTTCTATCTCCTCGGTTATCCGCCCTACGCGCCCGATGAGGCGTGCGCCGCGCGCTCTGTTGGGATCCGCGGTGTAAAGCCCGCCGGTGTCGGTCAGAAGAACCAGCAGGTCCGCGGCGACCAGCGAGGCGACCAGCGCCGCCAGCATGTCGTTGTCGCCGAAAGATATCTCGTCCGTAGCGGTAGTGTCGTTCTCGTTTATGACAGGGACCACGCCCATTTCGAAAAGACGCTCGAGGGTCTGCCGGGCGTTGATGTACTGCTGCCGGTGCGCCATATCGTGCCGCGTCAGAAGGACCTGGCCCGTGGCAACCCCTCTTTCGGCAAAGAGGTCAGTGTACATCCTCACCAGCAACCCCTGGCCGACCGCGGCTACCGCCTGGAGGGTCTTGATATCTCTGGGCCTCGATTCGATACCGAGGCGCTCCATTCCTGCCGCGATGGCCCCGGAGGAAACCAGGGCGACGTCGATTCGACCGCGCCTCGCCTGCACTATCCCCTCTGCCAGGTTTGCGACACGGTCGCGGTCTATGCGCCCCGATTCCTCGGTGATGGTCGTCGACCCGACCTTTATCACCATCCTGCGGACGGACTTCAAGCCCCACCCCCGTGATTGCCCTCCCCCCCCGGGCGGGAGGCTATCTCCTGAGGGTTTTCATCATCACTCCCGCGAGAAGCGGAGTCGTCGGCGGTCCGGTCCTCTTTAGTGGAAACGTCTTCACATTCAGGTATGTACTCGAACACGCGCCCCGCTATTTCGACTTCGTCGCCGACGCGAGCTCCCTGGGCGGCCAGCAGGTCCTCGACTCCAGCCGTCCTCAGCTTCTGCGCCAGGTGAGCCCTGGCATCGTCGTTGTTCCAGTCGGTCATCAGCACCAGGCGCTCGACCCGGCGCCCCTCGACCACGAAGCGGCCCCCGGTGCGCCTGACCCTCAACAGGTCTTCAGCATCATGCACCGTGTACTCGACCACCGGCCCGGTGACGTCACCTTTCTCCCTGGACTCCACGACCAGGTCTCCCAGCGCCGAGAGGAGGGCGCCTAGGCCTTCACCGCTTACCGCGCTGATGGGAAACAACTCCAGACCTCTTTGTGCGCACTCGCTACGAAGCTCCTCCAGCACTTCCGGCTCCGGCCTCAGGTCCATCTTGTTCGCGGCAACCAGTCTCCTCCGGCGCGCCAGTTCCGGGTTGAACAACACCAGCTCTTCCTGCAGCAATTCAAGGTCCTCGACGGGCCGCCTGCCGCTCATCGGGGACATGTCAACCAGGCAGACGATTACCGAAGCGCGCTCGATGTGGCGAAGGAACGCTATGCCCATGCCCTTTCCCGCGTGGGCGCCCTCCACCAGGCCGGGCACATCGGTGACCACGTAGTCGAAGTCCTCGCCGACCACCACCCCCAGGTTGGGTTCGGTCGTTGTGAACGGGTAGTCGGCCACCTTCGGCCTCGCCCTGGATATGCGGGATATGAGGCTCGACTTCCCGGCGTTCGGGAATCCCACTATGGCGACGTCCGCCACCAGCTTGAGCTCGAGGCGGAGCGTCTGGAAGCGCCCTGGTTCACCTTTCTCGGCGAACCTCGGGATAGGCCCCGCCTCTCTAACCATGGAAGCGTTACCGTGCCCGCCCCGGCCTCCCCGGGCGGCGACGAACCTCTGGCCCGCCTCCACCAGGTCCGCAATGACCCTCCCGCTCACTTCCTTGACCACGGTCCCCGCGGGCACTGTGATGAGCAGGCTCGTTCCGCGAGCGCCGGTCCTGTTCTTCGAACCACCGCGCCCGCCACCCCCGGCGCGGTGATGGCGATTCCGGTGGAGTTCGCCAAGGGTTGACTTCCCCGCCGCCGCCTCCAGCACCACGTCGCCTCCGAGCCCCCCGTCACCGCCGTCCGGCCCACCGTGCGGGCGGTACCGCTCCCGCCGAAAAGAGACGCAGCCATCACCGCCGCGCCCGCCCTCAACATAGATTTCCGCCTCGTCGATAAACATGGGATTACCAGCATTTCGATGGTTGTCGCTTGGGAAGACTGTAGGGACCCTAGCTGGACGGCCCCTGCCTGGGTCGCGAAAGGCTGCGAAGAACCTCGAGCTTCTCTTTCTGCTTCTTGCGCCGTTCCAGGCGCTCCTCGTAGCTGCGGTCGAGCACCATCTTGATCACCTCGACCAGGAGCAGGGGGTTGAACGGCTTGATAACATACTCGTCAGCGCCGAGTTCCCAGCCCCTTATTACGTCGCTGTCCTGGGTCTTCGCGGTAACCAGTATGACAGGCATCTCCTCGGTTTCGTGGTTGCCGCGTATGCGCCGGAGCACTTCCCAGCCATCGACGCCGGGCATCATTATGTCGAGCACCACCAGGTCGAGCGTCTCGCCGGCAACGAACTCCAGGGCCTGCTCGCCGGAATTCGCCTCGACCACGGCGTAGTTGTTCAGCTTAAGGTTAACGTTGATAAGCTTGACCATGGTGGGATCGTCGTCCACCACCAGAATCTTCCTGTTGCCCAACCGGGACCCCCGTACTTTAATCACACGCACTGGTAGTAATGATTATACACCCGCGAGCGCCCGGCGACGCGTCAAAGCAATGGCTTTGAGCTCAATCGGCGGGTTGCTCGGTAAGGACGCTCACTACCGCCCTGCCCCCACTGGCGTGATACTTGACGATGCCGTCCACCTTCGCGAACAGGGTATAGTCCTTGCCGACGCCCACGTTCCGGCCCGGCTTCACCCTGGTGCCCCTCTGCCTCACCAGGATGCTGCCGCCCTTGACGCACTGGCCACTGAACCTCTTTGCGCCCAGGCGCTTGGACTGGCTATCCCGCCCGTTCCTGGAACTGCCGACACCCTTCTTGCTCGACATCGAGACCTCCGCTAGGTTTCCTCTCCTCCGGCGACGGGAGCGCTCTCCTTCTTCTGGGAGGAGGCGACCTTCTGCCGTGGAGCACTCTTTCTTGAAAGTATCTCTTTGATCTCAAGTCGGGTCAACTGCTGGCGGTGACCCCTTTTCTTATGGTAACCCTTCTTGGGCTTATACTTGAACACCATGATTTTCTCGGACCTGCCCTGCCCGACGACCCGCGCGTCCACTCGCACACTCGCGAGTTCCTTCGGGCTCGCCACCAGCTTCTCACCGTCGTGGAAAAGGACCACGTCTTCGAAGGTGTACTCCTTGCCCTCGGGCACGTCCAGTTTCTCGACCGTTATCATGTCTCCCGGAGACACTTTGTATTGTTTTGAACCCGTCCTTATCACTGCGTACATACTCAACTCCAAGCTTAAAGTTCAAGACATTATACACAAAAGTGCCGAACAGGTGCGCAAACGCCCTCGCGCTGCGCCGCCGGGGGCCGGCCCGTGGTCATCACTCATCGAACACCAGACCTCTGCCTTCGCAGCGCGGGCAGGTCTTTCCCAGGGTGTCGGCCAGGCCTTCGGTGACGTTCTTGCGGGTCATCTCCACCAGCCCCAACTCGGAGAGCGTGACGACCTGGGTCTTGGTCCTGTCTCTCTCCAGCTCCGCCTCCAGCGTCTCGAGTACCCTGGCCCGGTTTTCGAGGACCTCCATGTCGATGAAGTCGATGACGATTATGCCGCCGATATCCCTGAGCCGCAGCTGGCGAACCACTTCCACGGCGGCTTCCAGGTTCGTCTTCAACACCGTGTCCTCGAGGCTCTTCTTCCCGGTGTAAGAGCCGGTGTTGACGTCGATGGCGGTAAGCGCCTCGGCCTCGTCGATGACTATGTGCCCCCCCGAAGGCATGCCCACCTTGCGGCGCAGAGCCGCTTCGATGGCCTTGTCCACACCATAGCGGGAGAAGAGGGGCTGCTTCTCCTTGTAGAGCTGCACCCGGTCTGTGAGCTCCGGGGCGGTCCTGGAGAGGTATTCCTTTATGCGGTCGTGCTCGCTCTTGCTGTCGACCAGCACGCTTTTGAACTCACGGGTCACCGTGTCCCTGACCACGCGCACGGCGAGGTCGGGCTCGCTGTATACGGCGGTCGGCGGCTTCGCGCCTGAAATCCTCCTGCGAGTCTCCTGCCATTGTTTCTCGAGGTACGCAAGGTCGTCCTGGATGTCTTTCTTGCGCGCCCTCTGCGCCGCGGTCCTGATGATAGTGCTGCCCTCCTGCGGCCTTACGTCCCTGGCAAGCCTGCGCAGGCGCTCGCGCTCGCGCTCGGGCAGGCGACGGCTGACCCCGGAGCGCTTTGACTTCGGCATGTAGACCATGAGCCGGCCCGGCAGGCTCAGATAGGTTGTGAGGCGCGCGCCCTTGCCTGACATGGGGTCCTTCGTGACCTGGACCACGATGGTGTCGTTCTGCTTGAGGGCCTTGCTTATCCTCCGGGGGCGCACGTGGGTACCGTCCTCCATGATGACCAGGTCCTGCTGGTAGAGCAAAGCGTTCTTCCCGACCCCGATGTCAACGAACGAGGCGCTCATGCCGGGCAGTACGCTCGTAACCCGGCCGACGTAGATGTTGCCGACGACCGACCTCTTGCGGCTTCTCTCGATATAGACCTCGGCGACCTCCCCGTCCTCGAGAAGCGCCAGGCGGCACTTTCCCTTCTCGCAAGTCACCAGCAGCTCTTTTCTGACTTTTTTCAATACCTCTTACCTCCCCTGTGCGAGACAGCGGGCTTTCTACTGCCCAGCTCCATGGGCGACACCAACCTGTCGCCTCTTCTCGCGAAAAGCCCCAGCCGGTTGACCAGGGCGCGCTCCCATGTCTCGCGCGGCACGCCCGCCATGCGGGCCAGCACCTCGATTACTTCCCAGGGCTTGATGGTTCCGCGGGTCCCGTCGTCCAGCGCCATATGGATCCTCACCGGTGAATCGCCGGCGCCATCCTCCAGCTCCAGACTGTGAACACCGGGCCTCAGGTCAAGCGTCCTGGTTCGCCTCGGCTGAACCCTCTCGAACTCCACGACCTCCATGGCAAGGAACTCTGCTACGGCGCGCTCCCACTCCTCGCGCGCTCCAGCTTCTTCCGGGAAAGTGGCGCGGTAGGTCGCGGTGTCTATCAGCTTTCCGACCGGCCTCTCCCCGGAGCCCATCAGCCTGCAGAACACGACCTCGATCCCCCCGCAGAAAGCCTCGTTCAAGGCCTGTTGGGCATCGACCGGCGACAGGTAACCCGCAAGCTGGAAGTCCACCAGCTCGCACTCGCTTGTCACGCCTATCGGCAAGGGCGGCGAGAGGGAGAGCTTCATCCGCGCCCTGAACTGCCCCGCGTACTCTAGCGGCAGCCCCGCGCGCCGCGCCGCGAACATTATGGCTCGAGAGAACTCCGAGTGGGAGAGATAACGGGCCGGCCCCTTCTTCGTGAGCTGTACCCGCAGCCGGAGCTCCTCGGGCGCCGTCATTCGCTCGCCCCCCAGGGCCCCTTGAGAGCAGGCCGTGTGTCGAGCGCATCGCAGACGCCGCACTCCACGCAGACGCCGTCCCTGCAGTCGGGGGAACATTCGCCCTCGAGCGCCCTTCGTCGCTCCTCCAACAGGAAGCCCTTATCTAAACCGAAATCGAGGTGGTCCCAGGGCAGGACCTCGGCGGCGTCGCGCCCGCGGCGGATGTAATGCTCCGGGTCTATCCCCTCGGCCAGCCAGGCCTCCGTCCAGCGCGAGTAGTCGAAGTGCTCGGACCAGGAATCAAACCTCGCACCGAGCGCCCACACGCGCTCGACCACACCGGCGAGCCGGCGGTCCCCCCTTGCCAGCAGGCCCTCCACCTCGCTCATCTCGCGGTCGTGCCAGCTCAGGTTGACGCTGCGCGCGCGAAGCTCCGTTTTCAGGATGCCCTGCTTCCTGCGCACCGATTCCATGGGCTCCTGCGCAAACCACTGAAACGGGGTGTGCGGCTTGGGCACGAACGTGGAAACGCTGACGTTGAAGGAGGGAGGTGCCAGGCCCTCACTGCGGACGGCGTCCCTCAGGCGAAAGACCAGCCTGCCTATCTCCTCGACGTCCTCGTCGGTCTCGGTAGGCAGCCCTATCATGAAATAGAGCTTGACCCTCCTGCGACCGGAGCGGACCGCGCGAAGCACGGCGTCGACCATGTCGGCATCGGTTATCGGCTTGTTTATGACGCGGCGGAGCCTCTCGGTGCCCGCCTCGGGAGCGAACGTGAGCCCTCCGCGCCCGCCCCTGTCAAGGCGCGCGGCTATGTCGGCGGCCATGCCGTCCATGCGCAGAGACGGTAGCGACATTATCATCCGCCGGTGGGCGCAGATCTCGGCCACTCTCCTGGCCACCTCCACGATGCGCGTATAGTCGGTTGACGACAGCGAGCAAAGCGAGACATCTTCGTGGCCGGTTCGGCCGGCCAGTTCGTCCACCAGCTTGACAACCTCTCCCGCCGACCTCTCCCGGACCGGGCGAGAGATCATGCCCGCCTGGCAGAAGCGGCAGCCGCGGGTACACCCCCTGAAGAGCTCGACGTTGAGCCTGTCGTGGACCGCCTCGCAGAACGAGACTACAGGCCGCCTGGGGTACAGCCAGCGGTCTATGTCCACCACGTTTTTTCGGACCTTCTCCGGCACGCCCGCGGCCGGGGTGACGGCTTTGATAATGCCGTCCGCGTCGTAGTCGACATCATATGCTAGAGGTCTGTAGACACCGGTCAGCAGTGACGCCTCCTGGAGCATCCTCTCGCGCTCCCAGCGCTCCGTCTTCGCCCGCGTGACAACCTCCACAAGCGCCCGCAGGGCCTCCTCGCCGTCGCCCAGCACGAACAGGTCAAAGAACTCCGCGAGCGGCTCGGGGTTGGCACAGCCGCAACCGCCTCCCACAACCAGGGGGCCTTCACTTCTGTCCCCGGACCGGAGCGGCAGCCCCGCGAGGTCTATCAGGTTAAGGATGTTGGTGTATGTGAGCTCGTGCGGCATGGATATGCCGAAGATGTCGAAGTCTTTGACCGGGCTGTGAGTCTCCAGGGTGAAAAGCGGGATCCCGGCCGACCTCATCTCGGATTCCATGTCCACCCAGGGGGAGTACACCCTCTCCGCGAAGGCGCCGTCCATCTCGTTGACGACCTCCTGGAGGATGGCCAGCCCCGTGTTGCTGATACCTATCTCGTAGACGTCGGGATATGCGAGCGCGACCGAAGTGCCTCCGGTCTTGACTTCAGGCGCATTCCATTCGCCGCCAATGTAGCGGCTGGGCCTCTCCACCAGCAGTAGAAGTGGTTCTATCCGCTCCCAGAGGCATCCCGGGGCTTCTCGATTCAATACTTGCTCACCTTTGCCGTGTAATTATTAAACGTGGCTCTCATCGCCACGCCGAAACTCACATGTTATGAACACACATTATAGCACCGCCGGGGACCGGGCCCGCATTCAACGACCGCGGAGGAAGCTCGGAATGTCCACCAGCTCCGGCGCATCGCTCTCTTTGCGCCTCTCGGGGCGCGGCTCTCGGGCGACCCTGACGGCAGCTCGCGCTTCAGGTTCCCTGAAGCCGGAGGCGACCACCGTCACCTTCACGTGATTGGTGAGGCTCTTGTCCACTACCGCCCCAAAAATCATGTTCGCCTCCGGGTCCACCGCCTGCGCTACAACCTCCGCGGCCTCGTTGACCTCGTAAAGCGCGAGATCGCTCCCACCGGAGATATTGAGAAGCACGCGCGTGGCCCCGTCGATGGATGACTCCAGGAGCGGGCTGTCTATGGCGCTGAGAGCGGCCTGGCGAGCCCGGCCGTCCCCCGTAGCGTGGCCTATGCCTATGAGCGCGGCGCCGGACTTCTCCAGGACGTGACGCACATCCGCGAAGTCCACGTTTATCTCACCCTTCCTGGTGATCAACTCGGTTATGGCCTGGACCCCCTGGCGAAGGACGTCGTCAGCCAGCCTGAACGCTTCCACCACCGGGATGTCGTCGGCCAACTCCAGCAGGCGGTCGTTGGGGACGATTATGAGCGTGTCGACACAATCCCGCAGCCGCAATATCCCTTCATCGGCCTGCCCGGCGCGCTTGTTTCCCTCGAAAGAGAAAGGCCTTGTCACGACCCCTACCGTCAGCGCTCCCGTCTTCATGGCGATACCGGCCACTACGGGGGCCGCGCCGGTCCCCGTTCCGCCGCCCTTCCCCGCCGTGACGAAAACCAGATCGGCCCCCTCGAGGGCTTTCTTTATCTCTTCGGCGCTCTCCTCCGCGGCGCGCTCTCCAATCCGGGGGTCGTTTCCGGCCCCCAGACCTTGTGTCAACCTGGCGCCGATCGGAATCAGTAGATCGGCCAGGCAGCCTCTCAGCGCCTGGGTATCCGTGTTTATCCCGATGTACTCAACTCCGGTCAAACCGGCCTCGATCATCCTGTTGACAGCGTTGTTCCCACCGCCGCCCACACCGATTATCTTGATGACCGCGGCAAACGGTTTAGGAGCACTTCCCTCGAACATCATCCTCCATTCAAGTCAATCCTGCGTTCCCGACTCTCTCCTTAAGCATTGGCTCCATCGCGTCATCTAACCTTCAAAACAGCGTCTATTTCAGCGATATTCATACGGGCGGAATAACCGTTCATGCGCCTGCATCAGGCGGGCTGCTGGCTAGCGGCGCAGCACGGCTCGGGTCCTGCACGCCAGCTCAACCACGGGCTGTATCCAACAGCAGGAAGAAAGCCTGAATCCATAAATGAGACTACTACGTACAATATGTGAAGTATTGATTTAGAGTTTAACGGTTCCGCAAGAACGGCGGTATCGTTATATCCTCATCCTCGAAGACGGTCTTTCCCGACCGCTCACGCTCACGCTCGCGGGAAGGCCTTTCGCGTGCGGACTCTCGCTCAGGTTCGTCATCCGCTTCGACCCGCCGCCTGGATGGCGTGCGCGCAGGCCTGGCGAACCCCAGCTTTCCGGACTCGATGCCTGATGCTATTACCGTTACCTTGACCTTGTCTTTCACGTTCTGGTCCACGATTACGCCGAAAATCTCCTCGGCGTCCGAGTCGCAGGCTCCCCTGATTATCTCGGCGGCGTCGCGGGCTTCCTGCAGGGACATGTCCGCTCCGCCGGTCACGTTGACGATGACACCCTGGGCCCCGTCCATAGAAGACTCGAGCAGGGGGCTCGATACTGCGTTCTCGGCCGCCTTCACCGCGCGGTCCTCCCCTGACGCCTCCCCCATGCCCAGCAGGGCCGAGCCCGGAACGGAGAGTATCTTCTTGACATCAGCGAAGTCGAGGTTGATGAGGCCGGGGATGTTTATGAGGTCGGTGATGCCCTGGACGCCGAAGCGCAGAACCTCATCGGCCTTCTTGAACGCTTCTTCGATGCTGATCCTGGAATCGGTCAACTCGAAAAGCTTATCGTTTGGGATAATGATTAGAGTGTCGACCTTTTCCTGCAAAGTCTCGACGCCCTCTTCAGCCTGGCGTCTCCGGTGGGTGCCTTCGAAATCGAACGGCTTGGTCACCACGCCGATGGTCAAAGCACCGAGCTCCCTTGCTATCTCCGCCACTATCGGGGCCGCGCCGGTGCCTGTGCCCCCACCCTCGCCGGCAGTGATAAACACCATGTCGCTACCCTTCAGGGCTTCCTTGATCTCATCGCGGTGCTCCTCAGCGGCTTCGCTTCCGAGGATCGGCTGGTTGCCGGTGCCCAGGAAGTGCGTAAGCTCTTCACCAATACTTATCTTGACGTCCGCGTCGCAGGCCAGAAGGTCCTGCGCATCTGTGTTGATGGCGATGAAGTCAACGCCGGTCATGCCATCGCGTATCATCCTGTTGATGGCGTTATTTCCGCCACCACCGACTCCGACGACCTTTATGACCGCAAAGAATTGCTTCAAATCCTCAGGCATGGCAGTTTCCTTTCTCCGTTGCTCCAAAGGCTCCAAACGCCAAATCGCTCTCCGCCTTCTTCACAACTGTCCTCCGCGGGTCGACCTTTCATCTACTGATGCTCCCCGACATCAACTGCAACTCGAGGCTATTATCATAACAGATAATTACTGTCAACTAAAGATGCATATTAACATAAGTTTAGACTTTAGTATAGTAACGGTGACCTTACCGTTCAAGTGGCCGGCCCCCCTCACCTTGGCATTATCACAGGGGCGTCCGCCACCCGAACGTCAACGTATGCAATGCTCCTGTTATTGTTCCTGATGTCAGTAACGATGGCCTCCAGTATCTCGTTTTTTACGGCCAGGTCCGTCGCTGGCCCGTAAACGATGTCGAACCCGATCCTCGAGACAAATACCTGCCCCCTTCCGTCGAACGGGTTTCCAAGCAGCAGAATACTCCTTAGGCTCTGGGGCATCGATTCGATGACTTTCACGCACCCGGCCACCCTGGAGTCCCTGACTTGCTCGGATATCCGGGGCGGTGCCACCTCTCCCCCGTAGACCCGCGGCAGTTGCGGGAACTGGTCGGTGGGGATGCCGGTGATAACAAAACCGGAGCCATCGAGCAGGAACCCCGCTCCACCAGTATCGAGCATCGCCATTGGCTGCCTCTCCATGACTCTGATGGTGACGGTATGAAGTAGATGGCGGCCTATTCTCGCCTCTTTTATCCAGGGGTCACGCTCGAGATTCCTCCGGAGTTTCCTTACGGGCAGCGTTATCAGGTTCTCATATGAGCCCACACCGCTAAGTTGGCGGACGTACTCTGGAGTAAGGTTCTCATTGCCGGTCACCAGCACGTTCCGGACCGCGCAGGCATCGGTAAAGAATGCCAGCCATATGAGCAACCCGGCAGCGACAACAACCGGCAACGCCCCGATCATCAGAAGCCTGGCCGCCATGCGCCGCGCGCCAGGGCCGGCCCTTCTTCGCGCATCCGCGGGACGCTTCAGTCTCTTCAAAGGCCTCTCACTCCACCAGCTCGATCTTCAGCCTGGCTCCCGCCAGGACCGCGTCCACCACGTCCGCGAAGCTCATGCCAAGAGCCGCGGCCGCTTTTGGCAGCAGGCTTGTCGCGGTCATCCCGGGAATGGTGTTCACCTCGAGCACCAGCAAGCTTCCGGTATCGTCCTCGAGCATGAGGTCAACCCGCGATATGCTCTCGCAGCCAAGCACGTTGAAACATTTGAGCGAGATCTCGCGCGCCTGCTCGGCGGTTTCCGGTTCCAGTTTCGCGGGAACCTCGTACTCCGTGTGTCCAGGTGAGTACTTGGCCCGGTAGTCGTAGAAACCTTCGAGCGTGCGTATCTCTAACACAGGCAGCACCAGGGGCTCCTCCCCAAGAATGCCAACTGTAAACTGCCGCCCTCTTACGAACCTCTCGACCAGCACGCGCGCATCCCTCAGCAATGCGGCCTCCAGCGCGTCCTCTAGGCCTTGTGGCTCATCGACCTGGACCACGCCGACGCTGCTTCCCTCGTTCGCGGGCTTCACCATCACAGGATAAGAAAGCCTTTCCGCCACCTCCATGGACGCGCGTGTGAGGTCGTCACCCCTGGCGACCACTACATCCTCTGCAAGGGAGACTTCGTGATAAGCGAGAATCTCCTTGGTCGCGACCTTGTCCATGGTGACCGCGCTCGACAGAACGCCGCAACCGGTGTATGGAATGCGCATTATTTCCAATAAGCCCTGGACCGTCCCATCCTCGCCTCCCCGCCCATGGAGGGCCAGGAAAGCGACGTCCGGCTCCTCGGCGGCGAGGTCCAGCGGCAGGCGCCTGCTGACATCTATCTCGACCACATCGTGTCCGAGCCCGCGCAGCGCCACTGCTATGGCGCCACCGGTCTCAAGCGAGACCTCCCTCTCGGCGCTCATTCCACCCATCAGCACAGCTACCTTACGTCTCACAGCTCACTCCTCCCCGAAACCGACCAGCTTTACCTCCAGCTCCAGCGCGACGTCAAATCGCGCCATCACTTCCTCAGCCACGATGTCGATGAGAGCCCTTATGTCAGATGCGCTGGCCCTCCCGGTGTTAATGATAAAGTTCGCGTGCAGCTCGGAGACCCTGGCCCCTCCGACCTCGCGGCCTTTCAAACCACAGGAATCGATAAGGCGCCCGGCAGTATCGCCCTCGGGGTTCTTGAACACCGACCCGGCAGTTGCTTCACCCCAGGGCTGTTTCGCCCTGCGCTCAAGCCGCGTTGCTTTCACTCGCCGACTTATCTCGGAGCCACTCGCCACGAGTAGTCGAAAGGCAGCGCTCATGACTATCTCGCCCGCCGGCAGGAGGGGTTCCCGGTATACCGCTTCAAATCTATCGTGCTCGCGCATCTCACCATCGAGCGTCAGGGTCCGCGCGCTCTCCAGCACTCCGGCTACCGTACCAGAGAATGCTCCCGCGTTCATCATCAGGGCGCCTCCCACGGTCCCCGGTATCCCGATGGCGAACTCGAGCCCGGAAAGCGAGGCCCGCGCAGCTTTTGTGACAGCCGTGCCCAGGGACACGCCGGAACCGGACTCCAACCGGTCTTTGACGGTCCTGGCATGGGACAGCTCTCCCTCCAGCCTCAGCACCACGCCCTCGAAGCCGCCGTCTGAAGCAAGGATGTTGGAGCCGTTCCCGATTATGAGGAGCGGCAGTTCGTGCTCGCAAGTGATGTATAGTATCTGGACAACTGCTCGTTGGGTCGAAGCCCGGAGCATGAACCTTGCCGGCCCGCCCGCTTTCCACGTTGTCAGTCTGGAAAACGGGACGTCCAGCTCTAGCCTGGCATCCTTCACTTTCGAAAGTGATTCAAGGGGTCCCGGCACTGCGCCCCCCTCTAGCTCTTTTCCAGCTCAAGGAGCTCGAGCAATTCGCCGGCGCACTGGGTTATGTCACCAGCGCCCATGGTGATGACCGTGTCTCCTTCTCGCAGCAGAGGTAAGACACTCCCGGCCAACTCCGCGCGCGACGGCACGTAGAAAAGTCGCTTGCCCGGCTCATGCTCCAGGATGCTGTCGGCCACCAGCCTGCCGGTCACTCCCGGCTCGGGCTCCTCGCCGGCGCTGTAAACGTCCGTCACGATAACGAGGTCGGCTCCCCCGAAGCTCCTGCCGAAATCGCTTGCCAGCTTACCCGTCCTCGTATAGCGGTGGGGCTGGAACACGACAACAACGCGCGAGTCGGCGATCGAAGCGGCCAGGTCAACCACCGCCTTGACCTCTGTGGGGTGGTGGGCGTAGTCATCTATCACGTTCACGCCGGACCGGGTGCCCATGTGCTCGAAGCGGCGGCGGACCCCCTTGAACCGGCCAATGCCCTCTATCGCGCGCTCGATCGATTTCCCGAGCTGGTGACCGGTTGCCAACGCCGCGAGGCTGTTGTATATGTTGTGAACACCGGGCACAAGTAGGTTCACTTTTCCCAGCGTATTTTCCTTGAAGAGCGCAGTGTAGCGGCAGCCGTCCACCGAGGTGGCCTCCTCGACAAAACGATACTCGTTATGGGCACCCCGGCCGTAGAAAAGCACGTTTCCCCCATCGGCCCGAAAACCAAGCCCGACGTCACGAGCACCCTGGTCGTCGCCACAGGCCACGGCGAATCCGCCCGGAGGCAGCAGGTCTAAGAACTCGCGGAAGACCCTCTCGGTGTGCTCCATGCTCTCGAAGAAATCGGGATGGTCGAGCTCGACGTTTGTCAGCACAGCGTGGACGGGTCTCAGGCAGAGAAGCGAGCCGTCGCTCTCGTCGGCCTCGGCCACGAGGTACTCGCCCGTTCCGTAGTGGGCGTTGCTGCCTATCTCGTTCAGCTCTCCACCGATAAGAAACGCGGGGTCGGCTCCGCATCCTATAAGCATCTGCGTCATGATAGACGAGGTAGTGGTCTTTCCGTGGGTGCCGGCGATGGCTATGCCTTGCCTGGTCGCCATGATAGCCGAAAGCATCTGCGCGCGTGTTATTACAGATATGCCCAGCAATTCAGCCTCTATCAGCTCGATGTTGTCAGGCGAGACGGCGGACGACCTGATGACGACCCTGGCTTCTCCCAGGTTGTCCGCCCTGTGGCCCAGGCCCACCACCGCGCCCTCCTGTCGAAGCCTGCGCACGTTTGGCGATTCCTTCAGGTCGGAACCTTCCACCTGGTACCCCATCTGCAACAGCACAGTCGCTATGGCGCTCATCCCGGCACCCCCGATCCCCACCAGGTGCACCGTGTCGCCTTTCTTCAGTTGTGTCAGCTCGAAATCCGTCACGTACCACCTCGAGTTCAAACCAGGGCTTTATCCCGCGAGAGCTTCCGGCACTCATTCCGTCTCCGATGCACGAGAGCGTCTTACTCGTACCCCGGGACTTCGTCCCTAATCAGTTCTTCCACGAGGGCGGCTATACCTTCCGTGCCGGCCACGCCGCGAAGGCCCAGCATCGCTTCTCTCATCCGTTCCAGCCCAACCGTGTCATCCAGAAGGTTCAACGCCGCGGTGAAGCCGCATGAGGCGGATTCGCCTTCCTGGGCCACCACCATTACCGCTCCACTGGCCTCCAGTTCGCGAGCGTTCAGCTCCTGGTGCCCGGCAGCGTGCGGATACGGGACCAGAAGCGCCGGCACGGCGGCGGCGGTAATCTCGGCGATAGTTCCGGCGCCGGCCCTCGCCAGGGCGAGGTCCGCGATCGAGTAGGCGAGCTCCATCCTGTCGCAGTACTCTATCGCTTTGTAGAGAAGGCCCTTTTCGGCCAGGCTCTCCTCCAGCGCGGGGCGTCTCGGGTCTTCATAGCCGCCGCTTCCAGTAAGGTGAAGCACCTGTATGTCACTGCGCTCCTCTATCTTCGGCAGCGCTTCAAAGGTGGCGTTATTGATTGCCTGGGCGCCCTGGCTTCCACCAAACACGAGCATGGTCCGGCGCCCGTCCTCGAGCCCGAATTGCTCAAGCGCCTCCTCCCGCGCCCTTAAACGCGGCCCGCTTCCTGCCAGCGCCTCGATCTCCGCGCGTACAGGGACCCCGGTGACACGAACCCTGGCGCCTCGCCCCAGGAAGGCAGCTGTTCCTTCGAAGGCGACCGCCACCGCGCCGGCGCGCCGGCTAAGCAGCCTCGTCACCAGCCCGGGCTTGAAGTTCATCTCGTGAAGGACCAGGGGAAGCTTCATCCAGGCGGCGGCGAAGCAGGCCGGCGCCGCGGCGTACCCGCCCGTGCCGACCACGCAGCCGGGGCGCATCTCTACAAACAGCCTTCTACAGCGTAATGTGGCGCGGGCAAAAAGGAGCAACGCTCGCAGCGCGGCGGTGGGGCTCTTACCGACGACCCCGGCCAGCTCCAGACCCTCGAACCTGATGCCGGCGTCCCTTGCCGCCTTGCCTTCAGGCCCGCTTGCCGACCCAACAAAGACTATTTCGTGGCCCGGGAGTGAGCCGAAGCTCCTGGCAATCGCAATAGCGGGATAGACGTGGCCACCGGTGCCGCCGCCCGAGACAACCAAGCGCATGGGGCACCTCCTAGCGAGAGCGCTGGGCCGCGATGTTCAGGAGTATGCCGATGCAGCCCAGGCAAACACAAAGGCTCGACCCGCCCGAGCTGACCAGCGGCAGCGGGACACCGGTTATCGGCAGCAGGCCGGTCACGCCTCCCATGTTGACTATCGCCTGTATGACAATGAGCCCGGTTATGCCGGCGGCCAGGAGCTTCCCAAGCTCGTCGGGAGCCCGGCTTGCAATCCGCAAGCCGCCGAAGGCCAACAGCCCGATAAGCACGAGCACCACCATCGTGCCGATGAGGCCGAGCTCCTCGCCTATGATTGCGAAGATGAAATCGGTGTGGGCGTTGGGCAGGTATAAGAACTTCTGCCTGCTCATCCCAAGGCCGAGCCCCTTTATGTTGCCCGAGCCAAGCGCGATGTAGGACTGGATAACCTGGTAGCCGGCGCCCCTGGGGGTCTTCCACGGGTCTATGAACGAAAAAAGCCTGGCACGCCTGTATGGAGCGGACAGGGCGAAGTAGAGTGCGGCCGACCCACCGACGGCTCCCATCACCGCGAGGTGGCTCGCCTTGGTCCTTGCCATGACAAGAAGCAGCATGACCGAGAAGCACAGCACGAGTGTGCTTCCGAGGTCCGGCTGCTGGAGGATCAGGGCCGCCTCGATGAGCGCCACCATAACGACAGGCACCACCAGGTGGAATGGCTTCTTCAGGCGGTCTCCCTTCATCGCCAGCACGTACGCGGCAAACACTACCAGGGTAAACTTGGCGATCTCGGTCGGCTGTATATGGACGAAGCCCAGCGAGAGCCAGCGCCTGGAGCCGTATGCCGCCCGCCCGTACAACGGCACCAGTCCCAACAGCACTATCGAAATGATGACCCCCACCCACGACAGCTTTCCAAGCTTGTGGTAGTCGAACTTCCAGAAAAATACCATCAGGGCCAGCCCCAGGCCGGCCCAGGCGAGCTGCTGCGTGAAGTACCTGTAACCGCCCACGCTCTGCCCCATGCCGATTATGGAACCCGCCGAGAACACCATGACAAGCCCCATCAGAAGCAGCGCCGCGGTTGGAACCAGCACGAAGTAAGCAGGTTCTATTCCTGCCGAGGCGCTCCTGGCCACCCTGGCCCTCGCGTCGGAGCCCTTTCCCGAAGTCGCTACCACTCGGGGCTTTCCGCCGGAGCGCCCGGTTCGCCTCTTCCCGCGCTCCTCTGCCACCCTGGCCGCGGGCACGGCGACACGTCGCTTTGAACCGGCCCCGGGAACTGCGCCGGTCCGGCGAGCTGAACCACCGGTCCTCCCTCTCGCGGGAGCGGCGCTCGCCTTCGCCTTGCCGCGCGGTCCACCGGGCTTCGAGCCGGTGGCCGCCGCGCGCGCTCCGCGTCCGCCTCCAGCAGCCGGTTTGCCGTCGCCCGCCGCGCGTCTTGCCGCGCTACCCGCTGGCACCGGCGCCACTTTCCTCTAACCTTGCGACCGCGTCCTTGAAGGCACGCCCCCTGTCCGCGTAATCGGCAAACATGTCAAAAGATGCGCAGGCCGGGGTAAAAAGAACCACGCCCGAACCCCCGGTGAGCGCGTAAGCTCTGCTAACCGATTCGTCCAGGTCGCCCACCATGAGCAGGCGCCCTTCGGCCTGGTCACCACATACAAGCTCAACCGCTTCCTTGATCTGGCGTGCGCTCTCTCCGAGTAGCACCAGGCCTGTCATTCTGCCATCGCGCATGCGCGCGCAGACCTCGCGTGCGACTTCAGAGAAATCCAGTCCTTTGTTTCTTCCGCCCATTATTGCAACCACTGGCTCGCTCGACGACCTGACGGCGTGAAGCGCGGCGTGGGGGTTGGTGGCCTTGGAGTCGTTGTAGAAGGCGACGCCGTTCACCGTCGTCACGAACTCCATGCGGTGCTCCAGGCCTTCGAAGCCTCCAGCCGCTGCCCGGAGTTCTTCCGTCCGGGCTCCGATGGCGAGCGACGCCGCCACGGCTGCCATCACGTTTTCTACGTTATGCGCTCCGGCCAGCTTAAGCTCCGCTACCGGCATCACCCCGCCCGCCCGCAGTGGCGTGCCCGCGACTATCCAGCCTTCCTCCAGCCAGACTGCGCTCTGTCGGCTGCGCGCCGCACCGAAACCGAGTGTCTGCCCTCGCGCCCTTGACGCCATCATCCGGCACGACTCGTCCTCGAGATTGTAAACCAGGAAATCGCCGGGGAGCATGTTTTCCACCAGGCGCATCTTTGCCTCGCGGTACTCCTCGAGATCGCGATGCCAGTCGAAGTGGTCCGGAGCGATGTTGAGCACCACCCCGACGTTCGCACGGAACTCCTCGATGTTCTGCAGCTGGAAGCTGGAGACCTCTACCACCAGGACGTCGTCTGGCCCGGCCTCTTCGAAGAGGCCGACCAGCGGATTACCGATGTTCCCGCACGTCAGCGCTCTTCTCTCTCTCGAGAGCATCTCCCCGATCAACCTGGTGGTGGTCGTCTTCCCGTTAGTGCCGGTGACCGCAACGATAGTGCGCCCTTCGAGGAGCCTGAACCCGAGCTCGAGCTCGCTTATGACCGTTACGCCCGCTTCGCGGGCCTTCATGAGCACCAGCGCTCCATCGGGCACGCCGGGGCTCGCCACCAGCAGGTCGTACCCTCCGATGCCGACCGGAGCGCTCACCCCGAGGCTGACCTTCACCCCGCCGCTCTCGAGCTCTTCAACCATGCCTGCCTTCAAAGGAGCGTTCGAGCTGTCGACGACGTCAACGGAGGCGCCGAGGCGCGCGGACACCTTCGCCGCGGCCGCGCCGCTCATCCCAAGGCCGACCACCAGGACCTTCTTTCCATCCAGCTCTATCACGAGGGGACCCTCGCCACGAAATCGACGTAGAAGATAGCGAAGCCTGCCAGCACGCAGAAGCCGCTTATTATCCACAGGCGCACCATGACCGTGAACTCCGACCACCCACCCAGCTCGAAGTGATGGTGAATGGGTGCCATCCTGAACACACGTTTGCCCCCGGTGAGCTTGAACACGCCGACCTGGATTATCACCGACAACGTCTCGAGGGCGAAGAGGCCGCCCAGAATCGGTAGCAGGAACTGCGTCCGGGTCATTATGGCTATGGCCGCCATCACGCCACCCAGGGCCAGCGACCCGGTGTCTCCCATGAATATCCTGGCCGGCGCGGCGTTCCACCACAGGAATCCAACGCAGCCCCCGAGCACCGCACCGCAGAGAATGGCGACGTCGAGCGCCGGCTCCCCGGTAAAAGCGTAAAACTTCGGGTGCACGGTTATCGGGTGGCGGAACATGGTAAAGGCAATAAGCAGGTAGGCCGCCATCACCAGTATCATCGAGCCGCTGGCCAGGCCGTCAAGGCCGTCGGTCAGGTTCACCGCGTTCGAGGAGGCGGTGATCATGACGAACGCCCAGATGAAGAAGAACACACTGAGGTTGCCGAACGTCCCGCCCAGGAAGCTGAACGCGCGTGGCACCGCGGGATGCCCCACAGTGTGCAGATTTGTCGCCACCAGCGTGAACCCCACCGCGATGGCCAACTGCCCGATGAACTTGACAGACGGCTTCAGGCCAAGGGAGCGTTTCTTCCTTATCTGTATAAAGTCATCTACGAAGCCGAGGAGCCCGCAGGCCACCATTGTCCCGAGGACCGCCATGCCCTCAGGCGTCCGCCGGGACACGATGAAATAAGCCACGACCGTCCCCAGCACTATCAATATCCCGCCCATGGTGGGAGTGCCCTTCTTGACGAAATGCGCCTGGGGCCCGTCCTCCCTTATGACCTGCCCGATACCTCGCCCGCGAAGGACGCGTATCAAGCCGGGAGTCATGAAAAGGCAGATGAAGCCGGAAATGAAAGAGGCCGCCAGCACTCTATACATTCGCCATCAGCTTCTCGCGGCGTAATCCCGGCCCTTTGAGCGCGTCAGCCAGCGACTCCAGCCCCGCTGCCCTGGAGGCTTTGACCAGTATCACGTCTCCGGGCTCCAGGATATCTTCCAGCAGGCTTTCCGCCCCTCCTGCATCGTCGCACCTGAACACGCTCCCCCTCGGCATCCCCGCCTCGAGCGCCGCCGCCGCGAGGACGCGCGCCTTCCGGCCCACTGTCACCAGCAGGTCGATGTCAAGCGCGGCGACTTTCCTGCCGGCCTCACCGTGGTATCGGCGGCTGAACTCGCCAAGCTCGGCCATACCTCCGAGCACCGCGATGGTCCGGCGACCGCGCCCTATTGTGCCAAGGGTCTCGAGTGCCGCCGCCATGGAGTGAGGGTTCGCGTTGTAAGCATCGTTTATAAGCAGGTATCCTGCACCGGTCTCGCTTACCTCCATTCGCCACCGGCTGAGCGATGCCGTCTCCAGCCCCCGGGCGATGCGCTCCGACGGCACCCCCATCGCGTGCGCGCAGGCCGCGGCGGCCAGGGCGTTGGCGACCTGGTGCCTGCCTGCACCGGGCAGCCTCACGCGCGCCTCGAATCCGCTGCCGTGCAGCTGGAACCGCGGCCTTCCCATACCGTCGATCGTCACGTGGGTGGCCCTGTAATCGGAGCGGCGCCCGAATCCGAAACGGACAACCGGCGCGCTTGCCTGCCGGGCAATCCATCGCGACCAATGGTCGTCCGCGTTAAGCACCAGCGTCCCTTCCTCCGGTATCGCCCGCGCCAGCTCGGCCTTTGCCCCCGCGACGGCGTCCTCCGTCTTGAAGAGCTCGAGGTGTCCCGGGCCGACATTGGTGATGATCCCGAAACGCGGCTTCGCTATATCTGCCAGCCTCTTTATGTCTCCAGGGTGGCGCGCTCCCATCTCGGTGATGAGAACCTGGTCTTTCTCGTGAACCCCGAAAACAGTGAGCGG
Source organism: Candidatus Geothermincolia bacterium (assembly GCA_038326775.1). Classification (GTDB taxonomy): domain Bacteria; phylum Actinomycetota; class Geothermincolia; order Fen-727; family Anoxymicrobiaceae; genus DYIU01. The sequence continues at coordinate 35,233 of JBBQKJ010000005.1, forward strand.
TATGCCCACCTCGTTGTTGTAGCTCCCTGGAGAGAAGGCCACCTTGTACTCCCCGGATAGTATCGAGACCAGGTAGTCCTTTGTGCAAGTCTTTCCGGTTGTACCAGTGATGCCCGCCACCATGATATCGAGTCTGCCGCGCAGGTATGCGGCCAGGTCTCCAATCGCTTTCAGGGTATCCCCGACCAGCACCAGCGGGAATCCAGGGTTGGACTCGAGAAACTCCTGGAGGCGGGGGCTCCTGCGAGCGACCAGCGCGGCCTTGGCTCCACGCCTCGCGGCTTCCTGAAGGAAAAGGTGGCCGTCAAACCTGTCGCCTTTCAGCGCCACGAACAAATCTTTGCCCACCGGAATCCTGCTGTCAGTTCCTATACTCGCCACGGACAACCGGGCCGGCCCCTGAAGGGTGCCGCCGGTCGCCTCGGCGACCTGACGCAGATTAACACTCCGCACCTTTCACCTCCCGTAAACACTCCCTTACCACCTGCCGATCATCGAAAGGAACAACCCTGTCAGCAAAGATCTGGCCGCCCTCATGGCCTTTTCCCGCAACCACCACCAGGTCCCCCGGGCGCGCCTCGGAAATGGCTCTCCCGATCGCCTCACGGCGGTCGGCGACCACCGTGTAACGTTCGGGAGGGAACTTTCCGCGGACGCCTTCCAGTATCATCTCGATTATGGCCCCCGGGTCTTCGCCGCGCGGGTTATCGGAGGTGAGCACGCAGAGATCAGACAACTCGGTGGCGACCCTCCCCATCAGGGAGCGTTTGCTTCGGTCGCGGTCACCGCCGCAGCCGACCACGATGATGACCCTGCCCTCCGAAACCTCACGGCAAGCCTCGAGCATGCTGCGCATCCCGTCGGGGGTGTGGGCGTAGTCGACCAGTGTGGTGAAGTCCTGGCCGCAGTCGATGTTCTCGAAGCGCCCGGGCACACCAACAAGGGTGTCAAGGCCGGCCGCTATGCACTTGCCATCCACTCCAAGCTCGGATGCTACCGCTGCAGCCGCCAGGCAGTTGTAGACGTTGAACCTTCCCTGGAGCAACGTGTTAAGCTTCAGCTTCTCGCCCGCGAAGCTTAGCTCGAAGCTGTTGCCCTCCGCCGACACGTTTATGTCACCGGCAGTGATATCGGCCCTGTCGTCGAGTCCGAAGCTCCTCGAGGTAAGCGATGTCTCCCCCAGCAGCCTTCGCCCGAACTCGTCATCGATGTTGACGAGGGCGACGCGGCCGGGCCCGAAATCCCGGCCCTCGAACAGCCTCCTCTTGGCCCCGAAGTACTCCTCCAGCGACAGGTGGAAATCCAGGTGGTCCTGAGTCAGGTTCGTGAATACCACGACGTCAAACTCGCAACCGCTGACCCTGTGCAGCTCCAGCGCGTGCGAGGAGACCTCCACGGCCACGACCTCGATCCCGCTGTCAGCCATCCTTCGCAGAAGTCGCTGCAGGTCGAGCGACTCAGGTGTGGTCCTGGTCACGGGCTCGACGATGTCACCTATGTGATTCTCCACGGTTCCTATGAGCCCGGTAACATAGCCTGCCTTCTTGAAGATATTCTCCACCAGGAAGGTGGTGGTGGTCTTGCCGTTGGTCCCGGTCACACCCACCAGTTTCAGGTCCGTGGATGGCTCGCCGTAGAACCTTGCCGCGCAGCGCGCCAGCGCAAGGCGAGTGTCAGGTACTCTGATCAGGGCAACGCCGCCGGGCACTTCCACTTCAGGGTCCCTCTCGACAAAAAGAGCTCCCGCTCCCAGTTCGAGAGCGTCACGAACGTACAGGTGGCCGTCGGTGACAAGCCCCTTGACACAAAAGAAAGCCTGCCCGGGTTCGACGAGCCGGCTGTCGTAGGATATTCCGGAGATCTCCAGGTCCGGAGGACCCGTCACCTTCTTCTCTTCAATGGTGTCCAGAAGCTCGTTTAGATGCATTCTTCTGCCTCGTTTCCGGTTCTCGGCCGAGATGTCCGTGGGCCTTTCTTGTCCCGTGCCAGGAAAATGCCAGATAGCACCTCTCGCCCCTGTGGACGCCGCACTTGACGATCTCGGCGGCTATCTTCGCCGTCTCGCGCATCTCCATTGCATCCCCCTCGTCTCAAGGCGCCGTAATCCAGCTTGGCGGCACCTTCAGGTGCTGCAAGCTGAAAGCCATTATCTCCTTGAATACGGGCGCACTGGTCTCTCCGCCCCAGATGGGTGAAGGCTCATCCAGGACCACCAGGCAAACAAGCCGCGGTTTTTCCGCCGGGGCAAACCCGGCGAAAGTCGCCATATAGGTCCCACCATAACCGCTGCCACCCCGCCGCGCTTTTTCAGCGGTTCCCGTCTTGCCCGCCACGCGGTAGTAGTTCACCGCGGCCTTCGCACCGGTATTGCCGGTTGAGACGACCTGCTCGAGTATCCCAACCATCTCCTTGCTGGTGGCATTCGTTAGGACATCCTCTCCAAGGCCACCCAGGCCCATGTCCCTGACACCCTTTTCGGTGATCTTCGATCTCATGAAGTGCGGACAGATCTTGCGCCCGCCGTTCGCTATGGCGCCCATGGCGCAGGCGAGCTGTATCGGCGTCACCGAAATCCCCTGTCCGATGCTGATCGTCGCGACGCTCGTGCCGGACCATTTGGAGACAGCCGGCACAACGCCCGCGACCTCGCCGGGAAAATCGACGCCCGTGGGATGCCCGAACCCCATCCGGTCAAGGTAAAGCGCCAGACGCTCATTTCCCAGCTTGAGTGCGACCTCTATGGTCCCGACGTTCGACGACTGGCTGATCACCTGGCTGAAGGTCAGCTGCCTTGACGGCTTGGGCTCCGCCTCCCTGAAAACCTTGTCGGCGACCTGCATTTGAGCCGGAACGTTGAGGACTGACTGTGGGTCCACGACTCTCTGCTCCAGCGCGGCGGAGGCGGTCACGATCTTCAGGGCCGAGCCTGGCTCATACACGTCGGTGATAGCCCTGTTTCTCATGGCCTCAGGGGTCACATGCTCCCTCTTGTTGGGATCAAAGGTCGGTGAGGTGGCCATTGCCAGTATGTCTCCGGTGTTGCAGTCCATCACAATGGCGGTGCCCGCTACCGCGGAATATCTCTCCACGGCTGAGGCCAGCTTATCCTCGATATCAGCCTGGATGTCCCTGTCAAGCGTCAGCAGGATGTCCACTCCGTCGACCGCTTCCTTGCGACGCTTCTCGCTCCCGGGAATGGGGTTGCCCGCGGCGTCTCGCTCGAGAAGCACCTCTCCCGCACTGCCTCCCAGCACGTCCTCGTATTGGAGCTCGAGGCCAGCCTGTCCCTTGTTGTCGATGTCAACCATGCCCAGGACCTGCGAGCCAAGCGAACCGAGGGGGTAGAAGCGCTTGCTCTCATCCACGAAGCCTATGCCCGGGATATCCATCTTCCTTATGCTATCCGCCAGCTTCCCGTCGAGCTTTCGCGCGAGGTAAACGAACCCGGATTTCTGCTCGAGCTTGTTCTGGACGTCCGCGGGGTCCTCACCCAGCACCCCCGCGACTTTCTCGGCGACCAACTTCTTGTTCTTCACCTGGTAAGGAGTCGCATACACTGTTGTCACGTCCTCGCTTATGGCCATGATCTCACCCTCACGGTCGAAGATAGTGCCACGGCGGGGTGTGATGCTGATCGAGGTGTCCCTCTGCTCGGCCGCCATTCTCTTGTAGCGTCCGGCTTCGATTCCCTGGATGACAACAAGCTTGACCGCAACCACCGCCAGGCCCAGGAAAAGGACGGCGGCCACGACCTTCAACCTCGTGTCGCTGGCTTCCCTCTGCCGCACAGGCGCGTCACCTATCTTCGCGTCAGGGTACCGTAAGGCTCTTCATCGATAGAAGCTTGCTCTTTCCCGGTCTCTTTCGGCAGCTCCTCGTTCGTCCTCTCGAGAGTACTCTGGCACGCCATGCTTCCGTCGCTCCCCCTCGAGTACTTCATGTATATAACCGCGCCCGGCTCACAAAACCCAAGCTCGTCCTGCGCTATCCTGGCGACCCTCCCTGGCGAGTTGGACCTCGCGAGCGCGAGGCGAAGGCTCTTCTGTTTCGCCTTCTCGGCCGCTATCTTCTGCTCCACTCGCCTAGCGTCGAGGTCGCTGCTGACGGCTCCCTGCTGCATTGCGACCATAAAAACGCCAGTGCCCGCCATTATTAACAACACCAGCATCAAGAAGCCGAAAGTAAGACCTTTTCTCACCTTCGGCCGCCTGGCTATGTTATCCTTCGTCGGCCTGCCTGCTGCAGCCTTCTTTAACTTGCCGGTGTTCGGCCTTGCCGGCCTGCCGGTGGTCTGCTGCGTCTTCGTTCTGCCGGTGTTCGGCCTTGCCGGCCTGCCGGTGGTCGTCGTCCTGTCACGCGTCATGCTACTGCTCTCTTCTCAGCATCGCGGCACGGAGCTTCGCGCTCCTGCAGCGGGGATTGCTCTCCATCTCCTCTGTCGAGGGCACCAGCGGTTTCCTGGTCAGGACCTCGAGCAGGGGTTCCGTGTAGAGCGGTGTGCCGGGCGGATATTCAGATCCTTTTGCCAGGGAGTTGAAAGTGCGTTTCACAATTCGGTCCTCGTGGGACTGATATGAAAGCACCACTATCCGCCCGCACGGGGCCAGGCATTCTATAGATCTGGTTATCCCCTCCCTCAAGTCGTCGAGTTCATTGTTGACCGCAATCCGGAGCGCCTGGAACGTCTTCCTGGCCGGGTGTTTGCGCCCACGCCTCGCCGAGACGGGAACCGCGTCTTCCACGACCTTCGAGAGTTCCTTGGTAGTCCGTATGGGCCGGCGCCCCCGAGCCTCTATGATGAAGTGAGCTATTCGCCTGGCCCACCGCTCATCGCCAAAGTTGTATAGGATCCGTGTCAGGTTGTCTTCCGATTCCTCGTTCACGATCCGCTCGGCCGTCCTTTCCGCGTCAGGGCCCATCCTCATGTCAAGCGGCCCGTCCTGCCTGAAGCTGAAACCCCTGTCCGGGTCGTCCACCTGCATGGACGAGATACCCAGGTCCAGCAGTATGCCATCGACCTTCTCTAGCCCTTCGCCATCAATGACGGACTGTATATCTCTGAAATTTTCCCGATGGTAACTGACCTGCGCCTCCAGCGCGCCCAACCGCTCCCGCGCTTCAGCGAGAGCCGCCGGGTCTCTGTCAATACCAATGAGCCGCCCGCCCGCTGATAGGCGCCCAAGGATAGCTTGAGCGTGCCCGCCTGATCCGATCGTGCCATCTACGATCACCTTCCCTTTTTCAGGCGCCAGGTATTCGAGTACCTCGGCCACCATGACCGACCGGTGCGCGGCAGCGCCGCCGGCTTCCATGTCAGACCCCGATGTCGGACGCTGACTGCTCGTAATGCCCTTCGCTCTCCTGGCGGTATGAGCTCCACTTGCCGGGGTCCCACACCTCCGCCTTGTTGGCGAGGCCGACTACGAACACTTCCTTTGTTATCCCGACCATCTCCCGAAGGCGAGGAGGTATGAGCACCCTTCCCTGGCCGTCCGGCAACATGTGGCTCGCGTCGGCGAAGAAAAGACGCGTGAACCTGCGGGTCGCCTCGCTTCCCGTGGGCATCTCCTCTATGCGCTCGACAAGCTTCTCCCACTCCTTCATCGGGTAGAGCAGGAGGCAGCTATCGAGCCCCTTGGTAACCATGAGGCCACCCTCGAAATCACGGCGAAACTCGCGGGGGAGGATAATGCGCCCCTTGGAGTCGACCGTTCTTTCAGTTGAACCGACAAGCATCTCTTACCTCGCATCTCGCCACACTGCTCCACTTTACACCACTATTCTCCCTTTTGCAACACATTTGAACAGAAAAATCCACTTTCCGCCCTTTCGGGGGCTTCGATGGAGGGCCTGGCAGGTAATTTCTGGGAATGGATTGTTAGTATGTGGACTATTTTGTGGAGAATACTGTCGAGAGCCACAATATATAGATGTGGAGGGCTGTCCCACTGCTTTCGGGGCAGTGAGTTGTTGAAAACGGTCGCCGGGATTTATCCTTCTAGCCGGGTTGAGTCACACCGAACTGCCGGCATTTCAGCGGGTCGGGGGCTTTACGTCCGGAGTACGTCTCCGCCCGGTACCTGCACCCACCACCACATTCGGCGAGAAACTCGCAGTCGCAGTCGAGGTCGCTGACCTTCATACGCGGCATCTTGAGCCAGGCCGCGCGCAGACCGCCGCTGACCGGTCCACCGCTCCACTCCTCGTAGAAGCCGCACTTGACGAGGGCTCCGCCGGCCTTGACGCAGGCAAGGTGAGCGCCGCAGGCCCAATCTCCTGAAGGCTGGTGCTGCTCCGAGCCGAAGGCGCGCGCCAGCTGGCGCGCCGCTTCCTGGAGTTCGGGGAGAATGTGGCGCCCCCCGTCCGCCATCCTGCCCGCCGCGCAGGGGACGTCGAGCGTCCACGATTCGGCGCCCGTGCGTTTGACATACGCTTCGAGCGCGTCCAGCTCGTCCAGGTTGTGCCGGTGCACCATGGTGGCTATCGATACGCTCTTCCCCGCGGCGCGCAAGCTTTCTATTCCACCGAGCGCGCTCTTCCAGCTGCCCTCGCCGCGGATGATGTCGTGCCCGTCTTTCATGCCGTCGAGTGAGACCTGCACCTCGTCGAAGGAGAGCGACCCGGCGACGCTTTCGTCGATGAGAGTGCCGTTGGTGACCAGGATGGACCGAAAAGCCCTGCGGGCCACCAGGGTGTTGATACGGTCGAAGCCGGGGTGAAGAAGGGGCTCTCCCCCGGTGAGAACGAGGCGCAGGCCACCCATCTCCTCGAATTCCACGAAGAGCGCATTCATCGCCGTAACGGAAAGGTCTCGGCCTTCCGTATCGCCCAGGTAGCAGTGGACGCAGGAGAGGTTGCACCTGTCGGTGGCCTCGACCATGAGGTATCGTAGCGAAGGGGTCGCGTTGCGCCCGATGAGAATGTCGCGCCTATCGGGCTCGTCCAGGGACTTGATCACTTTTTCATTGAGGCAGAACTCGAGGAACTCCTCCGGGAACCTGGAGTCGCCGGCGCGGAGTGTCCCGTCGCAGCGAGAGAGCTCCTTGAAGCCGCCGGGGTCGACCTCGTAGATCTCATCGGTCGTTGTATCGTACACGGCCGGGAACTCCAGCTCCTTTAGAAACGCTGTATCCCCCAACCGAAGGTAGCTATTCCCCGAGCGCATCCGCCAGCTGCTCCAGCGTTATCCGGCCGTTCTTCATGAGGCGCATAAGGATGTGGTAGCAACCGCACTCGAGCTCCTCGTCCTCCCCGGGAGTGAAGAACTCGCAGTCGGCGCAGATAAGCCTCTTGAACTCCTCGGCGTCCTCCATTCCCAGCTCGCCTCGCAGAAACGGGCCGATCCGCTGCTTGAAACCCTGAAACTCCACCATCGACTCACCCCGTGATCTCGGTCAAGCGGCACCTGAAAGCCAGCCTCATGCATTGGCAGTAAACCGCTTGCCATCGTTGAACTTTAACCATTGCCGTATCCCCTTTGCGGGCGTACAATAATGATGATAACCCATCCTGAAGGGAGGGGCACGATGATAATCGTGAAAGTGGCCAAGAAGGCCGCGAGCACCTGCAAGTGCTCGAAGAGCTGTTAGCAGCAAAAGCCCCGCAAGGGGCTTTTCGCTATTGGGGCCGGGTCGCCGGTCCCTCGAACAAAACGCCCGGGCTTTTGTCTTTCGAGCTTGAGAACGCGCGAATTGGGAGCCTGCCGGATTCCCGCATCACAACATCGGCGTCGCTGAAACATCCGCGCCGCAGTAGGCGCAGAAACACGAGGTCACGGGTATCAGGTTCTGGCACCCGCCGCAGACCTTGCTGCGCACTGGCCCCTGCTCCGGGGGCGGTTCGGGCAAAGGCTCGTGCCGTGCCGGAGGCGCTTGCCGGTGCTGCTCGGGTGGCGGGTAAGGCGGAAGATAAACCGACTCCCGCCTTGCGGGTTTTATAACGTACAAGACTATGATACCGACAATACCGCCGAAGAACCCCGCCACGAAACCGAGCCAGAAGTTATAACCTTTGCCCTGCGCCAGCTTTCCGCCCCAGAGACCCAGCGCAGCCCAGATCACGAACGTGAACAGGTATATCCCGATCACCAGACTCGTCGAGACACCGTTGTTCTCCATCACTCCTCCTGGTGTTGGCCTTCAACGGGTTTTCACTATAGCATTATCGTGCCGGTTAGACACGCTGCTCGAGCGAGGAGTCTCTCGGCTCCTTAGAGGCTGTTTTGCGACGGGGGGATGAGAAGAACATGAAAAGGATACTCGCGCTCTCGCCGCTGCCCGGACAGCTCATCGAGGCACTTCTCAAGGGGAGCGCCGCGGGTGAGGATGTTGGCGAGGTGGAGGCCGTGAAGTACGAGGGCGAGCGCAGGGAGGAACTGCTCGAAGCCGTCGCCTCCGCCGACATCATCATCGGCGATTACACCTACCACCACGAGATGGACGCCGGGGTGATGCGTGCGGCGGCGCCTTGCCTTCTCATACAGCAGCCTTCCGTTGGCTACCAGCATCTCGATATCGAAGCGGCCGCCGACAACGGGATACCGGTCGCCAACGCGGCCGGCGCTAACGCCATCTCCGTCGCCGAGCATACGATCATGGGCGTTCTCGCCTGTCTCAAGAAGCTCGTGCTCCAGCAGGAGAAGACCGAGCGGGGCGAGTGGGCGCAGGACGAGATGGCTCAATACGGGGTGTTCGAGCTTTACGGAAAGGTGCTGGGCATAATCGGTCTGGGCCGCATCGGCAGAGAGGTCGCGGTCCGCGCCGGAGTGTTCGGCTGCTCTATCATCTACTACGACACAAACCGACTGGACGAACAGCGGGAGAGCGAGTTGGCGGCGGCCTTCAGGCCGCTCGACGACCTGGTCGCCGAAGCTGACATAATCTGCCTCCACACACCCCTGACCCCTGAAACCAGGCTCTTGATAAACGCCCGGCGCATCGCCATGATGAAGCCGGGCGCGATACTGGTGAACGTCGCGCGGGGGGAAGTCATCGACGAGAAGGCCGTCGCGACGGCGCTCGAGGAAGGCCGGCTGGCCGGGGCGGCCATAGACGTCTTCTCCGAGGAGCCGGTGCCTCTCGACAACCCTCTCCTCAAGGCTCCTAACGTGGTCCTGACTCCCCACACGGCCGGCGCCACGAACGAGTCGCGCATGCGCATCATCGGTGTGGCGATGGGCAATATCGTTAAGGTGCTCAAGGGCGAGGTACCTCAAAACATAGTGAACGGCGTGGAGCCGGATTTCGACAAGAACATCCCCTCACCCTGATTCCCTCCCGGAGAGGAGTCGGACATCGGTCCAACATCTTTGGTTCCCGCGGTTCCGGGTTGATGAGCCGGTGCGGGGTTTTGCGGAAAACGAAGAACGCATCCCGCCCGTGTTGGAAACGCTTGATGTGGTGTAGAATCACGGTATTGGAAGCGTTATGTGGAGGGTTATTGATGAAGGCGCTCGTGACCGGCGCCGCTGGTTTCATAGGTTCCAGCCTAACACCCGAATTGCTCAAAAGGGACATTGACGTCCGTGGGCTTGTGCTGCCCGGGGAGAACCCGGAGCGGCTCGAGGCGCAGGGGGTCGAGGTGCGCACCGGCGACATCACCGACCCCGGGAGCATCCGGGGCCTGTGCCGGGGAATAGACATAGTTTTCCACCTCGCCGGTCGCATCGCCTACTGGGGGCCGAGGAGGCTTTTCTTCGAGTCCATCGTTGAGGGCACGAGAAACGTCCTCGACGAAGCCTCGGGGAAGGTTACGCGGTTCGTCTACGCGAGTTCGGTCTGCGCCCTCGGGAGCGACAGGCACCTCCTGGGGCTCGGGGAAGAAGACCCCGTGAGAAAGACCGGCATACCGTACGCCGACGCCAAGCAGGAGGCGGAAAAGGTAGTATGGGAGTACCACGACAAGGGCGCGGTGAAGGGCACCGTCTTCAGGCCGGCGAACGTGGTCGGCCCGGGCAGCGTGTGGGTCAGGGACACTGTCGACAGCTTCCTCAACTCATCGGTTCCGCTCTTCGACCACGGCCGCTACAGCGCGAGCCTTGTCTATGTTGACAACCTGGTGGACGGCATAATCCGGGCCGGGACGCTCGGCGTGGGGGCCGGCAGGACCTACCACTTCCGGGACGACTGGGACGTCACCTGGAAGGAGTACCTCACGGACCTGGGGGCCATGGTGGGCAAGAGGCCCGCGGCGAGCCTGCCGTTCCGGCTCGTCTGGCCCGTGTCGTTCCTTTTCGAGAAGACCATGTCGGAGCTCAACAGGAAGCCGCCCGCCACCCGGCACATCGTTGGCCTGATGGGCAGGGACAACGACATCTTGAACGCGAGGGCCAAACAAGAGCTCGGCTGGGAAACGAAAGTCTCGTACAAAGAAGCCATGGAGAGGATCGAGGCCTGGGTACTCGCCGAGATGCTCGATCGATAGGGCGGCCGGCGTCTGCCGATGCAAAGAGACTTCGATGGGAGTGAGGGTCGGATGACTGAAACCGAAGGTGCGGCGCGAGGAGAACCGTTGTTCTCGGCCCCTATCGCTTTCGTGACCCTGATCGACCCGCGGGACGAGTTCTTCGAGAACTTCCTGTCGGCGAAGGGCGCGGACCTCAAGGAGCAGTTCCTGCTGGCGCACCAGTCCCTGAAGGAATCGCTCGCAGGCGAGGACCTGGTAGACCTGGGTGTCGTCGACAGGAGGGAAAAAGCCTACCGGGCGGCTGAAAAGGCCGTGGAATCGGACAGCGGCGGGCTGATCATAAACCTCCCCGGCTGGGCCCCTCCCGGTTGGGGTGGCGTCATGTCAGAACGGACAGGCCAACCCATCCTCATAAACGCTCCATTCGCGCTGTCGGGACCGATGGCGATGCGCGGGGAGCTGGAGGCGCTGGGCGCCGACTACGAGATATCCCTTGGCGAAGCCGAAAAGATCGAGCAGTTCGTCAACCGGGTCAAGGCCGGGAAGCTCCTTTCCTCACTTCGCGGCAAGAGGTTCGGCAGCGTGGGCGGCCTCTGCATGGACATGCACTACGCCGAGATAGCCTCAGCGCAGGCCCTCCTGGAATTCGGGCTGGAAGTCGTCCACCTGGACGGGGCCGGGATCATCAGCCGCGCGGAGACTGTCAGCCCCGGGAGGCTTGATGCTTTCACGTCCCGCTTTAAAGAGGCGGCCGCCGAGTTTCCCATCGACAGCACGGGCATTCTCAAGAGGCAGTTATCGTTCTATCTCGCGCTCAAGGACATCCTTGAAGAAGAAGGTGTCGACTTCGCTTCCGTGAAGTGCCAGCCGGAGTTCTCGGACATCCACGGGGCGCTGTGTTTCGCGCCAGCCTTCCTCCCGCTTTCGCGCGACCTCGAGAACGACAAGAAGATGATACCCATGTCTTGCGAAGGCGACTTCTTCGCTTCCCTTGCCGGTTACCTTCTCATGCTGCTCTCCGGCGCGCCTCCCCTTTTCGCCGATTTCATCATGCCGCTCTTCGAGGAGGGCCTGCTCGCGCTGCAAAACTGCGGGGGCGCACCGCCGTGTTACGCGGGCGGGGGCGCTGACCCGGCGAAGAACCTCGGGGGGGTGCGCGTCGTGCCGAACGTGCAGGGGGCCAGCGGCTCCTACTGCATGGACTTCATGACGAAAGACATAGAGCACGTCACGCTTCTCGGGATGGGCAGGAGGCGATCGTCCTACTGGGCGGGCTGCCACAGGGGCGAGGTGGTGAAAAGGGAGGATCTGAAGCCACTGCTCATGGACTGGCCGACGCTTTTTCTGAAGGTGGAAGACGCCAGGGCGTGCCTCCGGCATTTCTACACCCAGCACGTCTCGCTGGTGCCCGGCGATCATGTGTCAGTGCTCGAGGAGTTGAAGGCACTCGTGGAAGGCCGAAACTCTGATGGGTAAATACGTGCTCGGTATCGGCGTCTCGGTCGTGGACATAATCGGCAAGACGTTCGGGTTCCCCGAGCCGGACGGTTACTCGCTGCTGCTGGAGTACGACAGGCAGGTGGGAGGAATCGTATCGAACGCCCTCGTCTCCCTTTCCCGCCTGGGCATCCCCACGAAGTGGCTGGGCAAGGTGGGCGACGACGAGTTCGGGAGGATCATCCTCGAGGACATGCGGCGTGAAGGAGTCGAGCTCGAGGTCGAGACAGACCCTGTCGACCCGTCGCCGTTGAGCCTTATCATCGTGGACTCCCGGACGGGTTCACGAAGCATCAATTTTCGCCCCGGTTGCTCGTTCGCCTACGGACGGGAAGTGCCCGTAGAGGTGCTGAAGGGCGCGGAGATAATCCACCTCGACGGCTTCTTTCCCGATGCGGCCATGCAGGCGGCGGCTTTCGGTCGGAGCACCGGTACGAAAGTGTCGGTCGACGCGGGCATGAAGTTCCCCGGACTCGAGGAGATGCTGGATAAAGTCGACATCTTCATACCGAGCCTCGCCGTGGCCAGGGAGCTTTCCGGAGAGCAACGCCCGGAAGACTGCCTGGGAAAGCTCGCGGAAATGGGTCCCGGTACGATAGTTATAACGATGGGGGCGGAAGGTAGTATCGGTCGCGAAGGCGCCCGGATTGTGAGCGCGGAAGCGATCGATGTTGACGTCGTGGATACCACGGGATGCGGAGACGCCTACCACGGCGGCTTCCTTTACGGAGAGCTGAAAGGCTGGGACCTTGGAGCCAGGATGCTGTTCGCGAGCGCTTACGCTTCGCTCAAGGCGACCCGCCTCGGCGGGAGGAAAGGCCTTCCGGACAGGGCGGAGATGAAGGAGTTCCTGCGCGAGAAGGAAATAGGCCTGTCCACAGACTGAAGGCGGGATGATGGAAGGAATCCGGATAAGATCGAGCAGGTTTACGTGCGAGGGTTCGCGGCTCGTTGACCTGACCCTCGGGGTTGAACACGAGTCCGGCCCAGGCGCCTACATAGCGTATCCCTACCAGGTCGAACGCCTCACCGCAAAGCCTGCGGATGCGTTCGGCATTTTCCTTCTCATACGTCTCAGCTCCTGGGATGGCGAAAGAGTCTCGCTCCTCTACGACCCCCGCACGGTCCCGTTCTTCGGCGGTGACGGTTGCCTGGTTGACCTGGTCGCGGGGCATGGTGACAGGCCGGAGATCGAGTCCCTCGCGATACTGAGCGGCGCGAGGCGAGAGGCGCACTCCCTGGGGCTTCCGGTCGTCTGCCGGGTCATCTTCAATCCCGGGCCGTACCTCGAGGATATTGCCAACTGCCTCAACGTGCACCTGACCATCGCCGAGGAGATGGGGGCGGACGCCGTCATCCTGCCACGGGTTGCCGAGGGCGAGCTCGCGAGGTTGAGAAGGCCCATGGTCCCGTATTTCCGTACCGTGACTGAAGGAATATACGAAAGCAGGCCGATTTGAAAGGGAAGGAGATCAGGTTAACCAGGCTTAGAGGCGCCGGCGACGGCAGGAGCTTCGTCGTCGCGGCCGACCACCCCTTCCTTACGGGCCCCTCAAAAGGTACATCCGACCTTGGGGAGACGCTTGCAAAAGTCGTCAGGGGGAAGCCCGACGCGATACTCCTCGGGCTGAGCAGGGCGCGTCAGCTGGCGCACCTGTTCGAAGGGCGCCGGGGCCCCGCGCTCATCGTCAGGGCCGACTGGTTCAGCGCGCCCCGCATCTTCTCGGATCACGCTCCGCTGCACAGCATCGAGAAATTCATCGCCGCCTCGGCCGAGGAAGCTTTCGCGGCCGGGGCCGAAGCGGTCATGGCCTACTACCTGGCCGGCCTCACGCCCGCCTTCGAGGAGGTATGCTGGGCACAGGTGTGCGGGCTCCTGGCGGAGTGCGAAAGCCTGGGGCTCCCCCTGATCGTGGAACCGTTGATCGGCAACCTCGCCCTCCCCCCGGAAGGAAAGAACGAGCTGCTGCTCGAAGCCTGCAGGGTGATAGCGGGTCTCGGCGCCTCGGCGCTGAAGGTCCCTTTCGTTGACGACGCCGGCCTGAAGGCGCTCACCGGCGAAGTCGATATCCCCGTGTGGGTGCTCGGCGGGGAAAAGGTCGAAGAGGACGTCGCCTGCGAGATGGCGAGGAAATACATCTCCCTGGGCGCGGACGGCATTGTCTTCGGCCGAAACGTGATCCAGTCGGACGACCCCGAGAAGACAGGCCTGAGACTCAGGGAAATAGTGCACGGAAGCCGGGGCGCAGCCTCCTGATCCACCTCAACCCGCTCTCCCGATGACCTCGGGGCGCTCTCACGCGCACGCTTCCCGGGCCTTCTCCCAGTAGAAACGAAGGTACTCCTTCAGGGCCTCGAACGTCTCGGCGGTGCGCTCCACCTCGATCTCCGACTCGAAGGACGTAAGGTCCCCGGTCTTCTTGACGAAATGAGCGGTTCGCGCGCAGAACAAGGGCATCAGCGCGTCGGTCACGACGTCACAGTCCAGGGGGCCGAAGTTGTAAGCTACGGCGAAGTCGTACACGGAGCGCACCCAGAGGCCGCTCGAGAACTCGTAATCTGCCTCAGCGAGCCGGTGCGCCTTTTCGACCTGCTTGAAATTCTCTCTCCGCAATATCAACCGCCAGAGGCTCTCCAGCTCCTCGAAGCCTCTGTGGAAGTGGTCGAGGAGGTTCTCGAACGAGACCTCCGCCACCTCGGGCTCGTCTTCGCACTCCTCGCCCAGCACCGGCGCCGGCTTCGAGCCGCGGATCTCCCTCCAGTTATGCTCGTAATCACGCATAAGGTCGAACATGGTGGCGGTCACCTGGTGGAACATCGCCCCGAGATCGCTTCCCGGGTCTTTGTTGTTGTGCAGCTTCAACCCCATGCACGCCTGGCAGACGCGGAATCCCTCGTTGATCGCGAGGGTGGTCATCCAGATATCGATACCGAAGCGCGCGATATGTGTATCCCAGACATCGCGCCTGGAGTAAACAGCGGCGAGCTTCCCCGAAAACCCGAAATCGCCACCAATAGGCTGCCTGATACGCTTCCCGTACAGGGCGCGCGTAAGCGGGTAGGCGAGCGAGTTGGTGATGGTCCCATCGTACTTGTAGCGCAGGTAATGCGGGCTCACGAAGTCGAACCTCTCCTCGACGACAGGGCCGCCCAGGTACTTTATCCACTCCGGAGTGATGCTGCGGAGGTCCGAATCCACTACGACGCAGGCCTTCACGCCCAGGCGGGTGGCTATCTCGAAGATGGTGTTGAAAGCGCTGCCCTTTCCGGCGATGCCGCGGTATGGGGTGACTATTTTGCTCACCTGCGGTGGGACCGGGGTCGAGAGCACCACGTCGCGCGTACGGTCGGTCGAACCTCCGTCGGAGTTCACCAGAACCGGCTTCATGCCCGGGAAGTACTTGACCATGCCGTTGGCGGCCTGCTTCACCACGTATGATATCGTGTCGGCGTTTCTGAACGAAGGTATGCCGACCAGTATGTCGGCTTTGCCTATTCTCTCGATATCCTCGATGACCGCTTGCTCTAGTATCGTCAATTGCCCAACTCTGTATTTATCGGCGTCGATATACTATTCGCCACTGTTGCGGAGCTTCTTGCCTCGCGGCGCTTCGATCTTATTGACCGGCCCGACCTGCCCTGGACTCAGGCTCCGCCTCACATGCCTGCGAGCAGGTCCTCCGACAGGGTCTCGTCGTCGGCCAGGAAGCCCATGAGCTTCTCCCAGCGGGCCTGGCAATCGAGGTACCACCGGAACGGGTCGTGCCTCGGCGGCGCGTCGAAGCGAGCCAGCTTTATGTTGCGCATGCTCTCGGTGAAGCCGAAGCTGTCGTTCTGCTGCATGTAATTAAGGCCCATCAGGACCGAGGTCCTGAACACCATGTCTTCCAGGTCGTCCCGCATGCACCCGCCGGGATAGGGGTCGAGCTCATCGACCTCCACGCGGCGCAGGCCCTCGACCTGCACCTGCCGGCGAAGTTTCTCCCGGGCGTAGACGAATCGGTAGATGTTCTCCCTGAAGTGCTGCCAGGACGGCACCTTTGTCTTTGGGGGCAGGTGCTTGATCGAAAGCTCACGGTCTAGCAGGAAATCAATGTCGAAGAACTTGCAGTTGGTGAGGAAATCTATGTCCTCACCTCTTCTGACGTTGGGGTCGAACGCCACCTTGCGGAAGACCCGGCGGTGGATGAGCATGTTGCCCCCGAACACGAACGGGGTGGGCTTGAGCCTGGGCTCCTCCCCTATTATCATGAAAGCCTCGTTCATGAGGCGCTCCATTGGCCACTCGGTCATCCACCAGTCCACGGGCGGCGGCAGCAGGTAGCGCCCCTCCGGGCCAAGGTAGTAGCCCGCGACAGCGCCCACAAACCTGCCCTCATGCTCGGTGCCGATCGTCTCGAAGACCTTGTCCATATACGCGGGGTCTTCGTAGACCTGGTCGTCGTCGAAGAGGACGGCGACCTCTGAGCGGGCGAGTTCGGCCGAGATAAGGCACATGTTTCTTATGTTTGAATAACCAGTGAGAGAGACCAGTTCGGACGGTATGTCAACTGCGGACAGGGCGAGCCTCTTCCTTATCCTGCTTTCGAAGCTGTGCGAGACGACCGCCACCGGGTAGCTGTCACGGAACGGCTCGGCTATCTTCCTGACCTTCTCCTCGACGTCGGCCGCTATCTCGCTGTTCGTGGCACAGGCCAGGACCACTACGTTGAAGTCGCGGTTCTCGAGCACTTCGATGCTCGCGAGCGAGCGGCCCAGCGTTCCATCGAAGTCGAGTGGGGTGGGATGGTCGTAGACAGCATCCTCGAGGTCGAGGGGCTCCTTCGATGAGCGTCCCCAGTAAGACGGTATCACGATGGTTGCGCGCACCTTACTCTCCCTTCCACTGGTGTCTCAACCGATGATTTCTTCGAGGGCCTTGATGACGGCGCGGTTCTGCTCGGGAGTGCCTATCGTGAGCCTGATGCATCCTGGATAACCGAGCGAGCCCCCGTCTCGCGCGATTATCCCCTTCTCGAGGAGCCTCTCATAAAGCGCTTCGGTGACTCGGTCAAAGCGAAAGAGTATGAAGTTGGCCTGGGTGGGAATCGGCTCAAGACCCAGGCGCTCGAGCTCGCCGGCCAGCGACCGCTTTCCCTCGGAGTTCATCCTGCGGCACAGCTCGAGATGCCCCTCGTCCTCCAGGGCGGCTATCGCCGCAACCTGCGCCAGCCTGTTCACGTTGAACGGCGGCCTGACCCTCTCGAGAAAATCGACCACCCGCGGGTCGGCCATGCCGTATCCCACTCGCAGGCCCGCAAGGCCGTATATCTTGGAGAAAGTACGCAGCACGACCAGGTTCGGATACCTGTCGAGGTACGGCAGGCTTTCAGGGTAATCGGGGTCGTCCACGTACTCGCAGTACGCCTCATCCCAGATCAGCAGCACCTCCGGCGGAAGCCCATCGAGCATCCGCTCGAGCTCATCGGTGGTGCATATAGTACCCGTGGGATTGTGCGGAGTCCCAACAAAGACCGCTTTTGTCCTGGCGTCGATGGCAGAGAGCATCTCATCCACGTGGTGGCAGTGGTCGAGAAGCGGTACGTATGCCAGGCGCGCCCCCATTGTCATGCCCGAAAGGAAATAAGATGAAAAAGTGGGATCGCCCATGACCGCGACGTCCCCCTGGTCGAAGAACGCGTAAAACACAAAGTCGATTATCTCGTCGGTGCCGTTTCCGAAGATGAACCGCTCGGGCGCCACGCCCAGCCTCTCGGACAGGCGCTCACGCAAAGCGCCGCAGGCACCGTCTGGATAGAGCGAGGCGTCGCCCGCCGCCAGACGAACTGCCTCGACCGCTCGCTGGGACGGGCCGAGCTGGTTCTCGTTCGAGCCGAGCTTGAGCACCTCTTCTACCCCGTAACGGCGTTTAACGTCCTCAGTGTCCAGGCCCGGGCTGTAGACGGGTAGGCCCCGTATCTCCTTCCTGGTCATCCTTTCAAAGTCGAATTCCATAATCACCACGGGGGTCAGCCCCCCATCTCCTCCCTCATCAGGCTCTCGTTAGCCTCCTGGAACAGCGCCTCGCCTTCATCCCCGTGTCTGGGGTAAGAAGCCATGCCTATCTCAATGCTCACTTCTGAGGAAGGCCCGCTTTTCTCTACCAGGTACTCAATGACCTGGATCCTGAGCCTTCCGGCGGCGGTGAACGCGTCCTCGGACCTGGTCTCCGGCACCAGGATCGCGAACTTCCCGCACTCGACCCGGGCCAGGATGTCGGATGCCCGGGAGTTCCGGCGCAGCACGCGCGCCACCGCCCTCATAAGCTCGGCCTCCTCCTCCGAGTCAGGCTCGAACTGCGAATCGACGTGGAGCACCACCACCGTGACGTCTCGAAGGTACCTCTCTGAACGCTTTATCTCCTCCTCCAGGCGAGTCATGAAATACAGCTTGTTAAAGACGCCTGTGACCGGATCCCTCAGCGGGTCCAGACCATCCGCGATCGGTTCCCTGCTCTGATAAGCATGCAACGTCGCCTGAAGCAGGTTGTTAAAGCACTGCAGGACCCGCTTCTCGGTAGCGAAGTCGTGCACCCTTTCCGACCTGCCACGCCGGAACTCCCAGAAGACGTCTCGCAGCAGGATATGCTCCTGCATGACTTTCTCGATGGGCACGTTGTGATACCTGCGGCGTACCCCCTGCTCTCCGGCGACCCTGTAGATCGAACCAAACGGGAGAAACTCCTGCAGGAACAAATCGTCGTCAACGCTGGCGAGCAGGCCGGCGTACATCGACTCGACCTCCAGCTCGCTCTCGGCGTCCCACAACTGCTCCAGGCCCTCATCGACCAGGCCTTGCCTGAACGCCTGAACCATCTTCTTCAGGTTGCGCTTCTGTGAGAAAGGACCCACTGCTCCTCCATGCTTTGCCCTGCTGCGCGCTATTCTATATTATCGCCCTGAGGCCATGGAAGGAAATGGGACTGCATTGTTCAACGGTTCCGCAGGAGAGGGGTTTGTGCTCGCGGCGGTCGATGTCGGCGGGACTTTCACCGACCTCATAGCCGTGTCGCCCCGGGGCATTGCCACCCTGAAGGTGCCTTCAACCCCCGAGAATCCCGAGCGAGGCGTCCTCGACGCGCTTGCCCTGGCGGGGGCGTCCGGCGTCCCACTGGTGCATGGCTCCACCGTCGCCACCAACGCGATACTGGAAAGAAAGGGCGCGCGTACCGCTTTCGTGGCCACCGAGGGTTTCGCGGACATAATTGAGATAGGCCGCCAGGAGCGGCCTTACCTGTACCGACTGAACGTCAGCAGGCCCGCGCCCCTGGTCGCCAGGAACCTGCGGTTCGAGGCGCCGGAAAGGGTGGGCCCCGGAGGCGTGGTGATAAGGGAGCTTGACCGCGCCGCCGCGAGACAGGTTGCCGAAGCGGTGGAAGCGAGCGGAGCGCGCTCGGCCGCGGTGTGCCTGCTGTTCTCCTTCGAGAACCCCGCGCACGAACACCTTCTTCGCGAGGAGCTGGAGAAGAGGGGGATTGCCACCACGCTGTCGAGTTTGCTGCTCCCGGAGTACAGGGAATACGAACGCGCGAGCACCACGGTCGTCAACGCTTACGTCTCGCCGGTGATGGAGAGCTATCTCGACCGGCTGGAGAAAGCGTTGGAGGCCGGTGGCTCGAGCGGCGGTATGCGTCTCATGCACTCCGCCGGAGGCACCGTCTCCGCGGAGATGGCACGAAGAAGGGCCGCCGACCTGGTCTTGAGCGGTCCCGCCGGCGGCGCGGTCGCCACGAGGTGGCTCGCCTCCTCACTCGGCATCGACGACGCCATAAGCTTCGACATGGGCGGCACCTCGACCGATGTCTCGCTCATAAGCGGGGAACTGACCGTGACCCGTGACACCCGCATAGACGGCCTGCCCGTGGCCCTGCCCATGGTAGACATCCACACCATCGGTGCCGGCGGCGGCTCGATTGCCTTCCTGGACCGCGCGGGCGTCCTCAAGGTGGGGCCACGAAGCGCGGGCGCCGACCCGGGCCCCGCGTGCTACGGCAGGGGCGGCCTGCCAACCGTCACCGACGCGAACGTGGCGCTCGGAAGGCTCGAGCCATCCTGGTTTCTGGGTGGCCGCATGCCGCTTTACGCGGAGCGGAGCGCCGAAGCCCTGAGCACTATTGCCGGCGGCTCCGGAGTGGTGGGTGCCGCCCTGGCCACACTCGACGTGGCTCTCTCGCACATGGAGGCTGCGCTGAAGAATGTGAGCCTGCAGCGCGGGCACGATCCCCGGGAGTTCGCCCTGGTGGCGTTTGGCGGGGCGGGGCCGATGCACGCCTGCGAACTCGCAGAGAGGCTCGAGATACCACGAGTGATAATCCCAGTCTATCCCGGCCTCTTCTCCAGCATGGGGATGCTGCTGGCCGAGCCCGGGCGTGACTATACGCGCTCGCTGTTAAAAGCGTTCGACCATGGGTGCATGAGTGAGCTCGAGAGGGTTTTCGACGAGCTCAAGGCGCTGGCGGTCGCGGAGATGAGCGTGGATGGGTTCAAGGCCGGCGGGCTTCGCTTTCGCCGCAGCCTGGAGATGAGGTACCGGGGGCAGTCGCATGAGGTGTCCGTTCCCGTCGCCAGACTCACCATGGCCGAGGTGCAGCGACATTTCGAGGAGGCATACCTGGCGGCTTATGGGAACCTTCGCCCCGGGCATGATACCGAGGTGGTCAATGTCCGTCTCAGCTGCAGAGCGCCGCGGGGTGACCTGCCGTTCTCGCCAGTCGAGGCCCGCTCGGTACCTGCCCGATCGGCGTCGCGTCGTAAGGCTTACTTCGGTAGAGAGCTGACCTGCGCCGTCCACTCCCGATGGGATCTTTCTCCCAGCCGGCCGGTGGCCGGTCCGGCGCTCATCAACCAGGAGGACACGACCACGGTGGTACCACCAGGCTGGAGAGCGACCGTCGATCTTATGGGAAACCTGGACCTGGAGGCGTTACGTTGAAAGAGATGCTCTTCACGTTAGAAGTCTTCCGCAACCTGGTGAGCTCGATCGCCGAAGAGATGGGCGCGTCGCTCCACCGCACCGCGTTCTCCCCTAACATCAAGGAGCGAAAAGACCATTCCTGCGCCGTCTTCGACCCCGAGGGCAGGCTGGTCGCTCAGGCAGAACACATCCCCGTACACCTGGGCGCGATGCCGGAAGCCGTCCGTGCGGTTCTCGACCGTTTCGACCTCGCCCCCGGCGACCTGGCGGTCCTGAACGACCCGTTTCTTGGCGGGACCCACCTTCCGGACATATCAATGGTCTCGCCCGTCTTCGAAAGCGGAAAGATGGTTGGGCTCCTCGCCAGCCGCGCCCACCATTCCGACGTCGGGGGCCTGGCGCCGGGCTCTCTGGCACTCTGCAGGGACATCTTCTCCGAGGGACTCATCATCCCGCCCGTCCTGCTTCGCAGGGGCGGTGCCACCGACCCCGGCATAGAAGAGCTCATCTGCTCCAACTCCAGGACCCCCGTGGAGAGGAGCGGGGACCTTCAGGCCCAGGCCGGTGCCCACGCCCTCGGCGAAAGGCGCCTGGAGGCTCTTGCCCGCAAGTACGGCCGGCTGCCGCTGCAACGCCGGTTCGGCGAGCTGATGGACTACTCCGAGGAACTCACCCGGCTCGCGCTCCGGGAGATACCCGACGGCCGCTACGCTTTCACGGACTACCTCGATGACGACGGGTTGCTGGCCGCGGACATCCCGGTTTCCGTCACCGTTACCATTACGGGAGATCAAGCCCTGGTCGATTTCACCGGGACGTCCGGGGCCGTCGAGGGGCCTCTCAACTGCCCCAGGGCGGTGACGCTCTCAGCGACCTATTACGCCTTCAGGTGCGTGACCGGAGAGGAGGTCCCCGCCAACGAGGGAGCGTTCAGACCCCTCGAAATAGCCGTACCCGAAGGCTGCCTGCTCGCCGCTCGAAGGCCCCACCCGGTTGGAGGCGGCAACGTCGAGACCTCCCAGAGGATCGTGGACACCTTGCTCGGCGCTCTCGCCCGGGCGCTGCCTGACGCCGTCCCCGCCGCCAGCTACGGCACTATGAGCAACCTTGCCATCGGCTCCGCTTTCGGTGCCGTGCCTTTCTCTTACTACGAGACCATCGCCGGAGGCACCGGAGGCCATCCGGACGGCCCCGGGTCAAGCGGAACCCACGCGCACATGACCAACACGCTCAATACTCCGGTGGAGGCGCTCGAATACTCCTACCCCCTCAGGGTGAAGCATTACCGCATCAGGCGGGGGTCGGGGGGCAAGGGGCTTTTCCGCGGAGGTGACGGGCTCGACCGCGAGATCGAGCTTCTCCAGGACTGCCGGGTGACCTTGCTCGCAGACCGGCGCAGGCGCGGCCCCTGGGGCCTTAACGGTGGCTCTCCCGGGAAACCCTGAAATGACCATATCATCGTCGACGGAAGATCGAGACGGCTCCCCTCCAAGTGCAATATGGAAGCCAAGCGCGGTACCCGCATCAGAATCGAGACCCCAGGTGGGGGCGGCTGGGGAAAAGGTTCGAGCGACTAGCCGGGCGACTCTCCTTCGACGACAGGCTCCGTGTAGTGGACGTCATCCTCGGTTGTAAAACCAAAATCGATCTCCAGTACCCGGCCTGGCGTCTCCGTGGCGATTATCCTGTGCTCGACCCCGGCGTTCACCACGAACTCATCGCCCTCCCTGGGATAATAGCTCTTTCCCCCAACCTGCACCTCGAGCCCGCTGTCGAGTATTATCCACATGTCGTCCCGCAACCGGTGGTAGTGAAGGCTCGTCGACCGGCCCGCGGAAATGAGGATTATCTTGACCGTGCAAACTTGATTGGCGGTATATTCCTTGATCAACCCCCATGGCTTCTCGAGTATCATCCCGCCTCAGTCCTCCCGATCCGAACCCGCGCGCTTTCTGCTCCCTTTGTGCTTTTCGATCTCTTCGCGGTCATCCCTGCAGCGGATGCTCTCGCGCAGGTCGCGCTCGACCCGCGAGGGCGGCGTGGCAGGCTTGCGTATCCCTTTGTAGATCTCTCGGATTGTCGGCATTCGCCTGGCCATTCACCTCACCTCTTCTCAAGTATACTACTCGCGGTGAGACAATCATGAGATTACGCGAGAACCAGGTATTCACGGTGTTCGTGCCCGCGCTGCGCGAGTTGAGAAGAAGCAGGCGGCCGCCGAGCGTCGAGCACACCACCTTCTTCACAGGCTCCACCGATGGCGTCGAGCTTTTCTGCACCAGGCTCGGAAGCAACCCGGAAGCCGCGATCGTGGTCGCCCACGCGGCCATCGGCAGGTCGTACCAGCGCTGGATCCTGGATCTTGCCGAAGAACTCTCCCACACGTTCAGCGTCTACCTGTTCGACTTCAGGGGTCACGGCCTCAGCACGGGGCGCTGCCCCCTGGGTTTCACCAAGCCGTCGGAGGACCTCGAGGCGGTCGTGGAAAAGGTTCGCGACCTGGGGTTCGACAAAGTGGGGGTGGCAGGCTTCTCCCTCGGGGCGGCCGCCGGATTCCTCCTCGCGGCCAGGCGCCCCTGTTTCGACGCCTTCGTGTCTATCGGGTGCCCGCCTGAAATGATAGAAAACGGTTCGTGGGCGAAAAGGCCCCGGCTTACGACCGCGGCGCTGCGAGTCATGGGGATGAGGGCGGAATGGAGGTTTGAAGCGGGCCCGGCTCCAATGGATATCGCGGCTGACCTTCCGCCTGTCCCCAAGCTGCTGTTCTTTGGCGAGTGGGAAGTGGCAACGCCCGAAAAAGTCGCGATGTTCGTGGAAAAAGTGGCTCCACCACTGGAGACGTTTACCGTGCCCGGCGTCTGGCACGCGGATCTCGACGGACGTGAAGCGATGGTCAGGGAATGGTTCGAACGGGAACTCGGGTGAGGCTGATGCCCGGTGCCTCGCGGCCTTCCGTCACGAACGCGAACAGCCGGGGTGACGCTCAACCTTGTCGGGCGCGGCGAATTTCTGTATCATCACTAGAGCCGCTGGGGGATCGTCTAGCGGTAGGACACTGGACTCTGGCTCCAGGTACGAGGGTTCGAATCCTTCTCCCCCAGCCAGTTGTGCATAGCGGGTCCAGTCCCGATTCTTTGATTTTACGTGGCGCATTCGTCTAGCCAGGTTCAGGACGCCGCCCTCTCAAGGCGGTAACACGGGTTCAAATCCCGTATGCGCTACCATAATCTCCCGTTGCTGGATTTGAACCCGTGGAGCCTGAAGGTCGAGGGCGTGCCGAGACCTTGCATTGTGGGGTCACCGCGCTCCGCAGGAGCGTGGGGTGGTTCAAATCCCGTATGCGCTACCAGCCAAGTTGTTGGACCGGTCGGTTGGATGCACCTTGGAAGCATCCGATGGATGCAACGAAATACACGCCTCAAGGTCTAAAGCAGTGGAAGTTCTACGTTTCATACCTTTCGGGCTACCATAATCTCCCGTTGCTGGATTTGAACCCGTGGAGCCTGAAGGTCGAGGCAGTGCCGAGACCTTGCATTGTGGGGTCACCGCGCTCCGCAGGAGCTTATCAGCCCAGCGGGACGTCCAACTCCTGGGCCTGGTCGCGCAGTTCGCGGCGCAGGACTTTGCCAGCGGCGCTGGCGGGCAGGGCGTCCATTATCTTGAGCACCCTGATCTTTTTGTACTTTGCCAGGCGTTCGTTGGCGAAATCGACGAGCTCTTCTTCGGTAACCTCACCGCCAGGAATGAGCTCGACGAAGGCGATGGGCTGGTCACCGACGCGGTCGTCAAGTTTGCCGACCACCGCCGACTGGGCCACCGCCGGGTGCTCGTTGATGACCTCCTCGAGGTCGCGCGGGTATACGTTGTAGCCCTTGTATATGAGCATGTCCTTCTTGCGGTCGACTATGTAAAGGTAGCCGTCGTCATCGAACTTGCCCATGTCGCCGGTGTACAGCCAGCCGTCGCGCAGGACCATCGCGGTCTCCTCCGGCTTGTTCCAGTAGCCCCGCATGACCTGTGGTCCTTTTATGCAGATCTCCCCCACCTCGCCCTGCGCCATCTCCTGCTCGCCGGTCTCGAGGTCCACAAGCTTTATCTCGGTGTCCTGCATCGGCAGGCCTACCGAGCCCATCCTGAACGATTCGCGGCTGGGCGGGTTGCAGGCGCAGCCCATGGTGCACTCGGAAAGCCCGTACGCCTCGCAGACCACCCCGGATATCCTGTCGAGCATCGTCTCGAGGAGATACTGGGGTATGGGCGCGGCGCCTGAGACCACGAGCTTGACGGCGGACATGTCGATGTCCTTGAAGAACGGGTGCTCGACCAGCGGGACGAAAAGCTGCGGCGCGCCACCGAACACCGTCGCGCAGAACTTGCCGACGCCGGTGAGGAACTCGCCCGGGTCGAACCTGGGGTACACCGCCATGGTCGTCCCTGCGAGCACCTGGAGGTTGAGGTAGCCGATGACTCCCATCGCGTGGAACCACGGGACCACGTCGAGCAGAACGTCCTCCCCCTTGCCTATGATGTGCTTTTCGACGCTGTCGCCCTCCATGAACCGCGTTCCAAGGATGCCGTCCTCGTAGGTCATGTCGCCGCCGCCGAGCCAGCAGCCGAACTGGCAGCAGTTGGCGACCGCGTTGAAATGCGTGAGTACGACGCCCTTGGGCGTCCCGGTGGTGCCCCCTGTATATGCGATGTGTGCCACGTCTTTCTCGGGATCGAACTCGATCTCCGGGGGAGCGGGCTCGTACTGGGCCAGAACCTGGGTGAAGTCGAGCGTCCCCTCCGGGATGGGCAGCTTCGACAAAGCTTTGACGGAGGTCATCAACGGCGGGTAGCAGTCGGCGAGACTGACGATGATGATATTGCGCACCGGGGATTTGGGGATAACTTCCTGGGGAGCGGCGAAAAGCAGGTCAAGCCCGATAAACGTCTCGACCCCCGCATCGTTCAGCTCGAAGTCTATCTCCCTCTCGGCGAGCAGCGGGCTCAGTGGGACGAATATGGCGCCAGCCTTCAACAGGCCGTAATACGTGATGGCGAACTGCGGGCAGTTCGGCAGGTGGATGCCGACCCTGTCGCCTTTCTTCACGCCCATGTCGGCCAGGGCGGCAGCGAACCGGTCGGACAGCAGGTCGAGCTCGCGGTACGTCATCTCCATGCCGCCGAAGAGGATGGCGTTGCGGTCGGGCCACTGGCGCGCGCTGGACCGGAGTATCTCGAAAATAGGGATTTTCGGGTAGGTCAGCTCCTTGAAGACACCCTGCGGCCAGAACTTGAAGTTCTTCTCCATCACGACACCCCCTGTGGTAGCGAACTCCGCGGTTGCCTCTCAGACGTTCTTGTTACGTGCCAAAGGAGATAGAACAGACGCCTATACGAGGACCACTCCGATACAATTGACAGCACCCGCTTCTCATTGGAGCCGTGAATAACCGACCTGGGACTATTTACTCAAATACCGGGCGCCAATACAAGAGCCAGGCTGGTCGGTTTACAAAGGAGCCCGCTCACTTTACCAAGGTCCAACGGGGCCAATGGGATGAGTACTCTAGCCCGGGCATCGCCGCCGAGCTCGGTGACGGCTCTCGCATAACGGAGTTTCGCGTCTACGGTTTTGGTTGGGAGTTCGACGGCTACGCGTCCGAGGTTTCTCTGAGCATCTCCCAGTAAGCGCGCCCGGCCGTGGAGCCTGGGCCAGACCATTTGGGTCCCGAAGCCGAAAGGTCCTACAGGTTTTCGCTCGGCTCGAGCTCCAGGAACGCCATGGTCCAGACCGCGCTCCCGGTGATGGAGAAAAGCCCCGCCAGCGCCGCCGCCACGGCCCAGGCGGCCAGGAACGAGAGCATGCTCAAGGCTATCAGAAACGCGTTGTGGTGCCTGTCGACCGCGCCGAATATCCAGACCAGGGGAGTGCTCATAAGCGCGAGCAGCAAGGCCATGGCGAGAGTGCCGGCCAGCATGATAAGCATGACGTAGAGCCAGGTCACGATCGAGTCCTTCCAGCGGCTCCTGAAGAGAATGCCGGCCTTCCTGACTGATTCGATTACGCCCAGGTCTTCAAGCACCACGTAGCGCGCCGAGAGCTCCAGCATTATGGCGGCGGCCACTGATACCACCAGGAATCCCAACGCCAGGACAAGCCAGGCGACACACGGGAACACCAGCCTGCCTCCGCCCCTGGACACCCAGGTGATAATGTAAAGAGGGAATGAAAACACCGCCAGCACGACGAGATAGCCGATTGCGAGCGCGAAGTACCTCAAGAAGCCGTGCCGACCCCGGCGCAGGGAGGTTCGCAGGTCGCCTTCGCGCCCCAGGGCTACCTCGGCGACCGCGCCTATAGCGGACACCTGGGCAAAGGCGCCGAACAGGAGGACCCCAAGGCCTACCATCACCCCGAGCGCTATGAACAAAACCCAGAAGGCGGCGTTTCCTCTCGCATAGTCGGCAATCCGCTCCCCTGCTCGATGCATCGGGCTCAGCCCGGTTAAGCCCCTCAGGATAGGGCCCTGCACCCAGAGGCTGAACCCCTGGGAGCCTCCGCCCGCCAGGGCAATGAAAAAGCCCAGGACCCACAGGTAGCGGTTCCGTCGCACCTGGAGCCATGCGCGCTTGACGATCTCGAAGGAGTCGATATTCAAGGTGCGGTCCCCTGCGGGCCGGCGTCCTGCCTGATAGTACAGGAAAGGCAACCGATCCCCTCTATGGCCATCTCGACGTGGTCCGCCGGCTTGACCTCGCCCACGCCCGGCGGGGTACCGGTCATTATTACGTCACCCGGGTAGAGCGTCATCACGCCGGAGATGAACGAAACCAGGCTGGGCACGTCGAATATCATGCGCGAGGTGCGTGAAGACTGTCGCTCTTCACCGTTGAGGCGTAAAGTGATCTCGAGATCTCCGGTATCGAGCTCGGTCTGGACCCACGGCCCCAGCGGGCAGAAGGTGTCGAAGTTCTTGGCGCGAGTCCACTGCCCGTCCCTGCCCTGAAGGTCGCGCGCGGTCATGTCCAGCCCGCAGGTATAGCCGAGCACATATGAGAGCGCCTCCTCGCGCGCGACCGACCGCGCCTCGACACCTATGACCACGGCGAGCTCGGCCTCGTAGTCAACCCTCGCCGACTGCGCGGGGTAGATAACCTCCCCGCCCGGTTCCAGGACCGTGCTGGACGCCTTCAGGAAGAGAAGGGGCTCCTCGGGGATCTCCAGCCCGAACTCGGCCGCGTGGTCGGAATAGTTGAGGCCTACCGCGACGATCTTGGTTGGCTCGACGGGAGCGATGAGCCTGACGGCCTCGTGCGGCAGAAGCTGGACCGTGTCCACCAGGTAGGCGAACGGCTCCCATGAGACCGGCTGAACTCCCTCTTCCGTGTAAACGCCGTATCCGCAGCAGTCGCCAGCGATGAACCTTACAAGCCGCATCGGCACTTCCTCACTCGTGGGGCTGCTGCCTCTTGTGCATCAAGCCATACTCTATGCTGTCCACCAGTGCCTCCCAGCTGGCCTGGATGATGTTCTCGTTGACCCCTATGGTCCCCCACGTCTTCTCGCCGTCGGACGTCTCGACGAGGACCCGGGTGACCGCGGCGGTCCCCTTTTTCTCGTCGAGCACCCTGACCTTGTAGTCTGTCAGCTCAATGTCGTCGAGCGCCGGAAAGCTGCGCCCTATGGCAATGCGTATGGCGCGGTCGAGCGCGTTCACCGGGCCGTTCCCTTCCGCGGTGGCGATGAGCCTTCGTTCGCCCACGTGGATCTTGACGGTAGCCTCGGTCATGACCTTGCCGTCCTCGCGCTTCTCCATGATGACCCGAAACGACTCCAGCCGGAAAAACGCCTTGTGTGTGCCGAGAGCCTTCCTCATCAGTATCTCAAAGGAGCCGTCGGCCGCCTCGAACTGGTAGCCCACGTGCTCCAGCTGCTTTGTCTGCTTGAGTATCTCGGCGAGCTTCTCGGGCTTGTGCTCGATGTCTATCCCCATCTCCCTGGCCTTCAGGGTGATAGTCGACTTACCGGACAGCTCCGAGACCACGATGCGCTGGATGTTGCCAACCAGCTCCGGCCGGATATGCTCGTAAGTCCTTGTCTCTTTGCTCACCCCGCTCGCGTGCAGGCCGCCCTTGTGCGCGAATGCGCTGGCCCCGACGAACGGCTGGTGGCTGTCCGGGCTCAGGTTGGCATGCTCGCTCACGAAATGGGAGAGGCCGGTCAGCTCAGAGAGGCGGTCGCGGGATATGCAGTCGACGCTCATCTTGAGCGCCAGGTCGGGAATAACCGAGCACAGGTTGGCGTTTCCGCAGCGCTCCCCGTAGCCGTTGATGGTGCCATGCACCATGCGAGCACCCTCCCTGACCGCTGCCAGCGTGCTCGCCACCGCGCATTCGCAGTCGTTGTGCGCATGGATGCCCAGCGGCGTTGCGACGCGCTCGTGCACCTCGCGCACTATGGCGGCCACCTCGTGGGGCAGGGTCCCGCCGTTCGTGTCACAGAGTACCACCCAGTCGACGCCGCCCGCCGCGGCTGCCTCGACGCACTTCAGGGCGTACTTCGGGCTCTCTTTGTAACCATCGAAGAAGTGCTCCGCATCGAACAGGACCTCCAGCCCTTTCTTCTTGAGGTACCTTACCGACTCCTCGATCATGTAGAGGTTCTCTTCCAGGGCGATCTTGAGCGCCTTCTTCACGTGGAAGTCCCAGGACTTGCCAACGATACAAGCGACAGGCGCCCCGCATGTGGCCAGCACCTTCATCTCCTTGTCGCGGGAGGCGCTGGTGAGCGCCCTGCGCGTTGAGCCGAAAGCGACCAGCCTGGTGTTTTCGAGCTCGAGGGAGGAGGCGGCGGCGTAAAACTCCCTGTCCTTGGGGTTGGAAGCCGGGTAGCCGCCCTCCACGTAGTGCATCCCGAAGGAGTCCAGCTGTCTCAGTATCTTCAGCTTGTCCTCGAGCGAAAAGGAAACGCCCTCGCGGGCCGCTCCGTCCCTCAAGGTCGTGTCGTAAACGAAAACATCAGGCAAGTCTTCATCACTCCCGCTTGCTGTCGCCGGCGTGAGCGCCGGCCGCCAATGACCTCAGTCGATTGGCGTCCCGTGGTTTTCTCGGAACTCCTTGAAAGCCTCCATGAGCTTCATCGTGACCTGTCCCGGCGTGCCGTCGACGCCGATAGGCCGGTCGTCGATATGTGTCACGGGGGCGATCTCGGCGGCTGTACCCGTGAGGAAGCACTCGTCCGCGGTGTAGCACTCAACCAGGGACAACTGCTCCTCGCGGATGTCGATGCCCAGCTCCTCGCAAAGCTGGAAGACAACTAACCTGGTTATCCCGTTGAGGGCGCCCGAGTTGGTCGGCGGCGTTATTACCGCCCCGTCCAGCACGACGAAGAAGTTGTCCACCACGCATTCAGTCACGAAACCGTTGTCGTTCAAGACCAGGCCCTCGTCGGCGCCGGCGTGCAGCACCTCCAGGTGGGCCAGTATGTGGTTCAGGTAGTTCAGGGACTTTATCTGCGGGCTCAGGGAGTCGGGGTTGTTGCGGCGTGTCGAAACCGTGACCACCTTCAGCCCCTTCTCGTAAACCTCGTCCGGATAAATCTTGATAGTGGAGGCGATGATTATAATATTGGGATCGGCGCACTTACTCGGGCTCAAGCCCAGGTCGCCCTTGCCACGAGTGACGACCAGGCGCACGTAACCGTCGGAGAGTTGATTGACCTTTACCGCTTCGCAGATTTTTGCCTTCAGCTCTTCGGCGCCGACCGGTATCTGGAGGCGGATGACCTTGGCCCCGTTGTACAGGCGCTTCAGGTGAGCGTCGAGCATGAAAACCTTTCGGTTATACACGCGTATGCCTTCAAAAATACCGTCGCCGTAGAGAAGCCCGTGGTCAAAGACCGAGACCCTGGCCTCCTCCTCCGGGACGAACTTCCCGTCGATGTAGATCTGCAGCCCCATGTCCGTCTCCTTACGTTCCTTCCCGCACCAAACCTGCTATCAGGTCGCCGACCTCGTCGGTGCCCATCCCCATATGGCCCGCTGACAGGCTCTTTATCCGGCCCGTGGAAAGCGACTCCACTATCGCGTTCTCGACGCGGCGGCCCGCTTCTTTCTCATCGAGGAACTCGAGCATCATCTGAACCGCCGCGATTGCCGCGAGCGGGTTTATCACGTTCTTGCCGGTGTACTTGGGGGCGGAGCCGCCGATAGGCTCGAACATGGAAGTCCCTTCAGGGTTTATGTTGCCGCCCGCGGCGATGCCCATGCCCCCCTGTATGATAGCGCCCAGGTCGGTGATTATGTCGCCGAACATGTTGTCGGTTACCACCACGTCGAACCACTCGGGGTTCTTCACGAACCACATACATATCGCGTCAACATGGGCATAGTCGGTGGTGATGTCAGGATACTCCTCGGCCACCTCGTTGAAGACCCGTTCCCAGAGGTCGTGCGCGTAGGTCAGGACGTTTGTCTTGCCGCAGAGCGTCAGCTTCTTCTCCCTGTCTCGAGCCCGACAGCACTCGAACGCGTAGCGGATGCATCGCTCGACGCCTGAGCGGGTGTTCACCGACTCCTGGATGGCTATCTCGTCGGGGGTGCCCTTGCGGATAAAGCCGCCGGAGCCGACGTACAGGCCTTCCGTGTTCTCACGGACCACCACCAGGTCAATGTCTTCAGGCCCCTTGCCTTCAAGCGGGCAGTCCACGCCGGGATAGAGCTTGACCGGGCGCAGGTTTATGTACTGGTCGAGCTCAAACCGCAGCTTGAGCAGTATCCCCTGCTCCAGGATACCCGGCCTCACGTCGGGGTGCCCGATGGCGCCAAGGAATATCGCGTTGAACCCCTTCAGCTCATCGACGGCGCCTTCCGGCAGGACTTCCCCGGTCGCCAGGTACCGGTCTCCGCCGAAATCGTATGTCTCTATCTCGAAGTTGAACCCGGTCACCTCGGCCGCGGCCTCGAGGACCTTGAGGCCTTCGGCCACGACCTCCGGGCCGGTGCCGTCACCGGGAAGAACCGCTATCCTGTGCATTCCGTCTCCAGTCTCATAGATACGATCGCCTGGTCCTCTATTATCTCACTCCTGCCCCAGGAGATAGTTAATAAGCCCGCCGGAGTCTATGAGTAGCTGCATGAACTCCGGGTACGACGGGACGTTGAACCTCTGGCTGGTGGTCACGTCCTCGATCGTCCCCGCTGCGAGGTCTATCCTGAGAGTGTCGCCGTCACTGATCGCCTGGGCCGCCTCCGGCGACTCGAATATGGGGAGACCCACGTTTATCGAGTTCCTGTAGAAGATGCGGGCAAAGGAGCTCGCTATGACGCAGGATATACCCGCGCCCTTTATCGCGAGCGGCGCGTGCTCGCGGCTCGATCCCGAGCCGAAGTTGATTCCGCCCACCAGGACGTCTCCCGGTTCGACGCAAGACACGAAGTCGGGGTCGTGGCCTTCGAGAAGGTGACAGCCCAGCTCCACGGGGTCGTTCGTCACCAGGTACGTGGCCGGGATTATCAGGTCAGTGTTGACGTGGTCGCCAAGCTTATGGGCTTTGCCCTCGAGCACGGCGCCGCTCATACCAGCTCTCCAGGGTCGGTAATCGTACCGGTCACCGCGCTGGCCGCGGCGACCGCCGGGTTCGACAGGTAAACCTCGCTCTCGCGGTGTCCCATCCGCCCTTTGAAGTTCCGGTTCGTTGTGGAAATAGCGCGCTCACCCGCCGCCAGTATCCCCATGTGACCCCCCAGGCACGGCCCGCAGGTCGGCGGCGAGATGATGGCGCCCGCGTCGAGATAGACGTCGAAGAGGCCCTCGGCCATCGACTGCCTGTAGATTTTCGGGCTCCCCGGAATGATTATGCATCGCACGCCCGCGGCGACCTTCTTGCCGCGCAGGACCTCGGCGGCGAGGCGCATGTCATCCATCCTCCCGTTTGTGCAGGAACCGATAACCGCCTGGTCGAGCTTCACATGCGGCGCCTCGGTGACCGGCACCGCGTTGCTGGGCAGGTGCGGGAGCGCCACCTGCGGGTCCAGCTCGCGCAGGTCGATGTCGATCTCACCGGCGTAGCCGTATTCGTCGGGCTCCAACCCGGCTTCTTCGGTGGCGACGCCCACGCCGGCAAGGTACTCGACCGCGGCGCGGTCGACCGGGAAGATGCCGTTCTTGGCGCCGGCCTCGATGGCCATGTTGGCCGCGGTCAGCCGGCCGTCGACGCTTATGTCAGCGACGCCGTCCCCGGTGAACTCAAGCGATTGGTATGTAGCCCCGTCCACCCCCAGCTTTCCTATGAGGTAGAGTATGACGTCCTTGCCGCCGACCCACCGGCGGAGCTTCCCGTTCACGTTCACTCTTATCGCGTCGGGCGCGCGGAACCAGGCCCTGCCGGTCGCCATGGCCGCGCCGACGTCGGTGGAGCCCATCCCGGTCGCGAAAGCCCCCAGCGCTCCGTATGTGCAGGTGTGGCTATCCGCGCCGATCACCAGGGCGCCCGGGCTGATCAGCCCCTCCTCCGGAAGGAGAACATGCTCTATCCCCACCTCGCCGCCATCATAGAAGCGCTCGACGGCGTACTTGTGCGCGAAGCGCCGCACGAAAGCGCACTGCTCCGCGGAGGCTATGTCACGGTTCGGGGTGAAATGGTCCAGAACCAGCACGACCTTGCCGGTGTCGAACACCCTCCCGCGGCCCAGCTTCTCGAACTCCTCGATCGCCAGTGGCGCGGTTATGTCGTTGGCGAGGACCAGGTCCACCGGGACCTCGACCAGCTCTCCGGGTTTGAGGCTCTCCCGCCCCGCGTGCCTCGCCAGGATCTTCCTGGATTGACTCATTGCGACCCAGCCTTTCCAACGCGTTTTTATCGCGGGCCTGGCCCCGCCCGCCGGGGTGGAAGCCCAGGCTCGGAATCAAGCCGGCAGCCTACCTGAGGACCTTGTTGAGCGCGTTGAGATAAGCGCGGGCGCTGGCCTCCACGACGTCTGTGGATATGCCGCGTCCGACCACCCTGCGCCCGCAGACGTCGAGCTGGATGGTCACGTCCCCGATGGAATCCAGGCCCTCGGTAATGGCCTCGACCGTGAAGGAGAATAGCTTCGCGTCAACGTCCAGGGCCGCCCGGATAGCTTTGCAGGTGGCGTCCACCATTCCGTCGCCGATCGCCCTCTCGGTCCGGCGCTCGCCCTCGCGTTCGAGCGTTACTGTGGCGCTCGGGGGCGCCTCGTGGCCTCCGCTGTGGACCTCGTAGCCCGTAAGCTTCCACTCCTGGCCTTCCGTCCTTATGTACTCGATGGCCACGGCCTCTATGTCTTCGCCGGACAGGGACCCCTTCTTGTCCGCCAGCTCCTTGAAACGCGCGAACGCCTGGTTGAGCTCCTCTTCCGTCAGGTAATACCCGAGGCGCTCGAGCTGCGCCTTGAGCGCGTGCCTGCCGGAGTGCTTGCCCAGGACTATGTCGCTCTCGACGAGGCCCACGCTGGCGGCGTCCATTATCTCGTAAGTTGTCCGCTCCTTGAGTACGCCGTCCTGGTGTATTCCCGACTCGTGCGCGAACGCGTTGCGCCCCACCACCGCCTTGTTGGGCTGAACCGGGTACCCGGTCAGCATGCTGACCAGACGGCTGGTCCTGCTTATCTCCGTCGAGTTGATCCCGGTGACGAAGCCGAGTCGGTCCTGCCTCACCTTCATGGTCATCACGATCTCTTCCAGGCTGGCGTTCCCGGCGCGCTCTCCCAGGCCGTTGATGGCGCACTCGACCTGCCGCGCGCCCACCTCGACGGCGGCCAGCGAGTTGGCTACAGCGAGGCCCAGGTCGTTGTGGCAGTGAACGCTCACCACGACGCCCTCGATGCCGGCGACGCTCGCGAATATGCCCCGTATGAGCTCGGCGAACTCGCCGGGGACAGAGTAACCGACGGTATCGGGGATATTGAGCGTACCCGCGCCTTCCTCGATGGCGGCCTCGAGCACCCGGTACAGGTACTCGGGGTCGCTTCGGGTAGCGTCCATGGGCGAGAACTCTACGTCCTCGCAGTAACCGCGCGCCCTGGCCACGGCCGCCCTGGCCATCTCCAGCACCTGCTCTCGCGTCTTGCGCAGCTGGTGCTCGAGGTGTATGTCGGAAGTGCTGATGAAGGTGTGAATGCGCGGACGAGCGGCGCCGCTGACCGCCTCCCAGGCCCTGTCGATATCCTCCGGCCGGGCACGCGCCAGCGCGCAGACCACAGAGGTGGATATCCTCGAGGCGATCTGGCCGACCGATTCGAAGTCGCCCTGGCTGGTGGCCGGGAACCCCGCCTCGATAATGTCTACCCCAAGGCGCTGTAACTGCTCGGCTATCTCGAGCTTCTCGCGCACCCCCAGGCTGATGCCCGGGGACTGCTCGCCGTCCCTCAGGGTCGTATCGAAGATGGAAACACGGTCAGCCATGACAACTCCCGCGGTATCGCTATAGCTCTATGAACAGGGCCTGCTTGATGCCTGACTGCGACCTCAGCTCGGTGATTATCTCCTTCGACAACGGGGAGTCGAGGTTCAAGCCCATGCCGGCTTCGCCCTCGATGACCCTGCGCCCCACCTGCAGACCGGCGATGTTTATCTTACGGTTGCCCAGGACCGTACCCACCATGCCTATCATTCCGGGGCGGTCCTCGTATCTTATGAAAGCCATGTACCGGCTCGGCGCTATCTCGATGTCGAAGTCCAGGACGTTCACGAACATCTCCTGGCCTTTTCCAATAAGGGTAGCGCCGGCGGTCATCTTGCCCACGTCGTCCCTGGCGCTGACCATGATCAGGTTGAGGTAGTCGCGTGACTGGCGGCTCCTGCTCTCCTTGACGGTTATGCCGCGCTCCTGTGCGAGGATAGGCGCGTTCACATATGTAACGGTATCCATGGAGATGCTCTCGAAGAACCCCTTGAGGAACGCTACGGTCAACAGTGAGGTCTCGTGCTCGCTTATCTCGCCAAGTATCTCGAACTCGATCTCGTTTATCGAGCCCTTCATCAGGTTCACGAACAACTTGCCCAGCTTCTCGCATAGAGGCATGTACGGCTTCAGGGTCTCCACGACCTCCCTGTGGGGCATCGCGATGTTGACCGCGCCGCTGACGAACTCTCCAGTGAGCCCGGCGATCACCTGGTCGGCAATGGCGACACCCGCCTTGAATTGGGCCTCGGACGTGCTCGCGCCCAGGTGCGGAGTGACCACGACATCTTTCATCCCGCAGAGGGGGTTGTCACCGGGAGGCTCCTTTTCGAAGACGTCGATGGCCGCGCCGGCAACCTTGCCTTCCTTTACGGCGCGGGCGAGCGCCTCCTCGTCGATGATGCCTCCGCGGGCTACGTTGACTATGCGCGCGCCCTTTTTCAACATGTCGAACTGGGGCGCGCCCAGCATATGATGGGTGTCTTTGGTGCGTGGCACGTGCAGGGTTATGAAGTCAGCCTCCTGGAGAACCTCTTCAACCGACTGCTTGATATCCACGCCGAGTTGCTTGGCCTTCTGCGGCGAGATGAACGGGTCATAGCCTATCAGCGTCATGCCGAATCCGGACGCTCTCTCGGCGACCAGCGCGCCTATCCGGCCTATGCCGATTATGCCCAGCGTCTTGCCAAACAGTTCGACGCCCTGGTAGCTGGAGCGCTTCCACTCCCCCGCCGATAGCGAGGCGCACGCGGCGGGAATATTGCGCGCGATCGCCATGAGCATCGCCATGGTGTGCTCGGCGGCCGAGATTATGTTGCTCTCGGGCACGTTTGCGACCATGATGCCTTTCTTGGTGGCCGCGTCCAGGTCGATGTTGTCCACGCCTATTCCGGCGCGGCCTATCACCTTGAGGCTGTCTGCCTTACCGATGACCTCGGCGTCGACCCTGGTGCCGCTGCGCACCACCAGTGCGTCGTACTCGCCTATACATGCCAGGAGTTCGTCCCGCTCCATGCGGTCGAAAGTGTCTACCTCAAAACTCTCCTTGAGCTTGTCAACGCCCTCCTCAGAGATCTTCTCGGCTACCAACACCCTGAACTTCGACTTGCTTACCATCTACGCCCCCGTCCTTGATCTTTGCGGAAATCCGTCTAGCCTTTGGCCAATACTCTAAGTGCGGCGGTAACGCCCACCCCCGTCTCCACCGGGAAGCCCAGCTGGTCGAGCCCGAGTTCGAGCGCCGCGACCTGGCTGATGATGTCGAACTGGTCGAAGTATCCGACGTGGCCGAGCCTGAATATCCTGCCCTTGAGTTTGCCCTGGCCTCCGGCGATGGAAACACCGAACTCGTTGCGCAGGTGTTTCACGAGGTCGCCCGACTTCAGGCCCTCCGGCGACCATACCGAGGTGCATACGTTGGCACGCGTGCGATCGCTTGCCACGAACTTCAGCCCCAGCGTCTCGACCGCGGCCCTGGTCGCTCGCGCGAACAGCTCGTGCCTCGCGAAAACGTTATCGAGGCCTTCCTCCCGGATCATCTGAATTGCGACGTCGAGCGCCTGCACGAGGGTGATCGCCGGCGTGTAAGGCGTTTGCGGCGGGCTCTTGGCCTGGGCCGCGCGCGCCGCTTTGAAGCAGAAGTAATACCTGGGCAGGGTCGCCACGTCTATCGCCTTCCACGCCTTGTCGCTGACCGCCACGAAAGCCAGCCCCGGCGGGGTCATCAGCCCCTTCTGGGAGCCGCTGATCGCCAGGTCCACGCCCCACTCGTCAGTCTTGAACTCCACCGCCCCCAGGCCGCTGATGGCATCCACCAGGAAAAGAGCGTCGGTCTTCGCGACTATCCTGCCGAACGCCTCGACGTCGTTCACAACGCCGGTGGAGGTCTCGCTCTGGGTCAGGAAAACGCCCTTGACGCCCGGGTTCCGTTCGAGCGCATCCTCCAGCGCCGCCGGATCCGCGCAGTCACCCCACTCATGCTGCACCTCGATGGTGTCCAGGCCGAAGTACGTCGAAAGCTCTACCAGCCTCTGCCCGAACTTGCCACCCGCGAACACCACCACCCTGTCACCCGGCGAGAAGCAGTTGGTTATCGCGCCCTCCATGCCACCGGTGCCGCTGGAGGTGAGAAACATCACCTCGTTGTCGGTCTGGTAGACGAATTTCAGCCCTTCCAGCACCCTGGCCAGCGTCTCCCCGAACTCCTCGGTGCGATGGTGGACCATGCGGACCTGGGCCAGCCCCACCCGGTGCGGCACCGGCGTTGGGCCCGGGGTGAAAATGTACTCTTTCTTCACGTCCATATCCTCCGGTTTTTGGGGTCGGGCTTACCCGCATTGCGGACGCGGGCTTGCACGGCCCGGTCTCTACTCGTTCAACCAGGACATCATGGAGCGGAGCTGCTTGCCGAGCTCCTCGATCGGGTGCTCTGCCTCGCGGCGGCGAAGCGCCTCCATGGTGGCCCTGTTCGCCTGGTTTTCGAGCACCCATTCAGATGCGAAACGGCCGTTCTGGATGTCCTCCAGGATACGCTTCATCTCCTGGCGCACATCCGGGCTTATCACCTTCGGACCGCGGGTCAGGTCTCCGTACTCGGCGGTATCGCTTACCTTCTGCCTCATGCCGCTTATGCCGTGATAGTGTATCAGGTCGACTATGAGCTTCAACTCGTGCAGGCACTCGAAGTAGGCTATCTCGGGTTGATAACCGGCCTCGACCAGCGTGTCGAACCCGGCCTTGATCAGCTCCGAGCAACCGCCGCAGAGCACCGCCTGCTCTCCGAAGAGGTCTGTCTCCGTCTCCTCCTTGAACG
The DNA here is from genome assembly GCA_038326775.1 of Candidatus Geothermincolia bacterium. GTDB lineage: Bacteria > Actinomycetota > Geothermincolia > Fen-727 > Anoxymicrobiaceae > DYIU01. The sequence goes on from JBBQKJ010000005.1 coordinate 73,809, forward strand.
TGGTCTCTATAACGCCCGCGCGCGCCGCGCCGAGGCCTTTCGCGTATGCGAGGCCCCGGTCAAATGCCATGCCGGTATAATCCTGGTACACCGCTACCAGCGAGGGGACACCGCCACCTTCCTCGTACATCTGGCGTACCATGGGGCCGGGCCCTTTGGGGGCGACCATCACCACGTCTATGTCGTCAGGGGGCACTATCTGGTTGTAATGTATGTTGAAGCCGTGAGCGAAGAAGAGCGCGTTTCCGCTCTTAAGCCCCGGGCGGACGGACTCCCTGTAGACGAGCGCCTGAACGTCGTCCGGTATGAGCATGATGACGATATCGCCCATGCTCGCCGCGTCTTCGACAGTCGCGACCTCAATCCCGAGGGCGCGGACCTTCTCGACATCGGGGTCGCCCTCTCGCAGGCCGACCACGACGTCCAATCCGCTGTCGTTCAGGTTCTGGGCGTGGGCGTGCCCCTGGCTGCCGTACCCGATGATCGCTATCTTCTGCCCATCGAGGACCTCGGGCTTGGCGTCCTTTTCGTAAAATATCCTGGCCATTTTCAACCTCCTGGTCTCTGGACTAATGAAATCAGATCTGACCCCAATTATTAGCCGCGGGGCAGGGCGATGGTGCCGGTGCGGACCAGCTCGGCGACGCCGTACGGCCTGAGCAGTTCCTCGAAAGCGCGCAGCTTAGAGGATGGCCCGGTGACCTCGATACTGAGGGTCCCCTTGCCAACGTCCACTATCTTCCCGCGGAATATCTCCACTATCTCGATTATCTCCGCCCTGGTTTTGGCGTTGGCCTTGACCTTCGCCAGCACGAGCTCGCGCAGGACGCTGTTCTCATCGGGGAGGTCCACCACCTTGATGACGTTGATGAGCTTGTTCAGCTGCTTGTATACCTGCTCGAGCGAGTGGTCCTCGACATCGACGACCACGGTCATGCGGCTTATCTCCGGCCTCTCGGTCACGCCCACGGCAAGGCTGTCAATGTTGAACCCGCGCCTCGCGAAGAGCCCCGCCACCCGCGCAAGGACACCCGGCTTGTTCTCCACCAGCACCGAAAGGGTGTGCTTCACCTTGCTAACCCCCAATCATCTCGTCGAGTGACGCGCCGGGCGCCACCATCGGGAATACGTTCTCCTCCTGCTCGACAACGAAGTCGATGAGCACGGGGCCGTCCTTGACCTTGAACGCTTCCTTCAGGGCGGTCTCCACCTGCCCGGCCTCGGTGACCCTCAAGCCCCTGGCCCCGTACGCCTCCGCCAGCTTGACGAAGTCCGGAGACTCGCCCCTGCGGAGATGTGTATGAGAATAGCGCTTGTTGTAGAAAAGCTCCTGCCACTGGCGCACCACCCCCAGGTATCCGTTGTTGATGACCGCGATGGTTATGGCAACGTCGTTTAGCACGGCCGTGGCAAGCTCCTGGGAGTTCATCTGCACGGAGCCGTCGCCCGCGATGTTCACCACGCGCTCTTCGGGAACGCCCATCTTGGCTCCGATGGACGCCGGCAGGCCGAACCCCATCGTCCCGAGGCCCCCGGATGAGATGAACTGCCGGGGCCTGGTCGCCTTATAGAACTGGGCGGACCACATCTGGTGCTGGCCCACGTCCGTTACCACTACAGCTTTGCCCCTGGTGAGCCTGTATATCTCGTTGACCACGAACTGGGGCCGCAGGCCGCCTTCAGGGATGACGAGCGGGTACTCTTTCTTCCACTGGCTTATCTGGCGGTGCCAGGCCTTGATGTCCGGCTGCGCTCCATCTGCCACGCCGGGCTTGAGTATTGCGATGAGTTCCTTCAAGACCTGCCTGGCGTCGCCGACTATGGGCAGGTCGACTCTGACGTTCTTGCCTATCTCCGCGGGGTCGATATCGATGTGTACCACTTTCGCGTGAGGCGCGAACGTGTCGAGCCGCCCGGTGATGCGGTCGTCGAACCTCGCCCCCACGGCTATGATGAGGTCTGTCTTCATCATCACGTAGTTCGCGTAAGACGTCCCGTGCATGCCGAGCATTCCCAGGCTCAACCTGTGCGTCTCGGGAAAGGCCCCTTTACCGAGAAGGGTGGTGGTCACCGGGAAGTCCAGCAACAGCGCGAGCTCCTTGAGCTCTTTCGAAGCACCGGAGGTTATCACCCCGCCGCCTGCGTAGACAACCGGCCTCTTGCTGGCCATCAACATGCGTGCTGCCGCCTTTATCTGGCGCGAGTGGCCGGTGGTGGTCGGTTTGTAGCCGGGAAGCGACGTCCTCTTCTCCGGGTACTTGAAGTCGATCTCGGAGCGCGACATGTCGACGGGCATATCTACGACCACGGTGCCGGGGCGCCCCGTTGAAGCTATGAGGAACGCCTCCTGGATGACGTGGGGTATTTCTCTCGGGTCTTTGACCAGGTAGTTGTGCTTGACTATCGGCAGGGTGATCCCGGTGGTGTCGGCCTCCTGGAACGCGTCGGTTCCGATAACTGGAGTGGCGACCTGTCCGGTGATAGCGACAAGCGGGATAGAGTCCATGTTTGCGGTCGCTATTCCCGTCACCAGGTTGGTCGCGCCAGGGCCGCTGGTGGCCATGCAGACTCCCACCTTGCCCGTCGCGCGGGCGTACCCGTCGGCCGCGTGGGCCGCGCCTTGCTCGTGCCTGGTCAATATATGGTTCAAACTGGAGTCGTAGAGCGCGTCGTAGACGGGCAGCATCACCCCTCCGGGGTATCCGAAAACCAGCTCGACGCCCTCCTTCTGGAGGCTCTTGATGAGGGCCTGGGCTCCGGTTATCTTCACTTACTCCAACCCCTTTTCCCCGCTCACTTCCTTGAAGTCTATGACGGCTCCACTTGCGGCGCTTCCCACCAGCCTCGAGTAAACCGCCAGCACCCCGTGGTCGTACTTGGGCGCTGGAGCCTTCCACTCGCGGCGCCTGCGCTCAAGCTCGTCCTCCCCGACTATGAGGTCGAGCCTGCGGCCGTCAACGTCTATCTGTATCGGGTCGCCCTCACGCACCAGCGCAATCGGCCCGCCCGCTGCGGCCTCGGGCGATACGTGCCCCACCGCCCCTCCTCGGGTCCCACCCGAGAACCTGCCGTCGGTCACCAGGAGCACCTCGTCGTCGAGGCCCATTCCTGCTATCGAGGCAGTCGGCTGGAGCATCTCGCGCATACCCGGCCCTCCGCGCGGCCCTTCGTACCGAATGACTACAACATCGCCCGGCTTTATCCCGCCTCCCCGGATAACCTCGATCGCATCCTCCTCGCTGTCAAACACCCGTGCCGGCCCCCTGTGGAAGCGCATCTTCTCGCCCATGGCGGCCTCTTTCAAAACCGATCCTTCGGGCGCGAGGCTGCCGCGCATGACGGCAAGGCCGCCTTTCGGCGAGTACGGGTCGCTCGCCGGCCTTATGACCTCGAGGTCCAGGCTCCTCGCACCGGCGATGTTCTCCCGGAGCGTCTTGCCGGTTACGGTCGCTACATCGAGATCGACGGCGCCGGCCTCGTCGAGCTCGCCAAGCACCGCCGGGATGCCGCCTGCCCGGTGCAGGTCCTCCATGTGAAACCTGCTCCCGCCAGCGGGCGCAATCCGGGCAAGGTTGGGCGTTCTCGCACAGACCCGATCGACGTGCCCGAGGTCGAGGGTTATCCCCAGCTCGTTGGCTATTGCGGGCAGGTGCAGTAACGAGTTGGTCGAACCGCCTATGGCCATGTCCACCGCGAGCGCGTTGAAGAACGCCTGCCTGGTCATTATCTCCCGCGAAGTGACGCCCTTTTCGATAAGTGCGACCACGGCCGCTCCGGCATCCCTGGCGAGCCTCATGCGCTCGGCGTCAACCGCGAGTATGGTGCCGTTGCCGGGCAAAGCCATTCCCAGCGCCTCCGAGAGGCAGTTCATGCTGTTGGCGGTGAAAAGGCCCGAGCAGCACCCCGCTCCCGGGCAGGCGTGTTGCTCCATGAGCGCGAGCTCCTCGTCGGTTACATCCGGCGAGGCGCAGGCCTCCATGACCCCGATAAGATCGAGGGTCGCGTCGCCCAGTCGCCCGGCTATCATGGGCCCACCGCTCACGACGACCGCCGGCACTTCCATCCTGGCGGCGGCCATCAACATGCCGGGGACCACCTTGTCGCAGTTGGGGACCAGGACCACGCCGTCCAGGGCGTGGGCCATAACCATTATCTCGACCGTGTAGCTGATTATCTCCCGGGACACGAGTGAGTACTTCATTCCCTCGTGGCCCATAGCCAGGCCGTCGCACACCGCGATAGTGTTGAATATGAGCGGCGTGCCGCCTGCGAGTGTCACCCCTTCGGCGGCGGCGCTGTTCACTTCGTCGAGGTGCACGTGCCCGGGCACTATCTGGTTCGCCGAGCCTGCGATCCCGATGAGCGGCCGGTGGATCTTCTCATCTGTGAGCCCCAGGGCCTTCAGAAGAGAGCGCTGGCCCGCCCTGTCACGGCCTTTCTTCATAATGTCGCTTCGCATTTTTATGCACCCCACCCGCTAGACGGCTGACTTGTTTTCCCCGATTGACCCACCCCTTCTCCAATCCTACCCGTCCGCCCGCATGCGGCCTGACCCGATTAGAGCTGTTCGATGGCTTGGACTATGGCGCGTGCCATCTCGCTGGTCCTGGCGTCGCCGCCTATGTCGTAGGTGACCGTCTTGCCCTCGCCTATCACCGTTCGAACTCCGGCCAGCACCCGCTCTGCCGCTTCGACCTGGCCGATGTGCTTCAGCATAAGGTAGCCCGAAAGTATCTGCGCGGTCGGGTCGACCTTGTCGAGGCCGGTGTACTTCGGCGCGCTCCCGTGTGCCGGCTCGAAGACAGCGAGCTCCCCGTCCCCGAGGTTTGAGCTCGGCGCGATGCCGAGGCCGCCTATGAGCCCGGCGGCCAGATCGCTCAGCAGGTCTCCATAAAGGTTGGGCATCACCAACACGTCGTAGAGCTGGGGCTTCTGGACGAGCTGCATGCACATGTTGTCGACAATCCGTTCTTCGAACTCGATGTCGGGGTACTCCCCGGAGATCTCTCTGGCGACCTTCAGGAACAGGCCGTCGGTCATCTTCATGATGTTGGCCTTGTGCACCACGGTCAGCTTCTTGCGCTTGTTGCCGAGCACGTACTCGAAGGCGAAACGGATAACCCGCTCCGAACCCCGCCTGGTAATGATCTTCACCGACTCGGCGACGTCGGGCGTCACCATGTGCTCTATGCCGGCGTAGAGGTCCTCCATGTTCTCGCGAACCACGACCAGGTCAATGTCCCACCCCTGGTACGGTGTCTTCACTCCTTCCATGAGGAACGCCGGCCGCACGCAGGCATACAGGTCGAGCTCCTTGCGCAGCGCAACATTCACGCTCCTGAACCCACTGCCCACCGGCGTGGTGATAGGCCCTTTATAGGCGACACGGTTCTCCCTTATGTTCTCGAGCACCGCCTCGGGCAGAGGCGTCCCGTACTTGTCCATCACGTCGGCGCCGGCCTCCTGCCGGTCCCACTCGATGTCGGCTCCCGCGGCATCCAGTACCCCCAGCGCGGCGTCAACCAGCGATGGTCCGACGCCGTCGCCGTGTATGAGCGTCACAGTTCTCTTTGCCATGTTTCCCTTTCTCTTCCTTCAGTCTCCGCCGCTCGCCAGGGTCAGGCGGCCGTGTTTCTTCATGTACTCGACCAGGCCACCCTCGGTCAGTATGTCGAGCATGACCCCCGTAAGCGGGCTCGAGCTTATTTCAAGCCCCCCGGTCACGTCCTTTATGTTTCCCGCTCCGGCATCGATCTCAAGCTCGTCGCCGTTCTCGATGCCCGTGGTGTCGCACACCAGGGCCAGCAGACCGTTGTTGATCGAGTTGCGGAAATATATGCGCGCGAACGACTGTGCCAGCACCCCGGCAATACCCGCTGCTTTGAGCGCCAGCGGCGCCTGCTCGCGCGAGGAGCCGCAGCCGAAGTTCTTCCCGGCCACGATGAAGTCGCCCTTCCGGCACCGTTCGTAGAAACCCGGGTCCAGGTCCTCCATCACGTGGCAGGCGAGCTCGTCCATGTCCAGGGTCTTGAACTTATGGCGCCCCGAGATAATGTAGTCGGTGTTGATGTCGTCACCGAACTTGTGCGCTTTTCCGAATGTTATCATCGAAAAATACCCTTCGCTCTCTTCAAACAATGTAACGCCTGGGGTCGGCTATCTTCCCATCCACGCAGCTCGCCGCGACCGTAGCCGGCGAAGCCAGGTAGATGAAAGCCTCCGGGTTGCCCATGCGCCCCCTGAAGTTGCGGTTAGCGGTGGATATGACATTTTCCCCATCGCCGGGGATGCCCTGGTGCGTTCCCACACAGGATGCGCAGCCGGGGGGCATGACCGAGCCACCCGCATCAATGAACACTTCGATCAGGCCTTCCCTGAGGGCGCGGAGCATCACCTCCCGCGACGCGGGCGCCACGATTAGCCGCACGCCGGGTGCGACCTTTCTTCCCCTGAGCACCGCGGCCGCGGCACGGAGGTCCTCCAGCCTGCCGTTTGTGCAAGTCCCGATCAGCCCCTCCGCCACCGGAGTCCCGGCAACCTCATCCAGCGCCTTCACGTTGTCCACGGTATGCGGGCAGGCCACCTGCGGCTCAAGGGAGGTGACGTCAAACTCCATCTCGTCCGCGTATTCCGCGCCCGGATCGCTTGTGACCGGTTCGAACCTGGCGGAGGTCCTGCCCTTGAAGAAGTCCAGCGTTTTTGCGTCCGCCTCCATCAGCCCCACTTTCGCCCCCATCTCGACGGCCAGGTTGCTGATGGTGAGCCTCCCGTCCAGGCCGAGGCCGTCGATAGCTTCCCCGCCGATCTCGAGCGCCATGTATGTCGCCCCGTCCGCCGTTATATCGCCTACCATCATCAGGGCCATATCCTTTGCATAGACGCCTTCCCGTAACTTTCCCTTGACGGTGATTTTCAGCGTCTCCGGTACCCTGAACCACAGCGAGCCCGAGAGCATTCCGGCCGCCATGTCGGTGGAGCCGACCCCGGTCGCGAAAGCGTTGACAGCCCCGTACGTGCAGGTATGCGAGTCGGCGCCTATGACCAGGCTTCCCGGCACCACGTGCGCCTTGTCCAACATCACCTGGTGGCAGACCCCCTCACCGACGTCGTTCAGCTCGACTCCGTGTAAGGAGGCGAAATCACGCATTACAGCGTGAAGCTGCGAAACCGACCTCAATGGGCTCGGGGCACTGTGGTCGATACAGAGCGCCACCCGCTCGGGCCGTGCTACACCCTCGGCGTCCATCCCCTCGAACGAGCGTATCGCCAGGGGGGCGGTGCCGTCCTGCGCCATCATGTAATCGAGCTCGGCTATGACTATCTCGCCGGCAACGGCGTCTGTGCCGGAATGCGCGCTCAGTATCTTTTCGGAAATGGTCTTTCCCACGCCGGATTGCCCTCCAATAATCATTGTTCCCCCCAGGGCCTCAAACGCCCCGGTGGGGAACGATTCGAACCTATATTCTATTTCTTTTGCCCTCTTTTGAAAAGCTGATAAACGCGTCTATTACTGGGAGGTCCAGCTCAGTGGGCCGCGCCAGTCACCCTTTGGCAGGTTCATCACACCAACTCTTTTTCCCTTGGGATCGTAGCGCCTGAGCGAGGTCTTTCCCGCCCGGGAATAGATAACGGCGAAACCACCGCTTTCGGGCGCAAGGGATATACTCGAGATCCAGCCGGCCGAAGGCGCCGGAACGAGCAGGCTGGCGCGGCGCGCTCCTTTCTTGCCGGCGTCAACCAGGTAGACCGACGCAGGGGCGCCCACCTCTGCATTCGCGGACACCACTACGGCTATGCTGTCGTCATCGAGCCAGATGAAGCTCTCTATCCTGCCGGTGATAATATCACCGTCCTCGTCCGTAGAGCGGCCTGGTTCCAGCACTACCTGTGAGACCAGCGGCTCTCGGATGCGGCTGGTGGAAAGCCCCCTGACAACGACGAGCCCCCTTTCCCTCTCGGCGAACGCGAGCAGGCCGTCCGGGGAGAAGCCGGCAGATGTGGCCCCCTCCGCTGGCTCTATCTCTTTTTTTCCCTCCGGGCTCTTGAACTGGAACGGCAGTATCTCCGCGCTCTTGATGTCTATCATGCCCAACCTGCCGGAGGTTAGAAACCAGATGAGGTTATGCTGAGGAACGAAGCCGACCTGTGGCAGCGCGGGATCCGCGGGATCGAACTCGACAGCCCACTGCGCCAGGGTGCGCCCGCTGTATGCGCTCCGCATCTGCACTTTGACCTCTTCCACCTTGCCGCCCCTCTCGCGGCTCCAGCCTATAACCACCTCCTCGCGGCCCTCGGAGACGGCCCAGGCGGTGAAAGCCTCACCCTTCCGGGGCGCCGGGACCAGGTCGCGGACGGCGCCTGCCCCAAGTGGAACGACGGAGATGCCCCGCCCCCCGCCAAGCAACGCATCCCCGTCGGGTATCTTGCCGGGAAGCACCCGCGGCACCACCAGCACTGCGACCACCAGCACGACAGCCATACTCACCAGCCATACGACCGTCCTGCGCTGCGGCCTCCAGCCTTTCTGTTTGTCGATGTATTTCCTGGCCTGCTCGACCCGAGCCTCGACCTTTTCGCTTACCTCGCTCATGCATATGATTATATTCCAGTTTGTCCCGCTCGAGGGTCTGCGCTTCGGCCTGTCTGCGCACAAAGGAAGAATTCTCGCGACGCGCGCGTTATGATTTGAAATAGCCGGTCCCATTTGGTATATTCCCAAACAGTAAATAAAGGAGGGATGAACATGGATAACTACCCGGAAGATCTGAAGTACCACAAGGAACACATGTGGGTGCGGCCAGACGGTACCATTGGCATTAGCTTCTACGCCCAGGACCAGTTGGGCGAGATCGTATTCATAGAGGTGCCCGAGGCGGGGGCCGAGGTCGAAGCCGGCGAGGCGTTCGGTGAGATCGAGTCGCGAAAGTCAGTCTCCGACCTCTACGCCCCGGTGAGCGGGACCATCAAGGAGATAAACTCCGAGGTCCTGGACGCCCCCGAGATCATGAACGAGGAGCCTTACGGCAAAGGCTGGGTCGCCACTATCGAGCTGCGCGACGCGGGTGAGCTGGAAAACCTCCTCTCGGCGGCCGAGTACAAGGAGCTCGCCTCCGGTGAGGAAGCCCCTTAGGCTTTTACTCGGGTCAAGGCAAATAATGAAGGCGGGTTCGGGTGCCCGCCTTCCTGTTTTTCCGCCGATCAGCCGGACAGCTTCTTCTTTATGAGCTCGGAGGCGAGCTCGGGGCTGGCCTGGCCGCGGGTCTTCTTCATGACCTGGCCCATCAGGAACTTCAGCGCCTGCTCCTTGCCGCTGCGCATGTCGCCGGCGGCGTCTGGATTCTCGGCGATGACCCCGTCGACAACAGACTCGAGCTCGCCCGAGTCGGCTATCAGCGAAAGGCCTTTCTCCTCGACTATCTCATAAGGGCCCTTGCCGGTCTCGAACGCTTCCCTGAGGACATCCTTGGCCATCTTGCCGGAGATCACCCTTTGCGCGACGAGCGCAACCAGCTCGCCCAGCCCACGCGGGCCCACCGGGCACGACTGGATGGGGACGACCGCTTCTCTGAGCAGCGCAACCAGGTCGCCCGCGATCCACTTGGCGAGCTCAACCGGGTCCTGGCCCGCGTCGACCGCACGCTCGAAGTAGTCCGCCAGCGCTTTCTCGCCGGTAAGCATCAAAGCTATCTCGCCGGACAGCCCGTACTGCTCCCGGAACCTGCGCAGGCGGTCCTGCGGCAGCTCCGGCAGCCTGCCCCTCAACTCATCGACCCATGCAGGGTCGGGCTCGATGGGCACCAGGTCCGGCTCGGGAAAGTAACGGTAGTCGAACGCCTCTTCCTTGCTGCGCAGGGGATGGGTCTTGCCCGCCGCGTCGTCCCAGTGGCGCGTCTCCTGAACGAGCGCCTCTTTCCGCTCGATGGCGAACCGCTGGCGCTCCTCCTCGTAGCTGAGGGCCCGAGACAACGACCGGAAGGAGTTCATGTTCTTGATCTCGACCTTGGTTCCCATCCTGCCGTCTACCGCGATCGATATATTGGCGTCGCAGCGCAGCGACCCCTCCTCCATCTTGCAGTCGCTGATGTCAAGGTACTCGAGGATAGCGCGCAGGAGCTGCACGAACGCGCGGGCCTCCTCGGGGCTGCGGAGATCTGGCTCGGAGACTATCTCGGCAAGCGGTATGCCGGCCCGGTTGAAGTCCTCCAGGCTGAATTCCGCCCCGTGTATGCGGCCGCTCTCCCCGATGTGAACGCTCTTGCCGGTGTCCTCCTCGAGGTGGACGCGTGTGATGCCAACCCTGCGAACGTACCCCTCCATCTCTACCTCGAGAAAACCGTTGCGCGTCAGGGGGATGTCGTACTGGGATATCTGGAAGTTCTTGGGCATGTCGGGGTAGAAATAGTTCTTGCGGTGGAACACGGAGCGCGGAGTTATCTCGCAGTTAAGAGCGAGGCCCAGCATCATGGTGCCTGCCACCGCCTCCCTGTTGGCCACGGGAAGCACCCCGGGGTGGCCCAGGCACACGGGACAGGTGGAGGTGTTGGGAGCGCCGCCGAACGCCGTGGCGCAGCCGCAGAACATCTTCGACCGGGTGTTGAGCTCCGCGTGTATCTCAAGGCCTATCACGGTCTCGTACTTCATCTTCCATCAACCTCCGAAGATCATCGTCCGAACCGTCGAGCCCCCGTCCGGCAGCCCCGCTACAGTGCCGGCGGGCGCGCCTCGAAACCCAACTCCCGCTCGAGCGCGTAAGCGAGGTCAAGCATTTTCATCTCCGAGAGCGGCGGCCCCATCAGCTGGAACCCGACCGGCAGCCCGTCAGAGAGCCCGCAGGGCAGGCTCAAGGCCGGTATGCCCGCCAGGTTCACCGGGATGGTGCAGATGTCCGACAGGTACATGGTCAGCGGGTCATCGACCTTCTCGCCAAGCTTGAACGCCGTGGAAGGTGAGGTCGGGGACACCAGCAGGTCGAAAGAGCCCCACGCGCGGGCGTAATCCCTGACAATAAGTGTGCGGATCTTCTGAGCCTGCGCGTAGTAGGCGTCGTAGTAGCCGGCGGACAGCGCGTAGGTGCCCAGCATGATACGGCGTTTGACCTCGCCGCCGAAGCCCTCGGCCCTGGTCCTGTCATACATCTCCCAGACGTCCTCGCCCTCAGTCCCGCTGCGGTATCCGTAGCGGACCCCGTCGAACCGGGCCAGGTTGCTGGAGGCCTCGGCGGGCGCTATCAGGTAGTACGCCGACAGGGCGTACTCGAAGCTGGGAAGCGATACTTCAGCGCAATCGACACCCATCCGCCCAAGCGTTTCGATGGTGGCGTTGAAGCTCTCGAGCACACCGGGCTGGATTCCCTCGCTTGAAAGCTCCTTGACGACCCCGGCCTTAAGACCTTTCACATTCCCGGTAAGCCCCGCCAGGTAATCGACCGGGGCCTCCGTTATAGAGGTGGTGTCACGTGGGTCGTGCCCGGCTATCAGCCCGAGCAGGGCAGAGCAGTCGCGGACCGAGCGCGCCATCGGGCCCACCTGGTCAAGCGACGAGGCGAAGGCCACCAGCCCGTAGCGAGAGACCAGGCCGTACGTTGGCTTCATGCCAACTATCCCGCAAAGCGCCGCGGGCTGCCTTATGCTGCCGCCGGTGTCGGAACCGAGGGCCCAGGGCGCTTCACCGGCAGCCACAGCCGCCGCCGAGCCACCGCTCGAGCCGCCGGGGACCCTCTCGAGGTCCCACGGGTTGCGGGTTGGCCCGAAGTAGGAGTTCTCGGTGCTGGAGCCCATGGCGAACTCGTCCATGTTGGCCTTGCCCAGCATAACCGTCCCGGCGTCTTTCAACCGCTCGACCGCGGTGGCATCGTAGACCGGCACGAAGTCCTCGAGCATCCGCGAGCCACAGGTTGTGGGAAACCCCCTTGTCGAGAGAACGTCCTTTATGGCTATGGGCACCCCGGCGAACGGGCCGGGGTCTTCTCCCGCGGCGAGCCCGGCGTCTATCTGGGCCGCTCGCCGCCGTGCGGTATCGGCGAAGACGTTTATGAAAGCGGCCACCTCGGGCTCGACGGCGTCGATGCGCGCAAGGAAAGCCTCGGCGGCCTCGACCGCCGTCAGCTCCTTCTTCTTGATCAACCCCGCTATCTCAAGGGCATCGCTGAAGATAAGGTCCATGCCTCCTGCTCCCCCTAGATTATTCTCGGCACCCGGAACGCCCCGTTTTCCGCCCAGGGCGCGTTGCGGGTGACTTCATCGGGCGGCAGTGACGGCCTGGCCCTGTCTTCCCTGAAGACGTTCACCAGCGGCAGGGTGTGGCTGGTCGGCGGGACATCGGTCGTGTCGACCTCTGAGATAATCCGGGCGTGCTCAAGCACGTCCGAGAGCTGCCGCCTGAACGTTTCCTTCTCTTCGTCTGTAAGCGCGAGCCTGGCGAGCTTCGCCACGTGCTCGACATCTTCTATGCTGATGGCCAACGCAACACCCCCATCCTGACCTTCCCCTGCGATGGTGAGAGGTCAATCCCTGCCTGTCATTCGCTTGAACTCGGCCTCGTCGATTGCCACCACTCCCAGCGAACGGGCCTTGTCCACCTTGGAGCCCGGGTCCTCTCCGGCCAGTACGTAGTCGGTCTTCCTGCTGACCGCTACCGTGACGCGTCCCCCGAGGCCCTCTATTATCCCCGAAGCTTCTTCCCGTGTGAAATCAGCGAGAGTGCCGGTGAGGACGAAACTCTTGCCCTCGAGCGGGCCGCCGGCTTTCTTGCCGGCCTCGTCGGCCATCCTGACCCCCGCCTTACGAAGCTTGTCGATGACGTGCTGGTTCTCCTCCTGGCTAAAGAAGAATACCACGCTCTGTGCGATGCGCGGGCCCACCCCCTCGACCTCCAGAAGGTCCTCTTCCGTGGCCGCTGAGAGCGTTTCCATCGAAGGGAACCTGCCGGACAGCACCCTGGCCATATGGCCGCCGACATGCCGGACCCCGAGCCCGTGAAGCAACCTCGCCAATGGCCGGTCGCGCGCGGCGTCTATCGCCTTCAACAGGTTGTCGACCGACTTGTCCTTGAAGCCCGGAAGCTCGATGAGCTGCTCGCGGGCCAGGTAAAAGATATCGCCGACGTCCTTGATGAAGCCGCGGTCCAGCAGCTCCGAAACCGTGACGGCGCCCATGCCGTCGATATCCATGGCCCCACGGCCGGCGAAGTGGAGCACGCGCTCGAACGTCTGGGCCGGGCACGCGATGTTGGTGCAGCGGGTGGCAGCCTCGCCCTCCTCTCGAACTACCGCGGCGTTACAAACTGGGCAGCGCGCGGGCATCTCGAACGGCAACTGCGTGCCAGTGCGTTCGTCGGTGACAACCTTGACTATCTCGGGTATGACATCGCCCGCCTTGCGCACCACCACCGTGTCGCCGACGCGGACGTCCTTGCGCCTGACCTCGTCTTCGTTATGGAGCGTGGCGTGGGAAACCGTCGACCCGGCTATCAAGACCGGCTCGAGCACAGCCACCGGGGTCAGGGCGCCGGTGCGTCCTACCCCTACCTTGATGCCCACCACCCTGGTCGTCTTCTCTTCGGGAGGGAACTTGTAGGCTATGGCCCAGCGGGGGCTCTTACTGGTTGCCCCGAGGATGGCGTGCTGAGCGAGGGAATTGACCTTTATTACCACGCCGTCTATCTCGTAGGCCAGGGTGCTCCTCCTGTCCTTCCAACCGGCGCAGAACCTGGTCGCCTCCTCGATGCCGGACACCCTGGCTGTGTGCTCACCGAGGCGGAAGCCGGCCTCTCGGAGGTACTCGAGCACGGACCACTGGTCGTCCGGAAGAGGGGCGCTCGAGTATGCAATCGAGAACGTAACCATGGAGAGGTTGCGCGTGGCTGTGACCGCGGGGTTGAGCTGGCGCAAAGAACCGGCGGCGGCGTTGCGCGGGTTGGCGAAAGGCGGCTCGCCTTTCTCCAGGCGGTCGTTATTGAGGCTCTGGAACGAAGCCTCCGGCATGTAGACCTCGCCCACCACCTCCAGCACTTCCGGCGGCGGCTCGGGCCGGAGCCGGAGCGGCACGGCCGGGACCGTCCTCAGGTTAGGCGTTATGTCTTCACCTACCTCGCCGTCGCCACGCGTGGCGCCTTTGACCAGGACGCCGCTCTCATAGGTGAGAGCTACCGCCACCCCGTCCATCTTGAGCTCGCATACGTACTCGACAGGGCCGGCGTCTTCGCCCAGGGCTTTTTTCACCCTCTCGGCAAAAGCCTCGAGCTCACCAGAGTTAAACGCGTTGTCGAGGCTGAGCATCTGGCCCCTGTGAGCTACCGGGGTGAATCCTTCGGATGGTGGCGGGCCGACCCTTTGCGTCGGCGAGTCTGATGTGACCAACCCCGGATGCTCGCTCTCGAGTTCGACGAGCCGGCGGAAAAGCCGGTCGTACCCGGCATCGCTTATCACGGGCTCGTCTAGGCTGTAGTACAGATAGATATGGTGGTTGAGCTCTTTTCTGAGCTTCTCGGCTTCAGCCTTTATGCTTTCAGGGATGTCTTTATCCGTCACTTCGAGCCTTCCCCGGGAGCGCGCCTCCACAGGATATGATATCAGACGACCGGGCCTGGGGGCCGGGTAAAACCGCGCGGGGCGAACGGTGAGCGCAGTCGCTACAGCTTCTTGAAGTCACCCGGCGGCCAGAAGATGAGCATCGCCTTGCCCACAACCGAGGACTTGGGCACCGGGCCGAAGGTGCGGGAGTCGTAGGAGTGCCCCTCGTTATCACCCATGACGTACAGCATGTTGTCCGGCACGAGCTGCTTGAGTATGCCGGTCCGCGCACCGTTGGTGCTCTTGTGGAGGTACTTGTCGTTTACGACGACCTTGCCGTCGCCCAGTGTCACTTTGTCGCCCGCCAATGCCACCACGCGCTTGATGAGCAATTCGTTGGTACCACCGACGTTCCTCAGCACAACCACGTCACCCCTGTTCGGCGTCGTGTTGCCGCGGTAGGGCACGACGAAAACGCGGTCACCGTCATTGAGCGTGGGGAACATCGAAAGGCCGTGGACTATGTACGGGCGCCCGACGAAAACCAGCGAGAGGAAGACGCCCAGCAGTAGCAGGAACGGGACGATCATCATGGCGCTCCACCCGGCGAGGCCTATCCTCCGCATAAACGGAGCTTCGGGCGGCTCCTGCCGGGCCGGCATCGGCGGCAACCCCGGCTGATACGGCGGCGGCATTCCCGGAGGCCATTGATGCGGCGATGTCGGAGGATAAGGCCCCTGGGGCGGGGGCTGATAAGGGGGTTGATAGTATTGGGGCCTGACCCCGACCTGACCTTTCTTATCACTTCTCTTCCGTCGCAACACTCTACCTCTCTATTGTCCCAATTCAACTATACCACTGGCTCGGCGCATTCCCTGCGGCTGCCCGGAAACGACATTACCCGGAGCTTGTATTGATTATAACCGCAACCGCGGACATCTTCTCGCGCCTGCGTCAAGCCAGCTCGACTTCGCCCCAGGCGCCCACCGACCCGCCGGCCACTATTATAGCGCCAAGAACATCACCGAATCCGGCAGCGGCCTGGAGCGCTCTTTCTATATCTTCGGCGGAAAATACCATGTTCCCAAGCGCCGTCGCCGCCGCGTCGGCAAGCGTGGCGGTGGGCGCGAGCACGGTCACGGCGTCGGCCGTACCGAGCGAGACCGAGGGCCCGACCGTCGCGCTGGATGTGCACAACCCCACTCCCTCGGGCCTGTCCTCGACGGTTATGTGCACCAGCGGGGACGAGCCCCCCGCGAAAACCCTCACCTTTCGCCTTCCGCCGCCCGCCAGGAAGATATCGCCGCCGTTCTCCACGATGACCTCAGCCGAGTGGCGCAGCAGGTCCGTCCCCACGTACTGGGCGATGGCGCCGGCGACGCAGGCCATCGGCCCGACGTCGAACACCTCGGCGGCCTTTCCCATGTCCAGCACTATGCCGGGCGCCCCGCTAACCACGGGCATCGGCCTGAAGGCGGTACCGAACGAGGGGTGCCTGCCCAGGTAATCCTCCAACTCGCGCCGCCGCGAGGCGAGCGACTCCATCGCGCGCTCGTGGAGATTTGTGCGCGTGCACACGTAGAGGTCACTCTCTTTGATCGCCACACCGTAGCAGGCCAGGCCCTCGGGCTCCATTACCGCGCGATAGGCTCTCTCCGTATTTTCGTCCTCGCCCGCCATCTTGCCTCCGAATTGCTGAAATCGAGCCTCGACATAGAATATAATATGATTAGATGGAAATAACGATGCAGGTCAAAGAATGCCTGGTAATAACTGGCTCTTGGATTATACATAGAAGCTGCGAGTCTCCATCTGTTTGCCTGCAGTAAATTGCATGTGATATCTGATAATTAGTAATAAAACGCTGTCTGTTCGTCGGAATGACACGCAAAATATCGCCGCTGGAATATGGTAGCGTTTTCTGTGATTGTTAACGCATAGCACCGGGCCGGCATCCGGCCGCAGCCCGGGCATGAGGGGGGACGTATGGAAAAGGAATGTGCCTGCAAGAATAGGTACGCCGACCTGGATGACTTAAGCCCGGTCGAGGAGATAATCGCGAGGTACGGGGCCGAGAAAGGCGCCCTCATCCCTATCCTCCAGGAAGCGCAGGACGCCTACGGCTACCTCGACGAGAGTATAATGCGCGAGATTGCCAAGCGGGCCGGCTACCAGCTGAGCCAGGTGTTCGGGGTCGCGACGTTCTTCGCGCAGTTCAGGCTCCAGCCCATCGGCGAGTACCTCATCAAGGTCTGCCACGGCACCGCCTGCCACGTCGCCGGGGCGACCCAGATAACAGACGAAGTCGCGAACCAGCTGGGGGTCAAGCAAGGCGAGACCACTCCGGACAACAAGTTCACGCTCGAGTCGGTGATGTGCCTCGGGGCCTGCGCCCTGGCGCCGATAATGGTCGTGGGCGACGACACACACGGCAAGCTCAAGCCCACCGGCATCAAGAAGATACTCAAGCAGTACGCCGGCCCCTCCGCGGTCGCGGAAGGGGATGATGCCGAATGAGCGGCAACGGCGACGGACACAAATACAAGGTAGTCCTCGGCTACGGCACCTGCGGGATAGCCGCCGGCGCCACCGCGGTCAAGGACGCGCTCGAGGAAGCAGTCAAGGGCGGCGACTACGACGTAGACCTCGATATCGCGGGCTGCATGGGCCTCTGCTTCACGGAGCCCGTCGTAGAGATATTCGACCGCGAGGGCGGCTCGGTCATCTACGGCGACATAACAGCCAAGAAGGTGCCCCAACTCCTCGATGAGCACGTCGGCAAGGGCCAGGTCATCGAGGACTGGGTCGTCAAAAGGAGCGAGGACCCGAACGCCTGCGAGGGCGACTTCCTCTCCAACCAGCTCCGTATCGTCCTGCGCAACTGCGGCAAGATAAACCCGGAGAGCATCGAGGAGTACATGGAGATCGGCGGCTACGAGGCCGCGAAGAAGGCGCTCACCTCGATGACGCCCGAGGAGGTCATCGACGAGGTCTCGGCCTCCGGCATCAGGGGCAGGGGCGGCGCCGGCTTCCCGACGGGGACCAAGTGGGGGTTCGCCCGCAAGTCGCCGGGCGACGAAAAGTACCTAATATGCAACGCGGACGAGGGTGACCCCGGCGCGTTCATGGACCGCAGCGTGCTCGAGGGCGACCCGCACACCGTCCTCGAGGGCATGATACTGGCCGGCTTCGCGATAGGCGCGCGCCAGGGCTACATCTACTGCCGCGCCGAGTACCCGCTCGCGCTCAAGCGCCTCGACATCGCCATCGAGGAGTGCCACCAGAAAGGTTTCCTCGGCGAGGGGATATTCGGCACCGACTGGAGCTTCGACGTAAAGGTCAAGAAGGGCGCCGGCGCGTTCGTCTGCGGAGAGGAGACCGCGATGATGGCCTCCATCGAGGGCCAGCGCGGCATGCCTAAGCCCCGACCGCCGTTCCCGGCGAACTCCGGGCTCTGGGGAAAGCCCACCAACATCAACAACGTCGAGACGTTCGCCGCCATCCCATGGATAATCTACGAGGGCGGCGAGAAATATGCAGCGATCGGCACTGAGAAGAGCAAGGGCACCAAGGTCTTCTGCCTGGCAGGGAAGGTGCGGCGCACCGGCCTGGCCGAGGTGCCGATGGGCTATACCCTCAGGCAGGTCATCTTCGACGTGGGCGGCGGCATCGCCGGGGGACGCGAGTTCAAGGCGGTGCAGATGGGCGGCCCGTCCGGCGGGTGCCTGCCGGCGAGCAAGCTCGACACCCAGGTCGACTACGACCAGATAACCGCGGCCGGCGCCATCATCGGCTCCGGCGGAATGATAGTGGCGGACAACCGCACCTGCATGGTGGACCTCGCCCGCTACTTCCTCTCGTTCACCCAGGACGAGTCGTGCGGGAAGTGCACGCCGTGCCGCATCGGCACCAAGCGCATGCTCGAGATACTCGAGCGTATCTGCGAGGGCAAGGGCGAGCCCGAGGACATCGACAAGCTCCAGAACCTGGCCGCGGACATCAGCGCGGCGAGCCTGTGCGCCCTGGGCGGAACGGCGCCGAACCCGGTGCTGACCACGCTCAGGTACTTCAAGGACGAGTACGAGGACCACATCTTCAACCACAAGTGCGCGGCGGGGTCGTGCCCGGCGCTTATCACCCTGAGCATAGACCCGGAGACCTGCACGGGATGCGGGGCCTGCGTGAAGGTGTGCCCGACCGACGCCATCACGGGCGAGAAGAAAGAGCCGCACGTTATAGACGAGGAGGCCTGCATCAGGTGCAAGATGTGCCTGTCGCGCTGCCCGTCCGAATCGATAATCGCCGAATAGACAACAACGTTTGACCTTTTCAACGGGAGGTTGGAAGTGGAAATGATAAAAGTGGAGATCGACGGGCAAGCCTGCGAGGCGCCAAAAGGCTCCACGATTCTCGACATAGCCAAGGCGAACGGGGTGGACATCCCCACGCTCTGCTACGACCCGCGCCTGTCACCGTACGGCGCCTGCCGGTTGTGCCTGGTCGAGGTGGAGGGCGCCAGAGCCCTTCTCCCCGCCTGCTACGCGCAGGCCGACGACGGCATGGTCATCCAGACCACCAACGAGAAGCTCGAGCGCATACGCAAGACGTTGGTCGAGCTGCTGGTCTCGGACCACCCCATGGAGTGCCAGGGGTGCAGCAAGTCGGGCCGCTGCGAGCTGCAAAAGCTCGCCGACAAGTACGGCATCAAAGAGAGCACCTTTGCCGGAGAGGTCCACGAGTACGATCTGCTCCGCGAGAACCCGTTCGTGATGCGCGACTACAACAAGTGCATAATGTGCGGGCGCTGTATCCGCATCTGCCGCGAGGTCCAGGGCGTGGGCGTGTACGACTTCATAAACCGCGGCTTCAAGGCAGTGCCCGGCACGCCGTACGACAAGCCGATGCAGGAGACCCCGTGCGAGTTCTGCGGTCAATGCATCTCGACCTGCCCCACCGGCGCCATCACGGCCCGCCCGTACGAGGACCGGGGCCGCGTGGCCGCGCTCGACATGCTCCGCAACGCCTGCGCCTACTTCAAGATGCCCGAGGATGACATGATGAAGGCGCTCGGTCTCGAGGGCTGGGTGACGCGCACCACCTGCGCTTACTGCGGGTGCGGCTGCCAGCTCGACCTGCATGTCATCGACAACAAGGTGGTCGAGGTGACATCGCCACTGATGGTCGGCGCGGGGCAGGGCAACCTGTGCGTGAAGGGGCGCTTCGGCTACGAGTTCATCGGCAGCGACCAGCGCCTGACCAAGCCTCTCGTCCGCAAGCGAGGCAAGCTGGTGGAGGCCGAATGGGACGATGCCCTGAAGCTGGTCGCCAAGAAGCTCAAAGAGGCTAAGAAGAAGACCGGCCCCGACTCTGTGGCGGTGCTATCCAGCGCCAGGGCCACCAACGAGGACAACTACCTCATACAGAAGTTCACGCGCGCGGTGGTGGGGACGAACAACGTCGACCACTGCGCACGATTGTGACACGCTCCAACTGTCGCCGGTCTGGCGAAAACGTTTGGAAGCGGAGCGATGACCAACACGATGGACGACATCGAAGAGGCCAAAGCGATCCTGGTCATCGGCTCTAACACCACCGAGTGTCACCCCATAATCGGCCTGCGCATCAAGAAGGCCGTCATGCAGAACGACTGCAAGCTCATCGTCGCCGAGCCCAGGCACATCCGCCTGTGCTACTACGCCGACAGGTGGCTGCAGCTCAAGCCCGGCACCGACGTCGCCCTCATCAACTCCATGATGAACGTGATAATCGAGGAAGGCCTGGTCGACGAGGCGTTCGTGAACGAGCGCTGCGACTGCGACCGCTTCGACGAGCTCAAAGAGCTGGTCAAGGAGTACACCCCCGAGATGGCTTCCGAGATAACGGGCGTCCCGGCAGACGACATCCGCGAGGCCGCCCGCACGTTCGCGAACGCCGAGTGCGCGGCCATCATCTACGCGATGGGCATCACCCAGCACACCACCGGCACCGATAACGTGATGACGCTCGCCAACCTGGCAATGATGACGGGCAACATCGGCAAGCCCGGCGCCGGGGTCAACCCCCTGCGCGGCCAGAACAACGTCCAGGGCGCCTGCGACGTGGGCGCGCTTCCCAACGTGTTCACGGGCTACCGTCCCGTGACCGACGCGGAGGTGCGGGCGAAGTTCGAGGAAGCCTGGGGCGTGAAGCTCCCCGAGGAGCCCGGGCTCACCGCGACGGAGATGATGACCGCGGCGATCGAGGGCAAGATAAAGGCGATGTACATCGTCGGAGAGAACCCGATGCTGTCCGACGCCAACATCAAGCACGCGGAGAAGGCCCTTAAGAACCTCGACTTCCTGGTGGTTCAGGACATCTTCCTCACCGAGACCGCCGAGCTTGCCGACGTCGTTCTTCCCTCCACCTCGTTCGCCGAGAAGGAAGGCACGTTCAGCGCGACCGACCGCAGGGTGCAGAGGGTCCGCAAGGCCCTCGAGGCCCCCGGAGAGGCGCGCACCGACAGCGAGATAGTGGCCGATCTCTCGAAGCTCATGGGCTACGAGATGGCATGCGTCGAGCCCGCCGCGGTGATGGACGAGATAGCCAGTCTCACCCCACAGTACGGGGGCTACAGCCACGCCAGGCTCGACGCCCTCCCGGACGGAGAGAGCCTGCACTGGCCGTGCCCCGACGCCGAGCACCCGGGAACGCCCATACTGCACACCCAGTTCTTCACCCGGGGCAAGGGCTGGTTCGCCCCGGTGCCGTACCAGGCTCCGGCCGAGCTGCCCGACGCGGAGTACCCGCTCACGCTCACGACCGGGCGCGTGTTGTGGCAGTACCACACCGGCACCATGACCCGGAAATCCGAGGGCATCAACGAGATAGACCCGCACGGCAAGGTCTGGATAAGCCCGGACGACGCCGAGAAGTACGGCGTCGAGCACGGCAAGAGCGCCGTCGTGACCACCCGGCGCGGAGACATCGACATCGAGGCAATGGTTACCGAGCGCGTTCCGAATGGGCTCATATTCATCCCGTTCCATTACGCGGAAGCCGCGGCCAACATGCTGACAAACGACGTGGTGGACCCGGTCTCGAGGGTCCCCGAGTTCAAGGTCAGCGCCGCCAAAGTAAAGGCCAGATAGCGGGAGCTCTCAATGGCAGAAACGCTGGAAGCAGTTGAGGAGAAAACGCCAGAGAAGAAGCAGCCGGAGAAAGACGTCAAGATCCTCGCTTTCTTGTGCAACTGGTGCTCGTATGCCGGCGCCGACCTGGCGGGAGTCTCCAGGATGCAGTACCCGCCAAACGTGGTGGACATAAGGGTGATGTGCACCGGCACCATCTCCCCCCACTTCGTCCTCAAGGCGTTCCAGGAGGGCATCGACGGCGTGCTCATCGCCGGCTGCCACATCGGCGACTGCCACTACGGCAAGGGCAACTATATGACCGCCAAGCGCTTCAGGATCATCAAGGACCTTCTCGCCGGCATGGGCATCGACCCCCGCCGCATCAGGCTCGAATGGGTCAGCGCCGCCGAGGGCGGCAAGTTCCAGGACGTCATCACATCATTCACCGAGCAGGTCCGCGCCACCGGCAAATCCCCACTCGCGAAGAAGAAAGAAAACGGGTAGCGGCGATGAAAGAAGAGCTCACAAAAGCGATAAAGGAAACGCTCTCGAGCGGCAAGGCCACCGCCGCTGTCATCCTCACCGAGCAGGACGACGGCGAGCTGATGCCCCGCATCATCACCAGCGCCGACGACCCCGCCATCGACTCCATCTACACCGGCGACAAGCGCTACCCGATGGCCTCTTTCGCCGTGATGCTCCTGCCGGTCATAGAGGGCAACCTCGCCGTTCCGGTCCGCGAGTGCGACCGTCGGATGTTCGTCGAGTTAGAAAAGCATAACCAGGTCGACTTCGAGCGCCTGGTCCTCCTCGGCATCCCCTGCTCCCAGGAGGTCGCGGACGCGTGTGGGTGCGACCACCCGTTTGTCCCGAACGGCATCGCTATCGCCGAGCCTCTCGCCAAGCCCGCCGAGCCAACTCCCCTGCCCGAGGCACTCGTGAATGGCAACCCCGAGGAAGTCCTCTCATTCTGGATGGACGCCTTCTCCAACTGCATCAAGTGCATGGGCTGCCGCAACGTCTGCCCGATGTGCTTCTGCAAGGACTGCGCGCTCGACAACCCTGACCTCGTAGGTCCTGAGTCAAAGCCCCCCGAGATACCTATCTTCCATCTCATCCGAGCCATCGACATGGCCGACCGCTGCGTCGACTGCGGCATGTGCGAGGCCATCTGCCCCGCCGAGATTCCCCTGCGCCAGCTCTACCGCCAGGCCCGCCAGGTCGTCAAGGACGCCTTCGGCTACGAACCCGGCGTCAGCGAAGGCAAAAGCCCCATCGAAATGCTCGGCGAACCGACTGAACTCGCGGGCATGGAAGAGGGCTTCCGGACGGGGTAGAGAAGGCCGCTTAGGACGGCCACTTGAATAGAAAGTATTTCATAAGACTATTGGCAGATATCCCCTATTTCGGAAATATCACCTCAAGTTCTGACGAATCCATAAGTCTTTGATGCCTCTATTAGACCTCTGCATGCTGGACAGCCTCGACCAACTATTTCTTAGTGGGCATCACTTGTTCATCCATTACGAACACTTCAATTTCCTTCAGGGCCTTTAGCAGGAATTCGCGCAACTCAACCACGTTCCGTTCTCCACCACTTTTCCTGATGTCTGGCACCCACATGTGTGCAAGTGGTTCGCCCGCGTTCCGCAAGAGGGGGACAATGGATACCGTTAGCTCCCTAGCTCTTTCGATGCCTTTCAGAGAACTTCCGTCAATCGATCCATTCTCTACGAAGTCCCGCATTACCAAGTAAAACGCCCTGAATATGTCGGGCCACACGAGAAAAACCGGCCGCTTCCCTCTTAAACCAGTTTCAGCTGCAACTTCAGAAACATCTATCCAGTAGTCGTTCCATCCAGCCTGTCCGTATTTCCTCACCACGCCAGCACTAACTAGCTGCTCGAGGGCTCTATAGACAGAGGGCTGCTTGTACTTGATTGTACTTGCTATTGCGTTGGAGCTCCCTCGCTTGCCTGTTGATAGGTAGGTTATGCAGTCAGCCCTAGCTCCCTTTCCGTATTTCTTTCGAAGCCGAAGCATGAGGTTCGCTGGGTTCTCAAAATCAGGCCTTCCAGAATGCTTTCGTATCCTTGGTGTCCCGCGGACAAAGCCCCAACGCAAGAAAGTCTTGTCTGCACCCTCCGTGGAAGGGTCAAGCATTTTCTCATGCAGCCAAAGCGGAACTGTTCCAATCTCCTCTTCGATCAGGGTATCTTCCCTGAGCTTGCCTATCACTCCAGTACCTGACTCTTCCGAGACATAATCAGCAAACGCTGCCAGTGTCCTCCTTGTCTCCGTATCATACTCACTTGCGATAAACCGCAATCTTGATGTTTTCAGGAGGTTTTGATTTGTGATTGTCCAGTCAAGGGATTCGTCGAAGAGCCTCGGATTATACCTCCCAAGGGAACAACTTGCCACTAAGAGCGCCTCTGGGTCAACGATGGCTTGCCGGCACGGCTTCCCTGCCAATGCAGCCCCTAGCGCTATCCACTGGGGCCACATTATCCCATCGACTCTATCGAAGAAACTCTCTTGCCAGCTCATCATGACCGATTGCCTCCAATAGTTTAGCCACTTGGGACTGCTCAGCTTGGTTTTCTAGACAGTACCGAGCTCCAAACTCTACCTCGTCCCTTGTAACTCGCAGACCTATAAGGTCTTTAATATCCACGTCTCGTTTTGGGTCAAGGGCAGCCCACATTTTGAGCGCTATTATGTCCATCCTCGAACAAAGACGTATGCGCAACTTCGGTCCGTACTGCCTTACGATCGCTCGGTCTACTATACCCTCTGGCAATCCGTTATCTATAAGGGTGCGACTTTGGAAGTTAATCCATCTATTTCCCAATGAATTGGCGGTTGCGACCCTTTCTCTAGCTTCTCTGAAGGCATGTTGCATATCTGGACTCCGAAGGACAAGAGAGCCCTCTTCGTCATCTATGAACCCTATCCCGTCGATGTCCGTGGTAGGTCTGACGACAAGGCCCTGCATAATTAAGGCCATACCTCCACAAACAAGGATCTCTATCGGGTCAGAGTCCATATCTTGGAGGGCCTCACCTAGTTGCCTTAATAGCAGTTCCGCTCTCCCCTTGTCGATGAAAGACTGTCCAGACATTATCTTTTCCTATCCTATAACACTTATAGCATATTACTATTAGTGTTATAGTATTGTCAATACCACCCCGGACTTTCCTAACCATAGCCTCTGTGTTTAGAATGATTTGTATCAATCCAGTCTGCTAACATCCGCTGACAAGGGAGTACCTAATGTCGATGACCTATCAGGAATTCCCCGGGGTGGAGTGGATCGAGGGCGCAGGCAACTTCATCAAGGTCGACGCCAAGAAGTGCGACGGATGCGGCAACTGCTGGTACTCGTGCCTGCCCGATGCCATCCAGTTCTCATGGCCGCCCGGCGGCACCGGATTCAGGACCATAAGGGGGTGAGACTGCGCGGGCACTATCCTTTAGGCGTCGAGAACGGGATATAGGCAAATGCCGGTTGATTTGTTCTATGATGGGTTCGATAAACCCGTAGAGTTTGAGCCTGGTGGATCCAAGGGGCGCGATTATCAGGGAGGTGTGAGATGAGAGTCGATTCACATGTGCACGTGTTCTTCGAGGGGAGCGATCCCGAGGAGTTCATAATGGGGTGCGCCCGGGTCGGAGCGGGCATCGTCGAGCAGAAGAGCGGGGTGGCTGTCGACCCGAAAGTCTTGAGGACCTCGGCGATGGGCGAGCTCGGGGACCCCGACGCATCGAAGCTCGTCGGCTGGATGGACGAGGCGGGCATCGACCGGGCCGTACTGTTGCCCCTGGACTTCGGGATGGGGTGCGACGAGCCCGCACAGAAACCTCTGGAAAGGCTGACCATCCTCGAGAAGAACGAGCTCTATGCGGAGTTCACCCGCCGGTTCCCAGGACGGCTCGTCTCGTACCTGGGCGTCGACCCAAGACGAAAGGGAGGGCTCGAGCTGTTCCGCAGGGGAATCGAGGAGTGGGGCATGCTGGGGCTCAAGCTGCACCCGACCGCGGGCTTCTACCCGCAAGATCCGGTATGCTACCCGTTCTACGAGGCGGCCCGCGAGATGGGGGTGCCGGTGCTCATTCACTCGGGGACCGAGCCGGCGCCTCTCAAGCCGATGTTCTCCCAGCCGAAGTACATAGACGCCGTTGCCGCCGACTTCCCGGAGGTGACCTTCATCATCGCGCATTGCGGGCACGGCTGGTGGATGGAGGCGCTCGATATGGCCATGTCGAAGCCGAACCTGTACGTCGACTTCTCGGGATGGCAGGCCGAGTACAACGGCGACCCCGACTATTTCTATTTCGTTCTCCGCGCCGCGATCAACGTGCTGAGCCCGTGGAGGGTGATGTTCGGCACCGACGGCTCGATGACGAATGTCATGCTTTGGCCGAAGGACTGGCTCGAAGCCTGGCTCGAGCCGAAAAGCCCATCGGGCATCACTTTTTCCTCAGAGGAAATCGATATTGTCACCGGCGGCGCAGCGTCAAAGCTGTATGGCTGGGAATAGCAGTTTAATTATGGCGGGTTTGGCAATTGGAGTCTGACGTGCTGACCTTCGGCAACAGGGAGGGGCTCTCATGTCGATGACCTATCAGGAATTCCCCGGGGTGGAGTGGATCGAGGGCGCGGGCGACTTCATCAAGGTCAACGCCAAGAAGTGCGACGGGTGCGGCAACTGCATCAGGGTGTGCCTCGCGAAATGCTACAAGATGTCGGGCAAGAAGGCGCACGTCGACAACCTCGAGCGGTGCATGGAGTGCGGCGCCTGCTGGTACTCGTGCCTGCCCGATGCCATCCAGTTCTCATGGCCGCCCGGCGGCACCGGATTCAGGACCATGTGGGGGTGAGAGGCATGAACGAAGACTACGACGTCATAGTGGTGGGCGCGGGCTTCGGCGGCCCGGTGGCGGCCCACAGGTGCGCATCGGCCGGCCTCAAGACGCTCATGCTCGAGCGGTCCATCACGCCCGGCGACAAGGTAATCTCCGGGCTCGCGATCCCGTTCTACGGGTTCATGTACGCGCCGTCGTTCATAAGGGACGGCAACCCTCCGCTCCAGAGGCCGATTCGCCAGGTCATCAACAACTTCATCAAGGACGGAGAGATATACGCCACCGACACGTCGCTGTGGCTTCCCCCTCCCCTTGCCCTCACCTATACCGCCTACTGCGTGCCGATGTGCGTGTGGCTGGCCGACCGCGCGGTCGAGGCCGGCGCCGATTTGCGCACCCGCACCACGGCGGTCGACCTGGTCATGGAGAAGGGCAAGGTCACGGGCGTGGTCACCGACAAGGGCGATACTATCAGGGCGAAGGTCGTCATCGACGCCGCTGGCACCCAGGACGGCCTGGCGCTGAAGGCGGGCCTTCGCAAGAAGCTGCCGATCGATACGCTCGAGCTCTACATGCTCTGGGACTTCGACATGAGCAAGCAGGACGTCGACAGCACGATCGGGAACAAGGTGGAGTTCTTCTGCGCCATGCCCGACGAGAAAATAGTCGCCCCGGTGGGATTCGGCTCGACGTTCTACATCTTCACCTACAGGGAGAGCATCCACCCGGGGCTGGGCCAGTTCATAGTGACCGAGGACAAGGTCGAGAGCGTGGCACGGCACCTCGAGGAGTACTTCGAGAAGTTCACTACGACCGTGAGCCGCTGGAGGGACGATATCGCGCCCAAGGTGAAGTTGCGAGCCAAGATGTTCGACGTCTGCCCGATATATGCCGGGCTCGACCGCTCGGTGCGCGAGATGCCCATCCACGGCGACGGGATGATGATAATCGGTGACGCCGCGGCCATGGAGAGCGCCGCCTTCGGGGACGGTGTGCCGAACGCCTGGTTCTCGGCGGCCATCGCGGGGGACGTGGCGGTCGAGGCGGTCAAAGCCGGTGATACGTCTGCTGAGTTCCTGCGGCGGTACGACGAGCGCGTGAAGGCACACGGCGTCATCGGTGCCAGCCTCTCGGATACCCGCAGGTACGACATGCGCTGGGCCCTGCCCGGCAACGACGAGCGGGAGATGAGGCGCAGGGCGCACGAGCTGTTCGGGCGTGGGGTCTGGAGGTACCGCCATATTACGGGGCAGGTGGTCCGCGAGGCGACGTCGCTGTTGAGCCACGAGCCCGGCGTTGCGGCCAAGTGGCTGAAGATGTTCAACCGGTACAACCGCAACTGCGAGACGGGCTACTCAGACACGCTGTCGACGTACGAATAACAGGCTCTCCGCTCGCGAACTTCATGTCCAAACGCGGCTGGATCCGAGCCCGGCCCCAGGCCGATCCCCGGGACTTCTCTACAGGTTGATGTCCCTGTGCTGGAAGATATATGCCGCTGCGACGATGCCGGCCAGGCCGACTCCCGCGAGCACCAGGACGTCCAGCCAGGGGACGCTCCCTTTTGACAGCACATCCGCAGGGTTGTAGTAGTGTGGACTTTCGCACTTTTTCCACCCAATCATAGCACCCGCACCTGTTTCCCGGTGACCGCTTATAGTCGATAGGTAACAACTCCAATCTCAAAGGTCTTCATGGCCTCTCTGTCGAATATAACTGTATGTTGTGAGGAATGCAGATAAGACAGATGGAGGTGGAGGCTGTGGCTGAGAAAGCGAGGAAGAAGAAGACAGACCT
>JBBQKJ010000006.1:0-90367 GCA_038326775.1 Candidatus Geothermincolia bacterium
GCCTTGCGAAGAGATGTCTCCTGCAGTCCTCCTCGGTCTGGAAGTGGTCGGCGAACTGGAGAAGGCTGCTGAAACGCTCATAACCGCTGTCTCTCATGTACATCACCCTCCTGCTGGCAGCATAACAGGAGGGTATGACAACATATTGTGGCCTACTGAGAAGATGGAATAATCGTATTCTGTTATCATGCGTTCAACAGGGGCGCGGGGAGGACCGGGAGTGCCATGAGGAGGCGTTAGAATGGCTGATATCAGGCCCTTCAGGGGCATGCGTTATAACCAGGAGGCGATAGGAGACCTGTCACTGGTCGTGGCGCCTATATACGACGTCATAGACGATGAGGCCAGGGACTCCTACTACAACAAGCATCCATACAACATCATCCGCCTGATTCTGAACCGGCCGAAAAAGAGCGACAGCGATCCGGAGCAGCCGTACATCCGCGCCGCCGGGTTTCTGGACAGGTGGCTCGCGCAGAACGTCCTTATCCAGGACCCGGTCCCGGGGATGTACCTGTACCGCCAGCGATACCTGATGGATAGCGAGTACAAGGAGTGCACCGGGCTGATCGCCAGGGTGAGGGTGGTCGACTTCGCCGAGGGCGTGGTTCTGCCTCACGAGGACATAATGCCGAAGCCCTTGGCCGACCGCATGAAGCTGTTGTCGAGCACCGGGGCCAATCTCAGCACTGTGTGCACGCTGTACTCCGACCCCGCCGAGAGGCTCAAAGAACTCATGCTCTCGGAGATGGAGAGGTTTCCCCTGGCGCAGTTCCAGACCGCGGATGGCCTGGCGCACGATGTCTGGGGCGTGTCCGACGAGAAGTTCGTGAACAAGATGGTGAAGTTCTTCGCCGGAAAGCAGCTTTATATTGCCGATGGTCATCACCGCTACCAGACTGCGCTCGAGTACGGCAGGAAACTGCGCCAGAGCGGGGAGATAACGGACGACGACGACCCGCGCAACTTTCTGATGATGATGATAGTCGAGATGGAGAATCCGGGCCTCTCGGTCCTGCCGGTGCACCGGGTTGTCACCACCCGGGGCCTGAACATGGACGCGGTGATAAAGGGGTTGGAGAAATGGTTTGCCGTCTCTGTCGTGGACATGCCAGGGGGCCCGATGAGCGGGCAGGTTTTCCACTTGCTCCAGCAGCTGGAGTCTGCCGGCAAGTCCGGGCGCGCATTCGGTGTTTTTCTCGAGGGTGGACGTTTCCTTCTCCTTACCTGGAAGGAGGCCCTGGATGTCGAGAAGGAGGTGGAGGGCGATTACTCGTCCGCCTACAAGACGCTCGACGTTACGGTTCTGCAGAAGCTCGTGATCGAGGGTGTGCTTCGAATCGATCCGGACCGCGAGTCCGTTGAGCGGAACCTCGTGTTCACTCGTAATGCCCTCGAGGCGATACGCCAGGTGGAGTCGGGGGAGGCGGCATTGGCGTTCTTTGTCAACCCCACCCGGGTCGAGCAGGTCCGGGATATCGCCGATCACGGCGAGAAAATGCCCCAGAAGTCCACATATTTCTACCCCAAGCCGTGCTCGGGAGTGGTGATGAACCGCATCACCGTGTGGTAGCAACCCATCCTGAGCGCCCGCTGGAAAAAGGATGGGACCTTTGACGCTATAGCGCGCGCCGCGACTCGGGGCGCAACAGCGACGGATCCGCGAGCCCCGTGTCGATAAGCTCCAGCATACGCCCCTTGTCCGCCGGGAGGTTTCCCGCGACCGGCAGGTAGTTGGAGGCGTGGTTGGTGCGGAATACAGTCGGCCCCTCGACTTCGATGTCCTGGAGCAGCCAGCGGAGCTCCTGGAGGATGCTTCCCGGGTTCATTATCTCGAAATCGCCCCGCTCGTAATCGCGGTAGAGCGGAGTGCCCGGCAGGAGCATCAGCGTAAGGGCGCTCACGTAGCCGGGGTTCATCCGGCTCACCACTCGCGCGGAGTCGGCGGCGTGCTGTCGGCTCAAGGCGTTGCTCCCGAGCCCGAGGAGCACTATTACCGACATCCTGATACCCGCATCCTCGGCTTTTCGTACTGCCTGGACCATCTCCTCGGCGCCGGCGCCTTTCTTCACCTTTCCGAGTATCTCGTCGTTCCCGCTCTCCAGGCCCAGGTAAGCGATGGTCAGTTTCCTGGAGCTGAGCATGGTGAGCTCATCGGGGGCCTTGGTGAGGATATCCCCCGCGTTGGCGTAGATACCGACCCGCTCGAGGTGGGGGAAGCAGTCGTTGAGACAATCGAGGATCCTGGCCAGGTCCGTGGTGGGAAGGCACATCGCGTCCCCGTCGCAGAGAAAGACCCTTGTTATGCCGGGGTTCCACCTGGCGGCGAGCTCGATGTCCTCTTTCACGCTTTCAAAAGGCCGGACCTTGAACTTCGTGAACTTGTAAGTCAGGCAGAATGCGCACTTGTTATGCGAGCAGCCGACGGTGGCGGGCAGAAGGAAGCTTCCAGCCTCGGACGGCGGCCTTATGACTATCCCCTCGTGGTTTTTCGCCATTTTTCTACCCTTGCTTCTTCATCTGCCCCATGAGATGGGCGAAAGCGAGGCTTTGAGACTGCGCCTCGTACTCGAGCCCGGACTCGATGCTGCCATCCCTGCTGCGGTCGATGGAGATCTTGCACAGCCCGACCGCGACGGGGGAGAGGCTCATAAGGTGGTTGACCAGCTCGAGTGTGGCGGGTTTCAGCTCCTCTGGCGAGTGGACCGCGCTGACCAGCCCTATGCGACAGGCCTCTTCGGCGGTGATCTTCTTGCCGGTGAGTATAAGCTCCTTGGCCTTGTGCACGCCGACGGTACGGGGGAGCCGCTGGGTGCCGCCCAGGTCCACCACCAGCCCGATATTCACCTCGAGAAGTCCGAACGTCGCTTCCGTCGAGGCCAGTATGATGTCGCTGGCAAGCGCGAGCTCTGTCCCCGCCCCCAGCGCGTGGCCGTTGACCATGGAGACAATCGGCTTCTCGATGAGCTCGAAGGCCCGGAAGTTGCGCTGTATCTTCCGGACTACCATGCGAAAGTAGTGAGGGTCGGTGTCCTTGTACTCTTCCAGGGAGCCGAGGTCTATCCCGGCGCAGAACGCGCGCCCCCGGCCGGTGATAACCGCCGCCTTGATCTCCTTTTCATCGCGGATGAAATCGGCGGACGTGCCCAGTTCCTCGAACATTTTGGGGGTCATGGCGTTGAGCTTCTCCGGCCGGTCCAGGTACATCCAGGCAAGCCCCTTGTCGACCTCTATGGTTATTGCTTCCATCACGGGCGGTTTCATGGTGCCTCCAGTGGTCGGGCTGCAAACTGTTCCGGGTGAATATGATACCAGAAGGCCCGCGAGCAAAGACAAGGCATGGCGATCTTTGCGTCGTGTGCGGTGGCCGGGTTGTGTTCCCATTCGCGGAAGGCGCCGGTGGCGCAGCTGGAGCAATGGCTTATTCGTGCCAGGCACTGGTGGCGGCATTGGCCCTGTTACCTCACCGGGCCTGATGTGAGAAGATACCCATGTCGTGACCGGGAAGGATCGAACACGGAGCTGTGCCGGATATGGAAGAGACGGACGCGTACGATTTTTTGCAGCGGGGCCGCGAACTGCTCGAGGGCGGCCATCCCGCCCAGGCCGCGCTCGTGCTGGAGCGCGCCAGGCTTGCCGAGCCCGGGAAGGGCTCGATACTCGAGTTGCTGGGAAGAGCGTGTTACGGGTGCGGGCGGTATTCAATTGCGTCGGAACATTTCCAGGAAGCGCTTCGCCTGGACCCCACGAACGATTACGCACACTACTGCCTGGGCTTGTGCTTCAGCAAGGTCATGCGCAAGAACGAAGCCGCCGGTCATTTTAAGCTCGCCTGGTGCCTCAGGCCGCGCGAAATGTACAGGGAGAAAGCGGAGAAGTTCGGAGCGGTTGGTGCCGGGGACGCGTTGGCCGTCCCCGGGACTCATTAAGGGGATGCCGCCAGTGCCCCCGCTCTTCGACCGCTACGAGGCTTTCATAATAGACCTGGATGGCGTGCTCTACCTGCTGAACGATCCCGTTCCGGGGTCATCCGAAACCGTCAACCAGCTCTCACGGCTTGGCAAGCCGTTCGTCTTTCTCACCAACAACTCCTCCGCCACCCCCGAGCAGTTCGTGAAAAAACTCGGCGGTTTCGGAGTGGACGTGCTTCCAAGGCAGATAGTGACCTCGTCGCAGGCTGTAGGTCGATACCTGGAACTCAACCACGACACGTCGGGCAGGTCGGCGTTCGTCATCGGCGAGGATGGGCTCGTCGCGGAGCTTTCTTCAAGGGGGCTGCGGCTTTGCGAGGGTGAGGAGGCGAGGGACGCCGACTACGTCATAGTGGGGTGGGACCGCCGATTCGACTACGGGAAGCTGAAAACCGCAGTCATCGCCATAAGGCGGGGCGCTTTCTATCTTGCGACCAACACCGACGCGACTTATCCCACGCCGGGTGGGTTATGGCCTGGAGCAGGCTCGATAGCGGCAGCGGTTACCACCGGGAGCGGCCGCAGCCCTCTGGTAGCCGGTAAGCCGAACCCGTTTATTGTCGAGCTTGCCCTCGACAGGATGGGTGCCCGGGCGGGCGGCGCGCTGCTGATTGGCGACAGGCTGGATTCGGACATAGAGGCGGGGCTCGCGGCGGGGGTCGATACGCTCCTGGTGCTCACGGGAGTGTCTGATCTGCCGGAGGTCGAGTTGACCGGTATCCGGCCGACGCACGTCAGGGACGACCTGGCCGCGCTCCTGGAGGATTGAGGTGCGCACTTACATACCGGGGGGGAATCGCGCGCGACGCTGCCAGGTCGGTGGCCGCTGCGAGAGAGGTTCCTGAGGTATGCAGGTATGCTAGAATAACTTGTTCAATACATGACCAAGGTGGTGAAACGAGTGTATAACCCTGAGATCGAAGCAATGGACAGGGAACGGCTCGCCGAGCTTCAGCTGGAGAGGTTGAGGGAGACTGTCCGGCGATGCGAGGAGATGGTGCCGTTCTACCGTGCCAGGATGCGCGAAAAAGAGCTCAGCTGGAAGGACATCGAGTCCCTCGAGGATGTGCAGAGGCTTCCGTTTACGACCAAGGATGACCTGAGGGAGAACTACCCGTTCGGGCTTTTCGCGGTCCCGACCCGCGACATCGTGCGGATCCACGCGTCGTCCGGCACTACCGGGCGGCCGACCGTGGTGGGCTACACCAGGCGAGACATAGAGGTCTGGTCGGAGCTCATGGCGAGGTCGCTTGTCGCGGGCATGTCGGATAAGTCCGACATAATCCAGGTGGCGTACGGTTACGGGCTGTTCACGGGGGGCCTTGGTTTCCATTACGGGGTAGAGAAGCTGGGCGCGTCCGTCATTCCCATCTCCGGCGGCAACACCAAGCGCCAGATACGCATGATGGTGGACCTGGGCACGACCGTCCTGTGCTGTACGCCCTCGTACGCGCTGTTCATGGCGGAGACAGCGGACGAGATGGGCATCGACTTCAAGCAGCTCAAGCTGAAGTCGGGTATCTTCGGCGCGGAACCTTGGAGCGATCGCATGAGGGACAAGATCGAACGCCTGCTCAACCTTTCCGCGTTCGACGTGTACGGCATCTCCGAGGTCATGGGCCCGGGCGTCTCTATCGAGTGCGAGCAGAAGAACGGCCTCCACATATTCGAGGACTCATTTCTGGCCGAGACAATCGACTCTCAGACCGGCGAGAAGCTTCCCTTTGGAGAGCAGGGAGAGTTGGTCTTCACCACAATCAACAAGCAAGGGATGCCGCTCATCAGGTACCGCACAAGGGACGTGACCTCACTGCACGACGAGCCCTGCGGCTGTGGAAGGACCCACCTGAGGATGAAGAGGGTCAGGGGACGGACCGACGACATGCTGATTATTAGGGGCGTCAACGTCTTCCCGTCCCAGATAGAGACGGTGCTGATGCAGATAGAGGGAATCTCCCCGCATTACCAGATAACCGTCGATCGTATCGGCGGGCTCGACATCATAGGGGTAGAGGTCGAGGTCTCGGAGGACATGTTCTCAGACCGGATACAAGGACTCGAGGAGTGGCAAGAGGTGATCCAGGAAGAGATCGAGAGCTACCTGGGCATCGGCGTAAAGGTCGTCCTGGTCGAGCCGAGGAGTATCGCCCGCAGCGAAGGCAAAGCGGTACGGGTCATCGATAATCGCGAGCTTTAGAGGAGGGTTTCCCATGACCACGGTCAGGCAGATTTCTGTTTTTCTGGAGAACAAGTCCGGAAGGCTCCTCGACGTCACCCGGTGCCTGGGCGAGGGCGGCGTTAACATAAGGGCCCTGTGCGTGGCGGACACCAGCGAGTTCGGGGTTGTTCGGCTGATAGTCGATGACCCGCGCAAGGCGCACGAGAGCCTCAAGGAGAAGGGGTTCACGGTCAAGGAGACCATCGTGGTAGCGGTGGCGGTCGACGACCAGCCGGGCGGCCTCGCCGGCGTGCTCAAGCCGCTCGTCGAGCAGGAGATGAACATCGAGTACCTGTACTGCTTCCTGGAAAAGGCGGCGGACAACGCCGTGGTGATAATCAGGGTGGAGGAAGCGGAGCAGGCCATCGGGGCCCTGAACGTGGCGGGCTACCGTTGTATCCCGGCGGACGAGCTCTACATGATGTGAGCAGGTTATGCCCGTAGTCTCCTCCGGCTTCTCCCTGAACACACACGGAAACGGCCAGCTCGTCGACATCACTGGTGACGTCTCGGAAGTCGTGCGGAAATCCGGCGTCTCTTCAGGCATCGTCACGGTGTTCGTGCCGGGGTCAACCGCCGGCGTGACCACCATCGAGTACGAGCCGGGCCTGGTCGAGGACATCGACGAGATGTTCGACAGGCTCGCGCCTCAAGGCCGCGAGTACCACCACAACCTTCGCTGGCACGACGGCAACGGACACGCGCACGTGCGCGCTTCGCTCCTGGGGCCGTCGCTGACCGTGCCGTTCTCGAACGGCAATCTGACGCTGGGCATATGGCAGCAGCTGGTTTTGATCGACTTCGACAACAAGTCACGGAAGAGGGAGTTGGTCTGCCAGGTCATCGGGGAATGAAAGCCTCGAGGCTTCCTCGAAGCAAGGGCGGCAACTTCGGGCGCTAGGGCACCATGTTTTCGGATTCCTCACCTCGGTCTTCGAGCTCGGCCCCGCGAAGCTTACGCTGTGAAGCTTTTCTGGACCCGCCGGGGATGGAGTCTATCTCGTCCAGCAGCAACCCGACGAGCGTGGCCGCATTGTCGAGTGCGGACCTCTTTATGCTGTTGTAAGAGTCGCCGTCATTATGCCAGCCCTCGTAGGCTCCGCCCCTCGTGCCGCCGATAGTCAGGGAACGGTAGCCCCTGGCTCTGGAAACCATCGCGTCGCTCTTCTTGACCCGGCACTTGCCCTTCTCGATTTTCAGGCCCACCGACCCCTCGGCGGCCTTAAGTGCGAGGCGGGTGAGCTTGCGAGACGCCCGGAAGCCCAGCATCACCCCCTCGCGGGTGATCACCTTCGTCGCGCCCCGGCCGACGTGGTCGAGGTTGATGATAAAAGCGTTTTTGAGTGTGCGGCGGTGGCGTTTGAGGAGCGCTACCATACCGCGCCCGCCAGCCGCGCCCCTCGCCGTAGCCACTCCCCAGACAGCTGTCTTCTCGAGCGGGTTCGCCGCAATGGTGTGGAGCACGGAAAGCATGACTCCGACGCCGCTGGCGTTGTCGTTGGCGCCGGCTGTGTACAGGCCTCGCGATTCACCCCAGAGCATCAGCACCGAGAGCACTAGCAGGTACGCCGGGAAGGGCGCGAACGAGAGCCAGATCTGGAAGATAGCGTCCTCGGGTATCTTGAGCAGAGAACCTCCCAGCCCCGTGATCGCAAGCAACCCGATAAGTGTTATGCAGACGAAGGAGATGATGTAGAGGACGCGGTGGGCACGGGCAAGCCCTGGCCTCCCCAGCGGCGAGCTTTTCGCGCTGTCGTAGTTGGCGACGACCAGTACGGTCTGCAGGGGACTTTGAGCGGGATGAACCTTACCTATGATGTTACTAGCGCTGCTGCGTGGAAGCAGCCTGGACAGTACGCCCCAGGAGTAGGTCTCCATCTGAAAGACAAGGAAGGCCGTCGCGGCGAGGGCGAGGCTGAGTACATAGTTGAGCTGAAAAGCGGAGTAAGCGAGAACGGCCGCCAGGTAGACGATTATTATGGCGTGCTCATCGGATTTCCAGGAAGAGAACGTCTCGACATCGACATCGACCTCGGCGTCAAACTCGGACATCGTTCGCAGAACGTACGAAGCGGCGGCTTTCTCGCCGTCGCTTCCCGCCCCACGGGCGCCGATGCGTTTGGATAGGTCAAGCACGTGCTTGCTGGGTAGGTCCATATGTATATTCTAACGGAGGTTGCCCATTTCTTGTACCCGGTATAGGCGTTCTGTAGAATAGGGGAGGCCCTCGCGCGCAAAACGTGCGGGAGCGACCATTGTGACGCGAAATTTCGAGTCCAGGCGTAAATACTATCTATGAAACGTTCTATACTGGTTGGAATAGATTCACCGCGCGACCTGAAAGGTCTAACCGACCAGGAACTCACGGTTCTTGCCTCTGAGATAAGGGACCTTATCATAAGCACGACCAGTGTGACCGGTGGCCACCTCGCTTCAAGCCTCGGGGCTGTCGAACTGGCGATTGCCATCCACCGCACACTCGACGCGCCCGATGACCGCATAATCTGGGACGTAGGGCACCAGGCCTACGCGCACAAGATAATCACGGGAAGGCGCGATGCGTTCCATACCCTGCGGCGGAGAGGCGGCATCAGCGGATTCCCCAGGCGGTGTGAGAGCGATTATGACGTAGTGGATGCCGGCCACGCCGGAAGTTCGCTCAGCTATGGTATCGGGCTGGCAATAGCGCGCGACCTCCGGAAGGAGAGCTACGCCGTCGCGTCGGTAATCGGTGATGGTTCCATGACATCCGGGGTCGCCTACGAAGCGATGAACCAGGCGGGCCAGCACCTCGACTCCAACATGATAGTCGTGCTCAACGACAACGAGATGTCAATTTCGAAAAACACCGGGGGCATCGCGGCCTATCTCTCGCGCCTGAGGATAAGGCCGGGTTACACGCATCTGAAGGATGAGATCGAGGAGGTCCTCAAGACCATGCCAGGCCTCGGCGACGGTCTTTTCAGGTTGATGACCCAGGTCAAGGACAGCCTCACCCACGCTCTTGTCCCCGGGATGCTGTTCGAGGCGTTCGGTTTGAAGTACGTAGGCCCCATTGACGGCCACGACATCGCCGCCATGGAGGAAACGATCGGCGAAGCGCGCCTTGTCGAGACGCCGGTCCTCATCCACGCGGTCACCCAGAAGGGAAGGGGTTACGACCACTCGGAGCGCCGTCCGGAGAAGTTTCACGGGGTTTCCTCTTTCGACAGCGACACCGGGCTTTCATCTGCCAGGTCGACCCGGGTTACCTACACCGATCTTTTCTCCCGCGCGATGGTCGAACTGGGCCGCGAGAGAGAGGAGCTGGTCGCAGTGACCGCGGCGATGAAACTGGGGACCGGCCTGGACGCCTTCAGCAAGCGATTTCCCAAAAGGTTCTTCGACGTGGGAATCGCGGAGCAGTTCGCGGTGAACGTGGCGGCCGGCTTCGCGCTCGGGGGCCTGCGCCCCGTGGTGGCGATCTATTCGACGTTCTTGCAGCGGGCCATCGACCAGCTGTCCCAGGAGATCTGCCTGCAGGGCCTGCCCGTGGTCCTGGTGGTCGACCGGGCGGGGTTGGTCGGCGAGGACGGGGTGACTCATCACGGGTATTTTGATCTGTCTTACCTGAGGATGCTACCCAATATGACGCTGATGGCTCCCGGCGACGGGCGTGAGCTCGCCGTTATGCTCCGCTTCGCGCTGGAGCTTGGCTCACCGGCAGCGATCAGGTTCCCCAGGGGCACCGCTGCCATGCTGGACGAGGTCGGCAACCAGCCGTTGGTCCCCGGAAGGGGAGAGGTGGTTCACGAGGGTAAGGACATCGCATTGCTCGCTCTGGGAAACATGGTGGAGGTGGCCCTGGCCGCACGCGAAGTGCTCGAGGGCGCCGGTGTTTCGACCTCGGTCATCAACGCCCGGTTCGCCAAGCCGCTCGACGGAGATTTCCTCCGGGAGGCCGCTTCCCACAGTAAGCTGGTGGTTACGCTCGAGGACAACGTTATCGCCGGAGGATTCGGCTCCGGAGTGCTGCAGGTCTTAAACGAGAGGATTCCGGAGGTCCCGGTGATGCTCAAGGGCCTGCCCGATTCGTTCGTGGAGCACGGCGCAACAGCGGAGCTCCTGAAGGAGGTAGGCCTCGACGCGGAGCGGGTCGCGGCGGACGTGCTGGCCTGGCTTGGAACTCATGAAAAAAAGGCTTGATGAGCACCTGGCCGATGCCGGCGTGTTTGAGAGCCGCGCCCGCGCCAAGGCGGCCGTGATGGAGGGACGGGTGTCCGTTGATGGGCGCTCTGACGTGAAGCCCGGCTGCCAGGTGACCGGAAGCGAGGAGATCGCCGTCTCGAGCCCCGGTCATGGTTATGTCTCGAGGGGTGGGGTTAAGCTGTCTCACGCCCTTGAGGTGTTCGACCTGGACGTCGGTGGCAAGATTGTTCTGGATATCGGCTCCTCGACAGGCGGCTTCACCGATTGCCTTCTGCGCAACGGGGCCTCGCGGGTGATTGCGCTCGATGTGGGTAAAGGCCAGCTGCACTGGAGGCTCCGCCAGGACCCCAGGGTTACGCCGATCGAAGGCTGCAACGCGCGCTACCTGCGGCCCGGCGACCTTCCGGTGGTGCCGGAACTCGCGGTGGTTGACGTGTCGTTCATCTCGCTCACCATGGTGATCGGGCCGGTGTTCGGCGCGCTGTCCGGTGATGGTGAGGTCGTGGCCCTGGTCAAGCCGCAATTCGAGGCGGGGCGCCAGTTCGTGCGCAAAGGCGGCGTTGTCAAGGACCGCGAGGTCCATCTCCGGGTCCTCAAAGGCCTTGCGGACTGGCTCGCTGAAAAGGGGCTGGCGCTGCTGGGGGTTACCACCTCGCCCATAAAGGGACCGCGGGGCAATATCGAGTTCTTCTTAAGGATAGGCGCGGCCGGCGGGAGCATAGACCCGGTAGAGCTGGAGCGAGAGGTTAGCAGGGCCCATGGATAGCCAGTTCAGCAACGTGCTCATAATCCCGCATGTGCGCAAAGCGGGCATCACCGACATGGTCAGGCGCGTGGGGCTCTGGTGCGAGCGTAACGGTCTCGGGCACTACCTCCTGGAAAGCGACGCCCGGGCGCTTTCTCTTGACACACCCACCACCACGGTCGAGAGGCTCGACGCGGACCTCGCGGTGGTCCTGGGCGGTGACGGCACCATGCTGCACGCTGTGGATGTGCTGTGGGGCGTCGACGTCCCCATGGTCGGCATAAACATAGGCAAGCTCGGCTTCCTGACCGCCGCCGAGATGCACCAGGCCGAAGAAGCGCTCGGGGCGATACTGGCGGGGCGATACCTGGTGAGCGAACGGCAAACCGTGGGCTGCACGCTGGGTGCCGATGGCGAGTACGGCGAGTACAGGGCGCTCAACGAGATAGTCGTAGGCAAGTTAGTGAGGGAGCGGCTGATACACCTCTCCACCTTCATCAACGGCGAGTTCTTCATGCGCTACTCCGGAGACGGGCTGATACTCTCGAGCGCCACCGGCTCCACCGCGTACTCGCTGTCCTCGGGAGGGCCGATAGTCACCCCCGAACTCCGCTGCTTGTTGATGACCCCGATATGCGCCCACATGCTTTTCAGCCGTCCGATGGTGCTGGACGCGCGCGACAGGGTGAAGGTGGTCGTGGAGAAGAAGCCGAAGCGCCTGTCTCTCAGCATCGACGGCCGGCTCGAGGTGGAGGTCCCCACCGGGGCGACCATCGAGTTTTATATGCTCGACGAGACCGTGAAGGTCCTCGAGCTGGAGGGGACCTCTTTCTACCAGACGCTCAGGCGCAAGTTCCTTCGACAGCCGCCCGGTGAGGACCATCAATAAGGAGACGGTTTGCTAACCTACTTGAAGGTCAGCGACTTCGCGCTGATAGAGAACATCGAGGTGGAGCTGCACCCCGGGCTGAACGTGCTCACCGGCGAAACCGGGGCCGGCAAGACGGTTCTCATCGGCGCAATCGGCCTGCTGCTCGGAGACAGGGCGGACGCCTTGCTGGTGAGGCATGGCGCCGACGCTGCCGCGTTCTCAGCGGTGTTCGACATTTCCGCCCTCCCGTCCGTTGCCGGGGAGCTCGAGCGGATCGGGTACCTCGAGGATGGCGAGGGGGAACTGCTGCTCGGCCGCACTGTGACAAAGCAGGGGAAATCACGCTGCACGGTGAACGGCCGCCTTTGCCCGGTGTCGGCGCTCTCCGAGATCGGAGACCTGCTGGTCGAGGTGCACGGACAGAACACCCACCAGTCTCTGCTCAAAGTGAACACGCACCTGGGGTATCTCGACCGGTTCGCGGGAGCGCCACACCTGGAGACGCTCGCGAGATATCGCGAGCATTATGCGCGTCTGCG
Source organism: Candidatus Geothermincolia bacterium (assembly GCA_038326775.1). GTDB lineage: Bacteria > Actinomycetota > Geothermincolia > Fen-727 > Anoxymicrobiaceae > DYIU01. The sequence goes on from JBBQKJ010000006.1 coordinate 12,533, forward strand.
CGCCCTTGTCGCGGAGAAGCTCGAGGTCTGCGAGGAAGGGCGCGACCTTGTGCGCGAGGCGGAGCTGCTGAACCACGAGATCGACGCCATCGACGCATCGGAGCCTAGGCCCGGCGAGGTCGAGGAGCTGGAGGCGGAGGTGAAGAAGATGCGCCACGCGAAAGAGCTCTGGGAGCTGGGGGCAGGGGTGGAAGAGGTCCTCGCAGGCACGGAGCGGTCATCTTTTACCGTGCGAGAGCTTCTTGCAAGGGCCGCAGGCGGCCTGCGGAAGATGGCCTCTCTCGACGAGGCGCTCGCCGAAACGGCGAAGCGCCTGGAGTCACTCGCTTACGAGACGGAGGACGTGGCGGCGGAGGTGGCGCGATACCGGGAATCGCTCGACACCGAACCGGCCCGCCTCGAGGAAGTGGAATCGCGACTCAGCCTGTTAAGGGACATGTGCAGGAAGTATGGCGGGACGCTTCAGGACGTGCTGGAATACCGCCTGAATGCAGCCGCCAAGCTGGCCGCCATCGAGGAGATGAGTCGGCGTTCGTCCATCGTAGACCAGGAGCTGGAGGTGGAGCGCTCCGAGGTTGAGAAGCTCGCCGGGGAGCTGGCCGCCGCCAGGAAAGGGGCCGCGGGTTCACTGGAGAACGCTGTTGCCGGGGAGCTGAACCAACTGGAGCTCGCCGGCGCCCGCTTCGAGGTTGGCATAAGCGAGAGAGAGCCGGGCGAATCGACGCAGGAGGCCGGCCACTGCGGGCCTTCCGGGTCTACAGAGGTCGAGTTTCTCTTCACCTCGGAAGCGACTGGGCCGGTGTTTCCCTTGAGGCGCATTGCGTCCGGCGGGGAGATGTCCAGGGTAATGCTGGCTTTGAAGATAGTCCTGGCCGGAGCGGACAGGCTCCCGGTGCTCGTTTTCGACGAGGTCGATGCTGGCATAGGCGGCGAGACCGCCGGGAAGGTGGGCGAGAAGCTCTTCCAACTTACGCGCTACCACCAGGTGTTCTGCGTGACCCATATACCTCAGATAGCTACCTTCGCCGACTGGCAGTACCGGGTCTTCAAGGCAACGGGCGCCAACGGAGCCCGCACGGGCATCGAGCTCCTTCGAGACGAGAGCAGGGTCGAGGAGATGTGCCGGATGCTTGGCGACTCCAGCGGACGAAAGGTAACAGAAGAGCACGCCCGCGATATTCTGGACAGGGCGAAGAAGGCCAAGACCAGGTTGGTCCACGGGTAGTCCGCGTGATTGCCGGCCCCCTGCCGCCTTTTCATTCAGGACGAAACGGGCCCTCGTCTTGATGACCTGCCAAGACATGAAGTTCAACCCGGAATATGACCCCAGAACAGCCGAATTACCCTTTGTTCAGCAGTTCATGAGCCATATCTGCCATGCGTGAAGCAGCCTCAACGGGGACCAAGAGCGGGGAAGAGGTGTAGGAGGGCCATCTCCTGAGGCGCTCCTGCCGGAAGGGGGGCATGGCGGAAACTCACCGGCATGCCGAGGGTTGCGGCGTTCGCAGGAAGAGACCTCTATTTCCTGGAAAAGAGGCCGAGGGTGTTTAAGGAACCGGGGATCGAGGAGGTCATCGCCAATTTCATCAAAGCCAATCAGCGGGCAGGATTGCAGACCATGATGCAGCTCGGCAGTGATTCGGGAGGCGGCGCGACAACGAGAGAACCTCTTCGCGCCAAGTCGTTGACCGGGCAGAAGATCGTCCAACCGGCAGGAGCCGTTCTTGGGAAATATGAGATAATGATGGCCATCCTGGCGGGAGGATCAGCATGAAGACCACGGTGCAGCCTGCGGGCCCTGGCGTTGAAAGCAGCGTTGAGGCCGCTTTGAGGCTGGATAAGAAAACGAAGAACCTCGTAAAAAGGCTCAAGCCCGGGGAGATAGCCTTAATCGACCACACCGATATCGACTGGGTCTCGGCGGAGTCGCTCATCGAGTGTCGGCCGTCTTTTGTGGTGAACGCTTCCTGTTCCATTACCGGCAAGTACCCCAATCTCGGCCCGCTCATGATAGTGGCATCCGGAATAGTCATAATCGACGAGGTCGGCGGGCGGGTGTTCGATAGCCTGAGCGAGGGGGACATGCTGGAGATAATCGGAAACGCTTTGTACGCGCGCGGCGAGTTGGTGACCCGGGGGACCTTGCTCACGCTGGAGGAGATAGAGCTCAGGATCGAGGACAGCAAAGCCAGGCTGGGCAAGCACCTGGGCGATTTTGCCGCCAACACGGTGGAGCTGCTCGAGGCGGAGAAGGAGATACTGCTCGAGAGCGTAGACCTGCCGCACATCTCGACCAGGTTCAAGGAGCGGCACACCCTGGTAGTGGTGCGCGGACATGACTACAAGCAAGACCTTAAAGCCCTTCGCCCGTATATCAGGGAGGCAAGGCCGGTCCTGGTCGCTGTTGACGGCGGAGCCGACGCGCTGCTGGAGATGGGTTACAAGCCTCAGATGATCGTCGGAGACATGGACAGCGTATCAGATAAGGCGCTGCGGCTCGGGGCCGAACTCGTGGTGCATGGCTATCCCGGCGGGCGGGCGCCGGGCCTGAAGAGGCTGGACGACCTGCAGCTTTCCTCTACCGTTTTTCACTACCCGGGGACCAGTGAGGACATCGCAATGCTCATCGCGTTTGAGAAAGGCGCCGAGCTGATATCAGTGGTCGGCGGCCACAGCAACCTCATCGAGTTCCTGGACAAGGACAGGAAAGGAATGGCCAGCACGTTCCTGGTGAGGCTTCGCATCGGCTCGACGCTGGTGGACGCGAAGGGCATAAGCAAGCTTTACCAGGCCCGGGTGAAGGGGTGGCACCTGATGCTGATGGTGCTCGCCGCGCTCGCGGTCATAGCCATAGTCGTGGTGCTTTCCGAGCCTGTCAGGCAGTTCGTCTCGTTGATGGCGATGCGCTTCCAGGTGTGGCTCATGAAGCTGCAAAACCTCTTTTGAGGCGGTGGGCGGGCGCTTTATGAGATGGGGTTGGTTCACTTGTTAGACATGAGATATCACGTAATATCCCTGGTTGCGGTGTTCCTCGCGCTGGGCATAGGCATCCTCCTCGGCACCACTATAGTCGAGAGGGGGCTCATAGCCGAGCAGAAGGCGCAGATAAAGTCTCTCAGGGCCACATTCGATGAGATCAAGCAGAAGAACAACGAGTTGAGCGATGAGCTTTCCGCGTTCAAGAGGTTCGCCGATGAGTCCCGGGTGTATCTCCTGCCGGGCAGGCTGGCCGGCAAACCCTTCGCGGTGCTCGCCGGGATGAACACCGACGAGAAGGCCTTGAGCGGCATCCACGAGTCGGTTGTAGCCAGCGGGGGCGGCGTGCCCGCGACCATAATCATTTCGGGTTCCAAAGCCTACGAGAACGCGGCCGTCATCGATAGTTTGAAAACGCTCTTCGGCATGCAGGGGGACAAGAACACGATGAGGGACCGGGTCTACTCGGAAGTGGTCAACCAGCTCAAGACGGCGTCCAACACAGGCATCCTGGCGACCCTTGAGCAGCTGGGCCTGATCCAGGTCAGGGGGGTCATCTCGACCCCGGTCTCAGGGGCCGTGCTGCTGGGGGGCATCGAGGACGACTCGCTGGATAAAACCGACGTCCCGCTGGTGAAGGCGTTCGTATCTTCAGCGTTCCCGCTGGTCGGTGTCGGTGGAGGGAAGACCCCCGATTTCGTCCTGGAGGCCTATAAGGAGAACGGTATCTCGACCGTAGACCACGTCGACACGGCGCCGGGCCAGGTGGCGATGGCGATGGCGCTCCAGGGGGCCGGCGGGAATTTCGGAAGCGGTAAGACCGCTGGCCGGATGCTACCGGCGCCCCCCGGGTTGTGAGGAGGCCCATGCGAGCGCTGGCGGTCGTACCCGCGTTCCGGGAAGAGGAGATAATCGGCGACACGGTGTCTTCCCTGCTCGCCCTGGCGGCGGTCGAGCGGGTCGTGGTGATAGACGACGCCTCGGGGGACACGACCGCGCTTCGAGCCGGCGAGGCCGGAGCGGCGGTGGTCGTCAACGGAAGGAACCTGGGCAAGGGTGGCTCCCTCAACAGGGTCCTTGAGAACCTACGGTTTGAGGTGCTTCTTCTCATCGACGGAGACCTGGGTGCGAATGCTTCCCAGGCGGCACTCATCCTCGAGCCCGTGCTTCGCGGAGAAGCAGACCTTGCGATCGCCTCGTTCGGGCCTGCCGCCAGGAAGGGAGGGCTCGGATTCGCCAAATGGCTGGGGCAGGCCGGCATAGAACACCTCGCAGGGCGCGATATGAAGTCGCCTCTTTCCGGGCAGAGGGCCATGACCGCGGATGTTTTCAAGGCCGTGTCGCCATTCGCGCCCGGGTTCGGCATGGAAGTGGCAATGACCGTTGATGCGCTCCGGGCGGGCTTCCGCGTGGTTGAAGTCGCCACGGAGATGTCGCACCGGGAAACGGGGCGCGACATGGCCGGATTCATCCACCGTGCAAAGCAGTTCCGAGACATCCTGGCGGCTGTTGCCTGGCGCGAAAGAGGGAGTTGAGATGCTGGTTCTCTGGGTATTCCTCGGGTCACTCGCCGCCGGAATCGTATTCATGTTCACCTTCAGGGGCATTCTTGAAAGCGAAGGCCTGCAGAGGACCAATTACCGCGGGGCCAGGCTCCCCACCGCTGCGGGGATAGTGTTCGCACCTTCCTTCCTGGTCATATGGATGGTATCACAGGTATATTACGCCGGTCACAGGGCGACCTGGGGTGCCGAGTCGGTACCCGGTCATTTGAGCCTGGGGCCCGGCATGAACGTCATGCTCGTGCTCGTACTGGGAATGTGCCTGATAGGCCTGCTCGACGATGCTGCGGGAGACGGGGGAACGCGCGGGTTCAAGGGGCATTTCTCCGAGGCGCTCAAAGGCCGTTTCACGACTGGGTTCATGAAAGCCCTGCTCGGCTTCATGGTGGCGCTTGCAGCGCTTCTTCCACAGTTCCTCACTCCAGACAGGATATCTTATCAGGACTACGGCAAATGGCTTCTCGGCGCGGCAGTTATAGCCCTCGCTGCGAACCTTTTCAACCTGCTTGACCTTGCGCCGGGGCGCTCCCTGAAGGTGTTTTTTCCGGCGCTGGCACTGTGTGTCGGCTTGACCATGAGGTTTGAGAGCGTTCCAGCATTGCCGACTCCTTTCCAGCCGCTTTCGTTCTACGTCGCACCCGCCGTGGCAGTGGCTGCAGTGGCCCTGGTGCTGTTCCCGGGCGACTTGAGAGAGCGGTTCATGATGGGGGACGCGGGGTCAAACGTCCTGGGAGCTGTAGTAGGCCTCGGGCTGGTGCTGGGGACCAGTTTCTGGTGGCGTCTCGGGGTGTTCGCCCTGCTGGTCGTCCTCAACCTGCTTTCGGAGAAATACTCGTTTTCGAGCGCGATATCTTCAAACCGGGCATTAAACTGGCTTGATGGACTCGGGCGGAAAAGGAGAGAGGAGCCCGGGGGCAAATAATAATAGGAAGCTTGACTGCTACCCGGAGGTAAAGTAATGCCCGCCAAGCACATTTTCGTGACCGGAGGAGTGGTTTCGTCCCTGGGCAAAGGCATCACCGCGGCATCCATCGGCCTGCTCCTGAAGTCCCGCGGACTCAAGGTGATCATGCAGAAGATGGACCCGTACATCAACGTCGATCCCGGCACCATGAACCCGTTCCAGCACGGCGAGGTATTCGTTACCGATGACGGTACCGAGACCGATCTCGACCTCGGGCATTACGAGCGCTTCGTTGACATCAACCTCGGCAGAAAGAGCAACGTCACCTCCGGCACGGTTTACGGCTCGATCATCGGCAGGGAGCGAAAGGGAGAGTTCCTGGGAGCCACGGTCCAGGTCATCCCCCACATCACTGACGACATAAAGCGGAGGATAATGGCCGTGGTCGAGGACGAGGAGATCGACGTCGCGATCCACGAGATAGGGGGCACGGTGGGTGACATCGAGAGCCAGCCTTTCCTGGAGGCGATACGCCAGCTCAAAAAAGACGTCGGCCACCAGAACGTATGCTATATACATGTGACTCTTGTGCCGTGGCTGGAGACCTCGCGGGAGCTCAAGACCAAGCCGACCCAGCACAGCGTCAAGGAGCTCAAGAGCATAGGCATCCAGCCTGACGCTATTGTCTGCCGCTCGGACCGGGCCATAAACGGCGACGTCAAGGACAAGATAGCGCTTTTCTGCGACACCGACAGGGAGGCGGTCGTATCCGCCGTGAACGCAGAGACCATCTACGAGGTCCCGTTGATGCTCAACTCGGAGGGATTGGACAAGTACATCGTTGAGCACCTGGGGCTTCCGGGTCATCCGCCCGACCTCTCCGAGTGGAAGGCACTGGTCGAGCGCATCAAGCAGCTCACCGACGAGATAAAGATAGCCATCGTCGGCAAGTACGTCGACCTCCCCGACGCTTACATAAGCATTGTGGAGAGCCTGAACGCGGCCGGCATAAAGCACGGTGTGAAGGTGAAGCCGGTCTGGGTCGCTTCGGATACCTTGAAGGAAGGCCGCTGCGGGGAAATCCTGGAGGGCATCCAGGGGGTTCTGGTGCCCGGTGGCTTCGGGGTGCGCGGCATCGAGGGAAAGATAATGGCCATCCAGTACGCACGCGAGAACGGCATACCGTTCCTGGGGCTCTGCCTGGGCCTGCAGTGCGCCACCATCGAGTTCTCGCGGAACGTGGTTGGCATGAAGAGCGCGGACTCGAGCGAGTTCGATCCCGAAACCCTCTACCCTGTAATAGACCTGATGGACCATCAGAAAGACGTAGACGGCATGGGCGGCACCATGCGTCTCGGCCTTTATCCGTGCAAGCTCACCCCGGGAACGCGGGCTTTCGACGCATACGGTGAGGAGGTCATCTACGAGAGGCACCGCCACCGCTACGAGGTCAACAACGCGATGCGCCACAAGATGGAGGAAGCAGGGCTGGTCTTCTCAGGGGTCTCCCCGGACGGCCGCCTGGTCGAGATAATCGAGGTGCCGGACCACCCCTGGTTCGTGGCGTGCCAGTTCCACCCTGAGTTCAAGTCGCGGCCGCTGCGTCCGCACCCGTTGTTCCGGGAGTTCGTGGGAGCGGCCGTGTCGCGCCGGCAGTTGGAGACCTCTCACCTGGGAGTCATAGAAGGCGACGAGGCACGGGCGGGAGAATGAAGCCCGGGGAAGGGCCGGACCCCGAAAGGCTTTTCTCCATCTTCATCGACCTTGTCCGCCTGGACAGCGAGTCGGGGAACGAGGGGCCGGTGTCCGGGTATATCAAGGGATTCTGCTCTCGGCTCGGCTTGAAGCAGGTTGAAGATAAAGCCGGCGAGGCCGCCGGAGGGGAGTGCGGAAACCTCATCGTAAGAGTGCCGTGTGACGCGTTGTCTCTAGCGCCGATAATAATGAACGCGCATATGGACACGGTGGGGCCCGGCACCGGTGTCGTGGTGGAGGATGCAGGTGACCGGTTCGCGAGCCGAGGTGACACGGTGCTGGGGGCTGACTGCAAAGCGGGGGTCGCGGCCATCCTGGCCGCAGTGGAGGCGCTGCGCGAAGATGGCGATGCGCACCGCGCGCTGGAGCTCGTTTTCACGGTGCAGGAGGAGATCGGGCTTGTCGGGGCGAGCCACCTGGACACTTCGCTGCTCGCGGGAGAATGGGGTGTAGTGCTGGATGGCAGCGGGCCTGTTGGCGGCATCGTGGTCGAGGCCCCCGGGCAGGACCAGGTCAAGTTCACCTTGCGCGGAAGGGCGGCGCACGCCGGAGTGGAGCCTGAGAAAGGCGTGAGCGCCATTGCGTGCGCGGCCGAGGCCATAGCGGGTCTTCGACTGGGGCGGCACGACGAAGGGACGACCTCCAACATCGGCCTTATCTCCGGGGGAACCGCGGTGAACATCGTGCCGGAGCTAGCGGTGGTCGAAGGCGAGATACGCGGCCTTTCGGCCAGCCGCCTTGCCGAGGAGGGCGAGGCGATGCTTGATGTTTTCCGTCGCGCCGCCGAGAAATGCGGCTGCGGGCTGGATGCGCAGCTGTGGCGCCAGTTCGAACATTTCAAGCTGGATGAGAGATCGAGGCCGGTGATGCACCTGAAGCGGGCGATGCAAAGCTGCGGAGTCGAGCCTTATCTCACGACGAGCGGTGGAGGCAGTGACGCCAACGTGTTGAACCTGGCGGGCCTCCAGATGGCGGTCATGCACATAGGGCTCGTCGACGCGCACAGCAAGGAGGAGCATATCCTCAAGGCCGACCTGGTGGCCGTCGCGCGTGTGGTGGCGGAGCTTGCTCGCCAGTGCATCGACGTAGAGCGGGAGGCTCGCTGTTGAGCAGCTACAGGCGGGCCTGGGTCCGGAGCGTGGAGCCATGGGGCCCCGGCGCGCTTCTCTCGGAGCTGAAGTTCGACGACGGCTCCTGTGGGAGGGCACTGTCCTTTGATGAGCTCACGGGCACTGTCGCCCCCGGCGATGAGGTCGTCGCCAACACCACCGCGGTCGAGCTCGAGCTGGGCTCCGGGGGGTTCCATTTCATCCTCTGGAACCTCTCGCGGCCCGGGTTGGATACGGGCGCGACGGGGCACATCATGAAGCTCAGGTACACGCCTCTTCAGCTGAACATGGAGGCCCTGGAGGAGAGGCTGGGCGGCATAGAGGTGGACGGCCTGGACCGGGCACTCAACGGGATGCCGGTTGTGGCCGGCTCGCTGCACAGCCAGCTTCTTCCGGTGGCGCTCGCCTACCGGCACGCCCGCCCGGAAGGGCGCCTGGTATATGTTATGACGGATGGGGGCTGTCTCCCCTGCGCCTTCAGCCGCACCGTCCTCTTCCTGAAGGAGCGGGGCTTAATAGAATCGACCATCACCTGCGGGCACGCCTTCGGAGGAGACCTTGAGGCGGTGAGCGTCTTCGGGGCGCTGATGGGCGCGCGGGAGACCTGCGGCGCGGACGCGGTGGTCGCGCTCATGGGGCCCGGCATCGTCGGCACCGGCTCCGCGGTCGGCTTCAGCGGAATGGAGCAGGCGGTTGTCATCAACGCGGCGGCCTCGCTGGGGGGAACCCCCGTAGCGATACCCAGGATAACTTTCTCTGACGAGCGGGGCAGGCACCGCGGGTTGAGCCATCACACTGTCTCTTCACTCAGATACGGCGCCCTCGCGCGCGCCGTTGTGGCTTTACCGCTTCTCGAGGGCGAGAGGCGCGAGCTGGTGACCGCCCAGCTGAGGGACGCGGGCATCTTCGACAAGCACGAGGTCCGCGAGGTCGATGCCGGAATCATCCCGGGCCTCCTGGCGGAATGCGGCCTGGAGGCTACCATAATGGGAAGGACGGTCTCCCAGGAGCCCGAGTTCTTTATGTCAGCCGGGGCGGCGGGGCTGCTCGCGGACGAGCTGGGTGGTGATTAGATGGACATGGATATAAGCGACCACGAGATACTTGGAAGCGAGCAGGTCTTCGACGGCCGCGTCCTCAAGGTCTTTCTTGATGACGTCAGGCTGCCCGATGGCAGGAAGGCCACCTGGGAGAGGGTGGCCCATCCGGGAGCGGTCGGCATAGTGCCGCTGATGCCCGACGGCAGCGTCGTCATGGTGCGACAGTACAGGCACGCGGTGCGAGGCGTACTGCTGGAGATACCGGCGGGCAAGCTCGACACCGGAGAACCCCCGTTGGCCACCGCCCACAGGGAGCTTGCCGAGGAGGCAGGCTTGAAGGCGGGCGAGATGATCAAGCTATCGGAGTTCTACAACTCCCCAGGCTACTCGGACGAGTGCTTCCACCTTTACCTTGCGAGGGACCTTTCCGTGGAGCAGGGGGAGTCCGAGCCGGACGAGTTCCTCGAGGTCGAGCGCCTCAGCCTTGCCGGTGCCCTCCAGATGGTTTCCTCCGGGGACATCAGGGACGCCAAGAGCATCATAGGGCTGTCGCTTGCCTTACTCTTCTTGTCCGGAGACGCGAAGCCCTTCGGCGGCATGCGGACCCATGAGCCCTGAAGAGAGTGGCTCGACGGGCAGCGCGCTCGAAGCGGGGGACCTCACCGCGCTGGTATTTGCGGCGCGGGAGTACCTTAACTTCATCCAGGTCGAGCGCGGCGTCTCGCCGAACACGATTTCCAGCTACCGCCGCGCGCTGGTCCGCTATCTCGATTTCCTTGAGGGGCTTGGCATCAAGAGCCCGCGAGACATCGGCCAGGAAGCGGTGATGGCTTACGCGGCCTGGATGGCTTCTCAAGACTCCGGCCTTTCGGCGCGCTCGATGTCACAGGCTTTCAGCGTCGTCAGGATGTTCCATCGATTCATGGTCGCCGAAGGCGTTTGCGAAGCCGATCCTACCGGAACGCTTCCGTCGCCAAGGATACCGGCCAGGCTGCCCAGGGCGCTGTCAAGGGCGCGGGTCGAGAGGCTGCTCGACACTCCCGCCGGGGGAGACGCCAGGGGCATCCGCGACCGATTGATCCTGGAACTCATGTACGCCACCGGGATGCGGATATCGGAGCTGTGCGGGCTTGACGTCGGCGACCTCGACCTGCTCGAGCGGCTGGCCATGGTCCGTGGAAAGGGAGACAAGTGGAGGATCATCCCGTTCGGCGCCCGGGCGGCTGATGCGGCGCGGCTCTATCTCCGGGAAGCCAGGCCGGAGCTGGCCAGAAGCTCGAGCTTTCACGCCCTTATCCTGAACGCCAGGGGTGGAAGGCTCACCCGCCAGGGGTGCTGGAAGGTCATCAAGGGGCACGCCGAGGCGGCCGGCCTGGGTGAGCTGGTAACGCCGCACGTGCTCCGCCACACTTTCGCCACACACATGCTGGAGGGGGGCGCGAGCCTGCTGGTGGTCCAGGAACTGCTCGGTCACGCCAGCATCGCGACGACCCAGATCTACACCGAGGTCACCCGGGACCATCTGAAGTCTGTCTACGGGCGTGCCCACCCGCGCGCCGTTTAGGATGCCGGGCGCGCGTCGCGGAACCTGGTTCAGGCGGGCAAAGGCGCGGATGGCTCGCTTGTAACGGCAGGTGACCAAACTTACAATGAACGCCTGAGCGGTATGGACAGAAGAGGAAGGCATTTGGAGAGCTGGCGTCAGGCAGTTTACATAGTAATTGGCTTGTTAATAGGCGTGATCATTCACGAATATATGCACGGCCGGGCTGCCGACTATTTCGGCGACAAGACCGCCAGGAACGCCGGCAGGCTGACCCTTAACCCTATACCGCACATAGACCCGTTCGGCACCGTCCTGCTGCCACTGGCGCTCCTGCTGGTGTCGGGCGGCTCCTTCACTTTTGGATACGCTAAGCCGGTGCCGGTCAACCCGTTTTTCCTCAAGAGGAAACGCGACATGGTTTTCGTCGCGCTGGCGGGACCCCTGAGCAACTTCTGCGTGGCCATCTTGATAACGCTTATAGGGATGGTTGTCCACCTCGCGGGAGTAACGACCACCACTTCCAGCACGGGCGTGCCGTCCATCACGGAGCTTTTCTCCCTCTTTTACTATGCCGCCTATATAAACGTCTGGCTTGGAATATTCAACCTCATACCCGTGCCACCGCTCGACGGTTCCCACGTGCTGGAATACTTCCTGCCCGCGAACCTTCGCGAGAGCTACGAGCGCATCGCCCCTTTCGGGTTCATAATAGTCTTCGGGTTCCTGTGGCTGTCGGGCGACCTGTTTTTCCGGTTGCTTCAGCCGGTATTCCATCTGCTGGGGAGAATAATGGGAATACCGTTCTGACTTCTCTGGATCCCGGTTCACGATAACGATCTCACGCGGAGGTGTTACTTGAAAGACAGGGTGGTGAGCGGCTACAGGCCGAGCGGGAGGCTGCACCTCGGCCACTACCACGGAAACCTGATGAACATGGTGGGCCTGCAGGCGACTCACGAGTGCTTCTTTTTCGTAGCGGACTGGCACGCTCTGACAACGGGCTATAAAGACACGTCGATGCTGGGCGCCTACAGCACGGACATGGTGCTGGACTGGCTCGCGGCGGGCCTTGACCCCGAGAAGTGCACCATATACCGCCAGTCTGACATCGAGAGCATCCCCGAGCTGGTGCTTTACTTCGGCATGCTGCTGACGCTGGGGGAGCTGGAGCGCTGCCCCACTTACAAGGAGCAGCTGAGGGAGCTGAACGCCAGGATCGTCAACACCTACGGGTTCTTGGGGTACCCCGTGCTGATGGCGGCCGACATCCTGATAATGGACGCCGAGCTGGTGCCGGTGGGAGAGGACCAGCTTCCCCACCTGGAGCTTACCCGGGAGATAGCCAGGGGCTTCAACTCGCTCTATGGACAGACGTTCCCCGAGCCCAGGCCGTTGCTTTCCAGCGCGCCCAGGATACCCGGGACCGACGCTCGCAAGATGTCAAAGAGCTATGACAACATCATCGAGCTCGGGGACGGTCCGGAGGAGATACACGCGAAGGTCAGGAAGATGATAACCGACCCGGCGCGCGTTCGCCGCGGGGACCCGGGGCACCCCGAGGTCTGCACCGTGTTCCAGCTCTACGGGGTCTATTTTCCTGATGAGCTCGAGCAGGTCGCCGAGGATTGCAGGGGCGCCGTGATAGGATGCACCGACTGTAAAGACAGGCTTGCCGAGCGAATCGCTCTTGACATGGCTCCTTTCAGGGAGCGGCGCGTCGAGCTGTCGCGCGATCCGGGCCTGGCGGGGGAGGTTCTCGCCGCGGGGGCGGAGAAAGCAAGGCCGATAGCGGCCGAGAGCCTGGCGAAAGCAAGGTCGGCCATGAGCATCGGCAGCCTTTAGGAGTCCCGCTTGAGCTTTGAGGTAAAGATCGAGGTGTTCGAGGGGCCGTTCGATCTCCTGCTCCAGCTCATAATGAAACAGGAGTTGGACATACACGAGGTGCCCATCGCCATGATAACTTCGGCGTTTCTCGAGCACGTCGAGGGCCCCGCGGGGCTCGACCTCGACCTTGCCACGGAGTTCCTGCTCATCGCCGCCACCCTGCTCCTCATAAAGGCCCGTTCCCTGCTTCCCCGGCCCGAGGAAGAGCAGGACGAGGCGGACGACCCCGAGACGGCCCGGGAATACCTGGTGGAGAGGCTGGTCGAGTACAAGAAGTTCTCCAACGCGGCCGATCTCCTCGAGCGGTTGCACGCGGAGCACGGCTGGTACATGCCCCGCATGAGAGAGCTCGAAGAAGACTACTCCCGGCTCTACCCTGACCCGTTCGAGGGAGTGCCGGCATCGCACCTGGCCGAGGCGCTCATGGTTGCGCTGGTCGAGTGGGCGCGCGATTCCGTGGAAGTCTCCTACATAGCGCCGATAAGGGTTTCCATTGCCGAGCGTATCGAGTCAGTGCGCTCGCGGCTGTTGTCCGAGGGGCATGCGAGGTTCAGCGAGCTGATCGAGGAATGCAGGTCCAAGATAGAGGTGATAGCGACGTTCCTTGCGGTGCTGGAGCTGTGCAAGCGTCGAGAGGTGACCATCAAGCAGAAAAAGATATTCGGCGAGATATTCGTGAAGCTTCGCGAGGGAGAGGAGAGCAGTGTCGCCTGAAGACAGCGACAGGGGCGGCGAGGAAAGACAGGCCGACCGCTTCTGGGGGGAGGAATCAAAACCGGCGGACGGGGGGGGCGACACGACGGACGGAGACCCGTGGCGCGCCGGGGCGCCGCAATCTGAGGATGTCGACAAGGCCGCCGTGGTGGAAGCGCTGCTCTTCGTGTCTCCGGAGCCACTATCGGTGGGCATGGTCTCGGAGATAACCGGGTTCGACCAGGGCGCGGTGCGCGAGATGATGAACAGCCTGGTAGAGTCCTACCGCAGGAAAGGCGGCGGCCTGGTTATCCGAGAGGTCGCGGGAGGTTTCGGTTTCTACGCGGCGCCGGAGGCGTCACCTTTCATCGCGAGGTTGATAAGGGCCCAGGTGAACCCCCGCCTGACGCGGGCCGCGCTTGAGACACTGGCGATAGTGGCCTACCTGCAGCCGGTGTCCAGGGGTGTGGTGGCCGAGATAAGGGGAGTGCAGTCGGAGGGGGTCATGAAGACACTCGACGACAGGGGGATTGTCCAGGGGGTGGGAAGGGGAGGGCCGCCGGGCTACCCAATGCTGTACGGCACCACGACCCGTTTCCTGGAGCGGTTCGGACTGAAAAGCCTGGAGGATCTCCCGGACCTGGAGGAGTTCGCTCCCGACGATGAGACTATCGAGAAGATCAAGAGAAGCCTTTCCTGGGAGCTGATCGAGGAGGGTGAAGGTGGCCGAGGCCCTCAAACCGGAGAGAATACAGAAGATTTTGTCGGCGGCGGGGATGGCCTCACGGAGGGCGGCGGAGGAGCTGATCCTCGAGGGCCGGGTTACCCGGAACGGTAAAGAGGTCTCTCTCGGGGACCGAGCGCGGGCAGGGGTCGATGAGATCGCCGTCGATGGGGTTGTGGTGGAGACGGGCATTGACCTGAAGTACCTCGCACTCAACAAGCCCCGCGGCGTTGTCTCGACCGCCAGCGACCCGCTGGGGCGCAAGACCGTTCTGGACCTGCTCGACCCGGCGATCTCGCGTGAATCAAGGCTGTTCCCCGTGGGAAGGCTGGACATGGATTCGACCGGGATTATACTCTTGACGAACGACGGTTTCCTGGCAAACCGGTTGCTGCACCCGAGATACGGGGTATCGCGTGAGTACGTGGTCGAGGTGGAGCCGGTCCCCGGAGCGCAGGACCTGGCGCGACTTCGCAAGGGGGTCACGCTCGAGGACGGGCTTACCGGGCCGGCACGGGCGTCGCTGGCAGGCAAGCACGGCAGGCGGGGTCAGGTGAGGATGACACTCAAGACCGGTAGGAAGAGACAGATAAGAAGGTCTTTCGAGGCGCTCGGGTACACCGTTAAGAATCTGAACCGGGTCAGGTTCGGGACGCTTGGCCTGGGAAACCTGCGGCCCGGGAAGTACAGGGAGCTGGAGCCTGACGAGGTGACCAAGCTGTACGGATTGACGGACCTGAAGAAATGATGGAAGACAAGGAGGGGTAATGAGGGTCAGGGCTTTGCGGGGCGCGACGACCGCGGACGATAATTCCAAGGAAGCAATAGTCGGGGCGACCACCCAGCTTCTGGAGGAGATGCTCGACCGAAACGACATCGCCACTGATGACCTCATATCCATGATCTTTACCGCGACCAGGGACATCACCGCGGAGTTCCCCGCGGCCGCGGTGCGCAAGATAGGCCTTTCGCACATCCCCGTGATGTGCGCGCGCGAACTCGCGGTCGATGGGTCACTGCCGTTCACGATAAGAGTCATGGCGCACGTCAACACGGAGAAAGCGCGCGAGCAACTTCGGCACGTCTACCTGAAGGAAGCGCGCCAGCTCAGAACGGACCTTCCCGAGTGAAGCCCGATATCGAGGTTTCGCCTCTGGCGGGGGGTGAGCGGATATGATAATCGTGATGAGAGACGGGGCCGGTGATGACCAGGTCAACGAGGTCATCGAGAAGCTCCATTCCATCGGGGCCGAGGCGCACCTTTCCCGCGGTGAGTTCAAGACAATAATCGGGGCGATCGGTGACCGCGAGAGGATCGCGGAGATACCGTTTGCGGCCCTGCCCGGTGTTGAGGCCGTCATCCCGGTCATGAAGCCTTATAAGCTGGTCAGCCGCGAGTTCCATCCGGAGGGCACCGTGGTGAAGGTAGGCCCGGTGGAGCTCGGGGGGGATAGCTTCGTGGTAATTGCCGGCCCCTGCGCGGTAGAGAGCGAGGAGCAGTTGATTTCCGCCGCGGAGGCTGCCAGGGACGCCGGGGCCCACATGCTCAGGGGCGGCGCGTTCAAGCCGCGCTCTTCGCCGTATTCTTTCCAGGGCATGGGGGAGGAAGGCCTCGAGCTGCTGGCAAGCGCCCGCGAGATAACCGGGCTTCCCGTCGTTACCGAGGTGGTGGATGTGCGCCACGTGGCCATGGTCTCAAGATACGCGGACATGCTCCAGATAGGCGCCCGGAACATGCAGAACTTCCTGCTGCTCCGGGAGGTCGGGATGCAGCACAAGCCGGTGATGCTGAAACGCGGGCTGTCAAGCACCATCGAGGAGCTTCTGATGGCCGCCGAATACATCATACGGGGCGGCAACAGCAACGTGGTCCTTTGTGAGCGCGGCATAAGGACTTTCGAGACAGCTACCAGGAACACGCTGGACCTGTCCGCCGTGCCGCTGGTCAAGCTGGCGAGCCACCTGCCTATTGTTGTCGACCCCAGCCACGCGACGGGCAGACGCGAGCCTATAGCCGCTCTTTCCAAAGGGGCGCTTGCCGTCGGTGCGGACGGCGTCATGGTGGAGATCCACCCGGACCCGAAGGCTGCGCTGTGCGACGGGCCTCAGTCGCTCGACTTCGACGAGTTCAAGCTGTTGATGCAAGAGCTGAAGACGGTCGCTCCCCCACTTGGCCGCAAGATGTAAAACGCAACATTGGGGTCGGCTCGGCGTGTTTTGAGCGAAGGCGAGTTCACAGCCCTTCCGGGCGAGAGGCTCGAACCTGTCGAGAAAGACGCGTCCGTAAGGCTGTCAAACCGTCCAGTACATGCGGGTGGAAGATGATGTCCGAGGTCTTTAAGAAGACGGCCGTGATAGGCACGGGGCTCATGGGTGGTTCGCTAGCAATGGCCTTGAGAAGCAGCCCCGGTGTCGAGTTGGTTGCCGGCTACGACGCCTCGAAGGAGACCAGGCGAAAGGCCCGTGAGCTCGGGACAGCAGACGAGATCGCCGAGACAGCCACTGACGCCGTACGAGGCGCGGACCTTATATTTATCGCAACCCCGACGAGTTCCATTGTCGAGGTCTTCACAGATGTCAGGGATGCGGTCTCGCCCGGGGCAATAGTCTCTGACCTCGGCTCGGCGAAACTGGGGGTCACTGAGGGGATCGAGTCCGCACTCCCGGGTGGGGTCTGGTACGTGGGTGGACACCCGATGACCGGCTCGGAGCAGTCCGGGGTGGAGTGGGCGCGGGCAGACCTGTACCGTCAGGCATACTACATCCTCACCCCGACGGAGCGCACTGACGCCGAGGCTTTCAGGCGACTGCACCGTCTTCTCACTGACATCGGGGCGAGGGTCATCTCGCTCGACCCGGAATCTCACGATCGCGCCATGGCGACCGTGAGCCATGTCCCACACCTGGCTTCACTGCTGCTAATGGATATGGCCAACAGGCAGAAAGTGGAGATGAAGAACCTCTTTACCGTTGCTGCCGGCGGGTTTCGCGACATGACTCGCATAGCCGCAAGCAGTCCCGATGTGTGGCTCGACATCTGCATGGAGAACCGTGAGTTTATCATCGAGCGATTGCTCGACTATGGTTTTCGCATCAAGGAGCTCGCGGGCCTGCTCGAGAGAGAGGACAGGGCAAAGCTTTGGGAGCTTTTCGACGATGCCAGGCGCGCCCGGGCTGAGCTCTCACTCAAGTCCGGCCGGGAGCTAGAGGAAATGTTTGACGTATCTCTTCCCGTGCCTGACGAGCCCGGTGTGATCAGCAGGATATCGACAGCGGTTGGCTCGCTGGGAGTTAACATAGAGGACATCGCAATCGTGCATCCACTGGAGGGCGAGACCGGTGTCATGACCCTGAAGATAATGGGCGAGGAGCAGGCTCGCGAGGTAGCCATGGAGCTTACGGCGCTGGGGTTCCGGGCGAGCCACGGCAAGGCGTAATACTTATATGAAAGCCGCGTTCGAGAAGAGCGTGTACCTGCGGGGCGAGATCAAAGTCCCCGGTGACAAATCGATATCACACCGTGGAGCGATCGTGGGCGCGCTGGCGCGTGGGACAAGCGCGATAAAGGGTTACAGCCCGGCAGCCGATTGCGCCAGCACCCTCGAGGTGCTGGAGAAGCTCGGCGTCGAGGTCAGGCGGGAAGCGGACGCGCTGCTCGTCGACGGGTGTGCGGATGGAGGGTTCCGGGAGCCTGATGGGCCGCTTGACGCGGGCAACTCGGGGACTACCATGAGGCTGCTGGTGGGCGTCCTTGCCTCTCTGCCCCTTACTGTTACCTTTACAGGTGACTCGAGCCTCCTGCGCAGGCCGATGGGACGCATAATCGAGCCGCTGAGCCTCATGGGTGCGCGGCTCTCGGCGAGCGACGAGGAAGGTCATCCCCCTTTGCGCGTGGCAGGTGGGGGGCTGAAAGGCATTCACTATTCGCCCCCCGTGGCCAGCGCCCAGGTGAAGTCGGCTGTTCTGCTGGCAGGGCTGGGAGCGTCAGGGAAGACGGCGGTTGCTGAAACCGTACTGACCAGGGACCATACCGAACGATTACTGAAAAGGGCGGGCATAGACGTCACCACGGAAGGCTTGACAGTCTCGGTAGAGCCTGGCGTCCCGCGAGCACTTCAGATCGACGTCCCGGGTGACTTCTCCTCGGCGGCCTTCCTCATCGCCGCGGGCGCCCTTTGCCGGGATTCGGAGATAGAGGTGAGGTCGGTTGGGCTCAACCCCACGCGCACCGGCTTCCTGGGACTTCTCGGTCGCATGGGTGCTGACATCGAGGTGCTGCCGGACGAAGACGACTCGTGGGAGCCCAGGGGCACAATCAGGGTCAAGTGCGCGCCGCTCAAAGGAATCCAGCTCTCGAAGCAGGACGTAGCGCTGGCCATCGACGAGGTGACCCTGGTGGCTTTGCTTGCCACCCAGGCGCAGGGGAGGACCGAGATACGAGGTGCCGCTGAGCTACGCCACAAAGAATCGGACCGCATTGCGGGCACCGTATCCGCCCTGAAGGCTATGGGCGCGCGCATCGAGGAGACCGCCGAGGGCATGGCAGTCGATGGCCCGTGCGGGCTCAGGGGCGCTCCGGTCTCCGCGGGAGGCGACCACCGCCTGGCCATGATGCTGGCGATCGCCGGCCTGGTCGCGGATGGGCGCACCGTGGTGGACGGATGGGAGTGGACGCGCGTGTCGTATCCCGGGTTCGAGGAGGTCCTCGAGGCGCTTGGCGCGAGGACGGTTTGAATGGGTACCCACGCTGCCCCGGTCATAGCGATTGACGGCCCGGCGGCTTCGGGAAAGAGCACCGTTGCCGTGGAGCTTGCCTTAAGGCTCGAGCTCATGCTGGTCGACAGCGGCTCTATGTACCGCGCGGTGACACTGCTTGCTCTCGAGAGGGGCGTCGGCCTCGATGACTATCATTCCCTTTCCATGCTGGCCCGCGAGGTGCGTGATTCGTTCAGTCTCGACATGTGCGATGGTTCTACACCCCGAATTCAACTGGGGGGACGCGTGGTCACTCGTGAGATACGTTTCCCGGAAGTCGGCGAAGCGGTGTCCCCGGTCTCCGCGGTCCACGGGGTAAGGGAAGAGATGATGAGGCTTCAGCGCTCAATGGTCGCCGGGGGAGGCGCGGTGGTCGAGGGCCGCGACATAGGCACCACCGTGTTTCCCGACGCATCACTGAAAGTCTTCCTCGAAGCGTCGGCAGCACAGCGCGCGCGCAGGCGTTACCTCGAGCTCAAGGACAAGGGGATGACCGTCACGGAAGCCGAAGTGACGGACGAGATAGCGATGCGTGACTCCATCGACTCTTCCCGGGAGTACAGCCCGCTTGCCATGGCGACAGACGCGCTGTTGATCGACACTACGGACAAGGGAGTTGAGCAGGTTGTGGAGGAAATAGTCTACGCTCTCGGAGGGCGGGGGCTGTTGTGACCTGCCGACGGATGCGCGGTGCTTCAACCCGGCGGGCCTGACGCTCGCCCGGCCCGCCCGTTGCATATATATTAGCGATGTCGTATTATGGGCAAACTATGATACTCATGGCGGTAAGACCAGAACTGAATGACTGGTGGTGGAGCTCCTAAAAGGGGTTTCACGCTGCCGCGTAAGAGTAGATAGGCCGTGGGACTCGATGAGATTCCCGCGGCTTTTGTTTTGTCAAAGCCCGGTCGCGGAAAACCGGGTTTTTTCGTTGATGATGCGGACCGTCTTTGAAAGGAGAGGATGACAATGGGAAGCAAGGAGATGCCATACAAGGTGACGCTGTCCGAAAGCGAGATGCCGACGGCCTGGTACAACATACAGCCGGATTTGCCGAAACAGCTGCCGCCGCCGCTCAGCCCCATGACAAAAGAGCCGGCGGGGCCGGAGGACTTCGCTCCTCTGTTCCCAATGGAGCTCATCAAACAGGAGATGAGCCAGGAGCGCTACATCGAGATACCCGAGGAGGTCCAGGCCGCCTACAGGCTCTATCGCCCCAGTCCGCTCCACAGGGCGTACAGGCTGGAGAAAGCTCTCGATACTCCGGCCAGGATCTTCTACAAGAATGAGAGCGTCAGCATGGCGGGAAGCCATAAGCCGAACACCGCCTTCGCGCAGGCTTATTTCAACAAGAAAGAAGGCGTGAAGCGAATATGCACCGAGACAGGTGCGGGCCAGTGGGGATGCGCGCTCGCCCTTGGATGTAAGTTCTTCGGGATCGAGCTGCAGGTATACATGGTCAAGGTGAGCTTCGAGCAAAAACCTTACAGGCGGGCGATGATGGAGGTCTGGGGGGCGGACGTATTCGCCAGCCCGACGGACATGACCGAGTCCGGGCGCGCCGTGCTCGCCGAAGACCCCGACTGCCCCGGCAGCCTTGGAATCGCTATCAGCGAGGCTGTCGAGATGGCCCTCAAGAGGGACGACACGAAGTATTCGCTCGGAAGCGTGCTGAACCACGTGTGCATGCACCAGACGATTATCGGCCAGGAGGCCATGGCGCAGATGGAGAAGATAGACGCTTACCCCGACGTGGTCATCGGCTGCGTGGGGGGCGGCAGCAACTTCGCCGGCATCTCGTTCCCGTTCATGAAAGACAAGCTGGGCGGAGTTTCGGACGTCCGATGCGTTGCGGTAGAGCCGACGAGCTGCCCGACCCTGACCAAGGGCAAGTACGAGTACGACTACGGCGACGAGGCCGGCCTTGCCCCGATAGTGATGATGTACACCCTCGGCCACAAGTTCGTGCCGTCACCCATACACGCTGGCGGCCTCCGCTATCACGGCGACTCGCCACTGGTCTCAGCCCTGGTGCACGAAGGCTACATCGAGGCGGTCGCTTACCCGCAGACGGCCGTGTTTGAGGCCGCCATGCTGTTCGCCCGTACCGAGGGCTTGATAATCGCTCCTGAAACGTCTCACGCATTAAAGTGCGCTATCGACGAAGCCCTGAAGTGCAAGGAGAGCGGCGTGAGCAAGAACATACTGTTTAACTTGAGCGGTCATGGGCTTCTGGACCTGAAGGGTTACGAAGAGTTTATATCGGGCAACCTGGTCGATTGAGCGGGGAACGACGCGCCCTCCTGTTGCGCGGTGCAATAAACTGGTGCTATGTTTGTGGAGGCACTGGCGTCTGGCGCGTGAGCGGTGGCGCATGGGTGGCAGCAATATTCCGGGAGGTTAGTCCGCTTGACTATGAACTGCCCGGTATGCGGAGCCGAGAATACTGAGTCAGCCGAGTTCTGCAACCTCTGCATTGCCGGCATGGGTTTTGAAAACCCGGAGTACACGGACGCAACCAGAGTCGATGGAGGCTACCTTGAGCATTACCCGTCGAGCTTCGATAGCGGGGCGCCGGGAAACGCTGAGTTGGCGGGGTCGACGCAGGCCTCACCGGAGGTGCCTTCTGTAGACATAGGTGAGTACGGGGCGAGTTCCGGCCAGGAGTTCGAACCCCGACAGGTCACGGGTCTGACTGTGGGCGGTAACCAGACGGCGCAAACGCCCCACGTCACAGAGCAAGCTCTTGATGCGACGTGGCAATCGCCGCCGATGGAAGGGGGAACGAATTACCCGTATGGGGGGGAGGCGGCGGTCGCTGCCCGGGCGTCTCAGGTAGGTATCAACACGGCCGAGCCTTTTCCCGCACCGGCAGGGCCGGCGCCGCAGCAGGCGTACGGTTCAAGGCAGGCGCCCATGCAGGGCGGGGCATGGCAGGATGCGGATCGCGTAGCCCGCCCGGAGCCTGGGGCGGTAAGGGTCTTCGATTGGACACGCGCCATCACTCTCTGCGCGGCCGCCGCAGCCATAGCGGCGCTTATGTCGGTCTCCCTGGAGCTCTTCCTCAGTTTCATAGGGTACGTGCTTGTTGTGTCCGGCAGTTTCACGAAGGGCATGATTGTGGTGTTTGTATCACTGCTGATACCCGTGGTATTCGCTGGCTTCTCCCCCGGATACCGTATGGAGAGGAACGGGTGGGCACTCGGGCTCATTGCCGTGGGCATGTGGGCGTTCGCGTTCAGACCGCTGTACTTCGCGATCCTTTCATGGATGCTTACCGACCGGTTCAGTTTTGCCATGGTCTTCAGCAAGTTCAACCTGGCGTTTATATTCGGCCTGTTTTTGCCGCTCGGGGCTTTTCTGGGATGGCTGGGGGAGAGAAGGGCCACAACCGGTCTTTTCTTTTAAGGTCCGCAAAGGCGCTGGGTTTCTTAGACTTGTGGCGATGTCTGGTATTATTTATGAGCAGGTAAATCGGCACGGAGGTTTAGATGTTTACAGCTGTGGCTTTGCTTGAGTCCCTGGGACCAGGGGCGTTGATCCCCTGGGGCAGCGGCTGGACTTACATCATGTTTGGCGGACTGGCACTGATGATAATCATGGGCACCTGGGCCGGAGCCGTGGCCGCGCGCAAGGGGCGCAGCATGCAGTGGTGGTTTATCATCGGGTTCTTTGTTCCCCTGATCGGCGTTATCGCAATCTACATCCTCAAGCCGCTTCAGGCAACAAAGCCCCCTGAGAAGAAATAGCATTCCGCTCCCTGACCTGGCGGTCGGGTCCCCATCGTGAAACGCACGACAAACAATAACAATCCACGATGGGGGTAGCCAGAGAGCCTTATACACCACAAGGCCAAACAACTCCTCTGGCGCTGGTGCCGAAGGTCGGAGTCGAACCGACACGGGGTCGCCCCCACTGGTGTTTGAGACCAGCGCGTCTACCATTCCGCCACTTCGGCCTGTCTTGAGATATTATATCAAGAAGTGCCTGGCGCTCTATTTGCCGTAAAACGAGGGCGCCGGAGCAGTTCTTAGAGGCGCTGGCAGGAAGGCCAGATGAAAGAAAGACGCAAGGTGTTACTTCTTGACGGGCACAGCCTGGCTTACCGGGCTTTCTTCGCGCTCCCCGCGACAATGAGCACCACGGAAGGGCAGCCTACGAACGCGGTCTACGGATTCGCGAGCATGTTGTTCAAAGTCGCCGACGAGGAAGACCCGGACGCGGTTGTGGTTGCGTTTGACGGGCCTCGAGCCGAGCTCCACCGCGCAAAAGAGTTCCCGGAATACAAGGCTCATCGTCCTACCATGCCCGAGGATCTGCGCAGCCAGATGTCGATGATCGAGCGCCTCCTCGAGCGCATGAAGATACCGTCTGTTCGCTCCGCCGGTTACGAGGCCGACGACGTCCTGGGGACGATGGCCAGAAGAGTTGCGGGGGCCGGCGGCGAAGCGGTGATAGTGACCGGTGACCGGGACGCCCTGCAGCTGGTGGGCGAGGGCGTTAAGGTCCTGATGACCGGCAAGGGGATAACAGAGACGGTCACCTACGACCGGTTGGCGGTCGAAGAGAAATACGGGGTGCCGCCGGAGAGGATGCCTGACATGGCCGGGCTGAAGGGCGACGCCTCCGACAATATCCCGGGCGTCCCGGGTATAGGCGAGAAGGGAGCCTGCGCGCTCATAAAGGAGTACGGCTCGCTCGAGGCCCTTTACGCCAACCTGGACAACGTTACCGGAGCCAGGAGAAAAGCGTCGCTCGAGGAGAACCGCGACATGGCGTTTCTCTCACGGGCTCTTTCCAGGCTTGAGACCGACCTGCCGCTGGAGCTTGACCCGTACAAGGTCGAGTTCGGGTCCTGGAACCCTCAGGACGTCCTCGACTACCTTTCCGCACTCGAGTTCAAGACCCTGGCAAGGCGCTTTCAGGAGTTGTTCGTAAAAAGTTCGTCCCCCGGACGAGCCGGCCCCGGCGGCGAACTTCTCTACACTCTCACTGACCCGGATGACGACCGCGCTCTTGGGTCGTTCCTTTCGGGGGCCCGCGAGGCGGGGGCGGTCGGCGTGGCGTGCAATGTCTCGGGCAGCGGTTACTGTGATATCAAGCTTCTTCGCCTTGGGCTCGCAACCGGAAAGACGGCGTTGATTCTCACTCCAGGCGATTCCGGCGCCGCCTGGCGGGCAGCGGGCGAGATACTGGGCTCCGGGGATATCGAGAAATGGATGCACGAGGCCAAGGCGAATGTCCAGGCGATTGGCAAGGCTGGCTTGTCGGTGCGTAACGTCGCTTTCGACACCGCGCTCGCGGCCTACCTGGAGAACCCCTCACTCGGCACTTACTACCTGTGGGACATCTGGGAGAGGAACCTGGGCGGGCACATATCCATCGAGGGCCGATCAGCTCGTGCGGGCGACCAGCCTTCGCTTCTCGAAGATGATGGCGATAGTGAAGGACTGGAGGTGGCCGACAACGCGGCCAGGGTGTTTCATGTCAAGCCCATCCTGGAGGAGAAGCTCAACTCGCTGGGCATGCTCACGCTTTTCAAGGACATCGAAATGCCTCTGATGACGGTCCTCGAGGAGATGGAGGAGACTGGAGTAGCGTTGGATCCGCGCGTGCTGGAGGAGCTTTCAGTAGAGGCCTCCTCGATGCTCGCAGGCCTTGAGAAGGATATATTCGCCCTCGCCGGGCGGGAATTCAATGTTAGCTCGACAAGGCAGCTCGCCCAGGTGCTGTTCGATGAGCTCGGTTTCTCCCCGCAGAAGAAGACCAGGACCGGTTTCTCGACTGACTCCACCGTGCTGGAAGCACTCAGGCTGGAACACCCGATTGCCGGGAAGGTCCTGGAGTATCGCGAGTACTCAAAGCTCAAGTCCACGTACTTCGACGTCCTGCCGGCTCTGGTCTGCCCTTCCTCTGGCAGGCTGCATGGATGCTTCAATCAGACCGCGACCGCCACAGGGCGGATCTCTTCAAGCAACCCGAACCTTCAGAACATCCCGGTGCGCACCGAGGTGGGACGGAGAATCCGCGCCGCGTTCGTGCCGCCTGAAGAGGGCTGGAAGTTGATAGTGGCCGACTATTCCCAGATCGAGCTCCGCGTGCTGGCTCACATGTCCGCCGACGCGCGCCTTCTCGACGCCTTCGATAAGGGCGCTGACATACACCGCGAGACCGCTGCCGAGATCTTCGGAGTTCCCCACGGGGAGGTCACGCCGGAAATGCGGCGACTGGCTAAAGTGGTGAATTTCGGTGTGGTCTACGGAATGGGGTACTACGGGTTGTCCTCGAGGCTGGGAATCTCCTTAGAGGAGGCCACGAGGTACATAGACGACTACTTCAAAACTTACGATGGGGTTCGGGAGTACCGCGAAAGGTGCATCGCAGACGCCGCGGGCCGGGGCTACGCGGAGACCCTGTTCGGAAGACGACGCTTCTTACCGGAACTGGCCAGCGGCAACCGGCAGACCCGGGAGATGGGAGAACGCCTGGCGATAAACACCCCGCTTCAGGGCACAGCCGCCGATATCATCAAAAAGGCGATGGTGGACGTGGACTCCGCGATGAAGCGCGGGGGTTCAAGAGCGCGAATGACCCTCCAGATACACGATGAGCTGGTGTTCGAGGCTCCGCGCGGTGAGCTGGAGGCGCTGGGGGGCCTGGTCAGCGCCTGCATGATGGGGGCCGCCGACCTTCGGGTACCGCTCGAGGTGGACATCGGGGTTTTCGATAACTGGGGAGAGGCCAAGCAGTAATTCGAGGTTGCGCTGTGAAAAACCGCCCAACTTGCGGCTTGATAGTGTATGTGCTATTCATATCTTCGTATACGCAGGCTACTGGAAGGAAAGACCACGATGACTGACGAGGAAATTGGACAGACCACCGAGAGCGAGGAAGAAGAGGAAGACCTGCTCACCGGAGCCGAAGCGCGGGAATCACTGGCCGGCCTTGGGCTGACTCCAGAGGAAAGTCAAGAGGTGCCGGACTATGACGGCACCATTAAGATATTCAACGAGGGTGACATAGTAAGCGGCATAGTGGTGAAGGTCGACAAGGAAGAGGTGCTCCTGGATATTGGCTATAAATCCGAAGGCGTCATCCCTTCAAGAGAGCTGTCCATCCGGTATAACGCCAAGCCCTCCGATCTGGTCCAGCCCGGAGAGGAGCTCGAAGCGCTGGTCCTCCAGAAAGAGGACAAGGAAGGCCGCCTCATCCTTTCCAAGAAGAGGGCTCAATACGAGAGGGCGTGGGGCAACATCGAGCGCATAAAGGAAGAGGAAGGCGTGGTCGAGGGCGAGGTCATAGAGGTCGTCAAGGGAGGCCTCATCCTGGACATCGGCCTGCGCGGGTTCCTCCCCGCCTCGCTCGTTGACTTGCGGCGGGTCAAGGACCTGAACCAGTTTGTCGGCCGCACCCTGGAGGCCAAGATAATCGAGCTCGATAAGAACCGGAACAACGTGGTTCTTTCCCGGCGTGCTTATCTGGAGAAGATGAAGTCCAGCGAGCGCAAGGAGTTCCTGGAGAACCTCGAGAAGGGCTCCAGGCGAAAGGGAGCCATTTCCAGCATAGTTAACTTCGGGGCATTCGTGGACCTGGGCGGGGTCGACGGCCTCATACATATTTCCGAGCTCTCCTGGAGCCACATCGACCATCCTTCGGAGGTGCTGGCGGTCGGCCAGGAGATCGAGGTTGAGATCCTGGACGTAGACCTCGAGCGCGAGCGGGTTTCGCTGTCGCTCAAGAAGGCCCAGGAGGACCCCTGGGTGACGCTTGCCAAGCAGAACCCGGCCGGCTCGACAGTACGCGGCAAGGTCACAAAGCTTGTTCCCTTCGGGTCGTTCGTGGAGATAATGCCGGGGGTCGAGGGACTGGTGCACATATCCGAGCTCGCATGGGAGCATATCGAGTTCCCCGAGGAAGTGGTCTCTGTCGGCGACGAGGTCGACGCCAAGATTATCGACATCGATCTCGACCGCAGGCGAATATCCCTGAGCTTGAAGCAGCTCTCCAGCCCTGGGGAAGTCGAGTATGCCGATTATCCTGAGGAACAGGAGCCGCAGTTGGTCGAGGGGGATGAGTACGAGACCCAAACCGGAGATTCGTCGATATCGGAGGGACACAGCAGACCCGTTGGGCGTGTCGAGATTGCCTCGGAAGCGGCTGAGATAGCAGCCGAGGTTGAAGAGATAGAAGCTGCTGTCACCGCTGAGTCGGAGGCAGTCGAAGAGGCCATAGTCGAAGCTGTCGTCGAAGAGGCCATCATCGAAGCTGTCGTCGAAGAAGCTATCGTGGAAGCTGTCGTCGAAGAGGCCATCGTGGAAGCCATCATCGAAGAGGCCGAGGAAAATCTTCCAGAGGCCACCGAGGAACCACAGGAAGGATCTCGCCTGACCGATGTGGATCCAGGCTTGCCGACAGACGATGGTTCGCTCGAGTCGATCCTGGCCGAGATGAAGAAAAAGGGGCATGAGGAGTAGACCGGGGGCGCATTACTTGGGACACTCCGAGGTTTGGGGGCCTGCGGGAGACAGGCTGATGATTGTGGGGCTTACCGGTGGCATCGCATCCGGTAAGAGCGAGGCGGCCCGCGAGCTTGCGCGGATGGGCGCGCTGGTAATTGACGCCGATGTTGTAGCCCGGGACGTGACAGTCCCGGGCGCAGTTGCATACGAAGCAATCGCAAGAGAGTTCGGAGAGAGCGTCCTGGACGCCTCGGGACAGATTGACCGTGCCGCGCTGGGCGCTATCGCATTCGCGGATGAGGGCAGGAGGCGTCTCCTGAACAGCATCACTCACCCGGCGATATTCGACGAGATAGTGCGCAGAGTCGGCGCGTACGCTGGATGCCTCGATGGCACGGACGTTCCCGCCGCGGTGGTGGATGCGGCTCTCATCGTTGACGTCGGAGCCTCTTCAGTGTTTGACCTCCTTCTGGTCGTAACGGCGGACGAGGAGTGCCGTGTTCGGAGGTTGACCGGCGACAGGGGGATGTCGGAGCGGGAGTCGCGCGCCCGGATCTCCGCGCAGATCCCGGATTCGCAGAGGGTGGAGATGGGCGACCTGGTCATCGAGAACAATGGTACGCTGGGCGCCTTGCGTTCCAGGGCCAAAGAGGCCTGGCGAGAGATAGAGAGAAGGTCTCGGTCTGTTTACTTCTGAGGAAGTTCCTCGTTTTCTTCGATGCTCCCGAGGAACGGGAACATCATCTTCAGGCGGTCCCCGATCTCGGAGTCGATCTCGTCCATGTATTCATCGTAAACGGGGCACCCCATCTGGAGGCACAGCATCATGCTCCTCGAGCCGCGAGGGTTCGATATCTCCCAGCACATCTTCTGCTCGCCGTAGGCCCTGCAGTTCAGATATTGCGAGGCGGAGCACTTCTTGATTTCCCAGCATCTCTTTCCGTCTGACATGGTGGCTACAAGGTAGCATTGTTGGGATTGGTGGTCAAACAGGCTGCCAAACAAACCCAGGTCATTGAACCCGGGAAGCGCCGGGGATACAATTCAGAGAGGGGGTCCTGCATGGCGCGGGATTCTCGTTTTTTTGCGATATTGAATACGGGGACTTGAGTCTATGAGTAACCTTAAGACAGTGACCGGGTTCGTCCCTCAGGGCGACCAGCCAGGAGCTATAAAGGACCTGGTGGATGGACTGCGTTCGGACGAGCGTTTCCAGGTGCTGCTGGGCGTGACCGGTTCCGGGAAGACCTTTACCATGGCGAAGGTCATCGAGGAGGTTGGCAGGCCAACCCTTGTGCTGGCGCCGAACAAGACGCTTGCCGCCCAGCTCTATTCCGAGTTTCGGGGTTTTTTCCCCAACAACGCCGTCGAGTTTTTTGTGAGCTACTATGACTACTATCAGCCCGAGGCGTACCTGCCCATCACCGACACCTATATCGAGAAGGACTCCTCAATCAACGACGAGATTGACCGGCTCAGGCACGGTGCGACGTCAGCGCTCCTCTCCAGGGACGACGTGATAATCGTCGCCTCGGTGTCGTGCATATACGGGTTGGGCTCTCCAGAGGAGTACATGAAGCGGATGGTGATGCTCGAGGTCGGCGAGGAGTATGACCGAGACGTGGTCCTGCGCAAGCTGGTCGACATCAAGTACGAGCGCAATGACCTTGCTCCCGACAGGGGGAAGTTTCGCGTTCGTGGAGACGTAATAGACGTGTACCCGGCGTACTGGGACCAGGCAATCAGGGTGGAGATGTTCGACAGAGAGGTGGAGCGGATAACTGAGGTGGACCCGCTGACCGGCGAGGTTCTGGCCGAGCTCGACCGAACGGTCATATGGCCGGCTACCCACTTCCTCACACCTTCCGAACAACTCGAGAACGCCCTCGAGGCGATCGAGCAGGAGCTGGCCGTGCGGTTGGCCGAGCTCGTGTCGGAGGGCAAGCTGCTTGAAGAACAGCGCCTCAAGATGCGCACCAACTATGACCTCGAGATGCTGCGAGAGACCGGATACTGCCATGGCATCGAGAACTACAGCCGTCACCTCTCGGGACGAAAGGCCGGTGAGCCCCCCCACACGCTTCTCGACTTCTTCGGAAAGGGTTTTTTGACTTTCATAGACGAGTCGCACATCACGGTGCCCCAGCTGTCCGGCATGCTCAACGGAGACCGGGCGAGGAAGAAAACCCTTGTTGAGCACGGCTTCAGGCTGCCGTCCGCGATGGACAACCGCCCGCTGTCTCAGGATGAGTTCTTCACAAAGACCAACCAGGTCATTTTCGTCAGCGCCACTCCCGCGGACTGGGAGATGAGCAGGGCGGAAAGAGTGGCCGAGCAGGTGATTCGACCGACAGGGCTGGTGGACCCGGAAGTGGAAGTCAGGCCCGCCGAGGGCCAGATAGACGACCTCATTTCCGAGATACGCGAGAGGGTGGTAAATAAAGAGCGAGTGCTAGTCACAACGTTGACCAAGAAGATGTCGGAGACGCTCTCCGAGTACCTCGCGGAGATGGGAATCAAGACGAGGTACCTGCACTCCGAGATCGGCACCGTGGAGCGAGTGGAGATACTGAGAGACCTGCGGGCCGGAGTCTTTGACGTGCTGGTCGGCATCAACCTGCTGCGCGAGGGGCTCGACCTTCCCGAGGTTTCGCTGGTCGCAATACTCGACGCGGACAAACAAGGGTTCCTGCGCAGCGAGCGCAGCCTCGTCCAGACCATGGGGCGCGCCAGCCGTAACGTCGAGGGCAAGGTGCTTCTGTACGCGCAGGATTATTCGGACGCGATGCGTAACGCTATCAGGGAGACCGGGCGCAGGCGGGAGCTGCAGGTGAGGTTCAACGAGGAGCACGGGATAGACCCGCAGACCATCCAGAAGGAGGTCCGCGACATCCTTGAGGTCGCCATGGCCCCACGTGGGGCGGCGTCCGGAGACCCGGTTGAGCGGGCGCGCCAGCTTGGGCCCGCTGAACTGCAGCGTCTGCTGCTCAACATGGAGGAGGAGATGCGGGTGCTCGCCGAGGAGCTCCGCTTCGAGGAAGCGGGGCAGCTGCGTGACCAGATAAGAAAAATTGGAGAGGAGCTTCTGCCAGGTGGATGACGCGGTCCTTAAGATACGCGGGGCCAGGGAGCACAACCTCAAGGACGTGAACCTCGACCTCCCCCGCAACAAGATGATAGTGATGACCGGCATCAGCGGCTCAGGAAAATCGTCGCTCGCCTTCGATACCATCTACGCCGAGGGCCAGCGACGCTACGTGGAATCGCTGTCCTCTTACGCGCGGCAGTTCCTTGGCCAACTCGACAAGCCCGACGTGGACCTCATCGAGGGGCTTTCGCCGGCTATAGCTATCGACCAGAAGGCCGGCACCAGCAATCCCAGGTCGACGGTGGGTACGGTTACCGAGATATACGACTTCCTGCGGGTCCTCTACGCGCGAACTGGCGTGCCGCACTGTTACGAGTGTGGGCGCACAGTCTCGCGACAGACACCACAGCAGATAGCCGACAGCATACTGAAGCTGCCACTCGGAACACGCGTAATGCTGTTGGCGCCGATGGTGCGCGGACGCAAGGGCGAGCACCAGGTTGTTTTCGAGAACCTGCGCCACCGAGGGTACGTCAGGGTGCTCGTAAACAGCGCTGTGCGCGATCTCTCCGAGGAGATCGAGCTCGACAAAAACAAGAAGCACGAGATATTCGCGGTAGTCGACCGACTGGTGCTCAAAGAAGGCTCGCGCTCAAGGGTCGCCGAGTCCGTGGAGGCCGCTCTCCACCTGGGAGAAGGCAAGGCGGCGGTGCAGGACGAGGAGGGCCGGCGCGAGCTGTACTCGGAGGAGTTCGCCTGCGTGCACTGCGAGATCAGCTTCCCGGAGATATCTCCTCGCATGTTCTCCTTCAACAGCCCTTACGGAGCATGCCAGACATGCGGTGGCCTGGGCTACCGGCAGGAGATAGACTCCGAGCTGGTGGTGCCAGACCCGAAGCGCAGCCTTATCGAGGGGGCCATAGCTCCATGGGAAGCGGCAACCCAGACTCATTTCTACAGCGTGCTCCAGGCGCTGGCGGATAGCTACGGATTCAGCGTCACCGTTCCCTTTGAGGACCTCGAGGATGGAGTCCAACGGTTGGTCCTGTACGGCACTGGCGACGATGAGGTCATGGTCCGGCACCGGGACGCGCGCAACCGCCAGCGCACTTACTACACTCAGTACGAGGGGGTGATACCGACACTGGAGCGCAGATACAAGGAGACAGAGTCGGAGTACTCTCGCTGGCGCATAGGGATGTTCATGAGCGTTAAACCGTGCCCCGCGTGCGCGGGGGCCCGCCTGCGGCCGGAGAGCCTGGCGGTCACCGTGGGAGGGCTCAACATCGCCGCACTCTCTGATCTGACAATCGGGCGGGCGGTGCGGTTCTTAAAGGAGCTGACGCTTAGCGCCAGGGAGAAGGCCATCGCCGCGCGCCTTGTCAAGGAGCTCCTGGCTCGCCTTCAGTTTCTCATCGACGTGGGGCTGGATTACCTCACCCTTTCCAGGACGGCCAATACGCTAGCGGGTGGTGAGTCACAGAGGATCAGGCTGGCGACCCAGATAGGGTCAGGGCTGGTTGGAGTACTCTACATCCTCGACGAACCGAGCGTGGGCCTGCACAAGCGTGATAACAAGCGCCTGATAGCCACGCTGAAGCGACTGCGTGACCTGGGCAACACCGTCATAGTCGTCGAGCACGATGAAGACACCATGATGGCCGCGGATTATATCGTCGACATAGGACCTGGCGCGGGGATCCACGGCGGGCATATCGTCGCGACCGGCAACGTAGATGACCTGGTGCGAAACAAGAAGTCCATAACCGGCAGGTATCTTTCCGGCGAGCTGGAGATACCGGTTCCGCCGCACCGAAGGGCTGTCAGCGAACGCTCGCTGGTGGTGCGTGGCGCGGTGGAGCACAACCTCAAAGAGATCGACGTCTCCTTCCCCCTGGGGGTCTTCACCTGCGTGACCGGGGTCAGCGGTTCCGGGAAGAGCACCCTTGTGAGCGAGATACTCTTCCGTGGCCTGCGAAGGAAGCTCTCCTCGTCTCGCACACCGCCGGGGCGTCATAGCGGAATCGAGGGAATCGACGAGATAGACAAGGTGATAAACATCGATCAGTCGCCCATCGGACGGACGCCCAGGTCCAACCCTGCGACTTACACAAAGGTCTTCGACGGGGTGCGAACGCTGTTCGCGAGCACGCCCCAGGCGAAAGTGCGCGGGTACAAGCCGGGGCGCTTCAGCTTCAACGTGTCGGGCGGACGCTGCGAGGCCTGCAAGGGTGAGGGGATGGTCAAGATCGAGATGCATTTCCTGCCCGACGTCTACATCGCCTGCGACGCCTGCAAGGGGAAGCGCTTCAACCGCGAGACGCTGGAGATAACCTACAAGGGAAAGAACATACACCAGGTCCTCGAGATGACCGTCGAGGAGGCGATGTCCCTTTTTGAGAACATACCGGTTGCGCGGCGACAGCTTCAAATTCTCTCTGATGTTGGCCTGGGGTACATAAGGCTTGGTCAGCCTGCCTCGACGCTCTCGGGAGGCGAGGCACAGAGGATCAAGCTTGCCCGGGAGTTGTCGAAGAGGCCCACCGGACGCACCCTCTATCTTCTCGACGAGCCTACCACCGGGCTTCACTTCGACGATATCTCGAAGCTCATCGAGGTCCTTGACAGGCTGGTTGAAGGTGGCAACACTGTCGTGGTCATCGAGCACAACATGGACGTTATTAAGGTCGCCGACTACGTTATCGACCTTGGGCCGGAGGGGGGCGACAAGGGGGGAGAGCTTGTGGCGCACGGTACGCCCGAAGAGGTGGCGGCGTCCCGGGGCTCATATACCGGGAAATACCTCAAGAAGGTCCTGGCCGGGCACGCTGCAACCAGGAAGAAGTGATGAAGGCCGGCCTTGAACTGAAACTGGAGACACTGCCCGCCGAGCCGGGTGTTTACCTCTTCCGCGACGAGGCGGGCAAGGTGATCTACGTCGGCAAGGCTAAGGCGCTATCAAACAGGGTGCGCTCTTACTTCCATGCGCCTTCACAGGGTGACTACAAGGGGCAGGCGCTCCGGGGTGAGATTGCCGACCTGGAGGTCACCGTCTGCCACACAGAGGTCGACGCCCTTATCCTGGAGGCCACCCTCATCAAGCGGCACAGGCCCCGTTTCAACGTCATCCTGCGCGACGACAAGAGTTATCCGTACATAGCGGTCACTGCTTCAGACGATTATCCGCGGGTTTTCCTGACGAGGGGTAGACGGGTCAGCGGTGTGAGGTACTACGGCCCATACGTAAACGCGAAGGCGGCAAGAAACACCATCCGCCTCCTTCACAAGGTATTTCCCATCAGGCACTGCACCGGCAAGGAGCCAGGGCAGAAGGGAAAGTCCCCCTGCCTGTACTTCGAGATGCGCCTGTGCCTGGGACCATGCCGGGGGAACGTCGGCCCCGAGGAGTACGGGCGCCACGTCAGGCAGTTCTGCGATTTTCTGGAAGGACGACACTCGGATGTCCTGGCCGAGCTGGAGATGCGCATGCGCGCCTCCGCGCGCGAGCAGGAGTACGAGGAGGCCGCGCGTATCCGCAACCAGATAGAATCGGCGAAAACCGTGCTCCGGCACCACCGGGCGCTGTCTTCGACGACCGCCGATTATGACGTGGTAGGGGTTGCCCGCGACGAGATGAGGGCGAGCTTCTCTGTTGCGCAAAACCGCGGCGGTTTCCACCTTGGCAACCTTTGCTTCTTCACAGACCTGTCCGACGAGGTCTGCGAGGAGTTGCTGGTGGCCGAGTTCATCAAGCGGTATTACGACCTGGCCGGCTCCATTCCGGAGCTCATCCTGGTTCCGGCCATCTCACAGGAGGAGACAGATGCGCTTGTGGCGTGGCTCTCCGGCCAGAGAAAAGCCGGCGTCGAGATAAGGGTGCCCCGGAAAGGAAAGAAACGGCACGAAATGGCTCTTGCCACCGCCAACGCAAGGCTAACGCTCGAGGGGGCCAAGCTCGAAATAGCACGGGACAAGGGACGCGTGGAGGCAGCGATTGCCGGGCTGGCGCACGACCTGGAACTCGAGAACTTCCCGCTCAGGATAGAGTGCTACGACATCTCCACCATGGGAGGTGCAGCCTCGGTGGGCTCGATGGTGGCTTTCCAGGACGGTTACCCGGCCAGGATGGACTACCGGCGGTTCTCAATCAAGTTCACACCGGGTGTGGATGACGTGGGCATGATGCGTGAGGTCCTCTACCGCAGGTTCAAACGCTACCAGGAAGAGGAGGGGAAGACCGCTGAGGAACGGGAGGCCGCCCGCGGATGGGCACGGAAGCCCGACCTGGTCTTGCTCGACGGCGGCAAAGGGCAGCTGGGCGCGGGGCGCGATGTTTTGAACCTCCTCGGAGTCGACGGCGTCGAACTCGCCGCGCTTGCAAAGCGGCTGGAAGAGGTCTACCGGCCGGGGCGGCCCGAACCGGTGGTGCTGCCACGAAACTCGGAGGGCCTTTTTCTTCTCCAGCGAATAAGGGATGAGGCACACCGAGTTGCCGTAACGTACCACAGGTCGCTGATGGAGAGGGCGACAGCGGATTCCTGGCTGGACCAGGTCGCCGGGGTCGGTCCCGGAAGGAAGAAGGCTATTATCAGGCATATTGGATCGCCCAGGCGCGTACTGGAAGCATCTCTGGAGGAGTTGGAATCGGTTCCGAAGGTTCCCGGCAACGTCGCGCTTGCCGTGTATCAGGCGGCCCGGCTTATCAAGGGAGACGCCCGTGAAAAGAAGTGACGAGGTCGAGCCGTCGGCGGTCGCCAGGATCGATGGGCTCAGTTTTCCGGTCTGGCTGAGCGGCGGCAGGATTAGTCGCCTGGAACTCCCCGACCTGCCTGGCCAAACTGCACGGTGCTGGGAGGGCCGCCCCGAGGCGATAATTGATTCGAAGAACTGCCCGGGGTCTGTGTACAACAAGTGCCTGGCAGAGCTGGGTAAGTTCCTGGAGGCGCTCCTTGGAGGTGAGGAGCCTCCAGCGCCCCCACCGGTTGACATGGAGGGATTCAGGCCTTTTACGGGGCTGGTGCTGAAAGCTGTAGCGGAAATCCCGTGGGGCGTAACGCGCAGCTACTCATGGATCGCCGACAGGGTCGGCAGGCCAGGGGCGGCAAGGGCCGTCGGTGGAGCGGTTGGCAGCAACCCTGTGCCACTACTCCTCCCGTGCCATCGGGTGATAAGATCAAACGGGGCAATCGGGGGCTGGAGCGGAAAACCCGGTTGGAAAGAGTGGCTTCTTGAGCTGGAAGCCAGATGATTCTCGAACAGGATCACAGGCTTTTTTTACCGGCGACGCCGACGTTCAACGGCATCCGCAGAGAGTGTTGCGGGGGTTTCAAAGGGGGTCCCCCCCTTTGGTAGCGAGTTCGCACTGGCTAGTTCGCCACCAGGAAAGGAACGAGCGTTGGAGATTATGATAGTGACGGGCATGTCGGGAGCCGGCAAGACCGTGGCTCTCAAGTGCCTGGAGGACCTTGGTTACTATGCCATCGACAACCTGCCGGCATCCCTCCTCACAAATATCATCGACATGGAGCCATCCGGGAGGAAGAAGATCGAACGGGTTGCAGCGGTGATGGATGTGCGCTGGGGGACGGACTTCGGGGAGCTTTTCTCCGCGCTCGAGGGGCTAGAGTCCGTTCCCTACACCATAATCTTCCTCGACGCTTCCAACGAGGTGCTATTGAAGAGATTCTCGGAGACCCGGCGACTGCACCCGCTCGATAGTGAGGGGCTGAGGGTCGGCGAGACCATTGCGACTGAGCGCCGGCTCCTGCGGCCGTTACGGGAGCGAGCGGACCTGGTCATCGACACCTCAAACACTAATATACACGAGCTCAGAGCTGAGCTTAAGGATGCGTTGCCTGATCTGGGGGACCAGCGGACAACCAGGTTGACGTTCATATCGTTTGGCTATAAATACGGGCATCCACTCGACGCGGATATAGTCTTCGACGTGCGGTTCCTGCCAAATCCATACTGGGTCGAGGAGCTACGCGAACTGGATGGAAATGACGCCCGGGTTATCGAATTCGTGATGGAACAGCACGACACGCAGCGGTTCATTGATATGTTGTCCGGGATTCTCGACATAATTCTCCCGAGTTACCAGCGAGAGAGGCGGCCTTACCTGACCGTCGCGATTGGCTGTACGGGAGGGCGGCACAGATCTGTCGTCATAGCCGAAAAGCTCGCTGCCCGCTTCAAAGAGGTCGGTTTTACAACCGGCATTGTCCATCGCGACATCACGAAGTTATGACTGGCAGCATCCATAAGGTCAAGGAAGAGCTCGCACGCTACCAGCCGAGCCGCAGGTGCTGCAGGCTGGCAGAGCTTTCCGCGCTCATGCATATGGACGGGACCTTCGCTATACGCGGGCACAAGGGTCACTGCCTGGTCACGGAGAGCGCTATCCCCGGTACCGCGCGCAGGATATACACGTTAATACACTCGCTGTTTACAGTCGAGACCTCTGTGGTAAAAGTCAGCAGGAGCACGCCTAGGAGGGGAAACGTATATCGCCTGGAAATATCCGACCAGCCGGGGTTCCACCAGATGCTTAACGAACTGGGAGTCCTTGATGCCAGCCTTTCGCCCGAGAAGGTGATCCCCGGCCGTCTCACCAGGAACGAGTGCTGCGTGGCGGCGGCTCTCAGGGGGGCGTTCCTGGGTGGGGGATACGTAAGCGAGCCTTACGGCCCTGCGGACCTCGAGATATCCTTTTCTTCCAGGGATGCCTGCATGGCTTTTGCCGAGCTGCTTAGGCGCAAGTCGATCGAACCCGGAACGCGTGAGCGGAGGAACCAGTGGGTGCTGTACCTTAAGAAGAGGCAAGATATATCAGGTTTCCAGGCAATCGTGGGCGCCCACAGCGCGCACCTGGCCTGGGAGAGTCAGACAATACTCAACGAGACAAAGAACGCCGTCAACCGCCTGGTGAACTGCGACGCGGCCAACGCCAGGCGGTTGGCCGAGGCTTCCCTGCGCCAGAGGGAGGTGGTGGAGAAACTCAAGAAGAACGGACTTTTGCAGGAGGGCCAGCACGGTCTTTTTGAGCTGGCCGAGGCCAGACTGCGCTACCCCCAGGCGTCCCTGTCCGAGCTGGGCGGAATGCTCGACCCGCCAGTATCAAAATCAGTAGTGCAGAGCCGGATGCGGCGGCTTGTGGAAATGCTTCCCCGCGAGGGGAAAGAAGAATGATTATCGTACTTTGCGTGGAGGAGCATGCCATATGTACTGGTATAATAAATCGCAGTTGTCAAGATTTGTACGCAGGTTCTGAGGAAGAGGGGTGTTAAAGATGGCTGTCAGGGTTGGAATTAACGGGTTTGGAAGGATTGGAAGGTTGGTCACGCGCGCGGCGATCAGTGACCCGGATATCGAGATAGTCGCCGTTAACGACCTCGCTGAAGCACAGGTCTTAAAGCATCTGTTCAAGTACGACTCGGTCCACGGCATCTACCGTGGGGAAATCGAGGAAAACGATGGAAACCTGGTTGTTGATGGGAAGGTGGTCAAGGTACTTTCCGAAAGAGACCCGGCGAGCCTTCCCTGGAAAGACCTGCAAGTGGAAGTGGTCATCGAGTCCACGGGACTTTTCACGAAGAGGGACGGGGCTGCCAAGCATCTCGAAGCTGGAGCTTCCAAGGTCATAATATCAGCTCCCGCGACAGACCCTGACATAACGGTAGTGATGGGTGTCAACGAGGACGCTATCGACAAGAAGAAGCACACCATACTCTCCAACGCGTCATGCACGACCAACTGCCTGGTGCCGTTGGTGAAAGTGCTGATGGACGCTTTCGGGTTCGAGCGGGGCTTCATGACCACCATTCACGCCTACACCAACGACCAGGTCATACTCGACGCTCCTCACAAGGACTTGCGAAGGGCCCGCGCTGCGGCCATGTCGATCATTCCGACGACAACGGGTGCCGCCCGCGCAACGGGCCTTGTCATTCCCGAGCTCAAGGGAAAGATCGATGGGCTCGCCATGAGGGTGCCAACGTTCGACGCCTCCGTTGTCGACCTGGTGGCAACTCTTGGCAGAGAGGTCACCAAAGAAGAAGTGAACGCCGCGATGGCAGCCGCGGCCGACAAGGGGCGTATGGAGGGAATACTGCAGTACACCGAGGACCCCATCGTGAGCATCGACCTGGTCGGCAGCAGCTACTCCTCCGTGTTTGACGCGCAGTCCACAATGGTGATGGGCGACATTGTGAAGGTGCTGTCCTGGTACGACAACGAGTGGGGATACTCAAACAGGGTCGTTGACCTCGTCAAGTTCATCGCTGCTTGAGCGGCGGGTGAAATAAATTGCTGAATCCGCCCAAGAAGAGCATCCGTGACATAGACGTATCCGGCAAGAAGGTGCTGGTCAGGGTAGATTTCAACGTGCCCCTTGATATCGAACGCAACGTGGTGGACGACACCAGGATCAAGGGGGCTATTCCTACCATCCGCTACCTGCTGGACCACGGCGCGCGCCCGATATTGATGTCGCACCTGGGGAGGCCCAGGGGGCAGCTTGTTGAGAGCCTGCGTATGGCGCCGGTGGGCAAACGGCTTGCGGAGCTGTTGGGTTACCCGGTTCTCGCCATGAAGGAGTGTATCGGGCCTCGCGTGAAGGGAGCTATCGAGAGGAACCCCGACAAGGTCATCCTGCTGGAGAACCTGCGCTTCTACCCCGGGGAGCGAGAGAACCTGGCGGATTTCTCGCTGCACCTGGCAGAGCTGGCAGACGTCTACGTCAACGACGCGTTCGGGACAAGCCACCGCGCGCACTCGTCCACGGTGGGAGTGACTGCCTACCTGCCTTCGGTCATGGGCCTGCTGATGGAGAAGGAGCTGGAGACGCTGGGCGGCCTGATGGAAGAGCCGGAGAGACCCTTTGTGGCGGTGCTCGGCGGCAACAAGGTCTCAGACAAGCTCGGCGTAATAGACAGCTTCCTGGAGATAGCCGACACCATCCTCACGGGTGGGGGCATGTGCTTCACGATAATCAAGAGCATGGGCCTCGAGATCGGGCATTCGATCATCGAGGAGGACCAGGTTAAACAGGTCGCCGGGGCCATGAAGAGAGCGCGCAAAAAGGGAGTCAGGGTAATGGTTCCCGTCGATTTCGTGGTCGCCGATCGCTTCGACAAAAACGCTACCGCAAGGGTTGTTCCCACCGAAGCCATCCCGTCCGACTGGCTGGGGCTTGATATCGGGCCGGCGACTGTCGAAAGGTACTGCTCCGTGCTGAACCAGGCCGGGACCATATTCTGGAACGGCCCCATGGGAGTCTTCGAGTGGCCTTCGTTCGAGAACGGCACCAGGAGCATCGCCGAGTGTATCGCGAACGCCAACGCGACTACCGTGGTGGGGGGGGGAGACTCCGACGCCGCGCTGAGGCAGTTTGGCCTCGAGGAGAAGATGGACTTCGTCTCTACCGGTGGAGGCGCGGCCATGCGGTTGCTCGAGGGCAAGAAACTGCCGGCGGTAGAGGCACTGGCGGATTGCTGAGAAAGAGACGATGGGAGGTTACCACTTGCGAAAACCAATTATGGCAGGGAACTGGAAGATGAACGTGCTGCCATCTGAAGCGGTCGCTCTGGTTGAAGGGCTCTGGGCCGAGCTGGCCGGATACCAGGGCGTCGAGGCGGTGGTCTGCCCGCCGTTCGTTGACCTCCCCGCC
Source organism: Candidatus Geothermincolia bacterium (assembly GCA_038326775.1). Lineage (GTDB taxonomy): Bacteria > Actinomycetota > Geothermincolia > Fen-727 > Anoxymicrobiaceae > DYIU01. The sequence goes on from JBBQKJ010000006.1 coordinate 52,698, forward strand.
GTGGCGGAGGCAATGAGGTCCGGAGGCGTGGCCATCGGGCTTGGCGCGCAGAACATGCACTGGGAGGAAGCCGGTGCGTACACCGGCGAGGTCTCGCCATTGATGCTACTTGAGCTGGGCGTCACCCACGTGATAGTCGGCCACTCGGAGCGCAGGCAGTTATTCGGTGAGACCGACCAGGGAGTGAACAGGAAGGTGAAATCGGCGCTCGCTCGAGGCCTGGTGCCGATAATGTGCTGCGGAGAGAGCCTCAAGCAGCGAGAGGCCGGCGAGACGGAGAATGTGGTCACCAACCAGGTCAAGTGCGGGCTCTTCGAACTGGAGGCCGGCCAGGTGCGAGGCGTGGTAGTCGCGTACGAGCCGATCTGGGCCATAGGGACCGGAAAGGCCGCGACCGCAGCGGATGCCGAAGAGGTATGCGGATTGATCCGTGGCACTGTAGCCGGTGGATTCGATGAGGAGACCGCCGGGGCGGTAAGGATACAGTACGGTGGCAGCGTGACACCGGAAAACGTGTCCGAGCTTATGGGGATGCCGAACATCGACGGAGCCCTGGTCGGGGGAGCCAGCCTGAAGCCGGACGTTTTTGCTAGGATCGTGAGGCATTCTTGACGGTTCCGCGTCCGTTTCTGCTGGCGATACTCGACGGCTGGGGTGACCGGTCCTCCGGTGAAGGTAACGCCATCAGGATGGCGAGGACCCCGGTGATGGCCGTTCTCATGGAGAGTTATCCCCATACAACGCTGGGCGCGGCGGGTGCGGATGTGGGGCTGCCGCCCGGACAGATGGGCAACAGCGAGGTGGGGCACCTCAACATCGGGGCCGGAAGGCTTGTTCCGCAGGACCTCCAGCGGATTAACGAGGCGATTGCGAGCGGTGAGTTCTACCGTAACCCTATGCTCACCAGCGCTATAAGCCACGCTCTGGATAACGGTTCGACCCTTCACCTCATGGGGCTCCTCTCCGACGGAGGGGTCCACAGTCATGTCGAGCATTTCTTCGCGCTGCTGGAAATGGCGCGAGAGGCCGGACTGGACAGGGTTGTCACCCACGCTTTCCTGGACGGAAGAGACGTGGCGCCTCGCAGCGCTCTCGAATGGGTAAAAGAGGTGGACCGCCGGGCGTCCGACGGCGTCGGAGCCATACGCACCATCGAGGGGCGCTACTACGCGATGGACAGGGATAACCGCTGGGACAGGACCAGGCTGGCCTACGGTGCTGTGGTCCGGGCCGAAGGTCCGGTTGCGCCTGACGCAACGGAGGCCGTGGAGCGCTCGTACCGCGACGGTTTGGATGACGAGTTCCTCCTACCCACCGTCGTGGGCCAAAGGGCCCCCATGCTACCATCCGATTCTGTGGTTTTCTTCAACTTCAGGCCCGACCGTCCCAGGCAGCTCACTCGCGCCCTGATAGAGAAGGATTTCAAAGGGTTTGACCGCGGGCCCGAGCCGGTACTGCCTTATGTCGTCACCATGACCGAGTACGACGACCAGTTCGGGGTGTCCGCCGCTTTTTCGCCGGACAAGGTCGATCACGTCCTTGCCGACGTCCTTTCCGAGAACGGCAGGACACAGCTCCACATAGCGGAAACGGAGAAGTACGCGCATGTAACCTACTTCTTCAACGGTGGAATCGAGGAGCCGAAGCACGGCGAGGACAGGGCCCTCATACCTTCCCCCGGCGTAGCCACCTACGACCTCAAACCCGAGATGAGCGCGCGGGAGTTGGCCAGGGAGACTGCAAGACGCATAAAGAGCGGGAAGTACGATTTCATCGTTCTCAATTTCGCCAATTGCGACATGGTTGGACATACCGGGTTCATTGAAGCGGCGGTGAAAGCGGTGGAGGCTGTTGACGCCAGCCTGGGCACGGTCCTGGACGCCCTTTTCGCCGAAGGTGGGGGCGCTTTCGTGACCGCCGACCACGGGAACGCCGACGCGATGCTGGACAAAGGCTCGCCTTGTACGGCGCACTCTTTATCAAGAGTGCCGTTCATCAACGCTACACCGCAGAGGCGACCCCTCAGGGAAGGAGGCACCCTCGGGGATATCGCGCCGACCGTTTTAGAGGTCATGGGGCTTACCGTGCCACCGGAGATGACCGGAACATCCCTGTTCGTGCCGGTTGCAAAGAACGGCGTTTGACCGTAGAATTACTGCATTATGGCAGTAGTTAAGATAATCGTGATAGTGGTTCAAGTGATAGTGTCGCTGGGGCTGATAATCTCGGTCCTGCTGCACTCGGGAAAAGGTGGTGGCCTCTCAAGTGTGCTCGGCGGGGCAAGCTCGCCGCTGGGCTCGGGCTCCTATATTGTTGAGAAGAACCTCGACCGCATCACGATCGTTATGGGTTCGGTATTTGCGGCCTGCACGGTCGCCCTGGTTTATCTTCTGAAGCCTTGAGCGGGTACCGCTTACAGGTGTTTTCACGTTGCGCGTCCCGGCGGCATATGGTAAAGTGAACCAGCCAATTGAAAGCGCTCTTGACGGGTGGGCAAAGTGCCCGCTTTTTGTTTACTGGAGCGAATTTTTTTGGAGGAAATACCGTGGGAGGCGACCTTGGCGAGCGGGTGAGGGAGGCCACGCGTGACCTTGTCAGTGGCCTTGGGCTTGAGTTGGTGGACGTCTCCATCGGCCGCGACGGAGATCGGGTTGCCTTGAGGATAGCAATCGACAAGGGCGGTGGAGTCACCCTTGATGATTGTGCGGAAGCAAGCGTCCTGATAGGACAGGTGCTGGACAGGGAGGGCGTGATGGCCGGCCAGTACGTGCTAGAGGTCATGAGCCCGGGGCTGGACCGGCCACTCAGGCGGCCCGAGGATTTCGCACAGAGCGTTGGCAGGAGGGTCCGGGTGAAGCTGCGACAGCCGTTCGAGGGACAGCGTAGTTTCAATGGCATACTGAGAGAAGCGGGTGAGTGGTCTCTATTGCTGGACGTGGGGAACGAGCTCCTCGAGCTCAAGTATGAGTGCCTTTCCTCAGCGAGGCTCGACCCGGAACTTCCATGGTGACAGCTGTACGAGGATGTGTTCAATGTGGATTTCAAACTGAGTGATGCGCTTAGGCAGATAGAGCTCGAAAAGGGGCTTGGCGCCGAAACCGTTCTCGAGGCGCTTAAAGATGCGCTCCTGACCGCCTATAAGAAGAACTACGGCGATGAGGAAGAGGATATCGACGCTCGAATATGCATCGACGAGGTTACGAGCGAAATCAAGGTCTTCGAGATAAAGGAGACTGAAGGAGGCGAGACCGAGGAGGTCGAGGTAACCCCCGACAACTTCGGGCGCATAGCCGCGCAGACCGCCAAGCAGGTCATAATCCAGCGTATCCGCGAGGCCGAACGCGAGATCATGTTCGACGAGTATCACGGTCGCGAGGGCGATATCGTGACTGGCATTGTACAGCAGGGCGACCAGCGCTACACTCTCGTGGATCTTGGCAAGGTTGAGGCCTTGATGCCTCCGAGTGAGCAGGTCAGGGGAGAGCGATACGAGCACGGCGCTCGGATAAAGATCTATATAGTTGAAGTGCGACGGACCAGCAAGGGCCCCCAGATATTGGTCTCTCGTAGCCATCCCGGCCTCCTCAAGAGGCTGTTCGAGCTTGAGGTTCCGGAGATGTACGACGGGCTGGTGGAAATAAAGGCTGTTGCCCGCGAGGGTGGACAACGGTCGAAGGTGGCCGTGGTATCCAACGATTCGAACGTCGACCCCGTCGGTGCCTGTGTGGGGGCGAAGGGCTCGCGCGTTCGCATGATAGTAAGCGAGCTCCGCGGTGAAAAGGTCGACATCGTCGAGTGGAAGGAAGACCCCGCCGAGTTTGTTGCCAACGCTATAAGCCCCGCCAGGGTCAAAGAGGTGATCGTGGACCCCGCTAACTTCACCGCCGAGGTCATTGTTCCGGACAACCAGCTTTCGCTCGCCATCGGTAAGGAAGGCCAGAACGCCAGGCTCGCCGCCAAGCTGACCGGATGGCGCATAGACATTCTGAGCGAGTCGCAGGCGATGCAGGCGGCGACCATGAAGGCCGAGCATGAGGTCGAGGCTGTGGAAGACGACGAGCGGATATGCCGAGCTATTACCTCGTCGGGTCACCGTTGCAAGAACAAGGCTGTTTCAGGCTCCGATTTCTGCGGCATAGCGGCCCACAAGCGGCTTGCCGAGTTGATAGAGGAGGGCTCCGAAGAAATCGAGGTAGTAACCCCAATCGAGGAGCCGGAGGCTCAGCAGCGGGTTGAGTCTACCGAAGACAAGCTGAATGCCGACTCGGTGGTCGATGCGGGTGGCGCTGGACAGACGCTGACGGCTGTCGATATTTTAGCAGAGTCAGATGCCGAAAAAGCGCTGACGGCTGACGGGATGGAGGCGCCGAAAGGTGAGCCCGACCCCGTAGATTCGGATGCCGGCTTAGTGGTTGAAGAAGCCGTGGGAGTGCCTGTTGGCGAAGACCGCGAACCGGCCCCGGAGGAGCCTGGATGAAAGGCGTCAGGACCTGCGCCGGTTGTGGCGCCAAGAGGCCAAAGAGTGACATGATAAGAATAGGCGCAAGCGGCGATGAGTACACAATCATCGCGGCATGCGAGAGTAAGGTGATGGGGCGAGGCTCGTATGTTTGCCCCAGCCTCGATTGCGCGCGAAAGGCCAGAAAGAGCGGGGGCTTCGCCAGGGTGCTCAGAAAAAAGGTACCGGACGCGGTTTGTGATGAGCTGGAGCTGAAGATCGAGAATATGCAGAGGGTGTCGATTGGGTAACATCAGGGTTCACGAGCTGGCAACGGAGCTTCGCAAATCCAACCGCGAGGTGTCTGACCGGCTGCGCAAGCTGGGCATACCAGCCCAGACAAATCTTTCTTCGATAAAGCCTGAAGACGCTAACCGGGTTCGGGTATCCTTCGGGAGGGACCCCTTCCCTGTCGCCAAACCCAAGAAGAAACCGACCGCGAAAAAACCCGCCGGGAAGAAGGCCGAGAAGAAGGCCGAGAAGAAGGCCGGGAAGAAGGCAGCCGCGAAGACGGCCGAGAAGAAGACGGCCGCGAAAAAACCCGCCGAGAAGAAGGCCGGGAAGAAGGCAGCCTCGAAGACGGCCGAGAAGAAGAGGGCTGCGAAAAAACCCGCCGGGAAGAAGGCCGGGGTAAAGCCCGCTTCAAAGGAAGCTGAGAAGAAGCCTGCTGCCGGGAAGGCCGCGGCCGGTAAACCCGAGATCAAGCCCGCAGCGAAAGAAGATACCGCGAAGCAGGCAGAGGCCGGGAAGGTCGTTGTTCAAGCGGCGTCGGAGGAGAAGAAGGCTGCCGCTTCCGAGGCCGTGGCGCCACGGGCGCAACAGGCGCCTGAAGACACCCAGGGCCAGGCGCGACCTGTCAAAACGACTGCTGATGGGCCTTTGGCAGCTCCCGCAAGCGCGGAAACTCATCCCGCCAGATCAGTCCCGGCCGCGAAAAAGGCGGCTCATCCCATCTCGAAAGCGGTTGCTCCTCAAGCGCAGAAAGCGCCTTCACGGCAGGCAGTTCCGCAGAAGGCTGCGGTTCCTCCCACACCGGCGGGTGCGCAGGCAAGGCCTTCCGCGCCGAGCGGAGTGCGAGAGACGGCCGAGAGTCCGCCGCGAGCGGAACAGGGCAAGGCCGGGGCAAGGCCGCCCGCCGAGAAGGGGAAAAGCAGGAAACAGCCGCTCAGAGTGGCTCCGCCAGACAGCAAGACCAGGGGACCAAAGCCGGCTTCCGGACGGCAGGTTTACCGATTTGTTCCTCGAGGAAGAAGGGCGCCGTCAAGGGTCAAGGGCCCACCGAGCACCGTTGCGCCGAAGATGCTGCGCGTTTCCTCCGGAATCACGGTCAAGGATTTTGCGCAGAAGGCCGGTCTAACGCCCTCCGATGTAATAAAGAAGATGATGTCGTTCGGTGAGATGCTCACCGTCAACCAGGCCATAACTGATGACGCTTTAAGGCTGCTTTCAGAAGACCTTGGAATTGAGATCAGGGTGAAGCCGCCGAGAGTCGAGGAGTTCGAGGAGCTGGTCGACCTCCCCGATGAGCTCGAGCCGAGACCGCCGGTGGTAACGGTCATGGGACACGTGGACCATGGCAAGACGCTGCTTCTTGACGCGGTAAGGAATACCGACGTGGTCTCGAGCGAGATGGGCGGCATAACCCAGCACATAGGCGCATACCAGGTCAATTTCGAGGACAAACTGATTGCGTTCATAGATACACCTGGCCACGAATCGTTCACCGCGATGAGGGCACGAGGAGCACAAGTGACCGATATTGTGGTGCTTGTGGTCGCGGCTGATGACGGGGTGATGCCTCAGACGGTTGAGGCGCTCGATCACGCCCTGGAGGCAGAGGTGCCGATAGTCGTCGCGGTGAACAAGATCGATAAGCCTGACTCCGACCCCCACAGGGTAAGGCAGCAGCTCTCCGAGAGAGGGCTGATCCCGGAGGCCTGGGGGGGCGATACTGTATTCGTGGATGTCTCCGCGAAGGAGGGCACCAATATCGACCACCTCCTGGAGATGGTGTTGCTGGTCGCCGACTTGCTGGAGCTGAAGGCAAACCCCACGGCGCCCGCGAGCGGTGTGGTCGTCGAGGCCAAGCTCGACAAGGCTCGTGGCAACGTCGCCACCCTGCTGGTCAAGAGGGGCGTTGCCCGAATCGGAGACGTGGTGGTCGTTGGCACCGCCTGGGGCAAGATAAAGGCGATGTTCAATGACAGGGGCGAGCCCCTGGAAACTGCTTACCCTTCACAGCCGGTTGAGCTGCTGGGGCTTTCCACACTTCCAATGGCCGGAGACGAGTTCCGGGTCGTAGAGGAAGAGAAGAAGGCTCGCCAGATGACCGACAGGCGTCGTTCGCAGAAAAAGATGGAGGAGCAGGCCGCGCCGGTGAGGCACGTGTCACTGGAGACCCTCTTCGACCGCATAAAGGAGGGCGATCTCACACAGCTCAAGGTGGTGCTGAAAGCTGACACCCAGGGCTCCCTCGAAGCTGTCACCGACTCGCTCGAGAAGTTGTCGCTGGACGAGGTCAAACTCACCGTCATCCATAACGGGGTGGGAGGAATCACCGAGACGGACATCATGCTGGCGTCGGCTAGCGACGCGTTGGTGCTTGGCTTCAACGTGCGGCCGGACGTGAAAGCCGCGCGGGTGGCTGAGGCCGAGGAGGTCGATATCAGGACCTACCAGGTGATCTACAAACTGACGGAGGACATGGAGGCCGCGCTGATCGGTATGCTCGCCCCCGAGTACGAAGAGGAGACGATGGGAAGGGCGGAGGTACGGCAGACTTTCCGCGTCCCGGGAATCGGGGCGGTCGCGGGTTCTTATGTCATCGACGGGGAAATCACCCGCAATTCGCAGGGCAGGGTCGTGCGTGACGGTGTGGTTGTTCACGACGGTAAGCTGTCTTCGCTGAGGCGGTTCAAGGACGACGTCAAGTCTGTGGCGACCGGCTTTGAGTGCGGCATCGGCCTCGAGGATTTTAACGACATCAAGGAAGGCGATGTGATCGAGGCGTACCAGATGCGCGAGATCCCCAGGTAGTCACCGCCGGACAAGCAGCCACCCCGACCCAGGAGGGAACAGTGAAGTTCTTTGTTGGTATCGGGAGGTATCAGCTCGACATGGTTTCCTGCTCTTCCCTTAAAGATAAGAGGCGATTTGTGAAAAGCATCACGGACCGTCTCGGGAACAGCAAGCTGATCGGCGTATGCGAGGTCGGAGCCGGTGAGTTCTGGAAGAGCGGGACGTTGGCTCTCGCGTGTGTCTCTTCGTCGCGAGAGGTGGTGTCCGGCACGCTGGAGAAGGCAAGGCGAACCATCGAATCCAGCGGTGTCGAGGTGATCAGGGTCGACAGGTGGGTTATAAAGCCCGAGGACCTGGAGGAGCAACCGTAATGTCCAGGCGGCTGAACAGGGTAGAGGAGGCATGCAAGGAAGAGCTTGCCCAGATAATCCAGCGCGAGATGAAGGACCCGCGCGTCGGGTTCGTCACCATAACCGAAGTCAAGATGACCGCTGACTTGAGGCACGCAAAAGTGTTTGTGAGCATCATGGGGACCTCCGAGGACGAGGAGAGGTCGCTCGCCGGCCTCCAGAGCGCGAGGGGTTACCTGAAATCGTGTCTCGGCAGGCACCTGCGAATCAAGTACCTGCCTGACATCGAGTTCATCCACGAGCATGTTGCCGAGGACGCGCTGAGATTGAACGAGCTTATGAAGAAAGTCGAGATGGAAAGCGAGGAAGACGAGCTTGGACCAGGTTGTACTTGAGCGGGCCGCCCGGCTCATCGCCGGAAGCGAGGCCGTGATGCTGTTCGGGCACCAGTGGCCTGATGGTGACGCGATAGGTTCAGTGCTGGGCCTCGCCATTGCACTGGCGGCAGCCGGCCACAGGGTGCAGGCAAGCTGGCCTGAGCCGCTGGAGATACCGCACAAGTACAGTTTCATGCCGGGCCAGGAGTTCCTTGTAAGCTCGAGGGACCTCGTGCCCGTCGGGCTGGTCATAGCCCTTGACTGCGCAAACGCCGATCGCCTTGAGGAGCTCAAAGGGGCCGCCACGGGAGCGAGCGGCCTGGTGAACATCGACCACCACCCGGATAATACCCAATTCGGCTCTCTCAACATCGTTGATCCCGGGGCTGCTGCCACATCGGAGATAATCTACTGCCATGCGGCGGCGCTCGGTCTGGAACTGAACATTGACACGGCTCTATGCCTGTACGCCGGCCTCGTGACCGACACCGGCAGGTTCCAGTTCGCCAACACCACCGCCCGGACACTGCGGGCCGCCTCGGAGCTGGTGGCGCTGGGTGTAGAGCCAAACGCGGTCTACGAGAACATATTCCAGAGCGATTCCCTGGCGTATATGCGCCTCACCGGAGAGGTGCTCAGCCGCGCGGTCTACGATGAGAGCCTGGGGCTCATCTACGGATGCGTCCTGCAGGCCGACCTCGCTTCATACGGGGTTGAGATGAACGAGACTGAGAAGCTCATAGACGACCTGCGGGCACTGAAAGGGCACAGGGTCGCCGCGCTTTTCAAGGAGCAATCCAACGGGAAAGTAAGGGTGAGCCTGCGTTCGCGGGTCGACTGTGACATAGGGACCATAGCAAGGAAACTCGGCGGCGGCGGACACAAGGTCGCCGCCGGATACACCTCAGGCGGCGATAGCGTCGCCGGGGCGATCACGGAGCTAAAGGAAGAGATAATTGCGTCCGGTGGGAGTACTGGTTGTAGATAAACCCTCGGGAACGACCTCGAGGAAGGCGGCCGCGGCCATGGGCAGGTTGGCCGGGGCTGATAAGAGCGGGCACGCGGGTACGCTCGACCCGCTGGCGACCGGGGTACTGGTGGTGTGCCTGGGAAGGGCTACACTGCTTACCAGGTTCCTGGCCGGGGGAACCAAGGAGTACGAGGTAACGGCCCTGCTCGGCGTTGAGACAGATACCTGCGATACTGATGGGCGAGTGATTTCGACTTGTGATGCACGGGCCGTCGACAGGGAGGACGTCGCGGGATCGGCAGGCCGGTTTACGGGCGAGATAGAGCAGTTGGCGCCCCGGTTTTCGGCGGTGAAGCATAAGGGAAAGCCTCTATATCAATACGCCAGGGAGGGGTTGGAAGTCGAAAGAAAGCCGCGAAGAGTTTTCGTCGAGAGCATAGAAGTGACCTCGTTCGAAAGCGGCCCGGGTGGTGTGAGGGCCGGCCTGAGGGTGTTGTGCGGGCCGGGCACCTACGTGCGAAGCCTGGTAAGCGATATCGGCAGAAGCCTCGGTTGCGGCGCGAGCGTCGCGGAGTTGAGGCGATTGCGCTCGGGTCCGTTCGGCATTGAGGGCTCGATCGAGCTCGAGAGGCTGTTCTCCGGAAGTGTGCAGGTGTCGGATGTCATGATGACAATGGAGGAAGCGACATCCTGGCTGCCGAGCGTAGAGGTGAGCTCCGAGGGCGGGCTTGCGGTGAGCCAGGGGAAGCCCCTCAGGCGCGAGTGGGTGGCCGGGAACCCGCCGCAAGAAGCCGCCGGAGAGACGTACCGGGTATTGGACGGTGTTGGAAGCCTGCTGGCGCTGTACGGGCCGCCCCGGGCGGAGGACGCCGAGGATATTCATGGGAGAGCGATAAGGGTTCTCAGGCCCTCTACCCCGGGTTTGGATAAGAATGAAGCTGCTTAAGAATACGGAGGACTTCAAGAGCCTGGCGAGCGAGTCCGTGGTTACCATAGGAGTGTTCGACGGAGTTCACCGTGGCCACCAGGAGATAGTCAGTGAGTGCGTTCGCGAGGCGCGGAGAAGGAAGATCGCCTCGGTAGCGCTCACCTTCGAGCGCAATCCCCGCGAGGTCGTCTGTGGAGAGTCACCGTGCATAATCACTGCCCCGGGGCGGAAGTTGGAGATACTGGAAGGCCTGGGGGTCGACTTCACCATATCCGTGCGATTCACCAGGAAGTTCGCCGCGATCGGACCCCTGGAGTTCTGTGAAAGGCTGCTGGATGCTCATCTCGGTGCCCGGCAGATCTGTGTCGGCGAAAACTTTCACTTCGGGGCCGCAGGAAAGGGCGACGTCCGCTTCCTCGAGGCCGAGGGTCGGAGGTTGGGTTTCGGGGTGGATGTCGTCCCCCTGGTGACCATAGGCGGCCTGGGGCAGTTGTCGAGCACTCTCATCAGGGGGCTTATCTGTGAAGGGCGCGCGCAAGATGTCATGAAGGCCCTCGGCAGGCCTTACACGGTCACCGGGAAGGTCGTTGCCGGGCACTCCCGCGGTAAGCGCCTTGGTTTCCCGACAGCCAATCTGGCACTCGAAAGAGATTTTTGCATCCCTCCCGACGGAGTGTATGCTGGAAAAGCCGTTTCGGATTCGGGCAAGTACCTCTGCGCTATCAACATAGGCAGCAACCCCACTTTCGGGGACGCCGAGACCGCGCTCGAGGTTTTCCTGATAGACTTCGATGGGGATATCTACGGAGAGTCGCTGGAGATAGAATTCCACCACAGGCTCAGGGACGAAAAGGCGTTCTCGAGTGAGGCCGAACTGGTACGCCAGATGAAAAAAGACGTGTCCAGGGCGCGCTCCATGGTCTCGTGAGCGTGTCTTGTCGGACCTGGTGTGTTAATATATGTCAAAACACGAGGATAAACAGGAGAGAGGATGCTGGAAGCTGAAGAAAAGCGAGTGCTGATCGAGGAATACAAGAAGCACGAGAAGGACACCGGTTCTACCGAGGTCCAGGTCGCGCTGCTATCGAAAGACATCACTAAGCTGACGGAGCACTTGAAGACTCATAAGAAAGACCATCATACGCGGCGAGGGCTGCTTATGAAGGTCGGGAAGAGAAGGAGGTTGTTGAATTATCTGAAAAAAGAGGATGTTGAGAGGTATAGGACTCTCATCAAGAGTCTTGGTTTGAGAAGGTAGTAGGAAAGGATGGCAAAGAGGATATAACTGGGAACCCACAAAACACCTTGTTGAACAAGCGAATTTCATATGGGTCTCCATGTTATGGAGTGAGAGCTAAGGAGGCTCCTTTTTATTATGGGAATAATAGCAAAAGAGATAGAGGTTTTTGGAAGAAAGATACATATCGAGACCGGCAAGATGGCAAAGCAGGCGGACGGCGCAGTGCTGGTTACTTGCGAAGGAACAGCGATCCTTGCGACCGCAACGGCCGGGACGGACGTGCGCGAGATTGACTTCTTGCCGCTGACGGTCGACGTGGAAGAGAAGCTCTACGCCGCCGGCAAGATACCAGGCAGTTTCTTCAGGCGCGAGGGGCGGCCAACCGACATGGCTACCCTGACGGCGCGTATCATCGATCGCACAATAAGGCCGAACTTTGACAAGGAGTTCCGCAACGAGGCACAGGTCGTGGTGACAGTTCTTTCCACCGATATGATAAACCCCCCTGACATGCTGGGGATGCTCGGTTCTGCCTGCGCGCTCAGCCTGTCGAACATCCCGTTCGAGGGGCCGCTGGCCGGCGTACGAGTGGGAAGGGTCGGCGAACAGTGGGTCATAAACCCGACTTACCAGGAGCTTGCCGAAGCGTCGATAAACCTCGTGGTGGCCGGCAACAGCGAGTCGATAATGATGGTCGAGGCCGGGGCGGACGAGGTCTCGGAGGCCGAGATCGTCCAGGCGTTGTCCGTGGGGCATGACGCCATCCGAGAGCTCATCAAGGCGATAGATTCCATTGACTCGGAGTCTAGAGCAGAAAGGCGAGAAAAGCCCAAGAAAGAGCTGATAGATGGGATAAACAGCTATCTCGAGCCCGGATACCGGGATGCTTCGGCGAAACTCGTGGCCGCGTACAAGAGCGGCGACCAGGCGGCGATCGAAGCAGGCCTGGAGGCGTTCGACAGGGTCGAGATCGAGGCCGCGGGCGCGTTCGACGCGCCTTACCGCAAGATAGTGAGCATCTGTTCGCGTATCCAGGGAAAAGCCATGACTAACAGGACCCTCGAAGATGCCATCGAGCCTGAGGTAGAGGAGAGGATGAGAAAGACTCTTCTCGACGCCTCGGTCCCCGGGCTCTCAAAGTTCGAGCGCAGTGTTATGAGGAAAGACACAAGGCGCGCTCTGGCGCAGGAGTACAAGGGCAGGTTCCCAGGGCTTGATTCAATAGTAAAGAAAGTGCTTGACGGGCTCGAGCGCAAGTTACTGCGCAAGCAGATAGTCGAGCATGAGCTTCGCCCTGACGGGCGCAAGCCGTTCCAGATCAGGAAGCTGACCACCGAGGTCGGCCTGCTGCCCATGACGCACGGGTCGGGGCTGTTCACTCGGGGCGAGACCCAGGTTCTCACGATAGCAACATTGGGCGCGCACGGGGAGAAGCAGATACTGGACGACCTGGGCATAGAGGACTACAAGCGTTTCATGCACCATTACAACTTTCCCCCGTTCTCGACCGGCGAGGCCAGGCCCATGAGAGGGCCAAAGCGCCGCGAGATAGGACACGGGGCGCTCGCCGAGAGGGCGCTCCTGCCCGTAATTCCCAATGAAGAGGATTTTCCTTATACCATCAGGCTGGTCTCTGAGGTGCTCGAGTCGAACGGCTCGTCATCGATGGGGGCCACCTGCGCCAGCAGCCTGGCCCTGATGGACGCCGGCGTCCCGCTCAAGGACAATGCGCACGTCGGCGGAATAGCGATGGGGCTTGTGATGGAAAACGGCAAGAGCGTCATTCTCAGCGACATCCAGGGGCTGGAAGATTCGTCCGGCGATATGGATTTCAAGGTTGCCGGCACCAAGCGTGGCATCACCGCTCTCCAGATGGACATCAAGTGCTCGGGGGTCTCACCAGAGGTCATGGAGGCCGCGCTCGAGCAGGCGCGCCAGGGGCGTTTCTTTATCATCAAGGCGATGTCCGAGGCGCTGCCCGAGCCGCGCGAGGAGGTGTCGCCAAACGCCCCCAGGATGCTTCAGCTCTCGGTTCCGGTTGACAAGATAGGCTTGCTCATCGGTCCCGGTGGGAAAAACATCAGGGGCCTTATCGAGAAGTACGACGTCGAGATAGACGTTGAGGATGACGGAAGGGTGTTCGTCTTCGGAAGAGACGCCGAGAAGGTCGACGCCGTGCGCCGCGAAGTTGAGATGATATCAAAGGATCCCGAGGTAGGAGAGCGATACCTGGGCAAAGTTGTAAAGATCACCAACTTCGGGGCCTTCGTGGAGCTTACTCCTGGCAGGGATGGCCTGGTCCATATATCCAAGCTCTCAAAGGGGCGTGTCGAGCGCGTCGAGGACGTTGTTAATGTCGGAGACAGGATCGAGGTCGAGATCGAGTCCCTTGATAACGTCGGGAGGATCAGCTTGAGGGCGCTTGACCTGAATCCAAGCGATAAGTAATGAAGCCCGCCGTGAAAAAGCCGGCTGCAAAGCCGGCTGGCGGCAAGCCCGCTGCGAAAAAGCCCGCTGCGAAGAAGCTTGCTGTGAAGAAGCTTGCTGTGAAGCCATCTGGCGGCAAGCCGGTCGCGAAGAAGTCCCGCAGGAAAACGCCGGCTAGGGGCCTGAGGAAGACCGAGCTCGAATCCGGCGTGCGCGTGCTGACGGAGCGAATAGCCGGCGCGCGGTCCGTTTCGCTGGGAATCTGGATAGACACGGGCTCGCGTGATGAATCTCCGAAGGAACGGGGCCTGTCGCATTTCCTGGAGCACATGCTTTTCAAAGGAACATCCGGCATGAACGCCCGCGAGATAGCCGAAGCGTTCGATTACATGGGCGCGGACATAAACGCGGCCACCGGCCGCGAGCACACCGCCATATACTCGAGGGCGCTGGAGGAGCATCTGCCGCGGGTGATAGAGATTTCCATGGACATGGCCTGGCGCTCCCTCATGCAAAAGGCTGAGTTGGACTCAGAGCGCCAGGTAGTCCTCGAGGAGATAAACATGCACAACGACTCTCCGGATGAGATGGTGCATGATCACCTGGCCCGCGCCCTCTGGGGCGAGCACCCGATTGGTCACAGCGTGCTCGGGGACGAAGGGTTGATCAAAACTGTCAGGCCCGGGGAGATGTCGCGGTTCTACAGGTCGCACTTCCAGGGTTCGCGAGCGGTGGTCACCGCCGCGGGCGCGGTTGACCACGAGGTGTTGTGCGAGATCGTCGGCGCCAATGCGGGCGGGATCAAAACGGGGGTGCCTGCGACGCGCGACGGCTCGATGCCCGTTCCGCTTTCGGGCACGGTGGTCTTCAGGAAGGACACGGAGCAGGCCCACGTCGCCGTTGGCGCGAAAGGCCTTCCCAGGAAGCACCCCGACCGGTTCGCCCTGTCGCTGCTCGACAACATACTGGGTGGCAGCATGAGCTCGAGGCTGTTCCAGAAGGTGAGGGAGCAGCTGGGCCTCGTCTACTCTATATATTCCTTCAGCGGCATGTTCCTTGGAATGGGAATGGTCGGTGTTTACTTCGGCACCCATCCGGACCATGCGGGGCGGGTTCTAGACCTGGTCGAGGACGAGTTGGTGCGGGTGAAGGACGGCGGCTTTACCGCCGAGGAGATAGACCGCGCCAGGAACCATATCAAGGGATCGCTGCTCATCAGCAACGAGGACAGTGGTAATCGCATGAATCGGATGGCCAAGGCGGAACTGGCCGGAGGAGAGCACCTGACCGTCGATAAGATGGTGGCGCGGATCGAGAAGGTCAGCATCGAAGACATCCACAGAGTCTTCCGGGAGACGTGGGGGGCGGTCGGGGCCAGCCTTGCGGTGGTCGGGCCCTTCGACGAAGGCGATATCGAGCTCTCGGGGAGGATCTAGCGCGGAGGCGAAGCCATGACCACGGTCGCTGTGCTTGGGGCACTGGGGAAGATGGGAAGAGATGTGGTCAGGGCGGTCTTCGAGGACCCGGACCTCGAGCTGGCAGCTTTGGTTGACGTTGCGGCGGCGGCCCAATTGCGGGAGCCTTGCGAGCAGGTCGGTCACGGCCTGCGGGTGCTGGGGGATGTAGCGCTCGTTGACACGGCCGATATCGATGTAATGGTTGATTTCACAGTGTCAGAGGCGGCGGTGCGGAACATCGACTGGGCGCTGGACAACGGAGTGCACTCAGTCGTGGGGACGAGCGGGATCCCGGAGCGGGACCTTGAGCGCTTCAGGGAGAAAGCCGGAGCAGGCGACGCCAACGTATTAATCGCGCCCAACTTCGCCATCGGTGCCGTTCTCATGATGAGGTTTGCCGTGATGGCGGCTTCGCTTTTCGACCAGTGCGAGATAATCGAGCTCCACCACCGCGGCAAGAAAGACGCCCCCAGCGGAACGGCCCTGGCCACAGCGCGAATGGTCGAGGATGCGATGAAACCTTCAAAGGTGCCGCTCTCGATCGAGAAGGAGGTAGCAGGCGCGCGCGGCGGAGCTCTGGGACCGGTGCATATCCACAGCGTGCGGCTTGACGGCCTGGTCGCTCACCAGCAGGTGATCTTCGGAGGGATGGGCCAGACCTTGAGCATCCGGCACGATACCACGGACCGCTCCTGTTTCATGCCCGGGGTCGTTATGGCTGTAAAGTCGATAGCCGAGCGCCCGGGCCTCACCATAGGCCTCGATAAATTCCTCTGAGGAGGGATCGGGCCAGGCCGCGAACCCTCGGCGCCGGGGCAAAAACCTGAACAGTACCGGCCGGCACCGCTTGTAAAGGTGCGAATTATCCCGAAAAGAATACTCTATTGTAAGAACGGCTGGGCGTTGAAGGGTTGAATGTGGCAAGGTTAGTCGGTAACAAGAAGAAGCCCGCGCCGGCTTCGCCGAAGACGGGGAGGGCGGCTTCGAAGTCTGCGCCTCAAGGCAAGAAGGGGGCCGAGGAAGAAGCGGCGCGGAAAAGAAGGCTCACGCCGGGCAGGGTCCGCGCGCTGTACGGGGTGGCGTTCCTGGCCCTGGCTCTGTTCACCTTCATCTGTATCTTCGCGCCCTCCACCGCCGGGATTCTCGGAAGGGGAGTCAAGGCCGGTCTTGCCTGGACGCTTGGCCTGGGACGGTTTGCCGTTCCTTTCGTGTTCGTGGCAGGGGCGGCCGTTGCGTTCACCAGGACCCCGGAGGTCAGGGTCGGGCTTCTGGCCGCCGGTACGGCCGTCATCTGCGTGTCCATCCTTGCGCTGATGCACATCTCGACCCCGACCGGGGTCATGTTCAGCTACGACGAACTCTCAGGCGGCGGCGGCCTGGTGGGCGCCGTGATCGCCTGGCCGCTGGTCAATCTCTTCGGTCGGATCGGGGCATACATCTTCACCGTGGCTGCCCTGTTCGCGGGGGCGGTGCTTGCATTCGAAGAGCAGATAATCGTCACCTGGCGTTCTTTCAGGAAGAAGAAGCCAACCGTGGCGGCGGCTGTCGTGGCACCTACGGCAGTGGAGCCGGATGACGAGGCCCGTGCCCGGGACAGAAAACCCGCCGGCGCCAAGGTATACCCGTCTCGGCCCTTTCCTCCGGCGCCCGTAACCGAGGAAGACGGTGGGCAGCTGGCAATAGACGTAAGAAAGCCGCGGGCGGGGAAGTTCAAACTGCCGCCCGCGTCCATATTGAACCGGAGCACGGCGAAGGCTTTCTCCAAGCAGAGCAACGAGGAGCGAAAGCTCGCCATCGAGCAAACCCTTCAAAGCATGGACGTGGACGCTCGCGTGGCAAAGGTGTCGCGCGGGCCGACGGTCTCCCTTTTCGAGGTGGAGGTCGGGACCGGCGAAAAGGTCAAGAGGGTAACCGAGCTGGAGAGGGACATCGCGTATGCCCTCGGCTCCCCGGATATTCGGATATACTCGCCTATCCCAGGAAGGCAGGCCATTGGCATCGAGGTGCCCAACCACATCAGGGACTCGGTTCTGCTGGGTGACATAATCGGTTCACTGGGGCCTGTGGCCACTCACAACCTGCTGACCGTAGCAGTCGGCAAGGACATGTCGGGCGAGTCCGTGGTGCTTGACCTGGCTCAACTACCGCACCTCCTGCTGGCGGGCTCGACAGGCGCGGGTAAGTCCTGCAGTATCAACGTGTTGATGTGCTGCCTGTTGATGAGGTGCCGGCCCGACCAGTTGAAATTCATCATGATCGACCCGAAATACGTCGAGTTCACCTGGTACGACGGGCTCCCGCACCTTCTGTGTCCAGTTATAAACGAGCCGGAACCGGCCTCGAAAGCTCTGCTTTGGGCGGTGAACGAGATGAACAGGCGCTACCAGACACTGCAGAAGCAGAGGGTCGTCCACATAGACGAGTACAACGCCATCGCCGAGAAAGACAAGGAAGTGGCGCCTCTTCCAAAGATAGTGGTGGTCATCGACGAACTCGGAGACCTGATGATAGTGGCCAGGCGCGAGGTCGAGAGTTCCATAAGCCGCCTGACCGCCAAGGCTCGCGCGGTAGGCATACACCTGATAATCGCGACACAGCGCCCCTCGGTCGATGTCATAACCGGTGTCATAAAGAACAACATAACCGCCCGTATCGCGTTCCAGGTCGCAAGCAATGCCGACTCTCGCACCATCCTTGGAACCAAAGGCGCCGAGAAGCTGCTTGGCAAAGGCGACATGCTGCTGGACCCGGGCAACATACCTCAGGCGGAGAGGGTCCAGGGCGCTCTTGTCCAGCAGAAGGAGATCGAGTTCTTGACCGGGTACATCCGGGAGCAGAGATTCGACGGCGGCCCGTCGATAGACCTGGGGGAGCTGGAGGTCTCAGTCGCCAGGAAGTTCGCGGACGCGGACCCGCTGCGTGAAGAAGCGGCGGAGTACGTGGTTTTTGCGGGCGAGGCTTCCGCTTCGATGCTGCAGACACATCTCCGGGTCGGCTACGCCCGGGCGCGCAGGATTATCGTGGAGCTCGCGCAGATAGGGGTCGTCGGGCCGCATGAGGGCAGCAAGTCCCGCAAGGTCCTCGTCACCCCCGAGGAGTTCGAGGAGTGGAAGAATAGGCAGGGACAGTAGACATCTGTTGCACTTTTCCCCTCGTATTGGTAATCTGTCTCTGGCGCTTAAGACTTATTGCGGCTGGGGGCTGTTGGTGGATTGAAAAGAACTGGGGGCTGATTTGGGCAATCCTCTGGCGCAGCAGGTTGAAAGAATTCTTGCGGGCGCGGTAGGAGAGTTTATCGCGAAGGCCACGGTCAAGAAGAACTGTGAATTAGTCGGGGCGACCCCCGATACCATCACTGCGGCGCAACTACCAGATTTGGCTGCCCATATAGAGAAATCGGTTTCGTTTTTTTCGGGGAAAGAGACCGGAACGGACGTAGCTGAGAAGATCAGGAACCTGGGCGGTTAAGACACCCGGGACGGTCCATTTTTGATAAAGAACCTGGGGCTACGTAAGAAGATAGTGCTTATAGGGATTGGTCGTGCGATATTTTCGCTCTGTCTGCTTCTGCCGATACTGGCCATATTCACAGACATCTCGGGAAATGCCCTCACCGTAGTCGCGGTTGTCCTGTTTTTCGGTGTGTTCCTGGGGGAACTGCTGGTGGTCTTAGGAATGCAGAAGACCGTTGACAGAGCACTGGACCCCGTCGTCAAGTTTTCTCACGAAGTCGCCGAGGGTGATCTTTCCGGTCGCCTCGACAGGGTGTCAGCCGACTCCATTGGGAATCTGGCGAGAGCGCAGAACGCGATGGTTGACGGCCTGCGTGTCATCATAGAGAAGCTGAGGGAAGCAGCGGCTCTGGTCAGCAGCACATCCGAGGAGCTTGCGGCGGCCTCCGAGCAGGTCATGGCTTCATCGGAAGAGGTTTCGTCGACGGTTGAGCAGATATCGAAGGGCGCGGAATCCCAGGCGCGAACCGTTGAGGAGACCAGCCAGATAATAGGCGAGATAGCGGACATGGCAAGCAACGTGGCGGAACAGGCTCGCATTTCGGCCGAGACCGCGAAGACCGCTAACGAGATAGCGCGCTCCGGCTCCGAGAGCGCCGCTCAGGCCGCGAGCAAGATGAGCGAGATGCAGCACGCCATGGACGGGGTCACGGGGATAATGCAGGGGTTGGGAGACCGCTCCATGCAGATAGGCTTGATCGTGGACGTCATAACCAATATTGCGGAGCAGACAAACATGCTGGCTCTGAACGCAGCTATCGAGGCAAGCCGGGCCGGCGAGCACGGCAGGGGGTTCGCGGTGGTGGCCGAGGAGGTGCGCAACCTCGCTGAGGGGAGCCGCAAGGCCGCCGAACAGATAGCGAAGATGATACGCGACACCGAGAAAGAGACCTCCCGAGCGCTGAAAGCCGTTGAGAGCTCGAAGGAAACAATCTCGAGTTCCATCGAAGTCATCCAGTCCACCTTCGATGCGCTTACCAACGTGGTGGAGATCGTGGACGACATTGCGGGCGGGGCAGAGTCGGTGTACAAGGCCACCGAAGCCCAGAGGCAGGGTTCGGAAAGGGTAGTCAGGGCCTCTCACGATGTCGCGGCGATAGCCGAGGAGGCTGCCGCCGGCACCGAGCAGGCATCCGCCGCGGCGAACGAACAGGCCGCGTCCGTGGAAGAGATGCGGGCAAGCATACAGGAGCTGGCGCGCTTCTCGATCGAGATGAAGAAGCTCGTGGACGGCTTCGATCTGGGGGAGGACGGTTAGGCCGATGGCTGCAGCGGATAACTCCTTCGACGTTGTCAGCAAGGTTGACATGCCCGAGCTCGACAACGCGTTGAACCAGGCCCGCAAGGAGATAGATAACCGTTTTGACTTCAAGGGCTCGGGTTCGCGCATCGAGAGCGGAAAAGACACCTTGACGGTCTTTTCCTCCGACGAGTTCCACATGAAGGCCATGATAGATGTCATAGAGTCGAGGCTGGTCAAACGCGAGGTGCCCCTGAAGGCCGTGGCCTGGGGGCCGTTGACCGACGGGCCAAAGGGGACCGTCAAACGCGAGGCCAGGGTACTTCAGGGCATCGACGCGGACAAGGCCAGGGAGATCACCAAGTTCGTCAAGAAGCTCGACAAAAAGGTGAATGTCACAGTCCAGCATGACCAGGTCCGCATTTCCTGCAAGAGCAAGGACGCGCTCCAGGGTGTGATGAAGGCCATCAAGGAGCACGACTTCGACCTGCCCCTCCAATTCACCAACTATCGCTGACCGGTGCGACGCCGGGCACTTTCCCTATGAAAAACCACAGAGATGGGCGCTATCTTATAGTCACGCTTGGCTGCTTCAGAAACGAAGTGGAATCAGATCTCATCCGCGGCGCCCTCGAGGCGCTTGGCATGGAGGAGACGAGCGCGCTCGAGAAGGCTGACATCCTGGTGGTCAACACATGCGGGTTCATCTCCGAGGCCTGCGACGAGGGGATAGACACAATCCTCGAGCTCGACAAGGTGGCCGGCATGCTAACGGCCCGCCCGCCGATGCTGGTCGTTGGCTGTATGGCCCAGAGGTACGGCAAAGCCCTGATGCGCGAGATGCCGGAGATCGACGCCTTGTTGGGGACCGACTGGCCTCAGGGGTTGGCGGCGGCGGTTTCGAAGCTTCTCGGCGGCCGCGACCGCATCCGTTCGCGGGGGGCGCCGAGCGTCTCTGTTTTGCGCAGAGAAGTGGATTCCTCGGATAACGCGACCCTCTACGTGCGGGTTGCTGACGGCTGTGACAGGGGGTGCCTTTTCTGCACAATACCATCGATCAGGGGCCCGTTTTGGAGCATGCCGCCGGAGAATGTCTGCGAGGAGATCAGGCGCCTGGCCGGAGAGCGGGAAAGAGAAGTCGTCCTGCTGGCCCAGGACCTCACGTCCTACGGCAGGGACCTCGGACCGGGGACGGACCTGCCAGCGCTCGTCCGCCGGATTACGGTGATGCCTGAAGTCCGCTGGCTGAGGCTGCTTTACCTCCAGCCGGAGGGCGTGACCGAGGAACTAATGGATGAAGTCACGGGCAACCCCGTGGTCTGCGACTACTTCGACGTGCCGTTCCAGCACGCGAGCGCGGCGGTGCTGAGGCGCATGGGCAGGCCCGGAGACGCGTGTGCGCACCTCGAGCTGATAAGGTCGGTGAGGCGGCGGTCACCCGAAGCCGGCCTGCGCACGACCGTGATGGTGGGTTATCCCGGTGAGACGGAAGAGGAATTCGAGGAGCTGGTGAGCTTCCTGGAGGAGGCCAGGTTCGACTGGATGGGTGCTTTCGTGTTCTCCCCCGAGGAGGGCACCCCCGCCGGTCGACTGCCGGCACCTGTTCCGGCCGAGGTCGCTGTTTCACGCTATAATAGGGTGCTCGAGGTCCAGGAGCGAATAGAAGAGTCCGGCCTTTCCCGTTTTGAGGGGCGCATCATGGAAGTGGTGGTAGACGGCGACTCCGAGCTGGACGGGTACGACCTGGTGGGCCGCTCATTCAGGGAGGCGCCGGTCGTGGACGGAGTTGTTCACCTCAAGTGCAGGGGTGCCCGCTCAGGGTGGGTCGCACAGGGCCGGTTCGGGCAGGCGCTGATAACCGGACGGGAAGGGCTTGATCTTGCCGGAGAAATCTGAAGTGATGGTCTCATCTTCGAGTGCGGCGACAGTCGATAACTGGTTAAATCCGGCCAATGCGCTTACCGCGCTGCGGGGGGTCCTGGCCCCACCGATTATCGCCCTGATCGCGTACCAGCCCCGGAGTTTCTCCTGGAGCTTCGCGGCGGGAACCATCTTCGTTCTCGCCGCGCTCACCGACAAGGCCGACGGGTACTACGCCCGTAAGTACGATTCGGTGACCAGCGTGGGCGAGTTCCTCGATCCACTTGCGGACAAGCTGTTGATGATACCGATAATGGTCGCGATGGCTTTCGTATCCGTGGGGCCTGTCGAGGAACTGCTGCCGTTCTGGGTGGTCGGCATAGTCGCAGCCAGAGAGCTCATGATATCGGCCATAAGGTTGGTGGGCGCCCGCAGGGGCATTTCCTTTCCCGCCTCCTGGTCCGGAAAGATAAAGATGTTCTCGCAGGTCGTGGTCGTCAGCATAATCCTCTTCTTTCCCTCGAGCGCGGGCAACATCCCGGTGCGAGTCCTGGTCTATGTCATGGCGGCGATAACCGTCTACTCCGGCATCGATTACCTTTTTCGAGCCCGCCGCGAGATCTTCAACCGCCCAGCCGGTGGCACAGGGTCCCCATGAGCGCGAGTTACGCGCGCGTCTGCGTGCTTACTATCGGCGACGAGCTCCTGAGTGGTGAGGTCATTGACACAAACCTCACCTCAATTGCAAAAGCGATGGCGAGCCTCGGGCTGGTCGTCAGCAGGCACCTCACCATCGGCGACGACGTCGAGGTCATCGTCCGGGCGGTTAACGAGCTTTGCGCGCAAAGCGATGCCCTGGTGGTGACGGGTGGCCTCGGGCCGACAAGCGACGACCTGACATGCGAATCCGTGGCACTGGCCGCCGGAAGGGAACTGCAGTTCCACCCCCACCTGGAGGAGAACCTCCGGCGTTTCTTCAGTTCCATGGGAATACCCATGGTTGAGGAAAACCTCAAGCAGGCTTATCTACCCGGAGGCTCGGTGGAGATACCCGCCGCCGGGGGGACCGCCTCAGGCTTCATGCTGGAGCACGACGGCGCTCTGGTTGCGGTGCTTCCAGGCGTACCGCGCGAGATGGAGGAGATGCTTGATGCGGCTGTACTACCCGAGTTCGAGAAGCGCTTCCGCGGAAGTGAGGTCACAGTCACCGGGCGGGTGATGACTTTCGGAGCGGGTGAGTCCGACGTGGCGCACCTTGTAGCCGACTTGATGGAAAGAGGCGATGTTCATTACGGGTTCCTGGCGCAGGGCGGCCCGATCGTGGTGAAGCTGACAGCTACCGGCGCTTGCAGGGAGGATGCGCTGGCGCTGGTGGAAGCAGAGCGGTCCAGGGTCGTCGAGCGACTTGGCCCGCTGGTGTACGGAATCGACGATGAGACCATGGAAGAGAACGTGGGAAAGGTCCTTCGCGCGTCAGGGCTGAAACTGGCGGTTGCCGAGTCGCTTACCGCGGGCATGGTCTGCTCGCGCATCGCGAACGTTCCAGGAAACTCCGAGTATTTCCTGGGAGGTGTAGTGACTTACAGCATCGATGCCAAGCGCGATGTTCTCGGACTGCCTGCCGGCCTGTTGATGAATGGCGCCGTCAGCCAGGAGGTAGCCCTGGCCATGGCCGGATCCGTGCGAGAGATGTACTCGGCCGACATCGGCGTCTCCACGACAGGCATCGCCGGGCCCGGCGTCGGGAAAGAGAACAAGCCGCCGGGGACCGCCTGCGTGGCCCTGGTGCACGAGGACATGCGGTTTTCGCTGGAGCGACGCCTTCCCGGGAACCGGCAGATGGTGCGCAACATCGCCACCATGGCCGCCCTCAACACGGTACGGCTTCACCTCCTCCAAATGCAATAATGGGGTCAGGTCACTTTCTTGCAAAACCGCAAGACAGTGCGTAGCCGCGGTACAAGGCATGCTGCGGCAAGCCGTTGACACTAAAATACATGAATGTTAGTTTAGCCACAGTGTTCGAGAATGCCCGTTCAAAGGGCATTATTGCTTAATGAGCGGCGGAATTCGCCGCTATATTTGCGGGGTCAAAATGGATTACAAGGAGACTCTCAACCTTCCCAGGACGAAGTTCCCGATGAAGGGAAACCTGGCCGGAAAGGAACCGGAGATACAGAAGCGTTGGAAAGAGATGGGTCTCTACGAGCTCATGCTGGAACGGGCCGAGGGGCGCCCAACCTACATCCTGCACGATGGGCCTCCCTACGCCAACGGCGACATACACGTCGGCACCGCGTACAACAAGATACTTAAGGACATTATCGTCAAGTACAAGACGATGCGTGGCTACCGCTGCCCCTACGTGCCCGGCTGGGACTGCCACGGCCAGCCGATCGAGCACGAGGTCACAAAGAGGCTCGGCCCCGATGCCGATGTCGGCAAGATCGAAATACGCAGGAAGTGCAGGGAGTACGCGCTGAAGTTCGTGAAGCGCCAGTCGGAGCAGTTCGAGCGCCTGGGCGTGCTCGGCGACTTCAGTGACCCGTACCTCACGCTGGCTCCCCAGTACGAGGCCACCAACGTGGAGGTCTTCGCAGAGCTCTACAGGAAGGGCTTGATCTACAGGGGCCGAAAGCCGATACACTGGTGCACCAACTGTGTCACCGCCCTTGCCGAGGCCGAGATCGAGTACGAGGACAAGGAGTCGCACTCCATATACGTCAAGTTCCCTCTTCTGGACGAGTTCAAGCCGCTGGGGAATGAGGGCAAACCGGTCTCGCTGCTGATCTGGACGACGACACCATGGACCCTTCCCGCCAACGTGGCAATAGCGCTCTCGCCGAAACTGCCCTACGTCGGTGTTGATACCGGCGAGGAAATCCTGGTCATGGCGGAGCCGCTCGTTGAACAGGTGATGAGCGAGCTCGAGTTGGGGGGCTATTCGCTCTCAGAGGCGTTCTCGGGCCGTGAGATGGAACGGCTCAACTGCGAACACCCCTGGGCTGACTGGGACTCCGTGATAGTGCTCGCCACCTATATCACGCTCGAGCAGGGGACAGGGTGCGTGCACATCGCCCCCGGGCACGGCCAGGAAGATTACCTCACCGGGCTGGAGTACGACCTTCCAGGCCCGATGCCTGTTGACGACCTCGGCTACTTCACTGACGAGGCCGGTCCTTTCGCCGGAATGGGCCTTGCCGAGGCTAACCCCAGGATAATCGCGGACCTGTCCGAAAGAGGGCTGCTACTGGCGTCCGGGACCCTGACTCACCAGTACCCTCACTGCTGGCGCTGCAAGGAGCCGGTGGTGTTCCGCGCCACGCCCCAGTGGTTCATTGCGCTCGATTCCGCGGCGGTCGGTGACGCGCTGCGAAAGGGAGCGATGAAGGCTGTGGAGGAGGTGGAGTGGATACCCGACTGGACCGTCAACCGCATCGGCTCCATGGTGGAAAACAGGCCCGATTGGTGCATCTCCCGGCAGCGCGCCTGGGGCGTGCCTCTACCGATACTCTACTGCGGGAAGTGCGGCCGGGAGCTCATCACGCCAGAGACGCTGGAGGCCATCCGCGTCATGGTTGCCAGTGAAGGCGCGGACGCCTGGTTCGAAAAGGACCCGGCCGAATTTCTGCCGACCGGCACGTCCTGCCCCGATTGCGGTGGGAACGTGTTTGACAAAGAGAACGATATCGTGGATGTCTGGTTCGAGTCCGGTGTAAGCAGCCTTGCCGTGCTTCGCAACCGCGACGGGCTGCGCTGGCCCGCCGACCTCTACGTAGAGGGGAGCGACCAGCATCGGGGATGGTTCCAATCAAGCCTCCTGCTCGCGGTTGGATACTCCGGCAGGCCACCGTTCGGGGCTGTGCTCACCCACGGCTTCACCGTGGATGGCGATGGCCGCAAGATGTCCAAGTCGCTCGGCAACGCGATCGACCCCCGCGAGGTATACAAACGCTCCGGCGCCGATATCCTGCGCCTCTGGACGGCGACCACCGATTATTCAAGCGACATTCCGATATCGGAGGAGATACTCTCTCGGGTGACCGAAGCTTACAGGCGCATGCGAAACACCCTGCGGTTCCTGCTTGGCAACACCTTCGACTTCGACCCGGAGGCCGACGCGGTCGCGGTGGAGGACATGGAGGAGATCGACCGCTGGATGCTCTCCAGGCTCCAGGGCCTGCTTCAGCGAGTTGCCTCCCTGATGGACCGGTGGCTTTTTCACCAGGCTCTGCAGGCTGTGTTACTGTTCTGCACAGTCGACTTGAGCTCGTTATATCTGGACATCCTCAAGGACAGGCTTTACACGTTTGCGCCGGATTCGCGTGGCCGCAGGTCCGCGCAGACCGCCCTGCACCGGATAATGCTGAGCCTTGTCGCTATCATAGCGCCCGTGCTCGCGCACACCGCGGAGGAGGCCCTCTGGTCGTTGCCCGACGGGCAGCAGCCAGTCGAAAGCGTCCACCTGCTGCCGTGGCCCGATTGCGACCAGTCGCTCGTCGACGAACGGCTCGACGACAGATGGGGGAAGCTCCTCGAGGTACGCGAGGAGGTCTATCGTAAGATAGAGGAGGCGCGCCAGTCGGCGCTCCTCGGCACCAGCCTCGAGGCGCTGGTTCGGGTTTACGCCGGGGGCGACATGCTGGAGCTTCTCAAGGCCTTCCACGGAGAACTACCGGCTTTTTTCATCGTGTCCCAGGTCGAGGTTGGCGACCTGTCGGCTCTCGGAGAAGAGCGTGCGGCCGGAGGTGGCCTCCAGGTCGCAATCGAGCGCGCGAGCGGCGAGAAGTGCCAGCGGTGCTGGAACTACAGCCAATCGGTCGGCGCCAACGCCGAGGAACTCGATCTATGCGAGCGGTGCGTCGCGTCGCTCGAGGAGATCAACCGGTAGCCGTGTCCATCAACGCCGGCAGAAACACCCTTATCTTCGCTTTGACCGTGCTCGGAACGATAGCGCTGGACCAGTCGTCGAAGGCCGTGGTGGTGGCATGCATAGAGCCGGGCCGTTCCGTAACGGTGATACCTCACGTGCTCTCGATAACTCATTCGACCAACACCGGGGCGGCGTTCGGGCTGCTGCGGGGCAACGGGCAGATAGTCTTCCTCGCGGCGCTGGTGATAGTGGTGATGATGCTGGTATGGTTCTTCTACTCTCGGGACCGCATGGGTGCATGGTCGTTCCTGGGGCTCGGCCTCATAGTCGGAGGGGCTGTCGGGAACAACCTGCTGGACAGGGTCTTCAGGGGCAAGGTGGTCGACTTCATCGACCTGGGCTGGTGGCCGGTGTTCAACATCGCCGATATCGCTATCATCGTCGGTGTTATAATCGTTTTCGCCGGGTACGCACGGGAGCTCTGGAGCGCTGAGGCGGGTGACCAGCCCTAGAGCTGGAGGTGTTTGTTGCATCGAGAGCTGTTCCACATAGGCAGTCTGACCATCTATTCCTACGGTGTTTTCCTGGCGTTTGGTTTTATCGTTGCCACCCTTTTCGCCCGCGACTGGTATGTTCAGCGGTACAGGGAACCGGACATAATCCTCGACTTCGTGCTTGCCGCGGTTGTCGGAGGAATCGTTGGCGCCAGGCTCTTTTACGTCATCGGGCATTTCTCGGATTTCTCCAAGACCCCTGGAAAGATATTCGCGCTCAACATGGAGGGGCTGGTGTTCTACGGCGGGCTCATCCTGGGGCTTGCCATGGCCTTACTTGTCGGATATCTCAAGAAAGTTCGGTTCTGGGACACCATGGATCTGGCGGGCGTCTGCGTGCCGGTCGCGCTGGCCGTCGCTCGCGTCGGCTGCCTGCTCAACGGCTGCTGTTACGGCAAGCCAACAGGGCTGCCCTGGGGCATAACCTACCCCGCGTCCGCAGGCCTGGTCGGGGCGCGCCACCCGACCCAGATATACGAGCTCATCCTTGACCTGGTTCTTTTCGGGCTGTTGTGGTGGAAGAAAGACGGTTTTGAACGCGAGGGGACCGCCTTCTGGCTGTTCCTGATGGGCTATGGCCTCATACGCTTCACCGTCGAGATATTCCGGGAGCACTCGCAGGCTTACGCCGGACTCGGCTTCCAGGTCGGCAGCATAGCAATGGTAGTGATCGCTGTGGCCGTACTACTGCTTCGTTACCGGTTGCTTCCCGCGTCCTGCAGCGGGGCCTTGCCGGCCAACGGGAGTGAGCTCGACTGATGCAGCCCGGGGGTTGGTCTGCCGCGGCCGGGCCCGGTGAAGAAGGCCGCAGGCTGGATGTTTTCGTATCCGGCCGGGCTGGCATCTCGCGAAACCGCGTCCAGAGACTCATCGCGGAGGGGCTCGTGCTTGTCAACGGATGCCATGCGCGCAAGAACCACGTGCTTGCACCGGGAGATGATGTCTCCTGGGAAGTTCCGATGCCCGGGCCCGAGGAAGTCGTCCCCCAGGAGATCCCGCTCGAAGTTGTCTTTGAGGATTCTCACCTCGTGGTAATAGACAAGGCTGCGGACATGGTCATGTATCCGGGGCCCGGTCATGCCGCCGACACGCTCTCAAACGCCCTTCTGGCAAGGTATCCGGACATATCCGGAGTGGGGGGCAGGGGACGCCCGGGTATCTTCCACAGGCTGGACAGGGGCACGTCAGGGCTTGTGGCGGTCGCCCGCACCGAGGAGGCGTTCCGGGCAATGGTCGAGAAGATGAAAGAGCGAAAGGTCGATCGTGACTACCTGGCGCTCGCGGTCGGCTCCATCCCTGCGGAGACCGGGGCCATCGAAGCGCCGATGGGAAGGAGCCGCACAAACCGCAAGAGAATGGCGGTGGACCGCATGACGGGAAGGCGCGCGGTATCGCGTTTCAGGGTCATGGAGAGGTTCGGAGGGGATTTTACACTCGTCGAGGTCTCCCTGGAGACCGGGCGAACTCACCAGATACGGGTGCACTTTGCCCACATTGGCTATCCGGTTGCCGGTGACCGGGAGTACTCTTCCGGCAAGGCGTCCCGCCTGCCTGGACTCGAGAGGCAGTTTCTTCACGCGTACAGGCTGAGGTTTGAACACCCGGTGACAGGGGAGGCCATTGAGTTGACCTCCGGCCTGCCCGAAGACTTGGGCGCTGTTCTCGAAGGGCTGCGAGGCCGCGCCTGACCCCGCTCAACAGCAGCCAATGCAGAAGCAGGGGCTACGGCCGTAGCGTCGTGGAAAAACGCTTGTGGGAATCATTAGTGCTCCCTTCCATAAATACGGTTACGTACCGAAGAGCGTCCGTGCGCCGCGCCCGACAAGGCGCGCTACCGAGTCGTACTCGGGAGTACGGCGAAGGAGCACAACGCCCTCGGAGTGGATGCAGGGGCGAACGAAAGCCAGCGTATTTATGGAAGGGAGCACTTAGAGAGACCGGCCCACTATCGGCGCGATGGACCGCACCTTTCCCATCATCGAGTCGAACTGTTCCAACGTGAGCGCCTGCGGCCCGTCGCAGAGAGCCGAGTCAGGGTCAGGGTGGACCTCCACCATTATTCCGTCGGCCCCCGCGGCAATAGCGGCAAGCGCCATCGGTTCGACTAGGTGGGTTCGGCCGGTGGCATGGGCGGGGTCGACGATCACGGGCAGGTGCGAGATGTTCTTGATGACGGGCACCGCCGACAGGTCGAGCGTGTTCCTGGTGTAAGTCTCGAACGTGGTGATGCCGCGCTCGCAGAGGATGACGTCGCGGTTTCCCTCGATTATCACGTACTCGGCGGCAAGGAGCAGGTCTTTCACGGTGGAGCTTGGACCGCGCTTGAGCATGACCGGGTGGCCGCTAATGCCCACCTCGGTCAGAAGCGCGAAATTCTGCATGTTGCGCGCCCCCACCTGGAGGATGTCGGCGTACCTGCTGACCAGCTCGACGTTGCGCGGGTCTGTGACCTCGGTTATTACCAGGAGGCCGGTCTCCTCGCGCGCCTCGGCCAGGTACTTCAGGGCCTCCTCGCCAAGGCCCTGGAAGGAGTAGGGCGAAGTGCGGGGCTTGTAGGCGCCACCGCGCAGTATACGCGCGCCGCTTTCCTTGACTCTACGCGCAGTCTGGAGCAGCTGCTCCTCGCTTTCGACCGCGCAGGGGCCGGCGATGACCACGACCTGGCCCGACCCGATGCTCACCTCGCCGATCTTGATGACGGTGTCTTCGGGGTGAGCCTCGCGGCCGGCGAACTTGTAAGGTTGAAGGATGGGGATGATGTCTTCGACGCCCGGCATGCTCTGCATCTTTTCAACGATGCGGGTTTTGTCGTCGCCCACGATGCCTATGACGGTTTTCTGCACACCGAAGATGGGGTGAGTCCGGAGGCCGAAGGAGTGGACCTTCTCCATCACCGTCTCTATCTGTTCTTTACTCGCTCCCGCGCGCATCACGATTATCATATGAGCGTTATCCCTGTCTTCAGAACATCAACACCGGTCAATCGCATGGGGTCCGGAGTGATTATGGTAATCCTTATGGGCAGTCGCATCAATAGACCGAGCCCAATCCTCAAGGTTGGGCTAGAAGAGACGTCCATCGGCCTCGCGCCAGGCCAGCTGACCGTCTTCGTCAAGGTATGCGACCCCGCGGTTTCCGCCGACCGTTTCGACGCCCTTGTCCGCCATGTAGGCCGCGACAACGCCCTTGAGGCCCTCGACCCGTGAAAGACCCAGTGAGACCTGCTGGTGGGTGGAGACAAGCTCATCCACGGCCTGCCCGATGTCAAGCGTCGGAACCGTGGAGCCGCGCCTGGGCTGAACCTTGCCAGCCATGAGCGGGCACTCGTCGAGGAAGTCGCACCACGGGCAGAGATTGTTGCGGCAAGCAGAGAACTCCTCGCGCTCGACGCATAGCGCCACTCTCTGCACTTCGGCCAGGGCGGTCTGGATGCGCTCGGGCGTGACGTACATGCTGTGGCGGTGGTCCAGGAGCACGTAGTGGAAGGTGACACGGTCGACCGGTATCTCCCAGATCCGCTCCGCGGCGATATGATAGAGGGGCAACTGAAGGTCTTCGGCCAGCCTGCGCGCCGGGGGAAGCCTGCGGTTCGTCTTGTAGTCGATTATCTCGAAACCACCGGAGGGGACCCTGTCGAGGCGGTCGATGACCCCTGATAGCTCGCAGAAACCGAGATCTATCCTGAACTTATACTCGAGAGCGGCGGGGAGCTTGAACTCTCCGGGCGCTGTTGGGATATTGTTCCTGTAGTAGAGCTCGAGAGCGGCTTTCGCCTGGTAAAAATAGCGTGTCTCTTCCTCCGCCGAAGAGTATCCCTCGCTTAACCAGCAGGTCTCTAGTTGACCTATAAGGTCAGACAGAGCCGGTGGGTCTGGTGTGGGGTGGGAATAGAGCCACTCGAGAGCCTCGTGGACGCTCTTGCCGAAGCTGAGAGCGGGGCTGGGGAGGGTTGGACGACCATCGACGTACCTGAACATGTACTGAAGAGGACAGTTCTGGTACGTGGATATTTCACTGTAGCTTAACTTCATTTTCGCCTCGATCCGTTGTCGTCGGAAACCGGCACCCTGATTATATTACCCGGGAGTGACACCGAATGACACTGCCGGCAGCGATTCCGCAAATTAAGATTCTGAACCCTCTCCTTTACGCATAACAAAGCAAAACAGCGAAAGATCCACCACCTCAAACACCCTTGAGCAAATTCGCATTCGTGGAAATGACTTGCGTTCACTCTGAATCTGGTATACACGATGAGTAACAGGTTAAGACAGAGGAGGTATTCTCGTGAATCGTTCTGGCATGACCGAAAAGGAGCGGGAGAGCCGGTCGCGCACCAAGCCGTACATCGACCACAGGGAGATGGTAAGGGGAACCCTCTCGGTAAGGGCGCGAACCTGCGGAAAGCCAAACTGCAAGTGCAGGAAGGGTGAGAAGCACGTCGCCCTCTTCCTGGTGCGAAGCAAGGGCGGCAAGGTCGAGCAGCTTTACATACCGAGAGATAAGGAAGAGACGGTGCGCCAGTGGGTTCAGAACTGGCGGGAGGTCCAGGCTAACCTGGAAGAGATCTCCTCCTCCTACTGGGAGAGGTTGAAGAAAAAGGGGTAGCGGTGCTCCGTCGTTTTCTGCGCTACGCCGACAAGGTCTATCAGCTTGACCGGCTCATCTGTCGGGTGAGTGATGGCCGCAGCCGTCCCCTTATCCCCACGTCCGCCGTGTTCAGCAGCGTGGTGCTGATGATGCTCGCGCGCCTGGGCTCGCTCGATGCCCTGGAGCAGCAGAGAGGGTCAGCTTTCTGGTGTGGTGGATGGGAGGGCCCCGTCCAAGCGCTGACACCGTCGGGCGCGTCTTCGCGACTATCGACCTGGAGGCGATCCGCTCTAACATCCACCACGTCTACACCAGGCTCAAGAGGAACAAGGCGCTCCGGGAGTTCGGAGGGGTCTATGCCCTCGTCATCGATGGACATGAATCCTCTTCCTCCTACCTTCAGTCCTGTGGTGGCTGCCTTACGCGGAGGGTTCGCGCCGGGGACGGTGAGCGCATTCAGTTCTACCAGCGGCTGTGTCGGCAATGCTCGTGACAGAAGACTTCCCGGTTCTCTTAGACGTTGAGGAGCAGAGGAAAGGAGAGGACGAGGTCGCCTGTGCCACGAGGCTTTGCCGCCGCGTTATTCTGAATTATCCGCGCGCTTTCGAGGTGGTCCTGGTGGACGCTTTGTACCTGACGTCCCCTTTCTTCAAGTTCCTGCTCGCCCACGGGAAAAACGTGGTTTGCGTGCTCAAAGACGAGAGGCGGGATCTCATGGAAGACGCCACGAGCATTTTCAAGCGGGAGCCCCCTGTTCTTGTCGGTGATGGCACGGTGGAGAAAAGGCTCTGGGATGTCGAGGGGCTCACCTCCTGGAAGAGCCTGGGAAAACCGGTTCGGGTGGTCCGCTCGCTTGAGACGAAGAAGGTGACGAGGCAGTTGACCGGCGAGGAGGAAGTGGAGACCTCCGAGTGGATGTGGGTGACCACCCTGCCGCGGGCGACAGTCTCAACGGAAGATATCGTCAGCCTGGGACATGCCAGGTGGTTGATAGAGAACCAGGCCTTCAATGAGATGGTCACTCACTGGCACGCCAACCACGTGTATCGCCACCACCCTACAGCAATCACCGCTTTCTGGCTGACGCTGATGCTGGTCATGAACAATTCAGGGCGTTTGTCAATCTCAATATCAAGCCCGAGTTTCGCACCAGGCACACTCAACTGCACTTCGCCCGTCTCCTGTCTTTAGAGCTTTGTGATGTTGGGGACAACAGCAAGCCTCCATAGCACGCTTTTTTGATCTTGAGACTATTTAAGACTTCCTGAAGACTGCCGTATGAATCACCATGCAGGTGATGGTTTCCCCCTCTCATGATGGCCCTGGCGCCCCCCTGAAGAGCGTGAAACGAAACTGGTCAGTGTAGGAATCCTGCTTTCAGGGCATAACCATGGGGTTCTTAGAGCAAGTTGCGGAATCGCTGCTAGCTGGATATAAAGCTTGCCATCGGCATGGAAGACGAGGATAATATAAATGTTTGAGCATATAAGCCACGCCAAATGCCCCCAGAATGCTCTCAGGAGCGCTCAGAGCCTCCAGGACCATCGCAAACGGCTCAGGGGAAACCACACGCCCCGGGGCTTGAAACGATTCTGTACGCTCTGCGTCGGCTTGAGGTGTCTCGCGGCATGTCGGGTTATCCGGCGGCGCCCTGCGTGGGAGCGGTATACTGTTAAGGTCGATAGAATCCGGGAAGCTCTTGATATATTGGGAGGAAACGATGAAGAAAATGCTAGTGGGCCTGTTGTTGTTAGCCGCCATCGGTGCGGCCGTTTACTTCAAGATGAACAAAGGGAGCGCTCCGTGCTGCGGCGGAGACGAGAAGTCCTGCTGCCAGTAGACATACCAGCATATTATCTTGAACAACTGATGGCCGACGGTCTGCTTGTTGGGATGACCTCCGGTAGGCTGGTGAGTAGTAAGACATTGTCGATGGGATTCCGCACAGTGTCAGGATGAGTGTAACCTGTGCCAGCAGCAGGTCTATATCCCCAAAGGTACCATCTTTACCTATGGTAGAAGTTCGAAATGTGTCCACGATGGGGAGCCACTACACATCGAACTCACTTTATTCCGGGAAGAACTCGACACCGCGCGCCGCTACCCCTCGGCGGGAAGGGGGCCTGGCGATGCTTCCTCGGCACGGCGTGAGAGTATGACGGTGCCGGTAAGGATGAAAGCGAAGGCCGCGAACCTGACCGCGGTTAGCGCCGCGCTGTCAGGGAGCGGCTCCTTCAAAGCCACCATGCCAACGACTATCGGCACCAGTTGTGCCAGGCCCGCGAAAATGGGAACCACCACGATTGCCATGCCCCGCTGGAACGCGGCCTGCACCGTTATGATGGCCGGCAGGAATGTGCACAGCCACCCCAGGAGGTAGACGCTCGAGAAGATCGCAAACACTCCGCTTGCGGACCACCGGTTGCTCCAGTCGACTATCATCAACCTGGCGAAAACCGCTGCGATGCCGTACAGGAGGCCGACCGAGATTCCCAGGGCCGCGGCCTGCCTGTTACCGGTCCTGCCCCTCATCACCACCTGTACCAGGACGGCGAGAGCGACCACGGCGGCAACGCATATCCAGAAGAGCGCCGGGTCGTGCTCGATGTCCTGCGGCAGTCCCTCGGCCAGGCTCACACCGATGAGGATCACCCCGACGACGTTGAGGCCGATCGCGAGATAGTCTATCCGCCGCGGCTTCTCGCCGAGGTTCTTTATGGCGAGATAAGCGAGCAGTACTACACCTGAGCTGACGATGGGCTGGACGATAGATACCGGGGCCATCGAAATAGCGACTACGTAAAGGCCGGCACCGATGACGCCGAACACCATAAACCGGTGCATCAGCTTGTTTGCCAGGAAAGCCTTGAGAACGCCTTTCTTCTCCTGCTTCAGCCCGACGCTCGGGAGGTCCGCGACGGCTTTCTTGTTGAAGTACATGGCGAGGTTGAAGCAGATCGCCGTTCCGACCGCGCACGCAACGGCGAGAACCGTGTTCATGTCACGGCTCCAGCCTGAGCGTGCTTTCCCGGTTCTCCAGAATCTTCTCCCTCGAATACGGGAACGGGAATTGCTTCGCCTCGTACCACAGCGAGAAGTGGTCCTTGTAATGCCTGCTCAGCCTGTGTCCCGACTGCCCCATGTCCAGCACTACCCGGGAGTTGTCGAGGTCGGAGAAGTCCAGCAACATCCTGAGGACGGACCCGCCGTATGCCGAATGGTCGTCGGGCCGGGGCAGCATCTTCATGTTGCTCGAGCCGCCCATAGCGCCCCTCGCGTGCAACTGGGTGATGCTGTCGCTCGCCGGCGTGGAGCAGCGCACCGTGCTCCCGTCACCGTCCAGCGGGACGGGGCCGGCGTTGAATATCCTGTCGAGCGGCCAGAACAGGCCGAACGGGTACTTGAGGGTAAGGTGGTGCATCTTCCCCCACTTCCATTGGGATTGATCTTCCGTCCCGAACTCGGCTTCCAGCTCTTCTACGCCCTCCTCGAGCGAGGCCAGCAGGACCTCATCGAACGACCCGCACCCGGGCGGCAGCCAGAAATCATCACGGGCATCGAGTATGTTCTCCAGAGCCAGGTCAACGGTGGTCCAGTTGGACACGTACTCCTTGAAGAGCGGGCCTCCCAACCGGTGCTCCAGGACCATCCGGCGCAGGTGCTGCCACGAGTAGAAATATATCGACATCGGGGCTGAATCCCTGCTCGCGTGGAAGTCCCAGTTTTCGAGGCGTTCCAGGGCGCTCGCCGCCCCCGGCGTCAGGCCACCCGGGTTGTCACCGGAGGCACCGGCAACAGACGCCGCCTGGATAACCATGCGCGTGAAGTTCCTGCCCGGCCAGGTCAGGGTATCGGCCTGGATGCCGCGCATGTCTTCAAGGGAGTGTTTTTCCTTCGCCCGTATCAACTCGGTTATCCTGGCGTTGCGGTAAGGGGCGTTCCACTCCTTTGAGATGAGTTCCGCATAGCCGTCGCCCGCTGCCTTTGAGTTGGCTGTGGCTATGAACCCTTCCCCTGGGTTGAACGCCTTCGGCATCCTGTCGAACGGAATTACGCCTTCCCATTCGCACTCGGCCCTCCGTCCGTCGTACGGGATGGTGCCGTCACCTTTGCTCCTGAGGGGCACCTTCCCGATCGCCTGGTAACCGATGTTACCGTCGACGTCCGCGTAGACCTGGTTCGAGCAGGGGCCCAGGTATCCTTCCATCGGGGAAACGAACTCCTCCCAGGATGTCGCCCTGCACTGCCTCAGCATCGCTTCGACGGAGTCCGTATGGACCTCGTTGCTCAACCAGCGCAGCGCGAGGCCTTTGTTGCCGACGCGCCGCATGACCGGGCCGTGCTTTGTCACCAGGACGCGAAGCCGCCTGGGCTTCGAGAAACGCACCCTGACATCTTCGGTGATCACTTCCGCCTCGAGCCACTCTCCTTCGTAGAGGTAACGGTTCGACCCTTCCGACTCGAACGTTTCCACGTAGAGGTCGGTGTTATCGGCGTCGAGGTTGGTCGCCGCCCAGCCGCAGTAGCCGTTGTGGCCGAAGGCGACAGCGGGCAGCCCGGGGAACCCCGCCCCGGCGGCGTCGAACTCCGGGGTCTTGAGGTGGAAGAGGTATAGAAGGCCAGGGGCATTGTGCTGCATGTGCGGGTCCGACGCGAGAATCGGTTTGCCGGTGGTGGTCTTTGCGCCGCCAACAACCCAGTTGTTCGAGCCGTATCCCGCGACCGGGCCCAGGCCCTCCATCCACTCACCGCCGCTGGTCCCGCTTTCGAAGCCCCACTCTATCTCCTCACCCGGCAAGAGTGTCTCAGCGGAGACGCCGGGGCCGCCCGCCTTGCATGGTGGATTGTTGTAGTCGGCAGTCTCGGGAAGGAGCTGCCGGGCGCGCTCGACGCCGAGGCTCCTGATCAGCTTCTCGCGCATGATATCGGACGTCCACCAGGTGTCGAGCAGCCATACCACGTAAAGGAACGCCGCCATGCAGTCAACCGGGGTCCAGGGGTCGGGCCTTCCTCCCAGGAACATGAACTCGAACGGGAGCCGGAGAGTGCCGCGGGAGATATGACTGTTGATGCCCTCGCCGAAGGCCTCGATGGCCTCAAGTGACTCCGGCTTGAGAGCGCGGACGAGCTTCCGGGCGGTCCGCTCGATGCCGAGGGTCCTCACGAACCGGTCCATGTCCAGGCCTTGCGCGCCAACGAGCTCGGAGAGCCCGCCTTTCGCAAGCGCGAGCATAAGCTGGATCTGGACCAGGCGGTCCTGCGCCATCACGAAGCCGAGGGCCCTGAAGCCGTCGAGGTCGCTCCCAGCGAAGATGTGGGGAATGCCGGCCCTGTCGTAAATGACCTCGACGGGCGAGTCGAGGCAGGGAAGCCGCAGAGTCCCTGAGTTACGGGGTTTCGAAAGGCAGAGCCTCGCTGTGAGGTATCCGGCCCCGCCTCCGATCGCCCCGCAGAGGCCCAGACCCATCCCTTTCATGAGGTTCCCGTAGCGAGCCAATTTTCCTACTCCTCTCGTCGGATCAGGCGGTGGAGTTCAAGGTAATGAAATCATAACACGCTGATGCCGGCGGCTCCGGTGGTCGACAGGTAGGTGGTTGCTCTCACGTGCCTGATACGGCAATTCATGCTAGTAAATCGTCCCATATATAGCTTGACATTAGGATGATAGAATGCTATGCTTCCAGCATGAAAACACAAAGAGCGCTGACGGGGGAAGAAAGGCAGGAACTGATCCGTCTCACGCGCGGAAGGAACACGCCCCAGAAGGTAGTTCTCC